>SCRM01000002.1 GCA_004298045.1 Rhodanobacter sp. | reverse complement strand
GACTCTTGCGCGACGGCGAGGTCGCGCCGGTACAGAAATGGACGGCTGATATTGATGGCAAGAGCGAGCAAAGCATCTACAAGCTCGATCAGTTGCCCAAAGCGTTGGTGAGGGAGCTGCGGGCCGCTCTCCCCGGTATCCGGGAAGTCGAGGTGGCCTACCTTGCCGGGCTCAAGTGGGCGAAGGGTACCGAGCCGGACAGCTTGGTCATCGCGCTCGGTGGTGACCAGAAAGTTGCGGAGCGCAGCGTTCGTACCCTGTTGACCGCCCTGTACGATGTGTCTCGACGCATCGACCGGCCGATCGATGTGATGCACTTCGACAGTCATGAGGCGCCACCCGAGTGGATCGGCAGGTTGGGGATGCGACCGGTCTATCGGCGGCAGCCGACGAAGCCCAATCCGGCGCATGCTGGTTACAACTGATGGGGTCGCCTGCTTGCGGCAGGGCTTGGTGACAGGCAGGACTCGGCCGGTTGCGGATGTTCATCCGGCGGTCTGACCGACCGCCTATGGGCTCACTCGTCGTGTCCGAACTGCCTGCGGGCGACGAGTCTGGCCAGGATTTCGTGCGGCCAGGCTCTTTTTGGCCGAAGTGCGGGTGATTAGGGCAAGTTATCGGGGTAGGGGAGGGCGTCAGCTTTCACCCAAGCGGGTATCGAGAACACCGGCCCAACCATGATCTACACGAGCACGATCGCTTGCCGCTTCTCAACCAGAAAGTCCAGAAGCGCCCGTACTTTCGACGGCATCTGCTCGCGCGTGGGCGTGTATAGATAGAAACCCGCTTGCGTGTGGGTCCATTCGCGAAGGGCGCGCACGAGGCGCCCATCTGCTAAGTATGGGTGAATCGCGATGTCGATGTTCTGGATCAGGCCAAGGCTTTGTAATGCAGCCCGGGTCATGCCCTCGTCGTCGTTGGTGGTGAGATTTCCGGTTACGGCCTGTGTGAAATGCTGCCCATGCTGGCCGGGTTCGTTGAAATCCCAGTCGTGCAGGGCGCCGCTGCCGGAATAGCGGTAGTTGATGCAGTTGTGGCGAACCAGATCGCCCGGTGTCTTCGGCACGCCGTGTCGCTTGAAGTAGTCGGGAGTACCCACCACGACCATCGACAACACCGGCGTCACCGGCACCGCGACAACATGGTCGGCCAAGCTGCGTCCCAGGCGGATGCCGGCGTCGCAACCATCGGCGATGATGTTCGAAAAAGGCTCGGCCATGACCAGTTCGAGCTTAAGCTTCGGATAGCGCGCATAAAACTCCGGCAAGTGCGGCTCGATCAAAGCCTGGGCTGCCATGCGCGAGGTATTGACCCTGATCAGGCCCGACGGCTCACCGTTTGCGTCACCCAAATTTCGAACCGCGTGTTCAATCTCGCCCAGCGTGGGCTGCAGGATGTCGAACAATTGCTGGCCCACCTCGGTCAGCGACATGTCCCGCGTGGTGCGGTAGAGCAGCTTCACGCCGAGTTGTTTCTCGAGCGCCTTGAGGTTCTGCGAAAGAGCCGCGCGCGAAACCCCCATCTCCTCTGCCGCCCGGGTAAAGCTGCGGTGGTGAGCAATGTGGGCGAACCACGCCAAGGAAGGCAACAGGGAAGGATTCATTCGCTGATTGTAAACACACGCTTAGCACTCATGTGTTCATTGTGGCCTTCCGAAGGCCCAATTCGGGGCGTAGTTTGATCCTCGTCCAGCCGGTGTCGGCTCGGTTCCAGACGGGAGATCCGCTATGCAGTCCATTAAGTTCCGAAACCGCGACATGGCGTGGGATATCGCGGCACTGATCCTGCTCCCACTAGACTTCGACGAGGCCAAGAAGTACCCCGCGCTCGTCAGCGTGCACCCCTTCGGGAGCTGCAAAGAGCAGACCTCCAGCAAGGTCTATGGCGCGGCGTTGGCGAAGGAAGGCTTCGTGGTGATCGCGTATGACGCCAGCTACCAGGGTGCTTCAGGTGGCGAGCCGCGCTGGGTCGAGGATCCGACGCAGCGCGTCGAAGACATCAGCCATGTCATCGACTACGCGGTGACGCTGCCCTATGTCGATGCCGACCGCATCGGTGTCGTCGGTATTTGCGGCGGTGGCGGCTATGCGCTGAATGCGACGCTGACCGAGAAACGGATCAAGGCGGTGGTCGGTGTCACCCCAGTGAACATCGGCAGGCTGTTTCGCGAAGGCTTCAGCGGCTACAACCCGATAGGCGCCCTGGAGGCCATGGCCGCGCAGCGCACCAAGGAAGCGCGTGGCAATGAACTGCAGGTCAACGAATTGCTACCCGCCAGCCCGGAAGCCGCCAAGGATGCCGGCCTTGTCGAGCGCGACGTGTGGGAAGCGACCGACTACTACAAGACTCCGCGCGGCCAGCAACCAGGCGGCTGGACCCGGATGCTGTTCTCGCATGCCCAGAACACGTTGGCCTGGGATGCGCTGGCGTTTACCGAGATGCTGATGACTCAGCCGATGATGGTGGTGATCGGCGGCAAGCCCGGCGCCTTCGGTGCCTATCGCGACGGCATGGAGGCCTATGGCCGCTCAACCGCCTCGAAGGATCGCCAGTTGGTCCTGCTCGACGACTGGTCGCATTACGACATCTACGACAGGCCCGAGCCGGTCGCCTTGGCGCTGGATCGCATGGTGCCGTTCCTGAAGCGGCACCTCGCTGCTTGATGCAGCGAACGGAGCAGATCGATGTCCACGCAAGTATTGATTCTGGGCGCCGGCGGGCAGATCGCCCGCTGGGCCATCAGCGAACTGGCGAATGATGCCGCAATCCGGCAGACGCTGTTCCTGCGCCACCCGCGCAAGCTGCACGGCAAGGCGTCGTCCAATGCACGGGTGGTGGAAGGCGACGTTCTGGACAACGCGGTGCTGGCCGATGCGATGGCCGGGCAAGACCTTGTCTACGCCAACCTCACCGGCGATGACATCGATGAACAAGCCAAGGCTGTCATCGCAGCGATGCAGGCCGCTCGAGTGAAGCGTCTTGTCTTCGTCACCTCGCTCGGTATCTACGACGAGTTGCCTGGCAAGTTCCAGAAATGGAACAAGGTGATGATTGGCGCCGCGCTCAAGCCGTTCCGCCGCGCCGCCGACGCCATCGAGTCCTCGGGACTGGACTACACGATCCTGCGCCCAGCGTGGCTGACCGACGAGGACGAGGTGGACTACGAGACGACCACCAAGGGTGAGACCTTCAAGGGCACCGAAGTTTCCCGCCGCAGCGTGGCGGATCTCATCGCAAAGATCGTCGCTACGCCCTCGTTGCATTCGAAGGCCAACCTTGGTGTCGACAAACCCGGCACCGACGGTGACAAACCCTCGTTCTATTGATTATCCGCACCGAACCCTCGCCCACAGGAGACACACCATGGAATCCAAGAAGATCGGCATCCCCAATCGCAACGGCAACGGCATCACACTGTCGGCCATCATCAACTACCCGGACGGCTTCGACGCAGGAAAGCGTTATCCCGCCGTGGTGGTTTCGCACCCCGGCGGCGGCGTCAAGGAGCAGGCTGCCGGCACCTATGCCAGGAAGCTGGCGGAACGGGGTTTCGTCACCATCGCCTATGACGCGTCCTATCAAGGCGAGAGCACCGGCGAGCCGCGCCAGCTCGAGAACCCTTACGTGCGAACGGAGGACGTCAGCGCAGTGATCGATTACCTTGATACTCAGCCGTACGTGGACAAGGACAAGATCGGCGCGATGGGTATCTGCGCCGGCGCCGGCTACACCGCCAACGCCGCGATCAACGACCACCGGATCAAGGCGGTAGGCACGGTCAGCATGGTCAACATCGGTCAGATGTTCCGCAACGGCTGGAGCAACAACATCAAGGATGCCGATGCCATTCTGGTGCGGGACATGGGCGCCGATGCGCGCCGCGCAGCCGCCGACGGCAGCAAGAACGGCATCTTCCCGTTGGCGCCGATGCGCGAGGAAGACGCACCCAACGCCGAGTTGCGGGAAGCATGGGAGTACTACCACACCCCACGTGCGCAATACCCTACTGCGCCTGGGTACATGACTACACGCAGCTTGGACCAGATCATCACCTACGATGCCTATAACAAGGCCGAGGCATTCCTTACCCAGCCGTTGCTGACCGTGGTGGGAAGCCAAGCGGGCAGCAAGTGGATGAGTGACGACCTGATGCAGCGTGCCGGCACAAAGGACAAGCGCCAGTATGTCGTGGCTGGAGCCAACCACATGTCAATGTACGACGGCGAGAACTACATCAACGAGGCGATCGGGCAGCTTGCGCCGTTCTTCAGGAGCAAGATGTGATGCCAGAGGCCGTAGTTAGGGTAGGGTGATTAGCCTGTGTTATCGGGGGTAAGGCAGGCGCCCGCTACCGAACCGAAGCAGACTGTGCCTAAGCGTCCGACACCACTTGCGTTCCAGTACGTGGACCACTTGGGACCTTTGAACGTCGCCAACGCACACATCCCGATCGGGATAAGATTGGAAGCCGGGATGGTTGGCCCGTGCTTTCCTGAAAAGCGAGGCACGGCGACGTTTCAGGGGCAGCTAGACTCCAGTAGTCCGAGAGGGCTGGGCCAACCAGTGAAGACTGGTACTCGGCTGGGACGCTGCCGGGCAGCGGAGCGGCAGCGATGGGTGCGGTACACGACGAGTATTTGCGATACATGCAGTGGCTGAGGGCCACGGAAGAACCTGCTGACGTCAAGCGTATTGCGCGGATCGTTCAGGACAACCTGGATACCTTGATCCCAACGGTGAACAATGGGGGGCAGCGGGCGACTGTGCTGACACCCCTGCTGCGTCGGGACCTAGACGGCACGCCCGACGTGATCGAGCCAGCACAGGCCGATGCAGCGGCTGCGCAGCTTCCCTGGACACGGTTGAAGAAGCTGACGATCGGACCATTCCGCGGGTTCCGGCGCGAAGAAGAGTTCGACCTATCGCCTGACATCGTGCTGTTCCAGGGGCCCAATGGCAGCGGCAAGAGCAGCCTTTGCGAGGCCTTGGAGTTTGCGTTGCTGGGCTATGTCGAAGAGGCTTCGGCGAAGCGCATTGACGATCTTGGGCAGTATTTCAACAACATCTACGAAGGCAAGTATGTCGCGCCACAGCTGCTGGCAGCTGGTGGCGCCAATGGTGTCCCCATCGCACCCAATGCCGAATTGCTGCGCTTTGCCATCGTGGAGAAGAACCGCATCGAAGGCTTCGCGCGGTTGGCTGCACGTACCCCGGCGCAGGCTGGTGCACTCATTGCCATGTTGTTTGGTCTGGATGGCTTCAACAACTTCGTCGGCAACTTCACCGCCAGCCTGGACAACCAGCTACGACTGGGCACGCCCAAGAAAGACGCCTTGGCGCTCAAGCAAGCGGCGCTGGTGGCTGCACGGCAAAAGGTCGATGGCAATACCGAAGTACAAGCGGCCTTCGATGCAGAGCAGGTACAGCTTGCCAACCGGTTTGAAGAGGGGCTGACCTACGAGCTGCTGCTGCGCCGCCTTGGCATGGACGGACGGGAAGGGCGGTTGCAAGAGGTCCATGCCGGCCTGCAAGAGCAGATCCCCGCGCAATCGGGGCTGACGGTTGCGTCGTTCGTGGCCCTGCGAAAGACCATTCGGAAGAAGCTTGCCGAGGTGATCAGGACACAGGCGGATCTGGACGCCCGGGCCGGTGAGGTCTCGTTCCTCGCACTGTATCGAGCTGTGGTGTCGCTAGCGGAAGGAGCCCCGGACAGGTGCCCTGCCTGCGATACGCCATTGGCCAGCGTGGTGCGGGATCCATTCGTTCGCGCACGTGACGGGCTTGAACTCCTGGCAGACCTTGCCGCGCTTGAGGCATCGAAGAAGCGCCTGGACCAAGAATGCAGCCAACTGTCCTCACAGTTGCATGGAAAGGTTGCGGCAACGCACGCCTATGCGCCGCTGGTTGGTGGGGAAATTGAGCCATTGGTGCGGTGGGCGGAGCAGGACCAACCCATCGAGGCCTGGTCGGAGGGCCTGCTGATCAAGACCGCTTGGAAAGCGCTTTTGGCGAAAGTTCGCGCACTTGAGGAAGGCGACGCGGACATTCGGGCAAGGCAGGCGCGGCGGGCGCCACTCAGGGAAGAGGAGCGAGCACTGGAAGCGATCAAGGAACAGGTCGAGGCACTTCGACTCCGCCGTTCGATTCATGACCGGCAGGTCGTGACAGAACAAGCCAAGATCGACGGGTTCGATGAAGCCAACGCGGTGCTGATTACAGAAGCGGCTGCCGAAGCGGCTACGGTTACCTTCGAGAAGCGGATTCAAGACGGATATGCGCCTTTCCTCGACAGTCTCAAGCGGTATCGCGACGGACTGCCTGAGGGTCTGTTGGCCGACTTGAACGAGACGGTCATGGATCTCTACAACTTGTTCAATGTGGACGACCCCGACCATGACAAGCTGGCCAAACTCTATCTTCCGCTTCGTGGGGGCGAGCGGATCCGGGTTGCGTTCGTGGGAAGCCAAGACCAAATGCACGATGCGCTGTGCGTATTGAGCGAGGGGCATCTGCGATGCCTAGGGCTGGCTATCCTGCTAGCCAAAAACATTAAGCTGGGTTTGCCGTTGCTCGTGTTCGATGATGCGGTCAATGCCATCGACCACGACCACCGCAAGGGGATACGCGACACGTTGTTTGGCGATGCCAGACTCAATGGCAAGCAGATCGTGATTACCTGTCATAGCCCGGAGTTCATCACCCAGGTTCAGAACGGTTTAAGGCCTGGAGCTTCGAAGCTCTACATCCTCAAACATCATGGCGGCGATCATCAGCCCATAGTCAAGAACGGCAGCGATCGCCACTACCTGCGCCGCGCCCAAGAGAGCCTTGACGAGGCTGATCAGCGCCAAGCGTTGGCGTCCTGCCGGCAGGCCCTGGAAAACTTGATGACCCGAGTCTGGAAGGCGCTGGGCAACGCCGACGATTCACTAGGGCGGGTATCGCTGGTTTTGCGCAGGCCTGACGGCGATCCCGAGCTGCGCAACTTGGTGGATGTCTTGTCCAAAGCCGTCCGCAACGGAGTTGATCAGGGGCGGCTGGCAACAGCGGCCTGGACGCAACGCAACGAGGCGTTCCAGGAACTACTGGCTGTTCCTGAGGCCGCGTTGGCGTGGAAGTATCTGAACAAGGGCACGCATGACGGTGATAGGGAAGACTTCGAGATTGGTATCGTCCGGCAGATCTTGGCGGCGCTGACGAAGATGAGCACTTCCTTTGGCAACTAGGCAAATGCATTGGAAGTTGAATCCGTCCCCCAAGAATGACTCGACACTACCTCGCTCAAGCTCATGTGTCGTTGGAATCACAGCAGCCCTTCCAAGCTCATGTGTCGTTGGAAGAAGCTCATCTTTGACTTTTACACATTTCTGCGATTAAGTGGTCGACAGCGAATGGTCAGATGGTGTCAGCTTTGGTGGCTCCGTCGCAAATCGCAATCCCCTCAACAGCGCCCGCATCTCCGACCGCGCTTCAAGACTCTCATTCGCGCCGTTCCACCAGTTGTTCGTGCACCGGAGCATCGACCACCCGCACGGCGATTGACGCGCAGCTTGAGCCGGGGAGGCTGGCCACGTCACGAGGGGGCGCCCACGATGGGAGCGACCCCGGTGATCTTTCCCCCATATCCGCCGCACCGCGGGCTAGGCCCATGCTTGAGCAGCTACGCAGTCGCTGGCGTGATCAGCCTTGTGACGGAATCCGTGTGCAATGGCCGGAAGTGGGGCGAGATCGCATCAGAAAGGTTATTACACGGTCAGGGGTGCGCCGCCGGTACGCCATCCCGTGCTACCGCTATGGCGCTCGGGAAGCCCAGTGCGAGGCCGCCGAAGAAGCAGCGGCTTGCATCCTGCTCGACGCCTGTCCCGGCATCGAGTTCCAGGAACAGCCGCTGACCCTGACGTTTTCATGGCTTGGCAAGATCCATCAGCACGTTCCCGATCTGCTGGTGGCGTCACCCGGCCGTTACGAATTTTGGGAGTGTAAACGCGACACCGAGGCTAGGAACTTCTGGATTCGCAAGCGTGCTGAGCGCCTGCAGACGCTGCTCGCACCGACCGGAGTTGGATATCGAGTCGTCACCGGTCGTGAAGTCTTCGCTGGACACTATCTAGAGAACGCGAGGTTGCTGCGCCGCTTTGCGGCGCATAGGGTTCCCTCATCTGTTGAATCCGAGGCCGAGCTACAAGTACGTCAGACCGGTACGGTCACTATTCAGCGGATACAACGGGCGCTCTGTACCGGCACCGGCATAGCCGACATTCTCGCGCTCGTCTATCGCGGCGACCTTTCCGCTGACTTGAACGTGCGGTTGACCGAGCAATCGCTGGTTTTCCTTCCGGACAAAAATCGGAGGCTCCCATGGGTCTGGCAGCTTTTCGCCGCGGTCAGCGCATAACGTTGGATGGCGTCCCGTTCGAATTGGTCGGTCGGCTGCCGTCCGGAAACTGGCAGTTGATGGAAGTCGATTCCGGTCTGCGGGACGAGCAATCGTGCGACGACCTATGGCTCGCATTCTCGGAACACCGGCTTCGCTTTGCCGCGAACGAAGACACGGACCCACGTGGTTCATCGGAGCGGCTCGTCCACCTCAGCGAGGCATCCTCGCAGACGTTACACGCAGCCAGTGATGCGGACCTCAAGGATGCACTGCATCGGCAGGAATATGTGCAGGCAGTCGGCCAACTTCGCGGTGCGCTGCCGATTGGCATGATCATTCATGACGCGTGGCTCAAGCTCGGGTGGCCATCGACCGAGCCACCGGTGCGGACGGTCGAACGGTGGTGCGCAAAAGCACGCGTTGCGAGCGACCCGGTCGCGGCTCTCGTCCAGAAGGGCAACCGGAAAGGTAACCGGACACCGCGGTACCCGGTAGAAGTTGTTGAACTCGCCGATGAAGTGGTCCAAACCCAGTACCTGCAGCGTACTCCGCGCATCACAGTGGCCAAGGCCACCGACGCACTTGCCCGACAGATTCGCCTCGAAAACACTCGGCGCCCCTCGTCGGAAAAGCTGCCCATCCCGGGGAGACGATTGATCGAATCCCGTATTGCGCTCGTCCCCGAGCGTGAACGAATCGCAGCGCGATATGGACCCGACGCCGCCATGGTCGCGTTCCGGACTTCACTTGGCGGTATCAAGACGACCCACGCACTGGAACGCGGTGAGATCGACCATACCCTGCTCGCCATCGTGCTGCTGGATGACGACTTCATGCCTTGGGGCCGGGCGTCCTCATCCATCTGCGTGGATGCGCACACGCGTGCCGTGACCGGATTCTGCAACGGGGCCGAGGTGCCGAGCATCGTCAGCGTCGCGCGCTGCATCAAGCGCTCCGTGATGCCCAAGGCTGAGCTGCTGAAGGGATTCCCCGACGTGAAAAACCGATGGGATTGCTTTGGTGTGCACGAGACCTACGTGCTCGACAACGGCTTGGAGGAACACGCGGGGGCCATGCGGCAAGCCACGTCCGAACTCGGCGGCTCGACCGCCGAGTTTTGTCCGCGCAAGGCGCCTTGGTTCAAGCCGCATGTCGAACGGCAGTTCCGGACGCAGGACCTCGACTTGCTCCAGACACTACCGGGCTGCACCGGCGAGAACATCGCGGCGCGCCCGCTGTTCGACCCGAAGAAGGACATGCTGCTGCGGCGACGCACCTTCGACCAGATCTACATGATCTGGTTGGTCGATATCTACATGCGGCAGCCCCAAGCGGCGTTGGGCAACATTTCGCCTGCCGAGGCGTGGAAACGATCTATTACGTTGGAAGACCAATTGGTGCCGACGCGCACGGTCTCGCTCGAGCGCCTGTTCCTGCGCAAACTCACCGGACGAACGTTGGATCACGAAGGCATCCAGTATGACAACCTCATCTACAACAGCCGGGACATGGGAGCCCTGCGCGCGCAGCTGGGTGCGCGGTTGAAGGTCGACATCTGGGTCAGCGACGAGGACCTCGGCTATATCTACGTCGACGTCCCGGAGCAAGACATTTCGATTCGGGTGCCCTGCCTCGATCAGGAATATGCATCGGGACTGACGCGATGGCAGCACGGCAAATGCAAGGCCATGCGTCGGGTCGGCGTGGATGAAGGGTTGGAACTCTCACTGGGCCAGGCCCGCGACCACATCGGCAAGCTAGTCGAGGCTGACTTCTCGGAGTTTCACCACGCGAAGTGCAAGAAACGCACGCGGTTTGCCGCGGACAACCCAGCAAACCGGCCGGGCGGCACAACAGGCCGAACTGTGGCAAAAAACGGGGGCACAACCCTGGCAACGGGAAGCCTCGTGAGCGCCGCCGACCGCGCACTGATGCGACGAGCCGGTCAGGTAACGCCCGTACTCTCCCAGACCATCATCGAACCATAAAAGGGTAGCCGACGTGGCCGACAACGCATGTGACCCGCGCCGCATCGTCAACGACATTGTCATCCAGCACGACGCGTTCCGCCGCATGCTGCAACGCATGAGGAGCCTTTGGTGCGATGCGCAGTCCCACATACCGGTCGTGGCGCCCTTCATCGGCGAGACCGGTACCGGAAAGTCGACCGCCATCAAGGCATTTGTCGCGATGCACCCACGCAAGCGTACGCCCGACGGCCTCGTCATTCCGGTGCTCGCGATCAACACGCCGTCTAAGCCGACGCCACGCAACCTGGCGGAGCGGATTTTGCGTGCGCTGGGCGATCCGCGCCCCTCATCGGGCTCCGCGTCTGCCAAGCTCGACCGAATCGTTATGAACATGGCAGCAGCGCAAGTCCGCATGATGGTGCTGGACGACATGCAGCATTTTGTCGACAAGCGACAGCACGTCGCGTTGTTTGAGGCCTCCGACTACCTAAAGGAATTGCTGGTCAGCTACGACCATGTCCTGATGTGCTTCGGGTTATCGGAATGCCAGTTGGTCATCGAGAGCAACGAGCAGTTGAAGACTCGCAGCAAAGCAGCGTTCGAACTGGCCCGGTTCGATTGGATCGAACAATCGTCGCAGGATCAGTTCGTTGCCGTCCTCGCAGCGTTCCAGAAGAGCATTGCGGGCTTTGACCTGCCTGAACTTGCATCCCCCGACGTCTCCATTCGCGTGTACCTGGCGACCGGCGGGCTCATCCGATACGTCAGCGCCATTCTGAGCAGGGCCGTGCGCACAGCTATCGACCGTGACAAGTCGAAGATACGACTGGACGACCTAGGCGCTGCGTGGTCTGAAGAGGTTGTTGGCGCGAACAGGGACTATCCCAACCCGTTCCGCAGCGGGTTCAGACTAAATGACCTCCAAACCAAGATCGATCTCGCCAAGACCATCGGGCAACGGGTTATCCGTCCGACCGCATCACATACCCGTGAACCGCGGGCGGTGCTTGCCGAGGTCGGACTTTGATCCTCAACGACGGGCTACTGATGCGGACCCCGGCGTATCAGCCGCTGGAATCACCGCTGAACTACGTCCTGAGACTGTCGGAAGCAAACGGGTACCACACACCTACCATTATCATGGAGCTTGCTGCCTCAGGCGAGGACTGGCGGGCGTTTGCGAAATGGGATTACGCGCACCTGAACAAACTGCTTCCGGCGTGCCGACACACGCCGCCGTCTTTTGTCTATCGACGGTCGACGTCGACTCGCCAATGTGACCTATCGCTGTTAGGCCATCCCATTCTCTCACGGCATCTGAACGCGCTTCACGCCGGAGTTTGCCCGAAATGCGTGGAGGAGCTCGGCTTTGCTCCCGCCTGGTGGGACCTCCGCTACGCCGTTGCATGCCCCACGCATCGCCGCGTGTTCATCTTTCGGTGCCCGGGCTGCGGCAGGCGGTTGTACGTCTTCCGGCGCGGATTGCTCACCTGCTCGTGCGGCGCAACCTTGAACGCGGAGATAGATGAGCAGCCATCAGTCGCGCTGCTGTGGCTCATGGATCTCTTGAAGCACAAAACGGAGAGCCGTGTGTTGGATATAGGTTCGGACACTCCGCGGACGCGTCCCCTGCGGCCGGAAGAGGCAAGCCTGGCCACGCTCTGCACGATCATCGAATCTATCGGAAGGGCCGAGCATCGGATGACGAGCGGTACGGTCACCCGGTCAGTAGAATCGCAGCGCAGCTGCCTACCCACGGTCGCCGCCTTTCTTTATGACTGGCCCAACGGCGTGTTTCCGTTTTGTGCACGCTGGCACCAACATAAGCCAGTGCGGCGCGAAGAATACCGCGACTTGCGCGTTGTCTTCCCGTGGGCGTTCCAAGGGTTGTTCGCGAACCGGCACGAACGACGTCGCGATACACTGTTTGTGATCGACGCCGTGCTGCAATACGTCTCATCCGAGCTCCCGGGATGGGCTATCGGTTTTCGGGCTCACGATTTGCAACAACTATCCCAGGATGAACGCGCGTATTGCGGGACCGCGAGGGCGGCCGAGCTATCCGGGGTACCACGCTACACAATCACCCGGATGATCCGACGTAAGCGCATCCCATATCGTGTTTCGTACCACGGTACACGGCCTGCTTATGAGATCAAAACCGAGGTCGCACGCAAGCTACGGATCGCCTACGAGCCAGCCTTGCTATTCCGGGACGGATCAAGGTACCTAGGCGTTACACACAACGTATATCGTGATTTGCGCCACGCTGGGGTGATCGAGAAGAGGCGTGAAACCATGATGCCGGAGAGCATAGCCATTCGAGATCTCGAGGACTTCAAGCGGCGTGTAATCGGGCAGGCCCGGATGACGGCGAGTCGCGAAGGGCTGGAGTCTTTGGATCAGCTCCGGCTCAAAAAGTGTCCGCGCGGGGCGATGGTCAAGATTTTGAAGCACATTCTGCAAGGTTCAATCCGGTCGTCTTACATCGGGCGTGTACCGAAACGTATCAATGACCTCCTTGTGCGTCCGGCGGACGTCGCTCCGATCATTGCGAGGTTCGCACCAAAACGGCTGCCAACGATGCGAGAACTGCAGGCGCGCCACGATCTCAGTTGCTCGGAAGCGCGCACGCTTGTGCGTTGCCTGTCGAACACACCTGACTCCGCCAAAAAGATCTCCCTAGCTACGATCAACGTGGCAAAACTCGACGAATTCATGTCTCGGTATCGTGGCCTCAGTAACTACGCGCGCTCGCACCACGTCGGGTATCGAGCCGCATTGAGCTATCTACTGCACGCGGATGCAGAGATGCTGCAGATGCCTGTAGTCAATCGCCGTGGACGGTTCGTGTATTTCGTCCAACGTCAGGGTAGTTGCCCCATACCGTGACGAGAAGCGTCGACCTGTCGCTTTTTGGTCGATGCGTAACCGCCCGCTTCGCGACCTGACCGTTCACGCTTTGCAGCCGTGCGGGTAGCCGCGCAACCACGCGGGCCAACGTCTGTCACCATCGCGACTGGGGAGCGAGGGGCTCCGGGCCGCATCGGTACGCTTCGAATGGCTGCTTGAAGTGTAAGCTTATGCGCAAAATGCAACCTCTAGCGCAACCTTATGTGCGATCCGTCTGCACCGTTATGCGTACAACAAAAGCTGAAACCACGGCGCCGTGCCATCCATCCCGCACGCTTATGCGCGAGCGGACAGTGGGTTCGGACATCGCCTACTTGCCGGTGGCCACGCCGATCGGGGTGTTCGTGGTGGCCGCCCGCAACGACGCGGTCACCGGCGGCTGGTTCGAGGGGCAGAAGTATTTCCCCGGGATCAGCGCCGAGGCGGGCTGGCGCCAGGAAGAGACCCCCGTGCTGCGCGCGGCGCGGGATGAGTTGGATGCGTATTTCGCCGGTACGTTGATGCGTTTCACGGTGCCGTTGGTGCCGGAAGGCACGGCGTTCCAGTGCAAGGTGTGGGAGGCCTTGCGCGCGGTGCCGTTTGGCGAGACCACCACCTATGCGGCGCTGGCGCGCGCGATCGGCCGGCCCGGCGCGTTTCACCCGGTGGGTGCGGCGGTGGGACGCAACCCGATGTCGCTGTTCGTGCCCTGTCATCGGGCGCTGGGCAGCGATGGTTCGTTGACCGGCTACGCCGGCGGGCTGGAACGCAAGCGCTGGCTGCTGGATCACGAGAGTCGCGAGCCGCGGCTGTTCAACTGAGACGGGACGGTGTCGCGTGATCTGGCGGGTACATCGGTCCGTCGTCCATGAACCAGACAGCCGTACGCTAGTATGCTCGCGGCACGCCGCGTGCCATGGGGGCGCGCGGAGCCACCTTTCGGACTTCCATACATGAAGATGCATCACTCGCTGTTGGCCGTTGCGCTGGTTGCGGCGGCTGGTTTCTCGGTTGCTCCCGCCGCGGCTGCGGCACAGGCGGCGCCCGCCGCCAATGCGCTGGGCGGCAATGCCATCCCCGGCTTGTGCATGCTCTCGCGTGAGGCGGTATTTGCGCAGTCCAAGGTCGGCCAGGCGGCAAGCAATCGTCTGAAGTCGCTGGCACAAGGCCAGCAGAGCCAGCTGGAAAACCAGAAGAAAACGCTGGACACGGATATCCAGGCGTTCCAGCAGAAGCAGGCCACGCTGACCGAAGCCCAGCGCCAGCAGCAGGGCGGCGCGTTGCAGGGCCGCATGCAGGCGTTCCAGGGTCAGGTGCACGACCTCGAGGAGCGCGTGGATGCGACGCGCGGCAAGGTGATGCAGCAGATTGGCCAGCACGCGCAGTCGGTGGTGGAGGCCGCGTACAACAGCCACCATTGCGGTTTGCTGTTGAACCGGGACGCGGTGCTCGGCGGCAACACCACGAACGACTTGACGCCGGATGTCATCAAGGGGCTCGATGCGAAGGTCACCACGCTCAGCTTCAACCTTGAACCGGTCTCGGCGGCCGCGCCGGCCGCGGCAGGCAAGTAAGCGTCACCGCGTGGCTTTTGCGGGGCCGGTCGCGCAGGCGGCCGGCCCCGTTGCGTTGCGACGCCATCGACCTTGGCGTGCGCGGCGTGACAGTAGAATGCGGTGATGTTTTCGCGTGCGGGGGAATCATGGTGCATCTACGGTGGCTGTGGCTGGCAGGGGCCGCACTGGCAACCCAGGGTGGCGGCGTACTGGCCTACGCGACGACACCGGCTGCCGAGATGCGCAGTCCGGCGCCCACGCATTACACCGATTGGCCAGCGATCAAGAGCGAGCTGCCAGCGGACGATGCGATCGCGGCGCATGCGCGCAGGATCGTGGCCGGCATGACGCTGGCGCAGAAGATTGGCCAGATGACCCAGGCCGAAATCAAGACCGCCACGCCGGAAGACGTGAAGAAGTACTACCTGGGCTCGGTGCTCAACGGCGGCGGTTCGTGGCCGGGCGGCAACAAGCATGCGTCGATCCGTGACTGGCTGAACCTGGCCGATGCCTACTATGCGGCGTCGATGGCCACCGGCATGGCGACGCCAGTGCCGGTCATCTGGGGCACCGACGCAGTGCACGGCAACAGCAACGTGTTCGGCGCCACGCTGTTTCCGCACAACATTGGCCTGGGTGCGGCGCACGACCCGGCGCTGGTCAAGGCGATCGGCGCGGCTACTGCCAAAGCGGTACGCGCGACCGGCGTGCAGTGGGCGTTCGCGCCCACGCTGGCAGTGGCGCAGGACGCGCGCTGGGGGCGCACCTACGAGAGCTTTTCCAGTTACGGCCCGCTGGTGGGCGAATACGCGCAGGCCTATGTCGCAGGCTTGCAGGGCAAGTTCGGCGATCACGACGTGATCGCGACCGCCAAGCATTTCATCGGCGACGGCGCGACCTGGCAGGGCAAGGACCAGGGTCAGGCGCGAGTGAACCGCGAGGCGATGATCAACGTGCACGGCGCCGGCTATTACGGCGCACTGCGCGCCGGCGTGCAAAGCGTGATGGTTTCCTACAACAGCTGGGACGATCTTGCGCAGCACATCGACTACGGCAAGATCAGCGGTGCCAGGGCGCTGGTGACCGGCGTGCTGAAGGACAAGCTCGGCTTTGGCGGCCTGGTGGTGTCGGACTGGAACGCGATCGGCCAGTTGCCCGGCTGCACCAACGCCGACTGCGCGCTGGCGGTGAATGCCGGCATCGACCTCTTCATGGTGCCGGATGACTGGAAGGCGTTCATTGCCAACACCACGCGCGAAGTACAGGCGGGCAAGATCCCGCTGGCGCGCATCGACGATGCCGCCACCCGCATCATCGAGGTGAAGCTGCGCATGGGTTTGTTCGACGGCAAGCGGCCGTCGCAGCGCGCCGGTGCCGGCGACGCGGCGCTGCTGGAGGATCGCGACCTTGCGCGCCGCGCCGTGCGCGAATCGCTGGTGCTGCTGAAAAACAACCACGAGGTACTGCCGCTCAAGACCGGCGCCAAGATTCTCGTGGTGGGCAAGGGGGCGGACACCATTGCCGACCAGACCGGCGGCTGGTCGCTCACCTGGCAGGGCACCGGCAACACCGATACCGATTTCCCGCATGCGACCTCGATCCTTGCCGGCCTGCGCGACGCCGATGGCGCGGCCAACGTGACCTACAGCAAGGACGCGCACGGGGTCGATTTCGCCAGGTTCGACGCCATCGTCGCGGTGCTCGGCGAGCAGCCGTACGCGGAGATGATGGGCGACATCCCCGCCTCCGCGACGCTGCGCCACACCGATCGCTACCCGCAGGATCTCGCCGTGCTCGAGGCCGTCGCCAAGGCGCACAAGCCGGTGGTGACCGTGTTCCTGTCCGGGCGCCCGCTGTTCGTCAACGATCTCCTGAACCGTTCCGACGCCTTCGTGGCTGCCTGGCTACCGGGGTCGGAAGGCGCGGGCGTGGCCGACGTCCTGTTCGCCCGCAAGCTGGGTGCGACGCGCACGAATTTCCGCGGCACCTTGTCGATGCCGTGGCCGGCGGTACCGTGCCCGGATGCGCCGAATGCGGGCGCACAGGCGTGGTTGTTCCCGCTCGGCTACGGCCTGCGTTACGGGCAGGCACGCGAGCTGGCCCAGTTGCCTACCGAGGCTTCGGTGACGAGCTGCGGCGCGGTCGCCACGGTCGGCGTTTTCCACACCCTGGCGGTGCCGCCTTTCAGCCTGTACCTGGCGGCTGCGGGGCAGGCGCCCTATGAGCTCGGGCCGGATCTCAACCACGTGCTCGACTGGCCCGAGTCGCGCCCCGCATTGCGGGTGGCGACGGTGCAGGTGAACACCCAGCAGGATGCAAAACAGGTGAGCTGGCTGGCGCCGGCCAGCCTGGTGGCGCGCAGCACGACGCCGCGCGATTTCGTCGCCGCCGCAAAGGCAGGCGCCGCGCTGCAGTTCGACACCGTGGTGACCAAGGCGCCGCAAGGCGCGGCCACCCTGTTTGTCGGGTGCGGCGCGCGGTGTCGTGGCGGGGTCGACCTGGCGCGGCTGGTGGCTGGTTTTGCGCCTGGCAGCCGGCACGTGGTGAGCGTGCCGCTGGCCTGCTTTGCGCGGGCGGGCGCGGATTTGTCCAAGGTGGACGTGCCGTTTGGAGTGGCGGCCAGTGCGCCGTTCTCCGCGGCGTTTGCCGACATCAAGATCGTGATGGCCTCGACGGCGCCGATGCCGACGTGCCCATCGGTGGTTGCGCGGTGAATTCCGCCGCGGACGCAGCGTGCGCTGCAGTGGTGGTCGCGCGTCGGTGGCGCTGTGGCTGAGCCGCGACGTGCACACGCCTGGCGCGCGCTGGCGCTGATCACGCTGGTCAGCGCGGCGGCGGTCTGGCTGCAGTTGCGTGCCTTGCGGCCCGCGCCAATCGTCGTGCCGCGCGTGGTGTGGATCCTGCCGCCGCCACCGCCCGGCGTGCAGCTGTGGCTGTCTACTGCCGACCGCAAGTTGCAGCTGGCGCATCAGCCTGACGTGCCGTTTGCGGCGCAGGCCCCCGCGCATGCCGACATCGTCATCGACACTGACCGCCGGTTTCAGTCCATCGTCGGGTTTGGCGCGGCGCTGACCGATGCCTCGGCGTGGCTGCTGCGCAACCGGCTCAGCGAGCAGCAGCAGGCTGCGCTGTTGCGCGAGCTGTTCGGCCCACCGCCGGGGCTCAACTTCAACATGCTGCGCCTGACCATCGGTGCCTCGGATTTTTCGCTCAAGCCGTACACGCTGGATGATTTGCCACGCGGCGGCACCGATACCGAGCTGCAGCATTTCAACGTGGCGGAAAACCTGCGCGACGTGATTCCGACGACGCGGGAGATCCTGGCGATCAACCCGCACATCCAGATCGTCGCCTCGCCATGGAGTGCCCCGGCGTGGATGAAATCCGGCAATACGCTGATCGGCGGCGCGTTGCTCGAGGAGTACGAGCCGACGTTTGCGGCCTACCTCGCGCGCTACGTCGACACCTACCGCAGTTACGGCATTCCGATCTTTGCGCTCACGCTGCAGAACGAGCCGAATTTCCTGCCCAAGACCTACCCGGGCATGGAGCTCACCGCCGAGGCGCGCACGCGCATCATCTCGCAGTACCTCGGCCCAATGCTGGCCGGGCGCAAGCCGCACACGGTGATCCTCGGCTGGGACCACAACTGGGATGAGCTGCAGCAGCCGTTGAGTGTGCTTGGCGATCCGGACGCCGCCGGCTACATGGCCGGCACCGCATGGCACTGCTACCGCGGCACGCCGGCCGCGCAGAGCGACGTGCACCGGGCCTATCCGGACAAGGACATCTACGTCACCGAGTGTTCCGGCGGCGACTGGGCCTCGGCCCAGCATGGCGAACTGATGTGGTTTGCGCGCGACCTGCTGCTGGGCAGCCTGCGCCACTGGGCGCGCGGGGTGATCTACTGGAACCTGATCCTGGATCAAACACACGGCCCGCATTTCGGCGGTTGCGATCTGTGCAAGGGCATCCTGCTGGTCGATACCAAAACCGGCGCAATCAGCCGCAACGACGAGTACTACGCGTTTGCGCACTACAGTCGGTTTGTGCTGCCGGACGCAGTGCGCGTGTGGTCCACCGCGACCGGCGACGGTTTGGCCAATGTCGCGTTCCGCAACCCGGATGGCTCGCTGGTACTGGTGGCCATCAACAGCAACCATGCGCCGCGTGCGATCAGCGTGCGCGCCGGCCAGACCGCGTTTAGCTACACCTTGCCCGCGCAAAGCGTGGCAACCTTTGGGTGGAACACCGCGTCATTGCCGCCGGCGCAACCGAAGCCGCCGGCGTTGCCGCGACCCTGAACCGGCGCCTGCACGCCAAGGAGTTGCGCCATGCGCATGCCCGCTTCAACCCTCCATCGCCTGCTGGCTGCGACCGTGCTGGCGGTGGCCAGTTTCGGCGCGCCATTGGTGGCGCAAGGCGCGCCGCGCACCAAGGTCGTGGTCATCAGCCTCGACGCCTTTGCCGCGCACAGCCTGCACGAAACCCGCCTGCCGGCGCCGACGCTGCGGGCGTTGATGCGCAGCGGCGGCTACGCCGTCTCGATGCGCCCAATCAACCCCACCATCACCTGGCCCAACCACACCAGCATGGTTACCGGCGCCGATGCCAGCCGGCATCACGTGCTGATGAACGGCCTCATCACCGGCCAGCGCCGCGATGCGCCGCCCAAAGTGGACATGCAGGCATCCAAGGCGACGCTGGTGGCGGTGCCCACGGTGTACGACGCCGCGCATGCGGCCGGGCTGACCACGGCCCAGGTGGACTGGGTGGCGATCATGCGGGCACCGAGCATCGACTGGCAGTTTGCCGAGCATCCCGATCCGGATGGTCCGATTGCGCGCGACCTCGTTGCCGACGGCGTGCTGAGCCGCGACGACCTCGCGCATTTCGGCGACGCCTCGCAGGCGTGGCGCGACCGCATCTACACCCGGGCCGCGGTCGATATCATTCGCAAGCACCACCCCGATCTCTTGCTGGTGCACCTGCTGGCGCTGGACAGCATCGAGCACGATACCGGCTACGGCAACGACGCCGGGCGCAACACCATCGCGTTTCTGGATGACCGCGTGGCGGACATCGTGCGTGCCGTGCGCGAGGCGGGCGAGTTGCCGAACACCGCCTTCCTGATCGTTTCCGACCATGGCCAGCGCAGTGTGCACTGGCGGCTGCGCCCGAACGTGCTGCTGGCGCAGGCTGGTCTGCAGGCATCGGACGCCAAGCAGGCTGCCTACAGTTTGGCCGGCGACGGTTATGCGCTGGTGTACCAGCGCCATGCCACGCCTGCTTCACTCGCGATATTGCGCAAGTTGCTTGCCGGCCGGCAGGGCATCGCGCAGGCGCTGACGCCGGCAGAGGCCGCGCGTCTCGGCTGGCCAACCCCGGCGCAGAGCATGCAAGCGCCCGATCTGCTGCTCTACGCGAAAGCGGACTACACCTTCCGCGATGGCGCCGAAGGCGCATATGCCACCCACGGCAGCGAAATCGGCGATCACGGCTACCCCAACACCGACCCGTTGATGCAGGGCATTTTCATCGCCACCGGGCGTGGCGTATTGCACGCCGGCGAGGTGCCGGCGGTGTCGGTGATGGATGTCGCGCCGACGATTGCCGCGCTGCTGGGCATCCCGTTCGCTTCGCCGCAGGGCAAGCCGATCGCCAGCGTGCTCGCGCCGTCTGCGGTTCCGGCGCCGACGGTGGGGCATTAGAGTACTCGGCCATCCCCTCTCGTTTTTGGAGCACTCCCATGGCGGCACAGCAGGCGTTCTACCCGATCGGCACCCCCGGCAAGCCGTGGGGGCCGCAGGAGGTTGCCGCGTGGCGTGCGCGCCAGGTGCGCCAGCGCAGCTATGCCTCCGAAGTGGCGCTGCGCATCGACGCGCTGCGCAGCCGCTATGACGTGAGCGAATACGGCATGCTCGAATACGCGCCAGATCGCTACCCGCTGTACGTGCTGCGCAGCCAGAGCTGGAACGACGAGCTGCCGACGATGATCGTCACCGGCGGCGTGCACGGCTACGAAACCAGCGGCGTGCAGGGCGCGCTGCAGTTTCTCGAACGCGACGCCGGGCGGTTCCTCGACCGCATCAATCTGGTCGCCGTGCCGTGCGTGAGCCCGTGGGGCTTCGAGCGCATCCACCGCTGGAACCCGGATGCGCTGGACCCGAATCGCTCGTTCCGCGCGCACAGCCCGGCTCCGGAGTCGGCGGCGTTGTGGAAGCTGCTGTCTCCGCTCGCCGATGTCGCGCTGATGCACATCGACCTGCACGAAACCACGGATACCGACGAGAGCGAATTCCGCCCCGCGCTGGCGGCACGCGACGGCAAGGACTACGCGCCGGGCACGATTCCCGATGGCTTCTACCTGTGTGCCGACAGCGCGCGGCCGGAGCCGGCGTTCCAGCAGGCGGTGATTGCGGCGGTGGCGAAGGTGACGCACATTGCGCCGGCCGATCCGGACGGCACCATCATCGGCTCACCGGTGGTGGCACCGGGCGTGATCGAGTATGCCTGCCGCGAGCTGGGGCTGTGCGCTGGCATCACCAATGCGCGCTACCGCACCACCACCGAGGTGTATCCAGACAGCCCGCGTGCCACCCCGGCGCAGTGCAACGATGCCCAGGCCGCAGCGGTGCGCGCGGCGATCGAGTACGCGCTCACCCACGCTTGAACCCTCAATTTGTAGTGGTTTGCGACTCCACCACCATGTCCAGCACGTAGGCCACGTCGGGGGCGTCGGCCGGCGGATGCTTCAGCGTGTAGCGCTTGACGCGCAGCACGCTGCGCTCGCCGGCATGGTGGGTGTAGCCCTCGATACGCGCGAGCGGTTGCCACGCGCCGGGCGTGCCGGCCTTGAGCCCTTGCGCGTCGTAGTGCACCTCGCGCGCGTCGAGGCACTGCGCGTCCGGCGCCAGCGGGTTGGCGCACGGCACGGTTTGCGGCGCGATCTCGAAAAACACGGTGTCGCCGGCCGAGCCGTAGCGGGTCTGCGCGGTGGGCACGCCGGTGAACGCCAAGGTGTCGCCGGTGGCGGTGCGCAGTTCGAGCTCGGGGTGGTCACCGTGCGTGGTCAGCGCCAGCGTCGGCTTGCCGGTGAGGCGCGCACTGATCGCCTGATCCAGCTGGTTCAGCATCGGATTGGCGCACGCCATCATGGTGTGCATGAACGGCCCGGCCACCAGCGTGCCGGCTTCGATGCGGTAGCTGCCGCCCATCGCATTGCAGCTGTTGTGCACGCTCACGCGCCCGGCGTCGAAATCCAGCTCCAGCGGGCGCTCCGGGCGCGCGAACAACTCGTCGACGCGTTGCCCGGCCTTGTCGGTCGCGGTATTGAGCCGCCAGTGGTAGGCGCCCAGTGTGGCGACATCGAGGGCGTGCGGTTCGGCGGCTGGCACCGTGGTGCACGCGGCAAGGGCGAGCGGCAGCAGCAGTAGCGACCAGCGCATAACGGTCTCCGCGGTGGGGATCGCCTGAGCTTACGGCAAGCATTCCGGGTCGCTGCATGGGTACTGCGGCCGGGTGCGTTGCCGTTCACGCTGCAGACGTGGCGCGCATCGCCGACAATGCATGCCTTTCGGGTGCAATGCGGAGCGGTGTGCATGCTCAAGATGGTGGGCTTTGATGGCGATGACACGCTGTGGCGCAGCGAGGATTACTACCGCGCCGCCAACGTGGAATTTGCCGCGATCGTGGGCGCCTACGTCGATCTGGATGACGCCGAGGTGCACGCGCGCATGCTGGCCACCGAGCGGCGCAACCTTGCCCTGTTCGGTTATGGTGCCAAGGGCATGACGCTGTCGATGGTGGAGGCTGCCATCGAGCTGACCGATCGGCGCATCAGTGCAGCGGACATCGAACGCATCATGGCGCTGGGCAAGCGCGTGCTGCAGCACCCGGTGGTGCTGCTGCCCGGCATCCGGCAAGCGGTCGCCGCGGTGGCCGCGCGCTACCCGGTCGTGCTCATCACCAAGGGCGACCTGTTTCACCAGGAGCGCAAGGTGGCCGAATCCAGTCTCTCCGGCCAGTTCCGACGAATCGAGATCGTGTCCGAAAAGAACCCGGCCACCTATCGCCGCCTGCTCGACGAGTTCGATCTCGCCGCCCACGAATTCGCGATGGTCGGCAATTCGTTGCGCTCGGATATCGCGCCGGTGGTGCGCCTTGGCGGCTGGGGCGTGCACATGCCCTACCACGTGACCTGGGCGCATGAGCTGGAGGCCGAGCTCGATCCGCGCGACGCGCCGCACTGGCGTGCGGTGGCCGGCGCGGCGGAAATTCCGGCCGCGCTGGCGCAGCTCGACGCCTTGGCGCCCGCATGACGACCGGCGTGCCGTGCGTGGTGCTCGACACCAACGTGTGTCTTGACTTGTTCGTGTTCGGCGACCCGCGGGCGGCGATGCTCGGGGCTGCATTGCACGCGCATGCATTCCTGGCGGTGACCGATGCCGACTGTCGCGCGGAATGGCTGCGCGTGCTGACCTACCCGCAGTTGGCACTGGCGACCGCCCGGCGTGCGGCAGTCGCGGCCGAATTCGACCGCTGGCTGGCGCCGTTTGCGGGCACTTCTGAAACGCAGGCCCCACCCTTGCCACGCTGTGCCGATGCGGATGACCAGAAGTTTCTCGAACTTGCGCAGCGCGCCCGGGCGTGCTGTCTGCTGAGCCGCGACCACGAGCTGCTCAAGCTGGCTGCGCGCACCCGGCGCGACCACGGCTTCGACATCGTGACGCCGTGGGATTGGGTCGGGGTGCCTGCCGCGGCCTGAACGCGTTGTGCGCGTCGTCTCCACGGAGCTGGCGCCAAGCTCTGCGCCTGGCGACCAAGAGAGCGAGTCATGTCCGTGCCGTATGACATCGATTGCCCGTATTGCGGAGAGAACATCGAATTGCTGCTCGACGAGTCGTTGCCGGAGCAGTGCTACATCGAGGATTGCAGCGTGTGTTGCCGGCCGGTCGTGCTGGCGGTCAGCTTCGATGCCGACGGCGTGCCGCACGTGCACGCAGCGCGCGAGGACGATGCGTGACGCGCCCGGCAACCCTCACGCGTCGAGCGTGATTTCCGCAATGCCGTGCTTGGCCAGCGCTGCGCGCGTGGCGGCATCATGCTCGGGCGTCACCGGGCGGCTGAGGTTCCACGCCAGGCCCGCTTTGAAGCCGAGCGCGACGGCGTCCTGCGCCGTCCACAGCACGCACACGTCGCGCGCCAGCCCGCACACCACCACTTCCTCCACGTCGCGCTCGTGCAGCCAGCCGGCCAACCCGGTCGACGGTCGCGTGCCGTGCGGGCCGTGGTTTTCGCGGAAGCCGCTGTAGGAGTCGACCAGCGGGTTCGTGCCCTTGCGCAGGATGAGGTCGACCGCCGACCAGTCGATGCCGGGATGCAACGCGGCGCCGGGCGTGCCCTGCACGCAGTGGTCCGGCCACAGCGTCTGCGGCTGGCCGTGGAGGGCGATGGTAGCGAACGGCGGCTGCCCGGCATGCGTGCTGGCGAACGATGCGTGCCCCGCCGGGTGCCAATCCTGGGTGGCGACCACGTGCGCGAAGCGGCGCGCGTGCAATACGCGGTCGATGCTGGCGACGATCGCGTCGCCCTCGTGGCAGGCCAGCGCGCCGCCCGGCATGAAATCGGGTTGCACGTCGACCACGATCAAGGCAGTACGTTCGCTGGGGGCGGATGTCATGGCTGGAGATGCGTGAGAGGTCTCAAGAGTCTAGCGCGCCGCCATAATGGCGCCTGGCGTTCGGCAGGCGGCGGGAATGAATTACGACCAGGGGTGGATGGCGTTCGGCTGGCTGGGCGGGCTCGAAGCCGGCGGTATCAGTGCGGTGGCGGCCGTGGTGCTGTATCTCGTGTTTCACGCCATCGGCCAGCACTGGGGCTGGAGCGATGCACGCAAGATCGGCTGGAGCTACCTCGTCGCGCTGATCGCCACCACGCGCATGGACGCGTGGAACCTGTTCTATTTCAACTTTGCGCAATTGCAGTCGCTGCAGTTGCTCAAGGCGAAGCTCGCAGCGGTGCACGACCCTGACGGTCTCGGCATCCGCGTGCTGTGTGAGTTGATCGGCATTGCGGTCGGCATCTTCCTGCCATGGGCGGCGTTGCGCCTGTTTCGCGCGGACGACAAATAGCCCGCCCCCAGGGTCCTGCTGCGCCTGTACCTACGCCCGCAGGCGGCTCCACCAGTGGCGGGTGCGTGCGGCGCCGGTGTGCAGCCGATCCAGCCGCAACTGGTGGGCACGATTGAACAGCGCGCGATAGGCCAGCAGCACGCTGCCGAGTGTCCCGAGCGCCGTCGCCGCGGCAATCATGAACATGATGACGATCTGGTAGCGCACCGCCGCGGCCGGCGCGGCGCCGGCCAGCATCTGGCCGGTCATCATGCCCGGCAGGCTGACGATGCCCATCACCATCATCGAGTTGATGGTGGGGATCATGCCGGTGTTGAGGCTGGCGACGATGAGTGGATGGGCCGCTTCCCAGCGGGTGGCACCAAGCGCAAGGCGGCCTTCGATCAGCGCACGCTCGCGCACCGTACCGTCGAGAAAATGGTTCAGCGCCAGCGACACGCCGTTGAGGATATTGCCGAGCACCATGCCCAGCAGCGGGATCGCGTATTGCGCGCGGTACCACGGTGTGACGTCGATGATGCCGACCAGGGCGGCGCCGGTGACCACGTAGGAGGCGCCGAGCACGCACAGCACGTTGTCGAGGTAGATGCCGGCATAGCGCCGCGTGCTGCGGCGCACGGCGGTGAAGCCCGCAAAGCTCGCCATCACCAGTGCGATCGCGATGACTGGCAGCGGGCGCGCGAGTGCGAACACATAATCGAGCACCAGCCCGACCAGCAGCAGTTGCACCACCATGCGCACGCTGGCCACCAGGAGCCCGCGCGTGATGCCGAGCCGCAACGCCATCGACAGCGCGAGGTTTACGAGGATCAGCCCCGCCGCAAACGCGAGTTGCCAGTTGCCGATGTCGAGGTAACCGGCATTCATGGCGCAGCCTCCAGCGTCAGCCGATGGTCACTGACACGCGCCAGTTGCGCGGCGTCGTGGCTGGTCCAGAGGCAGGCGCGGGCCGGCTGTTGCGCCAGCCAGTGCGCGATCAGGGTTTCGACATGCGCGGTGCGCGCCGGGTCGAGCGAGGCGGTGGGCTCGTCCAGCAGAAGCAGCGTCGGGCCCAGCAGCAATGCGCGCAGCACGGCTACCAGCTGGGCCTCGCCGCCGGACAGGCGGTCGGTGTCCTGTGCGAGGAAATCGGCGCCGATGCCGATGTCGGCCAGTGCGCGTTCTGCATCCTCGCGGCGAAACGTCTTGCCGCGATGGATGCGCCAGCGGAACGGCGCGGCCAGCGCGGCCGCCACCGTGCCCTCCGGCAACGCCGGGCGCTGCGCGAGGTACATCGCACGGGCGCGCCACGCCGGCGGCCGGGCGGTGTCGAAGTCCTGGCCGTCCAGTTGCAGCGTGCCGGCCTGGCGCGGTGCCAGCCCGGCCAGCGTGCGCAGCAGCACCGTCTTGCCGCTGCCCGACGGTCCGACGATGGCCCAGCGCTCGCGGCCATGCACGGTGAGCGTGAGGTCATGCCACAAGGCGCGCGCGCCGAAGGTGCAGCCCAGGCCGCGCGCGGCGAGCAGGGGTGGGGGAGGATCGCTGGTCGTTGGCGCACTCATGCGGCGGCCAGCCGATGCAGCGCGGGCAGCCACAGCGCGAGTGCCAGCAGCGTGGCGAGCAGTACCGGCGGGGTCAGCAGCAGGCCCACTTTCATGTATTGCCCCCAGCCCACGCGCTGGCCCTTGCCCGCGAGCACGTGCAGCCACAGCAAGGTGGCGAGGCTGCCGATCGGGGTGAACTTGGGGCCAAGGTCGTTGCCGATCACGTTGGCGTACACCATCAGCTCGCGCGTCAGCGGCGGCACCTGGGCTTGCGCCACGGCGAGCGCACCGACCAGGGTCGATGGCATGTTGTTCATCACCGAGGCGAGCAGGGCCGAAAGAAACCCGGTACCGACCGTGGCGACGATGTCGCCGCGCTGGCCCAGCCAGTTGAGCACGCCGGCGGCGCGGCGGGTGAGGCCGGCTTCGCCCAGGCCGTACACCACGAGATACATGCCGAGCGAAAACCACACGATCTGCCAGGGCGCGGCGCGCAGCACGCGGGCGACCGGCAGCACTGCGGGCTGGCGTTGTCCGATGCGGGCGGCGACCAGCACGAGCGCGAGCGCGGCCGCACCGGTGGCGATCGAGAACGGCACCCGCCACGGCGCCAGCGCGAAGTAGGCGATCAACAGGCTGGCGAGGATCGGCAGCGCCGCGCGAAACACCCGGTGGTCGACGATGGCGCTCGCCGGCGCCGCCAGCTTTTCGAGCGCGTAGTGTGTCGGCACGTCACGCCGGAATGCCAGCCACAGCACGCCGAGCGTGGTCGCGATGGAGACCAGATCCACCGGCACCATCACCGCCGCGTAGCGGTCGAAACCGATGCCGAAAAAGTTCGCGCTGACGATGTTGACCAGGTTCGAGATCACCAGCGGCAGGCTCGCGGTATCGGCAATGAAGCCGGTGGCAATGACGAAGGCGAAGGCGGCGCGCGGCGGGAACTCCAGGCGCAGCAGGATCGCGATCACGATCGGCGTCAGCAGCAGCGCGGCGCCATCGTTGGCGAAGCAGGCGGAAATGGTGGCGCCCAGCAGCACCACCAGCGGAAACAGCCGGCGCCCGCGGCCGCCGCCCCAGCGCGCGATGTGCAGCGCCGCCCAGGTGAAGAACCCGGCGGCATCGAGCAGCAGCGAGATGACGATCAGCGCGACAAAGGTGAAGGTCGCGTCCCACACGATGTGCCACACCCGCGCCACGTCGGCGAGCTGCACCACGCCGGTGGCGAGCGCCAGCAGCGCGCCGCCCATGGCGATCCAGCCGATGCCGAGGCCGCGCGGCTGCCAGACGACGAGTACGAGGGTGAGGATGAAGATCGCCAAGGCGAGCATGGGGCAAGACCGGGAATAGGGAATCGGTAGGACGCCGCGAGGCTGGGTGGAGCGACGCGGGGCGTCACAATAGCGGATCGAACAGCCGCGCCACATGCATGCCGACGCGCTTCAAGTAGGGCGCATCGACGTATTCGCCCGCGGTCACTTCGCGCGCGTGGCTGAAATCGACGGTGAGCATGGCCGCCACTGCGGCGGCAAAGTCGCGATCCACCACCAGTGCGCCCACCTCGAAATTGAGCCGGAACGAGCGGCTGTCGAGGTTGATGCTGCCAATGGAGGCGGCATCGTCGTCCACCAGCACCACCTTCTGGTGCACGAAACCGGGCTGGTAGCGGAACACGCGCACCCCGGCGCGCAGCGCGTGGTGCGCATGCAGCGTGGAAGCCGCAAACACCACCCGGTGGTCGGGCCGCGCCGGGATCAGCACGCGCACGTCGACGCCGCGCAACACCGCCAGCCGCAGCGCCGCGCGCACCGCGGTATCGGGCACGAAGTACGGCGTGGTCAGCCACACCCGATGACGTGCGGAGTTGATCGCGGCGACGAAAAACAGCGAGCCGGTTTCCTGCGCGTCCGCCGGCCCCGTGGCCACCACCAGCACCCGTGCCGTGCCGCAGGCGGCGGGCGCCGGGTGCAGCGGTGGCGGCGCGCCGGTAATCCATTGCCAGTCGTCGGCGAACAGTTGCGCCAGATCGGCCACCGCCGGCCCGCGCAACTCGAGATGGGTGTCGCGCCACGGCGCGAGCGGTGGTTTGTGGCCCAGGTATTCCTCACCCACGTTGAGGCCGCCGACGAACGCACACTGCCCGTCCACCACCACGATCTTGCGGTGGTTGCGGAAGTTGAGCTGGAAGCGGTTGCGCCAGCGGTGCGTCGCAAACCGGTGGATGCCGACCCCGCCGACGCGCAGCGTTTCCACGTAGCTGGCCGGCAGGTCATGGCTGCCGACGCCGTCGTACAGCACGCATACGGCCACTCCGGCCGCCGCGCGTTCCAGCAGCACCCGCTGCAGGCGCCGGCCGATGGCGTCGTCGTGGATCACGAAAAACTGCACCAGCACGCTGCGTTGCGCGTGGTCGATGGCCGCAAAGATGGCGTCGAACGTGGCTTCGCCATTCACCAGCAGGCGCAACCCATGGCCGGCGCGAAACGGTCGCCGTTGCATCGCCACCAGCGCCGCGTAGCGGCCGGTGCCATCGTTCCCGGCGAGCGGGTGGCGTTGGTGGGCGAGGCGGTAGTGGTGGGCGAGATAACCGCGAAAGTGGTTGGTGCCAAGGAACAGGTACGGGATCAGCGTGAGCTCCGGCAACAGCAGCAGGCCGAGCACCCAGGCGATCGTGCCCTGCGGCGTGCGCGTGTGCATCAGCGCGCGTGCCGCCGCGACGATGCCGCCGACGTGCATCACCACGGCAATCAGCCCGATCAGGTCGTTACTCATGCGGTGGCGAACGCTTCCATGGCGGATGAAGACAGGCAGGTCGGCGGTGGGCGGTGGCCGCAGGCCGGATAATCCGTTCCCCGCACTCAGTCCGCCAGCAACTGGTCGACCACGGCGCGCGCCTGCTGGCGGATCTCCGGCATGGCGGTGGACTCCCACAGCGTACCGCGCAACAGGCTGCCGAGCGCGAACAGGTGCGGCCACGCGCCGCCCGGATGGCATAGCCGGCAGTCGGGCGTGGCAACCAGTCCGAGCCCGAGCGGATCGGGCACCACGTGGCGGTTCAGCACCATCTGGCGCAACAGCGGGTGGGTGGTGTGGCGCGCGTCGAACGCCATGCCGGTGGCCTGCACGACGAGGCCGGCATGCAGCTGGTCCGGCGCACCGGGGCCGGGCGCCTGCAGGGTCAACGCCAGTGTGGCGCCATCTGCATCGACGTCGACGCTGCGCACGCGGCCGCGCCGGTGGGTGAGGCGGCCACTGCGTTCCAGCTCGGCGACGGCCATCACCACGGGCACCGGCATGCGGTGCCGGGCGCGCTCCCATGCCCAGTGCGCGTGGCGCAGAAAACGTGCGCGTTGCGCACTCGGCAGTTGCGCCCACAGCAGTGCGGCGTGGGGGCGCAGGCTGTCAAATACGCTGCGCCAGTCGTCTTCCAGCCCCATGGTTTCGCGCAGCAGGTGCATCCAGCGCCACAGGTCGGCATCTTCCAGCAAGCCTTCCACCAGCTCGCTGCCATCGTTGCTCGGGATGGCCATGGTGGGCAGGTGTGGCTCCGGCCAGTGGCCGTGGCGCGACAGTGCGGTGAAGCGGGTGTCAGGCCAACGCGCCGCCAGCTCCAGGATCACGTCAATGGCGGTCAGCCCCATGCCGATCACGATCACCTCGGCCGACGGCGCGGGCTCGTTCGTCAGCAGCAACCACGGATCGACGGCATACCGGCCGCTGGCCCGCGCTGCGGCACTCACGCCGGCCAGCGGGTGCGGCGGCAGGCTGCCAATGGCGAGCACCGCGGCATCGACGGGGCGGGCATCGTCGCCACAGACCACGGTGACGCCGGAGGCTTCGGGCACCAAGGCGTCGGCGCACAGCGGCACGCTTTGCACGTCGTGGCCGCGCGCCTTGCCGTGCGCCAGCGCGCGGCGCACTTCGTCTTCGAGATAGTCGCCGTAACGCCAGCGCGGCACGAAATCGGTGCCGCGCACGCTGGCGTCGGCGCGCTGCACGAAATCGAGAAAACCTTACGGCTTGCCGGCAAACAGGCCCATCGACGCCGCGCGCACGTTGAGCAGCAGGCGGGGCGACGGGTTGGCATAGGCCACGCCGCGGCCCGGTACGCCAGTACCTGTATACCAGTCGATGTGGAGTGGCTGGGGCACCTCGCGGCCAAGCAACTCGCCGAGCAAGGTCGCGGCGGCAGCGCCACCGCCGATGATGGCGATCCGTCGATGCATCGGCGCGGTGTCCGGCGGGGGCGTCAGGAGGCGATGCGACGCGGGCCGGCAAGGGCCGGTGGCAGCCACCCTGCCGTCTCGCCGCCGGGGATGTCGCGGTGACTTGCGTCGGCGCTGCGGCACACGTGCAAGGTATAGGCGGTTTCCCGCCGCGACAGGTTGCGGCAACGGTGCACCAGGGCAGCGTCGTGCTCGAACCAGCGCGCATCGCCGGGACCAAGCCAGTCGCGGCCGTGTGCCACCAGGGAGCCGGTCAAGGGGTCGCGTCGCCAGGTTTCCAATGCCAGTGCACCGTGCAGGGCCAGCTCCAGCTCCCAGTCACCGGCCTGCCCGCACAACGGTACCGGCGCGCCGGTGGGCCATGCCTTCACCGCCACGTGCAGCGCAGGCTGGCGCTGGCGCGCCAGCGACCAGTAGCCGCTGACGCCGCAATGGCGTTGCAGGGTGTTCAGCCGGCGGGCAATGACGGCGCCATTGCGATGCACGACGCGGCCGAGTTCGCGCGCCATGGCGGCAAGGTCGGGGTGCGCCGCCATGCCGTATTCGAGCACGATATCGCGCAAGGTCTTCAGCCCATGCATGCGTTGCCCCATGAGTGGCTCCATCGTCGATATGTCGGCGCAGTGGAGCATGCGCGCCGTTAAACCACCGTAAGCACCGGCCAAAAAAAGCCCCACGGGGAGGTGGGGCGTAACGCGGGTGTCGGGGAATGGGAAAACACCCGTGCTGATAATCTGCGCGGCCGTGCATCCACGCCGCGTGCAGGCGCGGTGAAGCGGTTTTCACACGAGCGTTTGACTTGCGCGCTGGCGGCACGCCGTTCGGTTCGGTATGGTGGCCTTTCGATGTCTCGCCACTCTTGGCCGGAGCGACCATGACCACCGCCACGCTTGCCTTGCCGCGCTACCGCCGCGGCGACGAACTTGCCAGCTGCGTGCTGCATGGCATCGGCATTGTGCTCAGCATTGGCGGGTTGACCACGTTGGTGGCGTTTGCCGCGCTGCACGGCGGCGCGCGCGCGGTGACGGCGAGCGCGGTGTATGGCGCCACGCTGATCCTTTTGTACACCGCCTCCACGCTGTACCACGCCATTCCGCTGATGCGCGCCAAGCCGGTGCTGCGCACGCTGGACCACATCGCGATCTACCTGCTGATTGCCGGCACCTACACGCCGTTCACGCTGATGGCGCTTTCCGGTGCGTGGGGCTGGGGCCTGTTTGCGGCGGTGTGGACGTTGGCGGTGGTTGGCAGCGTACTGGAACTCGGCTGGTTTCGCCGCTACCGCTCGCTTGCCGTGCTGCTTTACGTCGGCATGGGCTGGATCGGCATGCTCGCGTTCAAGCCGCTGGCCGCCGAGCTGCAAACCGGCGGCATGACGCTGCTGATTGCCGGCGGCCTGGCCTATACCTTGGGCGTACCGTTCTACCTGTGGCGCCGACTGCCGTTCCAGCATGCGCTGTGGCACGCCTTCGTGCTGGCGGGCAGCGTGCTGCATTACTTTGCAGTCTTGTTCTACGTGCTGCCGGTAGCCTAGAGGCGGCTCCTAGCCCATCAGCATGGCCAGGCCGAACAGACCGACCATCACCAGCGAAATCACCAGTTTCACCAGGGCCCCGGCGAGCAGGCCGACCCAGGTGGCCGCGCCCACGTTGGCGCTGCGCAGCACGCTGGTACCTGAGGACAGCTCGCCGATCAGGGCGCCGGCAAACGGTCCGATCAGGATGCCGGGGATGCCGAAAAACATGCCGAGGAAGGTGCCGAGCGTGGCGCCCCACAACGCGCGCTTGCTGGCACCGACGCGTTTGGCGCCGAGCGTGCCGGCGACGAAATCGACCAGCACGCCGAAGGCGCCCAGCGCACCGATGAAGAGCAGCCACCACAGCCCGAGATGCTGGTAGTTGTCCACCGCCGCAATCAGCCAGATGCCGCCAAACACCATCGGGATGCCCGGCAGCGCCGGCAACACGGTGCCGACCAGCCCGCCGACGATCAGCAGCGCACCCAGGGTGTAGAAGGCCAGATCGAACAGCATCGTCAGCTCCGCAGGCGCTGGGTCAGGCCGCGCAAAAAATGTCGCAGCAATTGGTCGCCGCACGGGCGGTAGTTGGGATGGCCGGGCTTGCGGAACAGCGCCGACAGCTCCGGCTTGGACAGCGGAAAGCCCGCCGTCGCGAGGATCGCGTGCAGGTCGTCGTCGCGCAGCTCAAAGGCCACCCGCAGCTTTTTCAGCACCAGGTTGTTGCCGACGCGCCTGGCCACTGGCTGCGGCGGTCGGCTTTCGTCGCGACCGCGCAGGTGCACGATCAGCCCGTCGAGAAAATGCGCCAGCGCCTGGTCGGGGCAGTCGCGGTAGCCGGGTTCGTCCTCGCGCTGGAGCCAGGCAGCGACATCGTTGGCGTCCACGGCAAGCCCGGCCTGCCCGATGATGTGAACGAGCTTGCCGTCCGGCAGATCGAGCATGTAGCGCACGCCGCGCAGGATGTCGTTGTTGAGCATGGGGCGATTGTATCGGCGCGTGCGGGTGGTCGCCCACGCGCCTCTTCACGGCTCAGCGCATCAGCTGCGCCTGCGGCAGTGGAGCCGGGGTCGCGTCCAGCGAATGGGCAAGCCGTTCGTTGGGCGACCCTTCGCGGACGTGCGCCAGCAGCGGATCGAGTTTGTGCGCGAGGCGCAGCTGCTGGATGCTGGCCATTGGCTGGTCGAGATTGCGCAGCATGGCGCCGGTGCGCGCACCGGGGCGGTCGGGGCTGCCGGGGGCACGAGTAAGCGCGGCCAGCTCCGGGCCGACCAGCGTGGTCAGCGCAAAGTAGGGATCGTCGTGGATGCCGGCCGTGGCCAGCAGCTTGCCCGGCAGCAGCCAGGCAGCGGTATCCGCCTGGGTGGCCGGCGCCTGCGCGTGGACATCCACCAGCAGCCAATGGCTAGGCTGCACCAGCATGTCGCCGCCATCGACGAAACCCAGCGTGCGGTAGCTCCCCGCCAACCCCGGCAGGTGGTCGCCGTAGAACAGCAGCAGGGTCGGGCGCGTGCGCCGCGCGAGCAGGTCGGCCAGCCGCCCGAGTTCGGCGTCGGCGTGGCGCAGGTGGTGGAGGTAATTCTGCAGCTCGACGCGATCCTTGCCGACGATGGCTGCCGGCACTTCGATCGCGTCGCGCGCGGCAGTGTCGGCGGGGTCGACATCGTACGGGCCATGCGCCTCGATGCTGATCGCGAACACGAATTGCGGCGGGCCGTCGTCCTTGAGCTGCTGCGCAATCTCGTCGGTCAATGCGCGATCCGCCATGTATTTGCCGTCGTTCGGCGCGTTGGCGGGGAACGCCGCTTGCGACACGAAGCGCTCGAACCCCAGCGTCTTGAACGCCGTGGTGCGGTTCCAGAAACCGGGGTCGTTGCCGTGCAGCGCGGTGGTGGCGTAGCCGTGCGCCGCCAGTACCTGCACCAGACTTGGCACGCGCTGGTGGCTCATCTGCAGGTAGGGAAACTGCAGCGTGTCGAAGTAGCGCAGCGACAGCCCGGTGAGCATCTCGAACTCGGTGCGGATGGTGCCGCCGCCAAAGGTCGGCACGTGCAGTGCGCCGCTGGCGCCGCGTGCGGCAAGACGATCGAGGTTGGGCGTGAGATCGGCGGCCTCGAAGCCGTGCAGGCGGCGCGGGTCGAAGAAGGATTCGCTCTGCACCACGACGATGTCGGGCAGCACGGCCGCCGTCGGCAGCAGCAGGCTGGTGCGCAGCTCGGGCGTGGATTGGTCGATCAGTTGTTGTGCGATGGCGCGGTCGGGGCGCAGTTTCTTCTGCGCATACTGCTGGCGGAACAGCAGCAGCTCGCTGATGAGGCCGGACTGCACGCGGGTGGCGCTGGCCGACCACGGCTCCAACCACAACACGCTGCCGTTGTAGAGCCTGGTCCAGCCACCCCAGCCGCCGAGCAGGCTGCCCAGCGCCAGCCCCAGCATGCCGCCCGCCAGGAGCCGTTTGCCGCCGGTGCGCCGGGCGCACAGCGCCGGTTCGTGTTGCCACGCCAGCACGGCAATGATGCTGGTCGCCAGCAGTGCCAGCCATGGCCACGGACTGCCCGGCAGGTACCCCGCCAAAAGGTGCCAGCCGCCGCGGCGCAATTGGCCCACCATCTGGAAATCGGCTGGCAGCAACGGCACGCCGAGGTTGGCCACCTTGAGCGCGTTGACCGCGTAGACCACCCCCTGCAGCAGGAATGCGAGGCCGAACGCCAGCAGCAGGCGCCGCGTCGCCACCAGCAGGAGGCCCGCCAGCAGCAGACCCGGCAGGGCATTGGCCAGCGGATAGCGCGCCTGATCCAGCAGCCGCCACGGCAGCACGCCTACGCCGCCATCGACGAGGCCGGTCAGCAGCACGAACGCCAGCGCACCGGCGAGCACCTGGGTGAGGGGCAACAGCGGACGCAGGCGTGTGGCAAGCGATGGGGTCATGGCATTACCGGGTCGTGCGAGCAGGGCTCGGCGGGTCATGAAGCGGAAGGGCAGCGTAACGATACTGACATGAACCGTTCATGCCGTTGTCATGGATAAAGATCAGGCCAAGCCGGCAAACGCTTTGCGGCACAATGCCGGCATGCCCGTTACCGCCACCCCCGAACTGCAGGCGCTGGTCGACGATCGTTACGCCGAGCTTGCGGCGCGCTGCCGCGCAGCCGGCGTGCCGTTGCACGATGACGCCGGCGTCGCCGAGCGCATTCGCGCCACCCTGCTGGCCAGCGATTTTGCCTTCGAGGCATGGCGTGCCCAGCCGCAGCTGCTGGCGCCGGCCGGGATCGAGCGCCTGCGCGCCAGCGCCGATGCGGGGCCGCGGGCGGAGACGCTCAAGTTGGCCGAGGACGAGGCGCAGGCGATGGCAACGCTGCGGCGCTTTCGCCATGCCGAAGCGTTGCGGCTGGTGTTTCGCGACGTCAACCAGCTGGACGAGCTGCCCGAGACGCTGTCTGCCACCAGCGTGCTGTACGAGGTGCTGCTGGATCGCGCGCTGGCCTGGTCCGAGCGCGCCACCACCGCGCGCTACGGCACGCCGCGCAGCCGCACCGGCGAGGCGCAGCGTCTGATCGTGGTCGGCTTCGGCAAGCTCGGCGGCGCCGAGCTCAATTTTTCCTCCGACATCGACCTCATGTTCGCCTATCCGCACGGCGGGCAAAGCGACGGCGCGCGCGCGCTCGACAACGGCGAGTATTTCGTGCGCCTCGGGCGCCAACTGGTGCGCCTGCTGGCCGAGCCCACGCGCGACGGCATCTGCGCGCGGGTGGATTTGCGTCTGCGTCCGTTCGGCAACGCCGGACGCCTTGCGCTGTCGTTTGCGGCGATCGAGCAGTACTACCAGCGCGAAGGCCGCGACTGGGAGCGCTACGCGTGGATCAAGGCGCGCGTGGTTGCCGGTGGGGCACTCGCCGGCAAGCAGTTGCAGGAACTCCTGCGGCCGTTCATCTATCGCAAGTACCTCGACTACACCGCGTTTGCCGGCCTGCGCGAAATGAAGGCGCTGATCGACGCCGAGGTTGCGCGCAAGGACCTCTCCGGCAACATCAAACTTGGATCGGGCGGCATCCGCGAGATCGAATTCATCGTGCAGCTCAACCAGCTCATTCGCGGCGGCCGCGAGCCGGCGCTGCGCGTGCGCGGCCTGTTGCCGGCGCTCACCGTATGCGCGGCGCGCGGGCACATTCCGGCGGCGCGCGCCAAGGTGCTGCGCGAGGCGTACGTGTTTTTGCGCCGGCTGGAAAACCGCCTGCAAATGCTGCGCGACGCGCAAACCCACGACATTCCCGACGATGCGCTGAGCCGTGAGCGCATCGCGCTGGGGTTGGGCTGGCCTGGGTGGGAAGCGTTGGCGGAAACGTTGGCGCGACACCGCGGGATCGTCGCCGAGGAGTTTGCCGAAGCGCTGATGCCGCACGGCGGGCACACCACCGGCGCGCCGGCTGCCGATACTGCGCTGTGGCAGGCGGCGTGCGACGCCTCGCTGGCGGCCGGCACGCTGGCCGCCAGCGGCTTCGTGCCCGGCGAAGGCGTGGCGGATGCGCTCGGCAAACTACCGCTGGCGGGGTCGGTGCGCGGCATGTCGGCGCGCGCGCGCGAACGACTCGACCACCTGATGCCGCAGCTGATTGGCGCCGCGCGCGACAGTGCCGCACCGGTCGCCTGCCTGCTGCGCCTGTGCCGGCTGGTGCAGGCGGTGGCGCGGCGATCCTCCTATCTGGCCTTGCTGGAAGAACAGCCGGCGGCGCGCAAGCGGCTGGCCGACGTGTTTGCCGGCAGCGGCCTCTTGGCCGAGCAGGTGATCGCCCAGCCGTTGCTGCTGGATGACGTGCTCGACCCACGCATCGACCAGTTGCCATTGCGGCGGGCCGACATCGCCGCCGAAATCGTCCGCGTACTGGCGGCGCTGGACGACCACGGCACCGAGCAGGAGCTGGAGCGGATCAACGAGTTCCAGTCGTCCACCGCGTTCCGGCTGGGCCTCGCGTTCAACGATGGCCGTGCCGACGCTGCGGCCACCGCGCGCCGGCTGGCGGCGCTGGCCGAGTCGGTGGTGGGTGCGATCACCCGGCTCGCCGCGCGCGAGTTGGCGGCGCAGCACGGCAGCCTGCCCGGCGCAGGCCTCGGCTTCGCGGTGCTGGGTTATGGCAGCCTCGGCGGACAGGAGCTGGGTTTTGCGTCCGATCTCGACCTGGTGTTCGTCTACGACGGCGAGCGCGCCCGGGCGACGAGTGATGGAGAGCGCCCGATCGAAGGCGTGCGCTGGTACCAGCGCCTCGCGCAGCGGGTGATGAACTGGCTTGCCGTTTCCACCCGCGCGGGCCACCTGTACGAGGTGGACACGCGCCTGCGTCCGGACGGTTCCAAAGGCCTTTTGGTGAGCAGCTTCGACGCCTTCGTGGCCTATCAGCAAAGCCGGGCGTGGACGTGGGAGCACCAGGCCTTGCTGCGCGCGCGCCCGGTGGCCGGCGACGCCGCGCTTGGCGAGCGGCTGGCCGAGGTGCGGCGTGCGATCCTCGGCGCGCCGCGCGACACCGCGCGGGTGCTGGCCGAAGTGAGCGAGATGCGCCGTCGCTGGCGCGCGCAACGGGACCGCTCCGACGCCGCCCAGCTCGATCTCAAGCAGGGCTACGGCACCCTGCTCGACATCGCGTTTGCGCTGCAGGGTCTGGTGCTGGCGCATGCCGCGCAGTACCCGGAGCTGCTGGCTTCCACCGCGAACAGTGGCCTGCTGCGCGCCTGCCGTGAAGCCGGGTTGCTGACCATGGTCCAGACCGACACACTGGCCGGCGCGCACGCGACGCTGCTGCAGCGCGCACTGCAATGCACGCTGGATGGCCGCTCGCGGGTGGCGCCGCGCAGCGCCGAGCTGGAGGCGCTGGCGCAGCGGGTGGTGGCGGTCACGAACGAATTGGGGTTTGCGTTTGCGCCGACCATCGGCGTGGATGCTTGAAGGTCGGCGCCCGCGGCGGTCGCCGGCGATGGTTCACCGTGCTTGAAGCAGCAGGTGCGCCTGCACCGTCACGTCGGCGCCGATCACCGAGGTATCCGCGAAGTCACCACGGCCCACGCCGAAATCCAGCCGTTTGAGCACGCTGGAAACATCGAGCGTGGCCCGGTTGCCGTTGGGCGTGAACGTCACCGCGAGGCGCACCGGCTTGCTCACACCGCGCAGCGTGAGGGTGCCGTCGGCCACCACCTTGCCGCCCACTGCGTGCAGACCGGTGGTGACGAACCGCGCGCTGGGATGACGCGCCACGTCGAAGAAATCCGCACCGGGCAGGGCGGCTTGCTGATCCTTGTCCCGCACCGCGACGCTGGCGAGCTGCACGGTCACATCGAACTTTGCCTGCGCGAGCTGCGCCGGGTCGTAGCGGATCGTCGCCTGCCACGTCTTGAAACTGCCGTGGAAAGCCGCGCCCTGGAACGTGCCGGTGAAGCCCAGTGTGCTGCCGGGTTGCACCGTGTAGTCGGTGGCCAGCGTGGTAGCCGGCAGGGCCAGCGCAAGCAGCACGGCGGCGAGCCGCGCGGACAGACGGGTCATGGTTCTTCTCCGGTGGTGGCGCGGCCTGCGTGCGGGCGCCCGAATGGCAACATGCGCCGCAGCACATCGTCGTGGTCGAAAACGTGATGCTTGAGCGCGGCACCCACGTGCAGCACCAGTACCAGCGCCAGCAGCAGAAACAGCGATTTGTGCACCAGGTGCGCGGTGTCTGCGAGGGCGTCGCCGGGCATCGCGAGCGCCGGCAGGTTGAATTGCTTGAACCACTGCAACGGTTTGCCGGCCAGCGAGTTGAACCACCAGCCGGTGAGCGGGATCGCCAGCGCAAGCAGGTACAGCGTGGCGTGCGTGGCGCGCGCCGCAAGCTGCTGCCAGCGCGGTGCGGTGGCGACCGGGCGGCGGTCGAGGCTGCGCCAGGCCAGGCGCAGCAGCATCAACCCCAGCACCGTGAGCCCGATCGACTTGTGCAGCGCCAGCCACTGGATCTTCTGCATCGGCCCGTGCGCGAGATCCATCACCAGGCCAAACCCGCCGTTGCCGAGGATCGCCAGCGCCAGCCCCCAGTGAAAGGTCTTGGCCAGGATGCCCCAGTGCCGGTCGTCGCTGCGCAGTGACGTGGATCGCGTCCCTGGATGGCTTGCGGAAGGGGCCGCAGTCTGGTCGATCGTCGGCATGGGCGCCAGCCAATGCCGGCGAACGCTGCGTTCCTGTCGGGCGACGACCGGTGCGCCAGCGCCGCAGGCCGACCGCGGCTCGCGTGCCACGCCGACTTTTGGCATCATGCGGCGGGTTCACGGGGAGTCCACCATGTTTGCTGCGCTTGCGCTGGGGGCCTGGCTGGCTGCGGCATCACTGGCGGGCGCGGCGCAGGTACCCGTTCCGGCGCCGGCAGCGAGCGCCGCGAAGCCGGCCGAAGCGCTGCTGCCGACCCCGCAATTCACCCATTTCGACATGGCCGACGGGCTGCCCAGTTCGTCGATCAACGCAGTAGTGCAGGATCACCGCGGCTTCATGTGGTTTGGCGGTTCCGGCGGGCTGTCGCGCTACGACGGGGTGGAGTTCCGCACCTACAAGCACGAGCCGGACAACCCCGATTCGCTGTCGTCCAACGACATCACCCAACTCGTGTGCGCGCGGGACGATCGGGTGTGGATCGCCACCGGTGACAGCGGCGTGGACCGGCTCGACCCGGCCACTGGCAAGTTCGAGCACTGGCGGCATGATCCGCACGATCCGCACAGCCTTGCCAATGATCTGGTGACGGCGCTGGCCCTGGGGCCGGATGGCAGCTTGTGGATCGGCACCCGTGGCGGCCTCGACCGCCTGGCACCGGACGGCAAGCGCATCACCCACGTGGCCTACCTGCCGGCGATCGGCGGCGGCACCGGCAACGTGCGCGACTCGCTGGTGGGCGCGCTGCATTTCGATGCCGATGGCACGCTGTGGATCGGTACCTGGTCGGGGCTGTTGCTCAAGCGCCTGCCGGACGGCCGTTTCGTCCGGGTGCCGGTGGATTGGGATTCGATGCAGGGTTCGTTGCAGATCTGGCGCATCAATGGCAGCGGCAAGCATCTGCGCATCGGCACCCGCGCCGGATTGATGACGATCGGTGCCGATGGCGTGGCGCGGCGCAAGTTCAGCCTGGACCAGATGCCGCAGGGTTACGTGTTCGACAGCGCGCGTGACGCCAGCGGCCGGTTGTGGATGGCGACCCTGGACGGGGTGGTGATGGATGACCCGGCCACCGGCCTGCATCGTTTCGGCAGCCAGCCGCTGCTGGTCGGCGGCTTGCCGGGGCAGTGGACGTGGCGCGTCGTCAGGGATCGTGAAGGCGGCATGTGGTTCACCTTCTACGATGGCGGGGTGGCCTATCTCGGGCCAGGTTGGGAAGGGTTCTCGCGCTACACCCACATCCCCGACGACCCGACGAGCCTGCGCGACGTGATGGCCAGCGTGGTGGCGCCCAGCGCCGACGGCAAGCTGTGGGTCGGCGAGCGCGGCAAACTGGACAAGCTCGACCCGACCACCGGCAAGGTGGAGCACATTCCCGGCAACCTCGGCTCGGAGGCGATCGTCATCCTCGACACTGGCAAGACGGTGTGGGCGACCACGCACGGGCAGCTGTGGCGCTACCAGGGCGGCAAGCTGGGCACGTTTGCCGCCGGCAACCCGATGCTGAGGCGGCCCGCCATCGTGACCCAGGGCAACGGCGACGACCTCTACGTCAGCGTCCTGAAGTACGGCGTGGTGAAGCTCGATACGCGCACGGCGGTGGTCACGCCGGTGCCGATGCCGCCCGATGCCACCGATGTGGACGACACGCCGAGCGTGCTTTCCTTCCGGCACGGGGTGCTGTGGTACGCCAACGCCGAGGGGCTGCTGCGCTGGGATGCCAATCTCGACCGCATGGGTTTCGTCCCCGGCGTTGCACGCGGCACCGTAGTGGGCGCCACCGACTTCGACCGCCCGTTCTGGCTGGTGCGCGAGGATGCGCTCGAGCACTACCACTGGGACGGCGCGCGCGCGGTGCGCGATCGCGTCGTCGGCGCGGCGCAGGGCTGGGACAGCCCGGTGACCATGGGGTTGGAGGAAGATGCCACCGGCAAGCTGTGGATCTTCACCCGCACCGGATTGCTCAGCTATGCACCGGCCACTGGCGTGTTTCGCCGTTATGGGCGCCAGGAGGGGTTGGCCAACGAGGAGTTCCAGAGCGACGGTGCGCAGTTGTCGCCGCGCGGCCCGTTCTACGCCGCCAACCAGGCCGGGGTGATCGGCTTCAACCCGCTCACCCTGCGCGATCACGCCGTCACCCCGTTGCTGGCGGTGACCGCGATCGCCGTGCGCGGCGAGCGCGGTGTGCGGCAGTTGCCCACCAGCACCCGCGACGTGCACCTGGGCTGGAACGACCGCGACCTGCGCGTGAGCGTGCGCGCGCTGTCGTACGTCGATCCGCGTGCCAACCGCTACCGCTTCCGCCTCGCCGGCCTCGATGACGGCTGGGTGGACACCGGCAATCATGGCGACCGCGAATTCGTCGGCCTGCGTCCCGGCCGCTACATCCTGCGGGTGGAAGCCGCCGGCGCCGGCGGGCGGTGGGGCGGGCTCGACGTGCCGTTGCAGATCCGCGTGGCTGCGCCGCCGTGGTTGCGCTGGTGGGCATGGACGCTGTACGCGCTGGCGTTCGTGCTGGTGGCCGGCTGGATGCTGTGGGCATGGCGACGGCGCATCGCGCAGCGCCACCGCATGGCGCTCAGCGAACAGGCACGTGTGCTGGCCGAGCAGACCAGTGCGGCCAAGACCCAATTCCTGGCCACGCTCAGCCACGAAATCCGCACCCCGATGACGGGCGTGATGGGCATGGCCGAGTTGTTGCTCGATACCCCGCTCGACGATCGCCAACGCGGCTATACGCAGGCCATGCAACGCTCCGGCGGCATGCTGCTCAAGCTCTTGAATGATGCACTCGACCTGGTGCGCATCGACGCCGGGCGGTTCACGCTGGAGATCGCCCCCTACGCGCCGCGGCAGATGGTGGAGGAGGTGGCGCAGCTGGAACAGGGCGTGGCGTGGAGCAAGGGCCTGCGCTTCGAGGTCGACGTGGAGGGCCTGCCGGCGCAGGTGCGCGGTGATGTGGTGCGCATCAAGCAGGTGCTGCTGAACCTGGTGGGCAATGCGCTCAAGTTCACCGAGCATGGCAGCGTCACGCTGCGCGCACGGCGTGCGGATGCATGGCTGGTTTTCAGCGTGATCGACACCGGGCCCGGCATTCCCGAGGCCAGCCAGGCCCGCCTGTTCGAGCGCTTCGAGCAGGAGGACAGCCCGCAACGGCGCGTCGGCAGCGGCCTGGGACTCGCCATTTGCCGCGAGTTGGTGACCATGATGGGCGGCAGCATCGAGCTGCAATCGCGTCTCGGCCACGGCAGCAGCTTCATCGTGCGCCTGCCGTTCGACGAGGTGACGTTGCCGCCGCAGGCGCCCGGTGTCCGTGCGGCGCGGCGCGGTCTGCAGGTGCTGCTGGTGGAGGACGACCCGACGGTGGCGGCGGTCATCGTCGGCATGCTGCAGGCGCAGGGCCAGCACGTGGTGCATGTGGGCGATGGCTTGCAGGGGCTGGCGGAGCTGGAGCGCGGCCGCCTCGACGCGGTGCTGCTCGACCTCGACCTGCCGGGCATCGATGGCTTCCAGGTGGCGCGCCTGATGCGCCAGCATGCGGCCGGCGCGCAGTTGCCGATCATTGCCGTCACCGCGCGCTCCGCCGCCACCGACGAGGCCGAAGCCCAGCGCGCCGGCATGGATGGTTTCCTGCGCAAGCCGCTCACCGGCGCCGAGCTGGCCGCCATGCTGAACCGCGTGCTGGATGCGGACCGCGCGGACGTCGAGCCAACCGCGGTTGACCCGGCATGAAGCCGGGATTGGGGATTCGGGATTCGAAAAAGCCGCGAGTCCAGCCGAATCTCGAATCCAGGATCCCACCCCCTCACATATCGTTTTTCACCAGCTCGAACCCACGTTGCTGGTACTCGCGCCAGCGGGTGCGTGAACCGGCGCGCTCGGCGGGGTCGGCGGCCACGACTTCCAGCACCCGCTGGTAGCCGCCTTCGGCGCAGGTTTCGCGCAGGTTGATCACCAGCGGGCGATCCGGCGTGTCGACACCGGGCGGGGCGATCAGCACGGCGGTTTGCGCATCGTCCTCGTCGCCGGCGATCTGGTGCGGGATGAAGGCATCCTCGTCGAATGCCCACAACAGCTCGTCCACCGCCTCGGCCTGCGCGTGGTCGCGGGCAAGGATCAGCGCTGGCTGCTGGGCCGCGAAGGCGCGTTTTGCCAGCTCGCACACCAGGCGCAAGGGCTCTTCGCGAAAACGCGGTTTGGCGATCAGGTAAAAATCGGCGCGGGGCATGGTGTGAAGGGACAGGTGGACCAAGGCAGTGAGGGTAGCAGGCCGCGTGCCGCGGCATGTGCGGGCAGCAGCGGGGCTGTCGCGCCGCCAGTACGGTATGGGGCCGACGCCTGAACCCCGGCCGTTTGCACCGCGGCGCCGGTTCGGCGCGGGCAGTCGAACCGGCTAGACTGGCGCCTCGCCGGCCCGATCGGCGCGCATGCTGGCCGATCCGTCTATTCGATGCTGAACATCCTCGACCGCTATTTTCTGCGCGAGCTGGCGCAGACCGTTGTCGCCACCGTGGTGGTGCTGATGGTGATCGTCGCCGGCACCGCGTTTGCCACCGTGCTGCAGCAGGTGGCCAAGGGCAGTTTTCCCACCAGCGTGATGTTTCAGGTACTCGGCCTGCGCACGCTCGAAGGGCTCACCAACATGCTGCCGCTGGCGAGCCTGGTTGGCGTGCTGATGGGCCTGGGGCGCATGTACCGCGAGAACGAAATGCAGGTGCTGATGGCGTCCGGCATGGGACCAGAGAACGTGCTGCGTCCGGTGGCGCTGTTGGCGGTGTTGCTGGTGGGGCTCACCGCGGCGGTATCGCTGTGGCTGGGGCCGTGGGCGGCGCGCGAGAGTGGCACCCTGATCAACGTGGCCAACCGCTCGGTGATCGCGGCCGGCCTGGACGCGGGCCGCTTCACCGAGTTGCCGGGCAAGGGCGGCATCATCTTTGTCGATGCGATCAGCCGTGATGGCACCCGCCTCGGTCGCGCGTTTGTCGCCACCCAGCGCGGCAGCGAGGATGGCCGCCAGCACGTCAAGCTGGTCACTGCACAAAGCGGGCGACTGTATCAGGAGAGCAACGGCGCCAATCGGTTCATCTCGTTCCGCGACGGCTGGCAGTACGACATTCCGCTTGGTGGCGACAACTGGCGGCGCATGCAATACCAGCGCAACGACACCGCGTTGTCGGAGGTGACCAGCGATGACAGCGACGACCCGGCCGAAAGCATGACCACGCTCGCCTTGCTGCGTTCGACCAGCCACGACGCCAAGGCGGAACTTGCCTGGCGCACCAATGCGCCGGCGCTGACGCTGGTCATGTTGATGCTGGCGCTGCCGCTCGCGCGCCAGAGTCCACGCGAGCCGCGTTACGGGCGCCTGATGCTGGCGATGCTGAGCTTTTATCTTTACTACCTGCTGCTTGCGCTTGGGCGTGCGCAAATCGGCAAGGGGCACTGGCACAACCAGTGGCCGCTGTGGGCGCTGCATGCGCTGATGCTCGCTTTTGCCGGTTGGCTGTGGTGGCGCCAGCACGCGCCGCGCAAGCCGAGCCGATCCGTCGCGGTGGGCAGCCCATGAGGCTTTCGGTGAAGCGCGTGGATCGGCTGGTGGCGCTGAGCGTGCTTGGCTCGCTCATCGGCGTGTGGTTGGTGCTGACCGGGTTCGACGCGGTCACCCAGTTTTTGCGCCAGCTCGGGCATGTCGGCAAGCACGGTTTCACGCTGGGGAACGCGGCGGTGTACGTGCTGGTGACCACGCCGCGGCGCGCCTACGAGATGTTCATCTTTGCCGCCGTGATCGGCGGCCTGATGGGGCTGGGCGGGCTCGCCGCCACCAGCGAGCTGACCGCGCTGCGCGCGGCCGGCATGTCGCGCCTGCGCATCGCGGCCTCGGCCACTGGGGTGATCGCGGTGCTGGTGCTGGGCGTCGCGATCCTGGGTGAAACCGCCGCGCCCTGGGGCGACCAGCTTGCGCAGTCGATGCAGTTGCGGATCAAGTCCGGCAATATCGGCACCACCGGCAGCGGGCTGTGGGCGCGCGACGGTGAGCGCATCATCAATGCGCGCAGCAGTCTGGTGCGCGAGGTAGGCCACGGCAGCGTTGTGCAGCTGGCCGACGTGCGCGTGTTCACGCTGACACCCGACGGCCAGCTCAGCCGCTTCGAATGGGCCAAGACCGCCGACCACGACGGCCACCAGTGGACCCTGCACGACGCGCGCATGAGCACGCTCGACGCCAGCGGCGTGCACACCACGCAAGTGGCCGCCGAAAGCTGGCCGTCGAGCCTCAACCCGCAGGTGCTGGCGCAGTCGGTGATCCTGCCGCAGTACCTGTCCATGCGCGGCCTGCGTCGCAACATGCGCTATCTCAAGCGCAATGGCGAAAGCCCCGGCGTGTACGCGGTGGCGTTCTGGGGCCGGGCGCTGTACCCGCTCAACGCGCTGGTGCTGGTGCTGTGCGCGATGCCGTTTGCGTTTGGCACGATGCGTTCGGGCGGGTTGGGCAAACGCATCTTTGTCGGCATGCTGCTGGCGATCGGTTGGTATTTCCTGCAGAAGGCGATGGTCAACTTCGGCACTGTCTACGGCTTGTCGCCGCTCTTCGCCAACCTGTTGCCGGCGCTGCTGTTGATCACCGTGGCGTGGCTGGGTTTCCGCAAGCGTGCATGAGGGGCATGGCATGAAAACGATCGACCTGCGCAGCGATACCGTCACCCGGCCAACGCCGGCCATGCGCGCGGCGATGCTGGACGCTGCTGTCGGCGACGACGTGTATGGCGAGGATCCGACCGTCAACGCGCTGCAGGAACGGCTCGCCGGCGAGCTCGGCTTCGAGGATGCGCTGTTCGTCCCCAGCGGCACACAGTCGAACCTGTTGGCGGTGATGAGCCACTGCGAGCGCGGCGACGAATACCTCGTGGGCATGGCCGCGCACACCTACAAGTTCGAGGGCGGCGGCGCCGCCGTGCTCGGCTCGATCCAGCCGCAACCGATCGTGCAGGCCGAGGATGGCAGCCTGCCGCTCGACCGGGTCGCCGCAGCGATCAAGCCGGTTGACCCGCACTTTGCGCGCACCCGCCTGCTGGCGCTGGAGAACACTTGGCATGGCCACGTGCTGGCGCTGGATTACCTCGCCGCCGCGCATGCATTTGCGCGCGAGCACGGGCTTGGCATCCATCTCGATGGCGCGCGCATCTTCAACGCCGCGATTGCCACCGGGGTCAGTGCCCGTGCGATCGCGCAGCATTTCGACACGGTGTCGGTATGCCTGTCCAAGGGCCTGGGCGCGCCGGTCGGTTCGGTGCTGGTGGGTTCGGCCCCGCTGATCGCCAAGGCGCGGCGCTGGCGCAAGGTGCTGGGCGGCGGTTGGCGCCAGGCCGGCATGCTGGCGGCGGCGGGTCTGTACGCGCTGGATCACCATGTCGCCCGGCTGGCCGACGACCATCGCCGCGCGGCGCATCTCGCCGGCTGCCTGCGCGAAATTGCCGGCCTGAACCTCCTCGGCCAGTACACCAACATGGTGTTCGTCGAGGTGCCGCCTGAACGCCTGCAGGCGCTCGACAGCTACCTGCACACCCAAGGCATCCGCATCAGCGTGGGCTACATGCCAACGCTGCGGCTGGTGACGCATCTGGACGTGGACGACGCCGACATTGAACGCGTAGTGCAGGCGTTCCGCGGGTTCTTTGCCCGCGGCTGAACGCGGCCGTCAGCCCAGCGCGTGGCCGAACTGCGCCTTGAACATGGCGGCGAATTCGGTGTAGCCGAAGTGCTGGTTCTGGGTGCCGGGGTGCTCGATCTTGAGTGCGCCCATCAGTGACGCAACGCGGCCCACGGTGGCCCAGTCCTGGCCGTGCATGATCGCGTAGATGAGCCCCGCGCGGTACGCGTCGCCGCAGCCGGTGGGGTCGACGATGGCGTGCTCGTGCGCCGGCGGAATGGCGTAATCCTTGCCGCCGGCGTGGATCAGCGAACCGCGCGGCCCCAGGGTGACGATGTACGCCTTGACCCGCGCGGCGATTTCCGCCGCGCTCCAGCCAGTGCGCGTCTGCAGCAGTTGCGACTCATAGTCGTTGACGATGACGTAGGTCGACTTTTCGATCATCGCGCGGAACTCTTCGCCGCTGAACAGCGGCATTGCCTGGCCGGGATCGAACACGAACGGCACACCGCGCTCGTGGAATTCGTCCACGTGCTGCAGCATCGCCTCGCGGCCGTCCGGCGCGACGATGGCAAACTCCATGCCGGCAATATCACGCACATGGTTGTCGTGCGCGCTGGACATCGCGCCGGGGTGGAAGGCGGTGATCTGGTTGTTGTCCAGGTCGGTGGTGATGAAGCACTGCGGGGTGAACTGGTCGTCGAACACGCGCACGTGGTCGAGCCGGATGCCGCACTTTTCCAGGTGCGCGCGGTAGGGGGCGAAATCCTGGCCCACCGCCGCGACCGGCAACGGGTCGCCACCCAGGAGTTTCAGGTTGTAGGCGATGTTGCCGGCGCAGCCGCCAAACTCGCGGCGCATCTTGGGCACCAGGAACGACACGTTCAGGATGTGCATCTGGTCGGGCAGGATGTGATTCTTGAACTGATCCTGGAACACCATGATGGTGTCGTAGGCGAGCGATCCGCAGATGACGGCTGACATGGTGGCCTGGTGGTCCGTAAGTGGGGCGCACAGCCGGCCGCGCGCGGGCGCACGGATTCCGGCGGCTTGCCAAAGCGTTCCATTCTAGGATGAACGCTGGCGATCGGCGCACACCGAGTTCGCGAGTCGGGTACCGAATGGCCGGAACCTCGCGAGAAACAAGGTTTTTTTTAACATTGTCATGGTTGCGTGAAAAGCAACCGCTGACTAGACTGGCGAGCTTGTTTTCACTCGGCAGCGCGCGGCAGGCCTCATGTTCAAGAAGTTTCGCGGAATCTTCTCCAACGACGTCTCGATCGATCTCGGCACCGCCAACACGCTGATCTACGTGCGTGGCCAGGGCATCGTGTTGAACGAGCCTTCGGTCGTCGCCATCCGTCAGGATCGTGGCCCTGGCGGCCCGCGTGCGATCGCCGCCGTGGGTGGCGAGGCCAAGCGCATGCTCGGGCGCACGCCGGGCAACATCGCCACCGTGCGCCCGATGAAGGACGGCGTGATTGCCGACTTCACCATGACCGAAGCGATGCTGCAGTACTTCATCAAGCAGGTGCACAAGAGCCGCTTCCTCCGCCCCAGCCCGCGCGTGCTGGTGTGCGTGCCGTGCGGTTCGACCCAGGTCGAGCGGCGCGCGATCAAGGAATCCGCCGAAGGCGCCGGCGCCCGCGACGTGTACCTGATCGAAGAACCGATGGCGGCCGCGATCGGCGCCGGCATCCCGGTGCACGAGGCGCGCGGCGCGATGGTGCTGGATATCGGCGGCGGTACGTCCGAGGTGGCGGTGATCTCGCTCAACGGCATCGTCTACTCGCAGTCGGTGCGCATCGGCGGCGACCGCTTCGACGAGGCCATCATCAACTACGTGCGGCGCAACCACGGCACGCTGATCGGTGAATCCACTGCCGAGCGGATCAAACTGGAGATCGGCTGCGCGTTCCCGCAGGCCACCGTCAAGGAGATCGACATCTCCGGGCGCAACCTCGCCGAGGGCGTGCCGCGGATGATCACGATCAACTCCAACGAAATCCTCGAGGCGCTGCACGAGCCGCTGGCCGGCATCGTCGCCGCGGTCAAGGCGGCGCTCGAACAGACCCCGCCGGAATTGTGCTCCGACGTCGCCGAGCGCGGCATCGTGCTCACCGGCGGCGGCGCGCTGCTGCGCGATCTCGACCGGCTGGTTTCCGAGGAGACCGGGTTGCACGTGCAGGTGGCCGACGATCCGCTCACCTGCGTAGCGCGCGGCGGCGGCAAGGCGCTGGAGCTGATCGACCAGCACGGCAGCGATTTCTTCGCCACCGAATAATCGGAGCCCGCCCATGGTCTTCGAGCACCATGTGCCGGGGCAGGCCACGAACAGGCCCTGACCGATGGCGCGCGCGCACGACGAAACCTCGCCCCTGTTTGCCGGCAACGCCGCCGGCACGCTGCGGCTGGTGTTTTATCTCGCGTTGGCGATGGTGCTGATGGTGCTCGACCATCGCAACAGCTGGTTGTGGCAGGTGCGCAACACGGCTTCGATGGTGGTCGAGCCGGTGTACCGGCTGGCCAGCCTGCCCGGCAACGGGGTTCGCGCGCTGACCATCGCGTTTGCCGACCGCAAGCTGCTCACCGAACAGAACCAGCGCCTGCGCGAAGACCTGCTGCTGGCCAACGCACGGCTCAATCGCATGGCCAGCGTGGCCGAGCAAAACGAGCGGCTCAAGGGCCTGCTCGACACCCAGCACAGTCTGGATCTCAACGTGCAGCTTGCGCGCGTGGTCGGCGTCGATCTGGGGCCCTATCAGCAGCGTCTGGTGGTGAACCTTGGTGCGCGCGACGGCGTCCACGGCGGGCAGCCGGTGATCGACGCGCACGGCGTGATCGGGCAGGTGGTACAGGTACTGCCGACCACCTCGGTGGTGATGCTGGTGACCGATCCGGCGCACGCGATTCCGGTGGTGGACGAGCGCTCGGGCTTGCGCACGGTGGCTTATGGCGCACACGATGCCGATGGCATCGTGCTGCCCAACGTGCCGCTGGCCGCCGATGTACGCGTGGGCGACCGGCTACTTACCTCCGGGCTGGGCGGACGGTTTCCGCCGGGGTTTCCGGTCGGCACGGTGCTGAGTGTCGCGTTGGGTGATTCGGGCATGTTCCGCATGGCCCAGGTGCAACCAGCCGCCGACGTGGATCGCAGCGATGACGTGTTGCTGCTGCACGATCAGGCCGAGCCGGCCGGTCCGCCCGCGCCCGCGGTGCCGGCCGGGCCGCCAGCGGCGCTGGCACCCGCACCGGGTACGGCAGCAAGTGCGGCGAAACCGGCGGCGTCGAGCCCGGTTTCCACCCCGGCGCCGCATCCGGTCGCGCCGGCCGCTGCGCCGCCGACCGGGGGGGCGCCATGAATCGGCAGCGGCTCACCCGCTGGTGGTTTGCGGCCACGCTGGGGTTTGCGCTGGTGCTGATGCTGGTGCCGTTGCCAGCGCCGCTGGCGGCATTCAAGCCGTACTGGCCGGCGCTGGTGCTGATTTACTGGGTGCTCGAGGCGGAGGATCGCGTGAGCCTCGGGCTCGCGTTCGTGGTGGGGCTGGGCGCGGACGTGTTCGATGGCGTGTTGCTCGGCGAGCAGGCCTTGCGTCTGGTCGCGCTGGTGTTCATCGTGCGCCACTTTCGCTCACGGCTGCGGTTTTTCCCGATGTGGCAGCAGACGCTGGCGGTGCTGGCGCTGCTGCTAAACGACCGCGTGCTGCTGCTGATCGTGCGCAGCTTGTCCGGCGCGCCGCTGCCGCCGGCCGGTTTCTGGATCGCGCCGCTGGTCGGCGCCGTGCTGTGGCCGTTCCTGTTCCTGCTGCTGGACGACCTGCGCATGCGCCTGCGCCTGCAGTGAGGGCGCCATGAAGTTGCGGCGCACCCTCAAGGACCCGCATCACGAAGCCGTGGTGTTTCGCCGCCGCGCGCTGGTCGGGTTTGTGCTGATCGTGCTGGCGCTCGGCGGGCTGGTGGCGCGCTATGTGGTGCTGCAGGTGGCTCGCTACGACGAGTTTGCCGCGCGCTCGCAGAGCAACCGCATCAAGCCGATCGCGATTCCGCCGGCGCGCGGGTTGATCTTCGACCGCAACGGTGTGCTCTTGGCGAACAATGTGCCGGCGTTTCGGCTGGAAGTGGTGCCCGAGCAGGTCAGGGACATGGACGCGATGCTGGCGCGGCTGGGGCGCGTCATTCCGCTCAGCCGCGACGACCTCGACAGTTTCCACAAGCAGCTCAAGCAGAGCCGCCGGTTCGAGAGCGTGCCGCTCAGGATGCGCTTGACCGAGGACGAGATCGACCGCTTTGCGGTGAACCGCTGGCGTTTTCCCGGCGTGGACGTGGTGCCGTACCTCAACCGGCGGTATCCGCTCGGGCCACTGTTTGCGCATGTGATCGGTTATGTGTCGCGGATCGACGCGGATGATCTCGACCGGCTCGATCCTGCACGCTACAAGGGCACGACGCATGTCGGCCGGATCGGCATCGAGCGCTCCTACGAAAACGTGCTGCACGGCACGCCCGGCTACCAGTTGGCGGAGGTGAATGCCGACGGCCGCACCCAGCGCGTGTTGCAGATCCATCCGGCGACGCCGGGCAAGAACATCTATCTTTCCATCGACGTGCGCATCCAGAAAGCCGCTGAGAAAGCACTCGACGGGCGTGCCGGCGCGGTGATCGCGATCGACCCGCGCAATGGCCAAGTGCTGGCGATGGTCAGCGAGCCCACCTACGATCCCAACCTGTTTGTCGACGGCATCAGCCACGCCGATTACGACGCCCTGACACACGACCCGGAAAAGCCGCTGCTCAACCGCGCGATCCGCGGCGTGTATCCGCCCGGCTCCACGGTCAAGCCGTTCATCGGCCTGGGCGGGCTGGAACTCGGGCTGCGCAAACCGACCGACAGCGTGCTGTCCACCGGCACGTTCTACATCCCCGGCCAGAGCCGCGGTTATCGCGACGATGTGCGCGGCGGCGTGGGCGTGGTGAACCTGATGCAGGCGATCCAGATGTCGGTCAACACGTATTTCTACAAGCTCGCGCTGGACATGGGCATCGACCGTTTCAGCGCATGGATGGGCAAGTTCGGATTTGGCCGTCCCACCGGCATCGACCTGGACGGCGAAGCCAGCGGCGTGCTGCCGTCGCGCGCGTGGAAAACCCGGCGCTTCAAGCAGCCGTGGTACCCCGGTGAAACCGTGATTGCCGGCATTGGCCAGGGCTACTGGGCGGTGACGCCGCTGCAGCTGGCGCATGCGCTGGCGACGCTCGCCGGCCACGGCATACCGCATGCGCCGCGACTGGTGATGGCGACCCAGGCCGGCGTGGAAGCGCCGAAGGTGCCGCTGCCCAATCCGCCGAGCGGGCCGTCGCTGGTGACCAACCCGGCAAGCTGGCAGGCGGTCGACCAGGGCATGCAGTTGGTGGTGAACGCACCGCGCGGCACCGCCTACGGGCTGGGCAAAGGGTTTCCGTATACGGTGGCCGGCAAGAGCGGCACCGCCGAGCGCTATTCGCGGCGCAGCGATGCCTACGACACCAACAAGAACCTGGCCTATCTTGCCAGCCGCCATCGCGCGTGGTTCGAACTGTTTGCGCCGGCGGAAGATCCGCGTATCGCCGTCGTCGTGCTGCTGGAAAAAGGCGCCTGGGGCGCCTCCTCGGCCGGGCCGATTGCGCGCAAGGTGCTGGATGCGTGGCTCGCGACGCAGCCCAACCCGCCGCCCAACACGCCGCTGCCGGAGGCCGGCAGCGCAGCGCCAGCCATGCCGGTTGCCGCGCCAACGCCGCCATCTCCCGCGGTCGGCGCCGCACAACCCGCAGGCGCCAGCAGCACCTCGGCCGCAACCGATGGGGTGGATGAGGAGATGCAGCCATGAACGCGATGCTGGCAATGCGTTTGCGCCGCTTGCGGCGGAATCTCCTGGTGCGGCCGCGGATCGACTTGCCGCTGATGGCCGGGTTGCTGCTGCTGGCGGTCGTCGGGCTGGCCACGTTGTTCAGCGCGGCCGATGGCACTTACCCGCTGGTGCTCGGGCAGGCCGCCCGGTTTGCCCTCGGGTTTCTGCTGCTGCTGCTGGTTTCGCGCGTGCCGCCAGCGGTCTGGCGCAACTGGACGCCGTGGCTTTACGCCGGCAGTACCGCGCTGCTGGTGGTGGTCGCGATCCTCGGCGAAGGCCGGGGTGCCGATCGCTGGCTCGATCTGGGCGTGCTGCGTTTTCAGCCGTCCGAACTGGCCAAGCTCACCATGCCGATGATGGTCGCGTGGTATTTGCATCCACGCCAGCTGCCGCCCTCGTGGAAGGACATGGCCGTGGTCGGCGTACTGATTGCGGTGCCCGCGTACCTGATTGGCAAGCAGCCGGATCTGGGTACCGCGTTGCTGGTGGCGGCTGCCGGTGCGTTCGCGCTGTTTCTGTCGGGCGTGGCGTGGTGGCGCATCGGCTTGTTGCTGGTGGGCGCGGCCGGCATGGCGCCGATCGCCTGGCATTTCATGCACGACTACCAGCGCGGCCGCATTCTCACCATGCTCAATCCAGAATCCGACCCGCTCGGCAACGGCTGGCACATCATCCAGTCGCAAATTGCCGTGGGCTCCGGTGGCGTGTTCGGCCGCGGCTGGATGCACAGCTCGCAGTCGCGGCTGGATTTCCTGCCCGAGCACACCACCGACTTCATCTTCGCGGTGTTTTCCGAAGAGTTCGGCCTGGTCGGCGTGTGCCTGATGCTGGCGCTGTACGCCTTCATCATCGGCCGCTGCCTGTGGATCGCGATGGAAGCACGCGATACCTACTCGCGGCTGCTGGCTGGTGCGATCGGCATGAGTCTGTTCGTCTACGTGTTCGTCAACGGCGGCATGGTGGCCGGCATGCTGCCGGTGGTCGGCGTGCCAATGCCGCTAATGAGCTACGGCGGCACCTCGGCGGTCACCCTGCTGGTGGGTTTCGGCATGCTGATGTCGATTCACGTCAACCGCAAGACGCATTACTGAAAGCGGCCTGCCGGTGCCACGGTTTGCGCCGAAACGCGTGTTACGCTCTCGCGCAGTGGTTGCCGATTCCTTCCCCGCCATGCCCGTGATCCTTGCGCCGCGATTGCGCAGAGCGCTGTGCCGAACCTTGCTGCTGCTCTCGTTGTGCACGCCGTTTGCGGCCGCGTTGGCCGCCGTCCTTCCCGGCCAGGCAGCCCTGGTGGCCGAGGTGGCCCGTGACACCGGCAAGGATCCGCAGGCGCTGGACGCGCTACTGGATGCGGCGCAAGTACAGCCGGCCATCCTCGCGGCGATCAGCCGCCCGGCCGAGAGCAAGCCGTGGAGTGCCTACCGGCCAATCTTTCTCACTTCCGCGCGCATCGACGACGGCATCGCGTTCTATCGCGAGCACCGCGACCTGCTCGAGCGCGTCGGTCGCGAGTACGGCGTGGCGCCGCAGTACCTGGTGGCGATCCTCGGCGTCGAAACTTTCTACGGGCGTGTCACCGGCAAGTACAAGGTGCTCGATGCGCTGGTCACCCTCGGCTTTTACTACCCGCCGCGCGAGAAGTATTTCCGCCAGCAGCTCAAGACCCTGCTCGAACTGCCGGCCGATCATCTCGCCGGCCCGCTCGACAGCCTGACCGGTTCATACGCCGGCGCCCAGGGCTGGGGCCAATTCATGCCCGACAGCATCCGCGACTACGGCGTGGACGAGGATGGCGACGGGCGCATCGACCTGATGCATTCGTTGCCCGACATCCTCGCCAGCGTCGCCAATTATTTCGCCGGACATGGCTGGGTCAGTGGCGGGCAGGTCGCCGTGCGCGCGCAGGCCGATGGCGCGGCCAAGGCGCTGACCTGGCAGGCGCAGCCGCAGTGGCCGTTGGAACAGCTCGAGGCGTGGGGTTATGCCGCCGGCGAGGCGCTGGATCCCGGCGCGCCGACCAGCCTGTTGACGCTGGATGGCGCCACCGGTCCGGAGCACTGGTTCACCTTCGACAATTTCCAGGTCATCACCCGCTACAACCGCAGCCCGATGTACGCGCTGGCGGTGATGCAGCTCGCGCAGGCAATTGCGGACGGTGTGCAATGAGGCTGGCACGGCTGTTGCCACTGGCGTTGCTCGTGACGCTGTTGGCGGCGTGCGGCGGCAGGCATGCAACGCGGCCAAGCGGCACCACGCGCGCCGGCAGCGCGCACCACGGCTGGTTTCATCGCGACCGCGACAACACCAGCCTGCCGCAGGATCGCCGCTATGGCACGCAGGCCGACAGCACGCCGGCCGGCCCGCCGCCGGCCTTCATCTACACCATGCCCGAGCCGGTGCCGAAGGCCGAGCCCCGCTCGCCGTATGGCAACCGCTCGCCGTACACCGTGAACGGCCAGACCTATTCCGTGCTGCCCAGCGCGCGCGGCTACGACGAGCGCGGCATCGCCTCGTACTACGGCAACAAGTTCCACGGCTACAAAACCTCGAACTTCGAGGCCTACGACATGTACCAGTTCAGTGCGGCCAGCAAGGTGCTGCCGCTACCGAGCTATGCGCGGGTCACCAATCTCGCCAACGGCAAAAGCGTGATCGTACGGGTGAACGACCGCGGCCCGTTCCACGCCAACCGCGTCATCGACCTCTCCTATGCCGCGGCGGTGCGCATCGGCATCTGGCCCAAGGGCAGCGGGCTGGTCGAGGTGCAGGGGCTGGATCCCGCCGCGCCCGGCGGGGAACCTCCGCCGTTGCCGCCGGTCTCCAAGGGGGCAAACTTGCCGGGCATCTATCTGCAGGTGGGCGCGTTCTCCGACGCGACCAACGCCGAGCGGGTGGCGGCGCAGCTGCGGCGCGCGAATTTTGCGCCGGTGCAGGTGGAACAGGTTCAGATCAACGGGCGCACCATGCGCCGGGTGCGCTTGGGTCCGTTGAACGACGTCGACACCGCGGATGACGTGACCACCCGCATCGAAAACATGGGCCTGCCGCGCCCGCAGGTCGCAGTAGACTGATTGCTATTTGGCCGCGCGTAAGGCCTCTTACCGGAACGCTAACCACGATGAGATTTTTGCCCCGCACCCTGACCTCGCTCGTTGCCGTCGTACTGGCCGCGGGTGCCGCCTTTGCGCAAGCCGTGCCGCCACGGCCGTCGCCGGTGCCGCGTCCGGTGGTGCCGGCGATGCCGGTGCCGCCGCCGCCCGAAGTGGATGCGCAAAGCTGGGTGCTGATGGATTACGCCACCGGCCAGATCCTGGCCTCGAAAAATCCCGACGAGCGCCGTGCACCGGCCTCGCTGACCAAGGTGATGACCGACTACGTGGTGTCTGCCGAGTTGGCGAACGGCCGCATCCACCCGAAGGACGAAGTGACCATCAGCGAGCACGCCTGGCGCTCCGGCGGCGCCGGCACCGATGGCTCGACCAGTTTCCTCAAGCTCGGCAGCCAAGTGCCGCTGATGGATCTGCTCAAGGGCATGATCGTGCAGTCCGGCAATGACGCCGCGATTGCCCTCGCCGAGCACACCGCTGGCTCCGAAGACGCATTTGCAAACCTGATGAATGCGTATGCAAAACAACTCGGCATGGTCAATACGCATTATTCCAATGCATCGGGTTATCCGGTCGCCGACCATTACACGACGGCGCGTGATGTCGCCATCCTGTCGCGGGCGCTGATCCACGATTTTCCGGCCGATTACGCCATTTCCGCGATCAAGGAATACAGCTGGAACGGGATCAAGCAGCAAAACCGCAATGCGTTGCTGTGGCGCGACCCGGCGGTGGACGGCATCAAGACCGGGCACACCGCGGCCGCCGGCTTTTGTCTCGATGCTTCGGCCAAGCGTGGCGATCAGCGCATGATCGCGGTGGTGATGGGCGCGTCCACCGACAAGGGCCGCGCCGATGCGGCGATGGCGCTGCTCAATTACGGTTTCCGGTTCTACGAAACCCACAAGCTTTATGCGGTCGGCAAGACGCTGGCCAATCCGCGGCTGTGGAAGGGCGAAGCCAATCATCTGCCGCTGGGCGTGGCGGAAGACGTGCTGGTGACGGTCAAGACCGGCCAGTACGACAAGCTCAAAGCCACCATGGACATCCCCACGACGCTGATCGCGCCGTTCAAGAAAGGCCAGCACGTGGGTGTCCTGCGCATCACGCTGGATGGCGCGCCGATCCAGAACGTGCCGCTGGTGGCACTGAATGACGCGCCGCAGGGTGGCTTCTTCTCGCGCCTGTGGGATTCGATCCTGCTGTGGTTCCACGGCAACAAGCAGACGGCGACGGTGGCCCCGCCGCCGGCAAAGGCCACCAAGTGATTCGCGAAATCGACTTCACCCAGGCCAAGCGCGAAGGCAAGGGTTTCCAGTTTCCCGGCGAGTTCGAGATCACCGCCGTTGGCAAGGCCGAAGCCGGCCTGCCCACCCGCGTACCGGAGCTGCTCACCCGTGCGGGCCTCGAGGTGCGGCACGAAACCGTCCGTGAGCGCGCCTCCGCCGCCGGCAACTACGTCTCCGTCACCATCAGCTTTCACTGCTGTACCCGCGAAGAATATGAAATGGCGCATGCCGTACTGCGGGCAGACGAGGCGGTGAGGTATACGTTGTAGCGGGAAATAGGGAATAGGGAATAGGGAATAGGAAAAGCTGGCTTTCGCGTTTTTGAATGTCTCAGGAAACACAAGACCATTATCTCGCCGTGACTACTGATTCCCGATTCCCGATTCCCGATTCCCGGCCCTTGGCCATCCGCCGCCTCGGCCGTCAGCCCTACCTGCCGATCTGGCATGCGATGAGCGAGTTCACGGATCGGCGCACGGCGCAGACGCAGGACGAGTTCTGGCTGCTGGAACACGATCCGGTGTTCACTTTGGGGCAGGCGGGCAAGATGGAGCACGTGCTGGCGCCGGGGGACATTCCGGTAATTCCGGTGGATCGCGGCGGGCAGGTGACTTACCACGGGCCGGGCCAGATCGTGGGCTACCCGCTGCTCGACCTGCGCCGCGCGAAGCTCGGCGTGCGCGATCTCGTGCACGGCATCGAGCAGGCGATCATCGACACGCTGGAGCACTGGAACATCATTGCCATCCGCCACCCCGGCGCGCCCGGCGTGTACGTGGCCGATGCCAAGATCGCGTCGCTCGGCCTGCGTGTGCGTCGCGGCTGCACCTTTCATGGGCTGGCGTTCAACGTGGCCATGGACCTGGAGCCCTTCCATCGCATCAATCCCTGCGGTTACAAGGGTTTGCAGATGACGCAAGTGGTAGACTTCGGCGGCCCGTCATGGTTGACGGACGTTGAGGACGTATTGGTCGAAGAGTTTTGTCGCCAGTTCGGCTTTCGCGCCACGCGTGCGGCACCCGTCATCCCCGGTTTGCCTCAGCATGCAGTGGTTTGATCCGTTCCGATGAGCGACGTTTTCACCCCTCTTTTCCGCACCGAACGGCACGCTTGTGCCGCCGGCTTCCCTGTCCCGGCTTGAGAATCCCCATGCGCTTCCGCCCTGTGCTGGCCCTGCTGCTGGCTCTGACCATCACCTGCAGCTATGCCCAATCGGCCGCCGACCTCGGTGCAGGAGGCCAACGCAAAGCCGCGGTATGGCCGGTGGCACCGACCACGACCCAGGCGCAGGCGGCGCAGCTTTCCGCGCGCTTCCTCACCCGCTTCCATTACGACGCGCAGCCGCTCGACGATGCGATGTCCCGGCGCATCTTCAAGACGTATTTGAAGCTGCTCGATGGCGACAAGGTGTTCTTTACCCAGCAGGACATCGACGGTTTTGCGCCCTACACGGCCAAGCTCGACGACGCGATCTGGAACGAGGATCTCTCCGCACCGTTCGCGATGTACAACAAGTTCCTGCGGCGCGCGGTGCAGCGCATGACCTACGCGCGCAGCCTGCTGGCCGCCGGCTTCAACTTCGACGGCAACGAGAGTTACGGCTTTGACCGCAAGGATGCACCGTGGGCGAAGGATGAAACCGCGATCGACGCCTTGTGGCGCAAGCGCACCATGAACGACTGGCTGCGCCTGAAGCTCGCCGGCAAGAACGACGACGACATCCGCAAGACGCTGACCAAGCGCTACACCAACTACATCGACCGGGTAAAGCAGCTTGATGGCGAGGACGCATTCCAGACCTTCATGAGCGCGTACGCGACCGCCACCGATCCGCACACCGACTACCTCAGCCCGCGGCAGGCGGAGAACTTCGCGATCCAGATGAAGCTCTCGCTCGAAGGCATCGGCGCGCAACTGCAGGCGCGCGACGACTACACCGCGATCTTCAGCCTGGTGCCGGGTGGCCCGGCCGAGAAATCCGGCAAGCTCAAGCCGGGCGACCGCATCGTCGGCGTGGGGCAGGGCGACAAGGGGGCGATCACCGATGTCATCGGCTGGCGGCTGGACGACGTCGTGAACCTCATCCGCGGCAAGAAGGACACCGTGGTGCGGCTGGAGATCCTGCCCGCCGATGCCGGCCCGGACGGCAAGCACGAGATCATCAGCCTGGTGCGCAAGAAGGTGAACATCGAAGAGAGCGCGGCGAAGAAGAAGATCATCGAGGTCAAGGACGGCGATACGGTGCGCAAGATCGGCGTGATCGACCTGCCGAGCTTCTATTCCGATTTCGGCGCGCGCAGCGAAGGCGACAAGAACTACCGCAGCGCGACCCGCGATGTCGCCAAGCTGCTCACCGAGCTCAAGGCCGCCGGCGTGCAGGGCGTGGTGATGGATCTGCGCAGCAACGGCGGCGGCTCGCTGGCCGAGGCGGTGTCGATGACCGGGTTGTTTACCGGCAAAGGGCCGGTGGTGCAGGTGCGCGACGCGCGCGGCCGGGTGGATGTGCAGGCCGCGGACGAGGCTGCCCCGGCGTGGAACGGCCCGTTTGCGGTGCTGGTCAACCGCGGTACGGCGTCGGCTTCGGAGATCTTCTCGGCGGCGATTCAGGACTACGGCCGCGGGCTGGTGATCGGCACGCCGACGTTCGGCAAGGGTACCGTGCAGACCCTGATCGACCTTGATCGCTTCAGCCCCAACCCCGACGGCAAGCCGCAGTTCGGCGAGCTGAAGATGACGGTGCAGGAGTTCTTCCGTATCAACGGCGGCTCGACCCAGATCAAGGGGGTGGCCCCGGATCTTGGTTTTCCGGGCAACGGCGACGCGAAGGACTTCGGCGAGTCCACCTACGACAACGCGCTGCCGTGGACGCATATCGCCCCGGCGAAATACCGTGCCGAGGGCGACATCAAGGGCTATCTGCCGCTGTTGATGAGCAAGCATGCCGCACGGGTGGCGAAGTCGCCCGGGTGGAAGTTGATGCTCGACGAGCTGGCGCAATTCAAGGCGATGCGCGACAAGACCACGGTATCGCTCAACTTTGCCCAGCGCGAGGCGGAGCGCAAGCAGCTCGACGCGACCCAGACCGGGTTCCGCGCGCGGCAAAAGGCAATCGACGGCAGCGACGCGTTTCTCAAGGATCAGGACAGCGCGCTGGACGACGGTCTCGACCCCGGCGAGCGCAGCCTGAAGACCGAGCTGCAACAGGAGAAGGACGCCAAGAAGGCGCCGGACGCGCAGCTGCGCGAGGCCGCGCACATCGTGGCCGACGAGGTCGGGTTGCTCCGGCTCGATCCGAAACTCGCCGGCGATATCCTGCCGCCGGGCAGCAACTTTGCCAGCGCCGTGCTGGCTGCGCCGGAGAAACCGGCGCCGGCCGCGGCGTCCACCGTCGCGCATTGATCCGCGGTTTCTGGTGGGAGTGAGCGTGGGGACGCAAGGCGTCCCTGTGCTTCCCGTGGTGGGATTCGTGATTTGGGATTGGGGATTCGACCAGAGCGCGGTTCCCGCTGCATGCCCGGATCCATCCAGGCATGCTTGGCGCGATGGCAGCCGGGTTGAACCGGCTTTACGACGGGAACGCGGCCCCCGGGCGAATCTCCGATCCGGTATACCGAATCACGGTTTCGACGCTCGCTGCGCGCGCCGCCATGCTTGCCACGCCGTGATGCGCGGCTCGTCACGCAGCAGTACCGAGTGCGGGTCGATCGTCACCAGGGCACCCACCGGCACGGCGAGGCTGCCGCGGCCCGTACTCATCGGCACCGTATGCACGCCGCCGTCCACCGCCACTTCGACCGGCATCGGAAATGGCAGGTCGTTCGGCGTTTGCCAGCGGAGATCCAGCGTGTTGCCGTGGCGCGTGCTGACGAGCTTGGGCAGTGCCGCCTGGCGCAGGTAGACGTTGAAGAACCAATCCAGCTTTCGGCCGGTGACCTGGTTGACGATGCGCTCGAAATCCGCCGTGGTGCGGTACTGCGGCGTGAAGTTGCCGGGGCGTGGATCGGGGCGGCCATACACCAGCTCGCGTACGCTGGCGTAGAACGCCTGCTCGCCGATCAGGTGCTTGAGCGTCTGCAGCATCAGCGCGCCCTTGTTGTAGATGTCCTGACCGGGGCCGCCGCGCGCGTCGTCGTATACCGCCTCTTCGGTGCGCGGGGTGCCGGAAACCACGGGATGGCGGTTTTGCACCCGGCCGCGCAGGTGGTGCAGCCAGGTGTAATACGCCGCATCGCCATCCAGCCAGCGTGCGTACAACGGTTGCATCAGGGTGGCGAAGCCCTCGTGCAGCCACATGTCGTCCCAGTTGGCGTTGGTCATCTGGTTGCCGAACCATTCGTGGGCAAACTCGTGCTGCAGCAGCCGGTCGAAGCCCGAGCCGTCCAGCGCGTAATGGTTGCCGTAGGCGTTGATGGTCTGGTGCTCCATGCCCTTGTACGGGGTTTCGACCACGCCCATTTTCTCGTCGCCCCACGGATACGGGCCGATCTTCGCCTCGAAGAAATCCAGCATCTGCGGGAATTGCGCAAACAAGGCTTCGGCCTGCGCTTTCTCGCCGGGCAGGTACCAGTAGTGCAGCGGAATCGTGTTGCCGTAGCGGCTGTGATAGCTGCCCGAAAGCTCGTGGTAGGGACCGACGTTGATCGCGATCGCATAGGTGGTCGGGTGTTTCGCGCGCCAGTGCCAGGTGCGCGTGCCGCCGTTTTCCGTCACGCCTACCAGCACGCCGTTGCCGGGCGCGGCCAGCGGGTTGGGGACGGTGACGTAGAGGTCGACGAGATCGGGCTTGCCATCCGGCTGGTCGATGCATGGCCAGAACAGGTCACAACCTTCGCCCTCGACCGCGCTGCCGATCCACGGTTGGCCATCCTTGGTGTGGCTCCACACGAAGCCGCCGTCCCACGGCGCATTTTTCGCGACGTGCGGCATGCCGCCGTAGGTAATGCTGGCGGTGACCTCGCTGCCCGCGGCCACCGGTTGCGGCAGGGCGATGCGCAGGCGGCCATCCGGGTTGCTCCAGGCGCTGGCCGGCAATGGCTGGCCGTCGATCCGGATCGCACTCACCGGCAGGTTGCGATCCAGATCGAGCAGCAGTTCATCGGTCGATTGCAAGGCGTGAAAGGTGAGCGTTGCGCTGGCCGCGATGCTTCGCGTTGCCGGCAGCACGCTGATGTGCAATTCGGCGTGCGCGAAGTGCACACGCTTCTGCGCGGCTGGCATCGGCGTGCCGGAATCCTTGGTCAGCGCGGTCAGCGGCGGTTGGTCCGGTGCGGCGGTCTGCGCCAGACCCGACGACATGTCGCTGAGCCCCAGCGCGAGTCCGAGTGCAAGCAAAGTGAGACGCATGGCGATGACTCCGCGGAAGACCGTTGCGCACCATGTCATGTTGCTGCCCGCGGCAACATCGCCAGAAGTCATGCGGGGATTGCGGATGACGAGATTCGGGATTGGAGAGGCGCAAAAGCCGCTGACGGAGTGCAGCGACTTTTGCCAATCCCGAATCCCGGTCTACGAGTACCGTTGCTCCAACAGCGCGAACAGCGCGCGCAGACCCATGGCCTCGCCGCCGCGCGGACGGCCTGGTCGGTCGGTGTCGTTCCACGCGTAGGTGTCCAGGTGCAACCACCGGGTGCCGTCGGGGACGAAGCGTTGCAGGTACAGCGCAGCGGTGATCGCACCGGCGTGGCGCGAAGCACCGGTATTGGAGAAATCGGCGAGGTGCGAAGCCAGCATCTTGCGGTACGGCTGCCACAGCGGCAGCCGCCACAGCGGGTCGGCGACGGCGTCGCCGGCGGCGAGCGCGGCGTTGGCCAGCGCGTCGTCGTTGCCGAACAGGGCCGGCAGGTCGGGGCCGAGCGCGACGCGGGCGGCGCCGGTCAGGGTGGCGAAGTCGATCATCAGGTCGGGCTGCTGCTCGCTGCCATAGGCCAGCGCGTCGCACAGGATCAAGCGCCCCTCGGCATCGGTGTTGTCGATTTCCACGCTGTGCCCGGCGCGCGTCACGACCACTTCGCCCGGACGCATGGCCTCCCCGGCCACCGCGTTCTCCACCGCCGGCACCAGCAGCGTGAGTCGCACCGGCAGCTTGGCGCCGATCACCAGTTGCGCCAGCGCGATCGCGTGCGCGGCGCCGCCCATGTCCTTTTTCATCCAGCGCATGCCCTCGCCGGATTTGAGGTTGAGCCCGCCGGTGTCGAAGCACACGCCCTTGCCGACGAGCACCAGCTTCGGATCGCCCGCATTGCCCCAGGTGAGCTCGACCAGCCGCGGCGCGCGATGGCTGGCCCGGCCGACGGTGTGGATGGTGGGAAAGTTGGCCGCCAGCAATTGCTCGCCGACCCATTCGCGCACTTTGGCGCGGCAGGTCTTGCCTAGTGCCTTGACAGCGCCGGCGAGTTGTTCGGGGCCCATGTCCTGGGTGGGTGTGTTGACCAGGTCACGCACCAACGAGGTGGCGGTGACCAGCGGCAGGGTGCGGGCCAGCGTGGCGGCATCCACCGCGAGCGTGGCCGCGGTGCGCGGTGCCTGGTGGTAGCGGGTGAACCGGTATGCGCCCAGTGCCCAGCCCAGTGCGGCTTGCACCGGGTCGAGCGTTACGCCTTCCGCGGCGAGCTTGTAGACACCGGCAGGCAGGCTGCGCGGCAGTGCGCCGAGGGCTGCCAGTGGGTCCGTCGCGTCGACCCCAACCAGCACCCGCGCGAGGTGGCCGGAGGCATCGGCGATGCGCAGCGTGGTGCCGGGCTGCGCGTCAAAGCCATTGGCATCGAGCCAGCGTCGTTGTGCGCTGTCGAGGCGTTTGCGGGCGGCGGCGAGGTGCGCCGCATCGACGGCTTCGAGGGGGATGCACTGGCGCGGGGCGGTACGGCGGTCGATCAGGCTGGACATGGCGTTCAAACGGGAGGGAAACCGCCATGATGGGGGGTGTGGGGCGCGAGGTCACGTACCGGCGTCAGCATCCAGCCAGCGCACGAGCTCACCCAGGTCACGCACGGTGACGTCCGGCGCGGTGCCGAGTGCGGTTGGCCACGGTAGGCCGCGACGGTTCACCCACGCCGTATGCAGGCCGGCACGGTGGGCGCCAAGCACGTCGAGCTCGGGATCATCGCCCACGTGCAGCAGTTCGCCGGCGGCAACCCCGAGGCGGTTTGCCGCCACGCGGAAAATGCGTGGATCGGGTTTGCCCACGCCCACCTCGCGCGCCGCCACGGCGCAGCGGAAATGCGCCTGCAGGCCGATGCGTGCGAGGTCGGCGTTGCCGTTGGTCAGGCTCGCCAGCGGCCAGCGTGCGGCCAGCTGCGCCAGCGCCGGCAGGCTGTCGGGAAACAGCGATACGGTGTTGCGGGCGGAAAAGTAGATCTCCCACAACGTGTCAATCGGTGCTGCCACGATACCGCAACGGGCAAACGCCTCGTGCAGGGTCAATTGCCGCTGCGCGGTGAAGTCGTGCGCCAGCTCGGGGCGGGCCTCCGCCACCTGCATGCGCAACGTCCGCATGGCCGGGATCGGCCACGCGTGCGCCACGCGCGGGAAATGCACTTGCAGGTAAGCGTCCACCGCGCGGTCGGCTTCTTCGAGCGCCGGCGCGACCGGCCACAACGTGTCGTCCAGATCGAGCGAGAGCGCGCGAACCTGCACGACCTTACTTTTCGCTGATGCGCAGCACCTGGCCGGACTTGAGCGCTTCGTCCTTCTTGAGGTGGTTCCAGCGGCGCAGCTTGGCCTGGGTCACATGGTTGTCGAGCGCAATGCTCTCCAGCGTGTCGCCGTCGGCCACGGTGTAGTTGCCGGTGGCCTTGGCCTCCCTGCGCGCATCCAGTGCCTTGTGCGCTTCCAGCGCGCGCTCCGACGTCGGCGCGATCGCCGCGGCCGCGGCATAGCTGGCGCCCGGTGCCGCCAGCGGCGGCTTGGCGTTGCTGGCGGTTGCTTCGGCGTACACCTTGTCGCGGCGTGCGTCTTCCTTGGCCACCAGTGCAATGCCGTCCTGGTAGGGCAGCACTGAATGGTCGCGCAGCACGGCCTTGGCCTTGTCGGTGGCGAGGAAGTCGATGAATGCCTTGACCTCGGTGGCCTTCCGGCTGTTCGGGTTGGTCACCAGGTACAGCGGGGTGTAGAGCGGATAGCTGCCGTCGGCGATGTTGGCCGCCGTGGGCATGACCCCGCCGATCGGAATCGCGCGCAACTTTGAATTGCCGCGTACGTCGGCCAGCGTCGACAGGCCGAGGCCGTTCGGATTGAGCGCGATGCCTTCTTCCAGTGCCTTGGTGTTGAGGTACAGGCGGGGCGCGGAGATTTGCTGCGTGCCGCGCCCGAACAGCAGGTTGCGCAGGCTGTATTCGACGCCGTCGTTCGGGCTGATCACGGCATACAGGTCGATCGGGGCGTTGCTGCCGCCAACCTGGCTCCAATTGGTGATACGACCGAGGTAGATCTGGTGCAGCTGGCGCAGGCTGAGGCTGCGCACCGGGTTGGACCGATTGGCGATCATCACCAGCGCATCCCACGCCACCGGGGTGAAGGTGAGGCGTGCGTCTTCCGCGCTGCCGTCACTGGCGCGTGCGCTGCCGGCAAGATCGGCGCTGCCCCCGGCCACCGCGTCGATGCCCGAGGCGGTGTTGAATGGTTGCAGCTCGATGCGGCCGTGGCCGCTGCGCTGCCATTCGCGCGACATGTCGTCCATGACCGCACGCGCCGTGGTGACGTCACCGCGCCAGATCAACGACGCCTTGGCCTTGCTGCTTTCGGCCTTGTGCGTGGTGGTGTGGTGGGTAGTGGCGTGATGCGTGGTTTTTTTGCCGGCGGCGAGCGCTGGCGTGGCCAGACAGGCACCGAGCAGAAGAAGGGACAACAGGCGAACGACGCGAACGGACATGATGGGACAGACCCTGGGCAGGATGGGGGGAGCGGCAGTCGCGCAACTGCTCGCGGCGCACGCTCGGCCGGTTATTTCATCGGCACCGCCGGCAAACTTCAAGCGCGCGGCCACGGCAAATGCGCACTGGGTCGCGAAGTGGTGGTTGCCGCAAGTGATTGTGTGAGCTACTGCCTGAACGCAGTGCCGCAAAAACGCCGCGCCCGGCGGTTGCCGGGCGCCGCCGGGTGCCCTTTGCCCGCGCGCTATTTCAACTGGTCCCACAAAAAGTCGTAGACCATCGCGTGCATGTGGGCGGATTGCCGGTTGTCCGCGCTGGCGCCGTGCCCGCCTTCGAGGTTCTCGTAGAACCACACATCGGGGATGCCCATGCCCTCCATCTTGGCTGCCATCTTGCGCGCCTGCGCCGGGCCGACGCGGTCGTCGCTGGTGGCGGTGTAGAACAGCACCGGCGGGTAGTGGGTGTCTTTGCGCAGGTTCTGGTAGGGCGAAAACTTCTGGATGAAAGCCCACTGTTCCGGGTCGTCCGGGTTGCCGTATTCGGCCATCCACGAGGCGCCGGCGTCGAGGTGGATGTACCGCTTCATGTCCAGCAGCGGTACCTCGCAGGCAATCGCACCGAAGAGCTGCGGGTACGCGGTGAGCATGTTGCCCATCAAGAGCCCGCCGTTGGAGCCGCCTTCGGCGCCGAGGTGCGCGGCGGAGGTGACGCCACGCTGGACCAGATCCTTCGCCACCGCGGCGAAATCCTGATACGCCTTGGGCCGGTTCGCCTTGAGTGCGGCCTGGTGCCAGGCCGGGCCGTATTCGCCGCCGCCGCGGATGTTGGCAATGACGTACACGCCACCGCGGCCGAGCCAGGCGCGGCCGACGGAACCCGAGTAGTGCGGCTGCAGCGAGATTTCAAAACCGCCGTAGCCGTAGAGCAGCGTGCGGTGGCTGCCGTCTGCTTTCAGATCCTTTGGCGCGATCTCGAAATACGGCACGCGGGTGCCGTCCTGCGAGGCGGCGAAGTGCTGGCTCACGGCAAATTCCGATGCATCGAAGAACGCCGGCTGCTGCTTCACGACCTTGGCCGCGCCCGTGCCGACCACGCCGCGCGCGAGCGATGGCGGGGTGAGAAACCCATCCACTGTCAGCCAGTATTCGTCATCGGTGTCCGGGTTGGTGCCGACCACGCTGATGGTGCTCATGGCCGGTGCGCCGGACATGGCCGCACGCTGCCAGTCGCCGGCTGCCTGCGGGGTAAGCACTTCGAGCCGGCTCTGCACGTCGTGCAGCTCGTCCAGGATCAGGTGGTGGCGCGTCCAGGCGTAGCCTGAGAGCGCGGTGTGAGTATCGGGCGTGAACAATGCGGTGAAATCGCGCTTGCCGGCCATGAAGTCGTCGAAGCGGATGGCGATCAGGGCACCGCTGGGCCAGGTCCTGCCACCGACCGTCCACGCCGAGCGCAGTGTCACCAGCAGCCACTCCCGGTGGGCGTCGGCATTGGCGTCGCTGGGGATATCGAGCTTTACCAGCTGGTCGCCCTGGCGCAGGAAAGTTTCGCCGTGGAAGAAGTCGGTGGACACCTGTACGAAATCGCGCTCGTAGCCCGGCGTGCGTTCGTGGAACGCGGTTACCGCCAGGTCGCTGGCCTTGCCTGCGTACACGGTGATCGCCGATGCCAGCGGTGTGCCGCGCGTCCACACCTTGGCGATGCGCGGGTAACTTGATGTGGTCATCGAGCCGGGGCCGAAGTCGGTGCCGACATAAATGTGGTTCTCGTCGATCCAGCCAACCTGGGTCTTGGCGGTTGGCAGCTCGAAGCCGCCTTTCACGAAGGCCTTGGTGGTGGTGTCGAATTCGCGCACGGCCACGGCGTCGCCGCCGTCGGGTGAGAGCGACACCAGGCAATGCACGTAGGCCGGTTTCAAGCACTGCGCGCCCTTCCACACCCAGCGCTTGCCCTCGGCTTGGTTCAGCGCGTCGATGTCGAGCACGGTTTCCCATTGGGGATTGGCTTTTTCGTACTCCGCCAGCGTGGTGCGGCGCCACAGCCCGCGCGGATGGGCCTTGTCCTGCCAGAAGTTGTAGAGGTGATCGCCCATGCGGCGCACGTATGGAATGCGCGCATCGGAGTCGAGCACCTCGAGGATCTGGTTGCGCGTGTGGTCGAAGGCGGGCGAGCTGGCAAAGGCTTTTTCGGTGATGGCGTTTTGCGCCTTCACCCAGTCCATCGCCCGCGTGCCGTGGGTGGCTTCCAGCCACAGGTAGGGATCGTCGCTGGCGGCGGGCGTGGTGGCGGCATGGGCGGTTTTCATGCCGGCCAGTGTCGCGCCCAGGGCGAGGACGAGCCAGGGGAAAGGTTTCGAGGTCATGCCGACATCCCTGCGGGAGACGGGTTTCGAGTGTGACGTGCGGATGCCCGACGCGCGCGTGGCCAAAGTCGGGGGCTGCAAAAAAGGAAGGCCCCGCGAGCGGGGCCTTCCGGTCGACGTGGCGACTCAGTGCAGCAGCGGCACGATGAGCAGCGCCACGATGTTGATGATCTTGATCAGCGGGTTCACCGCCGGGCCGGCAGTGTCCTTGTACGGATCGCCCACGGTGTCGCCGGTGACGGCGGCCTTGTGCGCCTCCGAACCCTTGCCGCCGTGGTGGCCATCCTCGATGTACTTCTTGGCGTTGTCCCACGCGCCGCCGCCGGTGGTCATCGAAATGGCCACGAACAGGCCGGTGACAATGGTGCCAATCAAAACACCGCCAAGCGCCTTTGGCCCGAGCAACAGGCCGACGAGAATCGGCACGATCACCGGCAGCAGCGAGGGCACGATCATTTCCTTGATCGCCGACTTGGTCAGCATGTCCACCGCCTTGTCGTACTGCGGCTTGCCGGTACCTTCCATGATGCCCTTGATGGTACGGAACTGGCGGCGCACTTCCACCACCACCGCGCCCGCCGCACGGCCCACGGCTTCCATCGCCATCGCGCCGAACAGGTACGGGATCAGGCCGCCGATCAACAGGCCGATGATGACCATGTGGTCGGAGAGGTCGAAGGTGAACGTCTCGTTCGGGTGGTTCACCGCGAGGTTGTGCGTGTAGTCGGCAAACAGCACCAGCGCGGCCAGCGCGGCCGAGCCGATGGCGTAGCCCTTGGTCACCGCCTTGGTGGTGTTGCCCACCGCGTCCAGCGGGTCGGTGACACCGCGCACCTCCGGCGGCAGGTCGGCCATCTCGGCAATGCCGCCGGCGTTGTCGGTGATCGGGCCGTAGGCGTCGAGTGCGACGATCATGCCGGTCATCGAGAGCATCGCCGTGGCGGCAATGGCGATGCCGTACAGGCCGCCGTGGGCATACGCCGCCCAGATCGCCAGGCAGATCGCCACCACCGGCCATGCCGTGGCCTTCATCGACACGCCGAGGCCGGCAATGATGTTGGTGCCGTGGCCGGTGGTCGAAGCTTGCGCGATGTGCTGCACCGGTTTGTAGTTGGTGCCGGTGTAGTACTCGGTGATCCACACGATGGCGCCGGTCAGCACCAGCCCGATCAGCGCGCAGAACCATAGGTTTACCGCGCCGTACGCGAAGTGCGGCATCAGCGACGTGGTGATCGGGTAGAACGCGGCGGCGGCCAGTACGCCGGATACCGCCACGCCCTTGTACAGCGCGCCCATGATCGAGCCGCCTTCGGACACGCGCACGAACAGCGTGCCGATGATCGAGGCAATGATCGACACCCCGCCCAGGAGCAGCGGGTACAGCACCGCGGTGCCGGTGTCGTTCAAGGTCAGGCCACCCAGCAGCATGGTGGCGATCACGGTCACCGCGTAGGTCTCGAACAGATCCGCCGCCATGCCGGCGCAGTCGCCCACGTTGTCGCCGACATTGTCGGCAATCACCGCCGGGTTGCGCGGGTCGTCCTCGGGAATGCCGGCTTCGACCTTGCCCACGAGGTCGGCGCCCACGTCCGCGCCCTTGGTGAAAATGCCGCCGCCCAGGCGCGCAAAGATCGAGATCAGCGAACTGCCGAACGCCAGGCCCACCAGCGCGTGCAAGGCCTCTTCCGTCGGCATGCCGCTGGCCTTGAGGATCAGCCAGTAGCCGGCGACGCCGAGCAGCGCGAGGCCCACCACCAGCATGCCGGTGATCGCGCCGCCGCGAAACGCCACGTTCATCGCGGCCTTGAGCCCGCTGCGGGCGGCCTCGGCGGTGCGCACGTTGGCACGCACCGACACGTTCATGCCGATGTAGCCGGTGGCGCCGGAAAGCACCGCACCGATGAGAAAGCCCAGTGCCGTGGGCCACGAGAGAAAGAACCCGATCAGCACAAACAACACCGCGCCCACCAGGGCGATCGTGCCGTATTGACGGTTGAGGTAGGCGCGCGCGCCTTCCTGTACCGCCCCCGCGATCTCCTGCATGCGTGCATTGCCGGCCGGTCGCGCGAGTACCCAACGCGCCGACACCGCACCGTAGATGATTGCCACCACCGCACACGCAAGCACGATCCACCAGCCAAACTGCTGCAGCATCGGAGCCTCCCCATGTCGTGACAGGCCGCCCGTTGCGGACGACTGTGGGGAGTATAGGCAGGGGGTTGCGTGTAACTCGTTGTGCGCCGCAGCAAGGTCGGAAACCCGCGCGGATCGCCACCGGGCGACCCGGGCGTGGCGCCTCAGGGCCCGTGAAAAATTCGAATGTCGTCGCGACAGCATCGGCAGGCGCCCTTGGCAAGGCGCGCCACGTGAAAACAGGCGAGGTTGGGTCGACCAAATGACCGCCGCTTTTGCGCAGCACGGCGCCGCCAGGGGTATCTGGTGTCGGCTGCAGTAGACGGGCGGTTTTTTTACAGGCTCTCAGCGCAGGGCGATGTCCAAGATGATGCCGGTCGCCAGTGCCACCAGCAGGTAATCGTTGTTGCTGCCGCGAACCCAGCCATAGCCGCGTGGCGGCTGGCGCAAGTGGTAACGGCGGTAATCGCGTACCACGTAGATCGGTCGGTCATAGCGGTAGCCGCGCCGCCAATGATGGCCGCGGCGTTCGTCGTGGCGCATCACGCGATAACGGTGCTCGCCGCGATACCCATGGCCACCATGGCGGCCGTGGTCATGCACGTAACCGCGGCGGTCGTAACCGCGATCGTGGTCCCGATCGGCCAGCGCGACGTTGCTCAGCGCAAACAACGACAGCGCAACCAGCGCGGTACGCAGAGTCTTGTTCATGCGGATTCCTCCTCGAGCCGTGCTCGCAAGACGGGCAGTGGCTTTGAGCGTAAGAAATTCCGTCTGAACGCCGGGTGTTCCGTGCAACCGCGGTTTCAGCCGCAAGCCAGGTGGACGTCAAGGCGAGGCGAGGGGCCAGTGACACTGACGGTGATCGGCAAGCGGGCAGTCGTTGCCGTCTGTCCGCACCCACCGATAACCGCAAGGCGGCTCACGCCGGTAGTAATCGCGTGTTGCGTAGATCGGGTTGGTGCAAGCGTGCCAGACAGGGGGCTTTGCGCCGGCAGCCGACAGCCTGGCTCGAAACTAGGCCGATGTTGCTGGATCGGCCGTTGCCGCCGGCATGGTCTTTCGACATGACCGGCGGCATGCGCGATCGTGGTTCAGGGGGTCCACGCCGGCAGTTTTTTCGCCACGGCAACGTTCTTGAGCCGCACGTATTTCGGCAAGCCATCCTTGCCGGTTGGTGGCGGCAGTTCGCCGGCGATCAGGGGCGACAGGTAACGGCGTGCCGCTGCGGTGATGCCAAAGCCGTCGCGGGTGACGAAGCTTTTCGGCAGCTTCTTTTCGCGGTTGGCGACCTTGACGAGCGGCGCCGGCGCGAGCTTCCAGCGGTAGGGCGCATCGCTCGTGCGCACGATCACCGGCATCACCGCGTTGTGCCCGGCCAGCGCGTATTCCACTGCGGCCTTGCCCACGGCGTAGGCCTGCTCTGCATCCGTCTTCGACGCCCAGTGACGTGCCGAGCGCTGCAGGTAATCGGGTACCGCCCAGTGCACCTTGAGCCCGAGTTTTTCTTTGACCAGATTGGCCAGCGTCGGCGCGACGCCGCCAAGCTGCACGTGGCCGAAGGCATCGCGCGTGCCGCCATCGGCCAGGAAGTTGCCGGCTGCGTCGCGGATACCTTCGGAGGCGACCACCGTGCACCAACCCACGCGCGCCACCGTGGCTTTGACCTTGGCGAGAAAGGTAGCTTCGTCGAAGGCGTGTTCCGGAAACAGAATCAGGTGCGGCGGTGCGTCAGCGCCGTCGCCCGCGAGCCCGGCCGCGGCGGCGATCCAGCCGGCGTGGCGACCCATCACTTCAAGAATGAACACCTTGGTCGAGGTCTCCGCCATCGAGGCGAGGTCGATGCTGGCTTCGAGCGTGGAGACGGCGGTGTATTTCGCCACCGAGCCGAAACCGGGGCAGCAGTCGGTGACGGCGAGGTCGTTGTCGACCGTTTTCGGCACCCCGATGCAGGCGAGGTCGTAGCCCAGTGTCTTGCCGATCTGCGACAGCTTCAGCGCGGTATCGGCCGAATCGTTGCCGCCGTTGTAGAGGAACCAGCGGATGTCGTGCGCGCGCAGCACCTCGATCAGACGTTCGTATTCGGCGCGGTTCGCGTCGAGCGATTTCAGCTTGTAGCGACAGCTGCCGAACGCGCCGCCGGGTGTGTGGCGCAGGGCGGCGATCGCGGCTGCGGTTTCCTTCGAGGTGTCGATCAAATCCTCGCGCAGCGCGCCAAGGATGCCGCTGCGCGCGGCGTACACCTTGACGCCGCGGGCGCGCGCTGTCTCGATCACGCCGGCCGCCGTGGCATTGATGACGGCGGTGACGCCGCCGGATTGGGCGTACAGCAGACGGCCGGGCGAGGATGGGCGTTGCGGCATGGTGATCTCCTTGGCGTGAGCGCGAATTATCGCGCAACGCCGAGCGAGCGCAGCCGCAATGCGGTTTGACGCGCGATGGGCGCAAACGCTAACGTGCAAGCCACTTTTCCTCGGAAACGGCGGCGTAGCGCCGCCATTGCGGAGCGATATGCGACTCGTGCTACTCGGCGCACCCGGCTCGGGCAAGGGCACCCAGGCCGCCCGATTGAAGAGCGATCTGGGTGTACCGCACATTTCCACGGGCGACATGCTTCGCGCCGCCGTCAAGGCCGGTACGCCGGTCGGGCTCAAGGCCAAGGCGGTGATGGACGCCGGCAAGCTGGTGTCCGACGACATCCTGCTGGCGATGCTCGAAGAGCGTCTCGCCCAGGCGGATGCCAAGGCCGGGTTCATCCTCGACGGCTATCCGCGCAATCTGGCGCAGGCCGCCGCGCTCGACGATCTCCTGGCGCGCATCGGCAAGCCGCTCAGCGCAGTGGTCAAGCTCGACGTGCCGAACGAAACCATCATCGGCCGCTGCGAGATCCGTTTTGCAGCCGAACACCGCAAGGACGACAACCCCGAGGTGGTGCGCGATCGCCTCAAGGTCTATGCCGAGCAGACCGCGCCAGTGGCCGATTTCTACGCGCAGCGCGGCAAGCTGCAGGTCGTGGACGGTGTCGGTGCGTTGGACGAGGTGACGGCGCGCGTCAAGCGCGCGCTGGCGGCTGCGGCGTAACACCGGGGCGGTCGGTTTCCCGCGACTTCCGGTTTTCGGGAGCGACTTCCGGCAGCCGACTTCGCCCCGCTTTCCGCTCCCCCGAGGTTTCCATGCGTCTGCACATTCTCGGCATCTGCGGCACCTTCATGGGCGGCGTCGCCGCCTTGGCGCGCGAACTCGGCCACGAAGTCGAAGGCTCCGACGCCAACGTCTACCCGCCGATGAGCACCCAGCTCGAAGCGCTCGGCATCCGCCTGATGGACGGCTATGCGGCCGATCACCTCAAGCCCGCGCCGGACCGCGTCATCGTCGGCAATGCGCTGAGCCGCGGCAATCCCGCCGTCGAATACATGCTCGATGCGCGCCTGCACTACGTTTCCGGCCCGCAATGGCTGGGCGAGACGCTGCTGCGCGACCACGACGTGCTCGCGGTCGCCGGCACCCACGGCAAGACGACGACCACCAGCCTGCTCGCGTACCTGCTCGACCGCGCCGGCATGGCGCCGGGGTTCCTGATCGGCGGCGTGCCCAGCAACTTCGGCGTCTCGGCGAGATTGGGTGGGCGCGACGGCATCCCGAATTCCGCATCCCAAACCCCGTTCGTGATTGAGGCCGACGAGTACGACACCGCGTTCTTCGACAAGCGCTCCAAGTTTGTCCACTACCGCCCGCGCATCGCCATCCTCAACAACCTGGAATACGACCACGCGGATATTTTCCCCGACGTCGCGGCGATCCAGCGCCAGTTCCACCATCTCGTGCGCACGGTGCCGGGCAACGGTCGGCTGATCGTCAATGCGCATGACGAGAACCTTGCCCAGGTGCTGGCGATGGGCTGCTGGACGCCAGTGGAAACGTTCGGCATCGGCCGCGGCGACTGGCAGGCGCGCCTGCTTGTCGATGATGGCACCGCGTTCGAGGCGTCGCATGGCAGTGCAGTATTGGGCGAAATCCACTGGTCGATGCTCGGCCACCACAGCGTGATGAACGCGCTGGCGGCGCTGGCCGCGGCCAGTGCCGCCGGTGTCGATCCGCGCGCGCTGTTGCCGGCGTTCGCTGGGTTCGAGAGCGTCAAGCGGCGCATGGAGCTGGTGGGCGAGGCCGCCGGCGTACACGTGTACGACGACTTTGCGCACCATCCCACGGCGATCGCCACGACGCTGGCCGGGCTGCGCGCCAAGGTGGGCGGCGCGCGCATCCTGGTCGGCATCGAGCCGCGTTCCAACTCGATGCGCCTCGGCGCGCACGTCGCCGGCCTTGCGCCATCGCTGGCCGACGCCGACGCGGTGGTATTCCTGCAGCGCCCCCATTTGTCGTGGGACGAGCACCGTGTTACCGACGCGCTGCATGGTCGCGGCAGTGTCGCCCCCAGCGTGGATGCGCTGCTGGCGGCCTTGCGCACTCAGGCGCGCGCGGGCGACCACGTGGTGTTCATGTCCAACGGCGGTTTCGAGAATGCGCCGCGGCGCTTCGTCGAGCTGCTGCGGGCCTCTTGAGCGCGGTGCCACGCGCGCTGGTTACACTTGGCGCATGCCTGCGCGTTCACCCCGCACCGAGCTGCCGCTGTTTCCGCTGTCCACCGTGTTGTTTCCCGGTGCGCGGCTGGATTTGCGCGTGTTCGAACCGCGTTACCTGGATCTCGTGCGCGAGTGCACGCGCAACGACAAGGGGTTTGGCGTGTGCCTGATTCTTGCCGGCGACGAGGCGGGCATGCCGGCAGTGCCCGCCGCCGTGGGCACGCTGGCGCGCATCGTCGATTTCCATCACGACGCCGACGGCCTGCTTGGCATCGTGGTTGAAGGCGGGCCGCGGTTTCGCGTGCGCCGCACCCGGGCACGCGCCGACGGCCAGTTGCGTGGCAGCGTCGACTGGTGGCCGGAAGAGCGCTACGTGCAGGTGCCGGTCGAACTGGCCTTGCTGCAAACCATTGGCGAGCGACTGGTTGACATCATGGCGCCCCAATTCAAGGATGCCGCGCGCGCCAGCTACGACGACGCACGCTGGCTCGGCTTTCGGCTGGCCGAGCTGATGCCGTTGACCAATGACGAGCGCCAGCGGCTGTTGGAGATGGTCGACCCGCTGCAACGCCTTGCCGAGCTGCGCGACATCCTGCCGCGTTTCCAGAAAGCCTGACCCGGAGAACCCCGATGACCACGCTGCATGGCAAGACCCTTTTCATTACCGGTGCTTCGCGCGGCATCGGCCTCGCGATCGCACTGCGTGCCGCCCGCGACGGCGCCAACGTGGCGATTGCCGCCAAGAGCGACGTGCCCAACCCCAAGCTGCCCGGCACGATCCACACCGCTGCGACGGCGATCGAGGCCGCCAGTGGTCACGCGCTGGCGATCAAATGCGACATCCGTGAAGAGGAGCAGGTCGCGGCGGCGGTCGCCGCCACCGTCGCCAAATTCGGCGGCATCGACATCCTGGTCAACAACGCCAGCGCGATCTGGCTGCGCGGCACGCTGGAAACGCCGATGAAGCGTTTCGACCTGATGCAGCAGGTCAACGCGCGCGGCAGTTTCCTGTGCGCGCAGACCTGCCTGCCGCACTTGTTCAAGGCGGAAAACCCGCACATCCTGACCTTGTGCCCGCCGCCATCGCTGAACCCCAAATGGTGGGGCCCGCACACCGCCTACACCCTGGCGAAGATGGGCATGAGCTTTGTCACCCTGGGGCTCGCCGCCGAGTTTGGCCCGCGCGGCGTCGCCATCAATGGCCTGTGGCCGCGCACCCTGATCGCCACCGACGCGCTCAACATGATCCCCGGCGTGAGTGGCGCAAACGGCCGCTCGCCGGAGATTCTCGCCGACGCCGCGCACGCCATCCTCACCCGCCCGGCCAAGGAGTGCACCGGCCGCTTCCTGATCGACGATGAAGTGCTTGCCGCCGCTGGCGTCACCGACCTTGCGCAGTACGCCGTCGACCCGAGCCAGCGCCTGCTGCCGGATCTGTATCTCGATTGACCTCCCACCTCACGGAACCACCATGACCACCCAAGCCACCACCGACCTCATTGCGCGCGCCAAACAGTATTGGCTGCCGGTGTACCACCCGCGCGACATGGTGCTCGACCACGGCAAGGGGGCGCGCGTGTGGGATACCGATGGCCGCGAGTACGTGGATTTCAGCGCCGGCATCGCGGTGAACTCGCTCGGTTATGGCGACCCCGACCTGATCGCCGCGCTGACTGGGCAGGCCGGCAAGCTGTGGCACACCAGCAACGCGTTCTACACCGAGCCGCCACTGCGTCTGGCCGAGGAATTGGTGCGGGCCTCGGGCTTCGCGCAGCGCGTGTTCTTCTGCAACTCCGGCGGCGAGGCGAACGAGGCGGCGATCAAGCTCGTGCGCAAGTGGGCCGCGGCGCAGGGGCGGCCGCCGGAAAAGCGTGTCGTCCTCACCTTCAACGGCTCGTTCCACGGCCGCACACTGGCTACCGTCACCGCCACTGCGCAGCCCAAGTACCAGGCCGGTTACGAGCCGCTGCCGCAGGGGTTCCGCCACATCCCGTTCAACGACGCGGGCGCGGTTGAAGCGGCATTGGCGGCTGGCGATGTCGCTGCGGTGATGCTCGAACCGGTGCAGGGCGAGGGGGGCATCGTGCCGGCAGCGCCGGGGTACCTGAAGCGCGTGCGCGAGTTGTGTGATGCGCACGACGCGCTGCTGGTGCTGGACGAAATCCAGTGCGGCATGGGCCGCACCGGCACGCTGTTCGCGCACGCGCAGGACGGCATCCAGCCCGACATCGTCACGTTGGCGAAAGCGCTGGGCTGCGGCTTTCCGATCGCCGCGATGCTGGCCGGCCCGCGGGTGGCCGATGTCATGCAGTACGGCGCACACGGCAGCACGTTTGGCGGCAATCCGATGGCGACCGCCGTCGCCCGCGTCGCCCTGCGCAAGCTCGGTTCGCCGGCGGTGCTCGGCAACGTCGCCACCCAATCCCAAGCGCTGCGCGACGGGCTGGCCGCGATCAACGCCGACCTGCACCTGTTTCAGGAAATCCGTGGCCGCGGCTTGATGCTCGGTGCCGCACTGGATACGCCGTACCTTGGCAAGGCCGGCGACATCCTTGGCCACGCCGCGGCGCAAGGCCTGCTGATTCTGCAGGCCGGGCCGAACGTGTTGCGCCTGGTGCCGCCGCTCACCATTGCCGGCGCGGACGTCGAAGAAGGCTTGCGCCGCCTGCGTGCCGCGCTGACGGCGTTCAAGGCGGCGTGAGCACTGACCGCTGCCTGTTTTGCGCCATCGCCGCCGGGGAGATCCCGGCTGCGATGGTGGCCGCAGATGCCACCGCGCTGGCGTTCATGGATCTGCGCCAGGGCGTGCCGGGTCATGTCCTGGTGATTCCGCGTCGGCATGCGGAAAACCTCTATGAACTCGCCGACGAGGAGGCCGACGCAGTGATGCGTCTGACGCGGCGGGTTGCCTTGGCGCTGCGCGATGCTTTCGGCGCGGAGGGATTGAATCTCTGGCAATCGAACGGTCGTGTGGCAGGTCAGGAGGTTTTTCATTTCCACCTGCACGTGCAGCCGCGTCGTGCTGGTGACGGTTTGCTGCGCGTGTACCCGCACGGCGTGCCCGCACCGACGGCTGCGGCCGAACTGGCGGCGATGGCGACCGCCGTGCGCCACCATCTCGCCGGGTAGCCCGCGGATGGTCGGTATCATGGGAGCCTCTCATCAAGGAGTCGAGCCGGTATGAAATACCTGCACAGCATGGTGCGCATCCGCGACATCGACGCGTCGCTGCGGTTTTACTGCGAGGGCCTCGGCCTGCGCGAAGTGCGGCGAATGGAAAACGCGCAAGGCAAGTTCACGCTGATCTTTCTTTCGGCGCCAGACAGCCCGGAAGCCGAAATCGAGCTCACGTACAACTGGGGCTCGACCGAGGATTACGGCAGCGCACGCAACTTCGGCCATCTCGCGTTTCGCATGGACGACCTGTATGCGACCTGCCAGCGTCTGCTGGACATGGGCTACACCATCAACCGCCCGCCGCGCGACGGCCACATGGCGTTCGTGCGCTCGCCCGACCTGATTTCGATCGAACTCCTGCAGGACGGCCACCTGCCGCCGGCGGAACCGTGGATATCGATGCCCAACAGCGGGCAGTGGTGAGGTTCAGGCCGCGTCGGTTTTCGCGCGGGCTTTGCCGATGCGGAACCGGCACGCGTGGCCACCGCGCAGCAGGCACTCCATGTGCTGAATCGGGCGCCCGGTCGCTGATTCCATGAAAGCCAGATCAAACCGGCAGATGTCCGGGTGTTGCTTGGCCAGCTGGTGAAACACGCAGTTGTAGGCTTCGACCTGGGTTTCGCCGTCGCGCTGGACCGTGCTGGCTTCATAGCCGATCGCGTCCAGTTGTTCGGCAAGTCGTGATGCCACAGCATCGTCGCTGCCTTCAGTCACGCGGCTTGCCGCCGCCGTACCGAGCTCGTGGCCAACTGCCGCCAGCAATGCCTGCACGCCGGCCTTGCCGTTTGTCGCATACAGGTGCTCGAGGATGCCGGTGGCGATCAGGCCGTAATGGCGTGGAAACAAATCCCTCCCGGCGGGCAGCAGCAGGTAACGCGCCTGCGGCCGTCCGCCAGTCGGGCGGGCCATGCCGCGCTCGACGCACCCCGCAGCAATCAGCGCGGACAAGTGTTGCCGCACTGCGTTGTGGGTGACGCCGAGCGCCGCACACAGCTCTTCGACGCTTGCCCCTTGCGGCTCGGTCAACAGTTTGCGCAGCAGTTTCTGCTGCGTCTGACCGAGCTGACGCAATGAGGCAACGGGTTTCACTGGGCCTTGGCCGGGAACTGGGCGGCAATGCCGCCAGACAGCGCGTCGGCGATGGTGTTCATGTGCTCGTCCATCATCGTCCAGGTCTTGGCTGCGCCAGCCTTGTCGCCGCTCATCATGGCGGCGACCAGCGCCTTGTGGTCGGCAGCATGTTGCAGCAGCAAGCCGTCCACCGTGGCTTCCGGCCAGTTGTTCGGGTTGGCGCCATGCAGGAACTTGGCGATTTCACCGGCGTTGGTCGACAGCGTTTCCATCGCCTTCTCGACGCCTGCCTTGTCGCCGGCGTGCTCAGCATCGGTCAGCGCCTTCACGCCACCCCAATGGCCGGCCAGCAGCTTCAGCATGCCCTTGCCCGCGTCGGCACCGTAGAAGCCGGCAACCGCATTGGCGATTTCCTTGGCATTGGCGACGACAGCGTCGGCCGCCTTGGTTTCGGCCGCCTTGTTGCCCGCCTTGACCGCCGTGGCGTAGTCGCGGGTGGTGACGATGTGGCCGTGCCAGAGGCTGCGCAGCGCCTGGTGCAGCTTGGGGGCGGCCGGTGCCGCGGCAGGCTGGCTGGCAGTCGCCTGCATGGCGGGCATTTCTGGTGCGGCGGTGCTGGCCAGCGGCAAGCCGAGGCCAAGCGCCAAGGCGCAAGCGATGGTAAGAGATTTCATTTGGTGTGCTCCTGTGACATGCCGCTGGATGACGGCCCCGTCATCTTGTGCGACTGGCGCGGACAGTAAAGCCACCTATGTGTAAAGCGCGTATTGGAGCCGTTTCACGCTTCTGCCGTTCAGCTTCAGGTGGCTTCGGCAAACGCTTCGCGCGCTGCCTGCACGGTGGCGGCAAGGTCATCGTCGCTGTGGGCGCTGGACAGAAAACCAGCCTCGAACGCGCTTGGCGCGAGATACACGCCGCGTTTCAGCATGGCGTGGAAAAACCGGTTGAACCGAGGTACATCCGCTGCCGTCGCCTGCGCATAACGCGTTACCGGGCCGGCGTGGAAGAACAGACCGAACATGCCGCCAACGTGGTTGGTGCTGAACGGCACTCCTGCCGCATCCGCCGCGGCTTGCAAACCGTCGCACAAGGCTGCGGTGTGTTTGGCGAGCCGCGCATGAAAGCCGGGGGCCTGGATCAACTCCAGCATCGCCAGCCCGGCCGCCATCGCCACCGGGTTGCCGGACAACGTGCCGGCCTGATACACCGGCCCGGACGGCGCGATCTGCGCCATCAGGTCGCGGCGCCCGCCATAGGCGCCCACCGGCATGCCGCCGCCGATCACCTTGCCGAACGTGGTCAGGTCCGGGGTTACGCCGTAATGCGCTTGCGCACCACCGAGCGCCACACGGAAGCCGGTCATCACCTCGTCGAAAATCAGCACCGTGCCATGCGCGCTGCACAGCTCGCGCAATCCGGCGAGGAACCCCGGCACTGGCGGGATGCAGTTCATGTTGCCGGCCACCGGCTCGACGATCAGGCAGGCCAGCTCGTCGCCGCATTCGGCGAACAGCGCCTGCGCTGCTTCCAGGTCGTTGTAGGGCAGGGTGAGGGTGAGATCGGCCGTGGCCTTCGGCACGCCGGGTGAAGTCGGCACGCCGAAGGTCAGCGCGCCGGAGCCGGCCTTCACCAGGAAGCCATCCGCATGGCCGTGGTAGCAGCCTTCGAACTTGACGATCTTGTCGCGTCCGGTCGCGCCGCGCGCCAACCGTACCGCCGACATCGTCGCCTCGGTGCCGGAATTGACCATGCGCACCACGTCCACCGACGGCACCAGGCGCGCGATGGTCTCCGCCATGGTGACCTCCGCGGGACACGGCGTGCCGAACGACAATCCGTTGCGCACCGCACGCTCCACCGCTTCGCGCACCGCCGGATGATTGTGGCCCACGATCATCGGCCCCCACGATTCCACGTAGTCGAGGTAGCGCCGGCCCTCGACGTCCCACAGATAGGCGCCATCCGCGCGGGCCGCAAAAAACGGCTCGCCGCCCACCGATTTGAAGGCGCGTACCGGCGAATTCACGCCGCCGGGCAGGCGGCGCAGGGCGCGCTGGAACAGGTCGTGGTTGGTCATCGCTGGCTTACTCGTGGGCAGGGAACAGGGCGCTGAAGCGCTGGGCCATGGCGCGAACGTCGGCGGCGCCGAACAGGCACGACACCGAGGCGACCAGATCCGCGCCGGCCGCGATCAGGGCTCTGCCATTGTCAGGGGTGACGCCGCCGATCGCCACCCGCGGCACGCCCAGTGCGGCACTTTGCGCAAGCAGGTCGAGCGAGGCGCGCGGTGCATCGTGGATCGTTGGCGAAGCATGGAATGCGCCGAACGAAATGTAGTTGGCGCCGGCCGCCACCGCGGCTCGCGCGAGCGCCATCGAGTCGCGCGCCGAGACGCCGATGATCGCGCCGGCGCCGAGTAGTGCGCGCGCCTCGGCCACGTCTTCCGGCCGCCGCAGGTGCACGCCGTCGGCTCCTGTCGCTTGCGCGAGTTCGGCATCGGATTCGATCAACAAGGTGGCGTGGTGGCGACGACACACCTCGCGCAGTGCCGCGGCTTCGCCGTGACGCCGTGCGTGGTCGGTGGTGCCATCGCGGTACTGCACCACCCGGGCGCCGCCGGCCAACGCCGCCTCCACCGCGGCCACCAGGTCAGGGCGCGGGCCGTTCGTGATCGCATACAAGCCATGGCGGGGAAACGTCGTCGCGTTCATTGAATGTCCTTGGTGGGAAAGGGGCCGCGCTTCCGCAACGGCAGGGGAGTTGCCAGAATGCGCCCATTCCCTTTCACGAAGAAACCCGACGATGAGTGAGCGTTCGGCAGCAGTCCCAGGCACGCGCAAATGGATGTGCGTGGTGTGCGGTTACATCTACGACGAATCGCTGGGGGTGCCCGAAGAAGGCATTCCCGCAGGCACCCGCTGGGAGGATGTGCCGGAGACCTGGACCTGCCCTGATTGTGGCTCGACCAAAAGCGATTTCGAGATGGTCGAAACCGACGACTGATCAGCGCACCGCGCCGATGGCGCCGTCGATCCCCAACACGTCGCCGTGTACGGCACCGATCCGGCGCGCACTGCCAGCGGGCAGCTCCAGCACGTATTGCGCGTTACCTTGGCTTGGGTAGATCGGACACGGGTTGGCCTGGCACGGGGGCGCGTCACGCTGGGCCGAGACCAGCTTGCGATCGGCGTCGAAGTACAGGATATCCAGCGCGATCAGTGTGTTTTTCATCCAGAACCCGCGCGGTGCGTTGTCTGGAAACACGAACAGCATGCCGTGACCGGCGGCCAGCTGGCTCCGCGCCATCAATCCGTATTCGCGTGCCGCCTCGTCGGTCGCCAGCTCCACTGCAAACTGCGAACCGTGCAAGGTGACGGCCACGGTTGGGGGCGCGGCATGGTTGCATCCGTCACACAGAAACCCAAACAAGCAACCAATCAACAGCTTGCGCATATGTCCTCCGTTGTGTCGAGCATCAGCCACCCTGCGTCGGTGCACAAAACGGCAAATGGTGCTTCCCTGCCACCGCACTCGGCGCTATAGTGCACGCCCCCCGCAAGTGCGGCTTGCATCGCGGGGGTGCGATGGACATCAATCCGAACAAAGACGTTACATTGTCGGTTGACGGTCATAAAAAACGATGTATAGTAGGCGGCTCACCGGCGACGAAATGTCTCGGGCGGTCCTTCGGGATCGGGAGCAGATCTTTGACAGTGTGCACAGGTGAATTGTGTGGACGCCTTGCGCTGGCGGGTCGCTGACCTGTCCAAGCAATGCAAAGCGTCCCACCCAAAGAAAGTCAGTAATGAGTTTCGGAGGT
>SCRM01000013.1 GCA_004298045.1 Rhodanobacter sp. | reverse complement strand
CCTCGGCGGCGGTGAGGCGGGGTCGGAAAAGCCGCGCAGCGGGCGAGGCCAGGGATGGCCTCGCCTTTTCGCGCGGGCACGATGCCCGCTCGAAAAGCCCGGCCCCGCCTCACGGACTTTTTGCCCACGGATGGGCAAAAAGCGCCGCCGCGGGGTGCCGTTTCTCTTTGGCTACTTTCTCTTTGGGCAAGCAAAGAGAAAGTAGCTCGCGCGCCCAAAGGGCGCACGAAACCGCTCTGATGCCGCGCCCGCCGCTGGCACCGCACGACACCGCTCTGATGCCACGCCCCGCGCTGGCCCCACACGAAACCGCTCTAGTGCGGCGCGTCGCGCTGGCCCCACACGAAACCGCTCTGGTGCCGCGCCCACCGCCGGCTCCACACGAAACCGCTCTAATGCCGCGCGTCGCGCTGATGCCACGCGAACCGCTCTGACGCCGCGCGTCGCTCTGGCGCCACACGACACCTCTCCAGTGCCGCCCCCACCGCCAAACCCGCGGCGTCATCGCCGCGCGGAGTAAGGTGGTGGATCGTGTTCCATCCATTCCGTTCGCGCATGCCCACCACGTTACCGATCATCCGCATCACCCGCCGCTTGGCGCGTGACATGCAGGCGCTCGACCTGCACACCCCCTCCCACGTCTACAACCCGCTCCGGTACGCGTGGGACGGGCACCATCAATACCTCGACCGCTACGGCGCGCCGAAAGGGCGCGTGTTGCTGGTGGGCATGAATCCGGGGCCGTGGGGCATGGCGCAGACCGGGGTGCCGTTCGGCGACGTCATCATGGTGCGCGACTGGTTCCACATCGACATGCAGCTCGCGCGCACGCTGCCGGCGCAGCACCCGAAATATCCGATTCTCGGCATGGCCTGCCACCGCGGCGAAGGCAGCGGCTCGCGCGTGTGGCGCTGGGCGCGGGACCGGCTTGGCCCGCCGGAGGCGTTTTTCGAGCGCTTTTTCGTCTGGAACTACTGCCCGCTGCTGTTCCTGAAAGACGGCCGCAACCTGATCCCCGAAAAGCTGACGCGCGCGGAGCACGATGCGCTGACGGTCGCCTGCGACCACGCATTGAAATCCGTGGTGCGCGCGCTGGAACCGCAGGCGGTCGTCGGCATTGGCCGCTACGCCGAGCGCCGCATCAACGAGGTGCTCGGGATCACTGCGGACTATCTGCCGCACCCCAGCCCGGCCAATCCCAAGGCCAACAAGGAGTGGCCGGCGATGGCCGAGGAAGCGCTCAAGCCGTGGTTGCCGCGGGGCCGGGTTCGGGCCGGCTGAGAGGTGATCGGTGGGTGGTTTTTCGCGCTGCCTTCATGCGGCAGGGAGATGTATTGGCGGGCCACTGGCGCGCGTACCGATGAAGACCGGAAGCGGGTGCCGGGGCAGGGAGATGAGCTGACTCGGGGCCGTGGGTGGGTGCCGCGCAGCTTGAATCGTTTGCGGCCGTCCACATCTCCCTCGCAGTGGCGGCGGTGCCGCCAAACCTTGTGATGGGGATCGCCCGATGCGGATGGACAAACTCACTTCGCGTTTCCAGCAGGCGCTGGCCGACGCGCAGTCGCTGGCCGTGGGCCGCGACCACAACATTCTCGAACCGGTGCACGTGATGGCGGCGCTGCTTGACCAGCAGGGCGGCTCCACGGTGCCGCTGCTGGCGCATGCCGGCGTGGACGTGCAGGGGCTGCGGCAGAAGCTCGACGCCCTTCTTGGCCGGCTGCCGACCGTGCGCGGGCAGGAAGGCGACATCAGCCTTGGCAACGACCTGAACCGCGTGCTCAACCTCACCGACAAGCTGGCGCAGCAGCGCGGCGACCAGTTCATCGCCAGCGAGCTGTTCGTGCTGGCGGCGCTGGAGGATCGCGGCGAGCTGGGGCAGGCGTTGAAAGCCAGCGGCGCGAACAAGGCCAACATCGAGGCGGCGATCGAGCAGGTGCGCGGCGGCGAGAAGGTGCAGAGCGAGAACGCCGAGGATTCACGCCAGGCGCTGCAGAAATACTGCATCGACCTCACCGCGCGCGCCGAGAGCGGCAAGCTCGATCCGGTAATCGGCCGTGACGAGGAGATTCGCCGCACCGTCCAGGTGCTGCAGCGGCGCACCAAGAACAACCCGGTGCTGATCGGCGAGCCCGGCGTGGGCAAGACCGCCATCGTCGAAGGCCTGGCCCAGCGCATCATCAAGGACGAGGTGCCGGAAGGCTTGCGCGGCCGCCGCGTGCTGGCGCTCGACATGGGCGCGCTGATTGCCGGCGCCAAGTTCCGTGGTGAGTTCGAGGAGCGGCTGAAAGCGGTGCTCAAGGACCTCGCCAAGAACGAAGGCCAGATCATTCTGTTCATCGACGAGCTGCACACCATGGTCGGCGCCGGCAAGGGCGAGGGCGCGATGGATGCCGGCAACATGCTCAAGCCCGCGCTCGCGCGCGGCGAACTGCACTGCATCGGCGCGACCACACTGGATGAATACCGCAAGTACATCGAGAAGGACGCCGCGCTGGAGCGCCGGTTCCAGAAGGTGTTTGTCGGCGAGCCGAGCGTGGAGGACACCATCGCCATCCTGCGCGGCCTGAAAGAGCGCTACGCCGTGCACCACGGCGTGGAGATCACCGACCCCGCGATCGTCGCCGCCGCGACGCTTTCCAACCGCTACATCAGCGACCGCCAGCTGCCCGACAAGGCCATCGACCTGATGGACGAGGCGGCCAGCCGCATCCGCATGGAGATCGACTCCAAACCGGAGGAGCTCGACCGTCTCGAACGCAAGCTGATCCAGTTGAAAATCCAGCGCGAGATGCTGAAAAAGGAGCACGACGCGGAGTCGAAGCAGCGCCTGGCCGATCTCGAAAGCGAGATCAGCAAGGGCGAGCGCGAGTTTTCGGATTTGAACGAGGTATGGAAATCCGAAAAGGCCGCGATGCAGGGCACGACCAAGGTCAAGGAGCGCATCGCGCAGGCTCAGCTCGACCTCGAAACCGCGCAGCGCAAGCAGGATTACACCAGGATGAGCGAGATCCAGTACGGCGAACTGCCCGCGCTGGAGAAGCAGCTTGCCGCCGCGCAGGATGCCGAGCACCGCGATTTCAAGCTGGTGCAGACGCGCGTGACGGCGGACGAGATTGCCGAAGTCGTGGCGCGCGCCACCGGCATCCCGGTCGCCAAGATGCTCGAAGGCGAGCGCGACAAGCTGCTGCACATGGAGGCCGACTTGCACAAGCGCGTCGTCGGCCAGGACGAGGCCGTGCGCGCGGTGAGCGACGCCGTGCGGCGTGCGCGCGCCGGGTTGTCCGATCCGCACCGGCCGAGTGGCTCGTTCCTGTTCCTCGGCCCCACCGGCGTCGGCAAGACCGAGCTGTGCAAGGCGCTGGCGGAGTTCCTGTTCGACAGCACCGACGCGATGGTGCGCATCGACATGAGCGAGTTCATGGAGAAGCACTCCGTCTCGCGCTTGGTCGGTGCGCCTCCGGGCTACGTCGGCTACGAGGAAGGCGGGTACCTCACCGAAGCGGTGCGCCGTCGGCCGTACAGCGTGATTTTGCTGGACGAGGTGGAGAAGGCGCACCCGGACGTGTTCAACATCCTGCTGCAGGTGCTGGACGACGGCCGCCTGACCGACGGCCAGGGCCGCACGGTGGATTTCCGCAACACCGTCATCGTGATGACCTCCAACCTGGGCTCCAACCTGATCCAGGAGCTGGCCAGCGAAGGCGACGATGCCGAGGCCGAGTACACCAAGATGAAGGCCGCCGTGCTCGGCGTGGTGCAAACTCATTTCCGCCCGGAGTTCATCAACCGGCTGGACGAGCTGGTGGTGTTCCGCCCGCTGGGCAAGGCACAGATCCGCGCCATCGCCCGCATCCAGTTGGCTTACCTGGAATCGCGCCTGGCCGAGCGGCAGTTGAAACTGCAGGTGGAAGACGGCGCCCTCGACCTGCTCGCCAACGTCGGCTTCGACCCGGTGTACGGCGCTCGCCCGCTCAAGCGCGCGATCCAGCAACAGCTCGAAAACCCGCTGGCCAAGGAAATCCTCGAAGGCAAATTCCTCGCCGGCGAAACCATCGTGGTGGATGCCGCGAGCGGACGATTGGTGTTTCGCAAGCGGTGATGCGTTGGGCGGCCCCGGCAATGGCTGAGGCCGCCCAACGCTGGCTTGATCTGCCGGGTACCGGGTGAGGGACTGGTCGAGATGAATCCGCCCCGCGACGAATATTGGCGGCGTAGGGAGGGTTTGCGCCTACTGGTGCTTGCCGGGCGAGTGCGAACCCAAAGCTGTTTGTGGAGGGCACCCCAGTCTCGAGCATGCTTCGATGGGCGCTGTCGGCGTGTCCGTAGCCTCGTGTCGTGCCCGCAACGCCTGCTTCTGGTGCGCACGATGCGCGCCGCTTTTCCCGGGGCCCCTCGGCGGCGGTGAGGCGGGGTCGGAAAAGCCGCGCAGCGGGCGAGGCCAGGGATGGCCTCGCCTTTTCGCGCGGGCACGATGCCCGCTCGAAAAGCCCGGCCCCGCCTCACG
>SCRM01000012.1 GCA_004298045.1 Rhodanobacter sp. | reverse complement strand
AGCGGCCCTCGCGGTCGAGCTTGTTGATGAAGGTCATGATCGGCGTGTCGCGCAGGCGGCACACCTCCATCAGCTTGATCGTGCGCTCCTCCACGCCCTTGGCGCAGTCGATCACCATCAGCGCGGAGTCGACCGCGGTGAGCACGCGATAGGTGTCCTCGGAAAAGTCCGCATGCCCCGGCGTGTCGAGCAGGTTCACGATCTTGCCGGCGTAGGGGAACTGCATCACCGAGCTGGTGACCGAAATGCCGCGCTCCTGCTCCAGCGCCATCCAGTCGGAGGTGGCGTGGCGCGCGGCCTTGCGCCCCTTGACCGCACCGGCCAGCTGGATCGCGCCGCCGAACAGAAGCAGCTTTTCGGTCAGCGTGGTCTTGCCCGCGTCCGGGTGGCTGATGATGGCGAACGTGCGCCGGCGGCGGGTTTCTTGAAGATGGGTGGACATGGGGCGTCTCGAAGCAAGCCGGCTATTGTAGCCGGACACGAAAACGCCCTCCCCGGCGCGGGCCGGGGAGGGCGTCAAGGTTGCAGGCTTACAGCTTGTAGCTCGCACCCAGCAGCACGGTGCGACCGTAGGTGTCGTAGTACTGCGGCATGGTCAACTGCTCGCCATCGGCCAGACCGGAGACCTGCACCTTCGCATCAGGCGAGTTGGTCAAGTTGCTGACCTGGAGCAACAGCGTCAGCCCCTTCCATTTGCCAGCGTCGAAGGCGTAGCCCAACTGCAGGTCGGTCTGCCGGTTGGGGATGACCTTCGTATACGCGATCTGGTTGAAATTCGGCACGATCTCGCCGGTGAACGAGGAGCGGTAGCGTTCGGCGACGCGTATCGACCAGCCGTATTTCTCGTAGAACAGCGTGAGGTTGGCCACCTTGCGCGACAGGCCCGGCAGGGTGGTCGGTGGCGACCCGGCGCCGCCCGGGATGGAACCAATGACCTTTTGCGACACGGTGCTGTTGGTCAGCGAGAAGTTGGCCTGTGCACCGAAACCGTCCAGTGCATCGGCGAGCAGGCCGCCTTCCAGCGAGCCGGACAACTCCAGCCCCTGCATCTTGCCGCCGCTGCCGTTCATCGGCATGGTGAACGAGCCGATGTTGCTGGTGGGCGTCAGCGTGGGGTCGTTGTTGACGTAGCCCGTGAAGTCGTGGTTCAACTCGGTCTGCGTGGCGATGTAGTTGAGCAGGTTCTTGTTGAACACGGCCGCGGCAAAGTAGCTCGACTTGCCGAAGTAGAACTCGTAGGACAGGTCGGTGCCCACCGCCACGTAAGGCTTGAGCTTCGGGTTGCCGCCGCTGCCCGCCCACAGCACCTGGCCGGCGGCCGGCCCTTGGGTGATCTTGGACACCCAGGCGGAGCTGGCTACCTTCTCGTCGTCGATGCGCCCGCGCGCCAGCGTCTTGGCGAAGCCGAAGCGGATGTCCTGGCGGTCGGTAAGGTGGAATACCAGGTTCAGGCTGGGCAGCCAGTTGGTGTAGCTGATACCGCCGCTGAGCGTGCCGATGGCATCGCCGTTGTTGTCGGTTTGCAGCGCCCGCGAGCTCTGGTTGGTGTGCACCACCTGCACACCGACGTTGCCAGTCACCGGTACGTTGCCAACGTTGGTATCGATGTTGAACTTCACGTAGCCGACCGGCACGTTCTCGGTGATCGAATAGTTGCGGCTCCAGTCGCCGGCGCCGTTTGCCTCGGTGAGGTAGAACTGGTTTTGCAGCGCCTCCGCCACGTTGTAGTACAGGATGCCGGGGATGCCGCCGAAGTTCAGCCGCGTGGGCCGGCCCACGAAGCCGGTGATCGGCGCGAAGAAGTTCGAGTCATACGGCAGGGTCGAGGTGTTGGAGGAACCATTGCCGTTCAACCAGGCGAAGAACACATCGGCGTTCTTGCGCTTGATGCGCTGGGAGTAGTTCGCGCCCAGCACGAAGTCGCTGAAGATCCAACCCAGCGGATGGCTGACCTCGAAGCGCACCGCGCGAATGGTATCGGTCTGCCGGTCGAACTCTTCGCGACCGTTGCGGCCGTAGCCACCCGGGTCGGTGAACCCGACCATGTTCGGGTCGGCGAGGTTCACGCTGGGAGAGAGGTTCGGGAAGTCGAAGCCAGTGGGGGTGTTGAAGTCGACCGAAGCCGTGGTGCCCGGAGGCAGCCCCATGTACATCTGGATGTCACGCACCTTGTCGCGGGTGCCGGAATAGGACAGGTCGGTGGTGGCGGTCCAGCCGTTGTCGAAGAAGAACTGGTTGTTCCAGCCCACTGAGAACAGCTTGTCGTGCTCGTGGTGGTATTGGTTCTGCAGGATCGGCTTGATCCCGCTGATCGTGCCCGAGGTGACGATGGGGTAGGGCAGTGCGGAAGTGATGCCCGCGTTGCTGAACGCCACGTTGTCCCACGGGTTGTTCGACCACTGTGCGTCGTTGGTGTACTTCTTGTTGTCGAACGTGGAGTAGTACATGTCCAGCGTGGAGTGGGTGTGCTCGCTGGGTGCCCACTCCAGTACCGCCATCAGGCCGTTGCGCCGCTGCGTTTGCGACTGCGCGTCCAGCTCCATGCCTTGCTGGTTGACCACGTTGTCGGGCAGGCCCGGCGTGAGTGGCGCGCCCCAGTTCTGGTTCATGCCGATGGGGCCGTTGTCCGCGTTCCACCACCAGTAGTTGTACCGCTTGTTCTGGATCGGTGAATCGAGCTGGGCGAAGCCCACGGCGAGGCCCAGGGTGTGGTCGAAGAACTGGTCGACATAGGAGATGCTGGCGCGGTGGCCCAGCGTGCCCACGTCGGTGCCGGGGTTGAGATCGCCGTTGGTGGTGTATTCGCCACGCACGTTGGCGGTGATCACCCGGCCGGGTTGATCCAGCGGCCTGATCGTGTGCAGGTCCACCGTGCCCGACAGGCCCTGGCCGATCAGGGTGGCATCGGGGGTCTTGTAGACGACCGCGCCGCTGATCAGCTCGGAGGGGTACTGGTCGAAGTCGACACCGCGGTTCTCGCCGACCGTGGCCTGCTCGCGACCGTTCAGCAGCGTGCCGGAAAAGTCTGGCGAGAAGCCACGGATCGAGATCATGTTGGCGCGGCCGTCCAGGCGCTGGGTGGCCAGGCCGGGCAGACGCGACAGGCTCTCGGCAATGCTCGCGTCAGGCAGCTTGCCGATGTCCTCGGCGGAAATCGCCTCGACGATTTCGTTGGAATTCTTCTTGGTTCTCAGCGAATTTTCGATACTGCCGGCAATGCCGGTGACGATTACGGCGTTGAGGTTTTGCGCGTTCTGCTTGTCGGCCGGTTTCTTTTCGGCGTTCTTCTTGGGGGCCGGCGCCTTGCTGCTGGTCGTGCCGGTGGCGGTGGCCGGCTGGGTGTCCTGGGCGATGGCGGTGCTGCAGAAGGCCAGGCCGAGCAGCGCGGCCGAGCAGGCGGCGGCGAGGGTCTGGCGACGGAATGAATGGGTGCGTGTCGCGTGGGTGAGTCGCAACGTACGAGAAATCATGAGATGCCTCGGCAGGATGAGGCGCCGCTCCTCGGCGCCGGGTGGCGCAACGGGCCCCCCTGCCTCGTTGCGCAAGCAGAATGTTACTGCCGCGTTACGTGATGGGTGCGTATGCCGTTTTTCCTGCGTACAGCGGCGCAGGAGTTTGCGCTCAGGCCGCCTTGAAGGTCACCACCAGCACATCGCGGTGGGCCGGCTCGCCGGGTACCTTGGGCAGTACCGGGGTAACGCCGTGAAACACGCGGTGGTCGTCGATCAGCTCGGCCTCGAACGGGTGGGCCAGGGTGAAATGGCCCAGCTCGTGGCCGTCGGGCGCGTGGATGGTGGTGACGCCGCGCTCGATGTTGGTGCGGTCGATCATGAACACCAGCACGAAATCCACGCCGTCGCGATGCACGCCCTCGGGCGTCGGCTCGCCGGCTTCCGCTGCCCGCGCCTCGATGCGGAACTGGTGCACCTCGATGTGCCAGTGCGCCGTTGCCGGCGCCAGTGTGCCGAATTGCTCGCGGCAAAACGCGAGGATGCGCGCAAGGCTCGCGCCATCGGCAATCGCCGGTTCCAGCGGTTCGAACCAGCGTTCAATGCCGCCCTGCAGGTTGTTGTAGGTGAGGCTCTGGTAGTGCGGCTGGTTCGGCTGGCGTTCGATGGGCCCGGTGGCATCGGCGGCAAATACGGCATGCCGACGGCGCCGGTGGCGCCCCTTGGCGGCGAGATAACGGTCGTCGCCCAGACGATCCCAGCTGGCGACGAATGCCGGCCAGTCGGCCAGCGTGTCGGCATCGAGCAGGGTGCGCATGGTCGGCGCATCCGCAAAGGCATAGCCGTTGCGCACGATGGTGGCGCGCAAGTCGAAAGGCGTGATCGTCATGGGCGCACGCTAGCAGCGCATGCATGAAGCGGTGCTGGATCGACGCCCCGTCAGGCCGCTGTGGCGCGCGTCGGCGTGGTCGGAAAGGCACGGTCGAGCCACGCCGGCACCGGGATGCCTTTTTCGCGCAGGAACGGCGGGTTGAACAATTTGGCCTGGTAGCGCGTACCGGCATCCGCCAGGATGGTGACGACCGTGTGCCCCGGCCCCAGCTCGCGGGCGAGGCGGATCGCGCCAGCCATGTTGACGCCGCTCGACCCGCCCACGCACCAGCCTTCGGCTTCCAGCAACTGGTGCAGCAGCGGCACCGACTCGGTGTCGGGGATCGAATACGCGGTGTCGATCGGCGCGCCGTCGAAGTTGGCGGTGATGCGGCTGGAGCCGATGCCCTCGCTGATGGAGTTGCCGCTGGCTGCCAGCTCGCCGTGCAGAATGTAGTTGGCCAGCGCCGAGCCGGTCGGGTCGGACAGCGCGATGCGCACGCCCGGTTTGCGCGCCTTGAGCCCGAACGCCACGCCGGCCAGGGTGCCGCCGGTGCCGGCCGAGCAGACGAAGCCGTCGACGGCGCCGGCGGTCTGCTCCCAGATTTCCACCGCCGTGGTGGCGGTGTGGTAGTCGCGGTTGGCGGTGTTGTCGAACTGATTGGCAAACCACGCACTGCCCGCCTTGGCGACGTTCTGCGTCTCCGCATAGCGGCGCGCGTGGTGGGAGTAGTGATTGGGGTCGCTGTACGGCACGGCAGGCACCAGGTGCACGTCGGCGCCGGCCATCTTGAGCGCGGCGATCTTTTCGGCGCTTTGCGTGTTCGGCATGAAGATCACGGTGCGGTGTCCGCGGCTGGCGCCGACCAGCGCCAGGCCGATGCCGGTGTTGCCGGCGGTGCCTTCGACGATCACGCCGCCGGGCAGGAGTTGCCCGCGCTGTTCCGCGTCCAGCACCAGGCCGAGCGCGGTGCGGTCCTTGATCGAGCCACCCGGGTTGAGCATTTCCGCCTTGGCCAGCACCTCGCAACCGGTCAGCTCGCTGGCATGGCGCAGGCGGATCAGCGGGGTGTGGCCGACGGCGGCGGAAAGATCGGATTGGATGCTCATGCTGGAAGGCTCGCGTAGCGAAAGTATGCCCCGGGCGGGACGGGGGACGCGCATAGCTTACGCGCATCGCGTGGCCAACCTGATCCGCATCAGCCATGCCGCCAGCCACTGTGCGAGGCCAGCGCAGCACGCGCAAATTTATATCACGAATATGCATATGAACGTCCAGACGTTTAGACGTCTATTGACAGGTTTGCGGACGCCCGCCAATATTCACCGCACTCATCGAGACCGGCTGAGGGACAGGCCCTTTGAAGCCGGGGCAACCTGCGGAGTCATCCGCCACGGTGCCAACTCCTGCGGTGGCGCATTGGCGCGTACTGACAGATGGGCAGCTTGCGCAAGCGGCGGTGGTCGCCTGCGTGGCGCTCCTCCCGAGGTCACCGCAGGTCGATGCCGGAGAGGAGATACCCGTGAGCCAGCTGACCGATCCCCGCACCGTTCGCCACGCCGACGTCGTCGATCTTGCGACCGGCAGCCGCCATGGTGCGCTCGGCATGCAGCGCACGACCCGCCAACTGCGCATCCAGCCCAAGTACGGCCACGCCGCACGTGACGTCGACGTGCGCTACCTGTGGTGCGGCGCGCCGGATGCGCCCACCGTGATCGTGCAGGGCGGCATCTCCGCCGACCGCGACGTCACCACGCCGGATGCCGCCAACCCCGGCTGGTGGCAGGCGCTGGTCGCGGCGGACGCGGCGATCGACCTGACGCGCTGGCGCGTGCTGGCGATCGACTGGGCGGTGCCGGGCGAGCTCGGCACCAAGACCATTTCCAGCGAGGACCAGGCCGACCTCTTGGCTGCGTTGCTCGACGCGCTCGGCATCGCCAAGGCGCATGCCTTTGTCGGCTCGTCGTACGGTGCGATGGTGGCGCTGGCGTTTGCCGCGCGGCACGCGCAGCGGGCGGAACGCCTGGTGCTGTTGGCCGGCGCGCATCACGCCCACCCGCTGTCCACCGCCCAGCGCAGCGTGCAGCGCGGCATCGTGCGGCTGGGGCAATCCAGCGGCCAGATCGACGCGGCGTTGGCGCTGGCGCGCGAGCTGGCGATGACCACTTACCGCGGCAGCGCCGAGTTCGGTCGCCGTTTCGCCGGTGCGCCGGAGTGGCGCGGCGACCGTTTCCACTTTCCGGTCGAGGATTACCTCGAACACCAGGGCCGGCGGTTTGTCGCCCGCTTCGATGCCGACCGGTTCCTCGCGTTGTCCGAATCCATCGATCTGCACGATATCCAGCCCGAACGGGTGCCGCTGCCGGCCACCTTGATCGGCTTTCCGTCCGATCGCCTGGTGCCGCTCGCCGACCTGTGCGAGCTGCAGCGCCGGTTGCGCGGGCCGGCCACGCTCGAAGTGGTCGAGTCCCCTTATGGCCACGACGCGTTTCTCAAGGAACCCGAGCAGCTTGCGCCGCTGTTGCGTGCTGCCTTGATGTGACGCTGCGCCGCGCGTTCCCCCTCCTTCCTGATTTTCGGAGCCACCCCATGAGCCAAGCCATTGCCCCCAGCACCTGCGCCGTGCGCGCCGGGATCGAAAGCGACACCCAGCACGGCGCGGTGGTGCCGCCGCTGCACCTGTCCACCAACTACAGCTTCGAGGCGTTCGGCAAGAAGCGGCATTACGACTACTCGCGCAGCGGCAACCCCACGCGCGATCTGCTGGGCGAAGCGCTGGCCGACCTGGAACACGGTGCGGGCACGGTGATCACCGCCAGCGGCATGGCGGCGGTGGCGCTGGTGCTCGAACTGGTGCCGACCGGCGCCACCGTGCTGGCCGCGCACGACTGCTACGGCGGCACCTGGCGCCTGCTTGATGCGTGGGCCAAGAAGGGCCGCTTCACGCTCAAGTTTGCCGACCTCACCGACCCCGCGGCACTGGCCGAAGGGCTGGCCGCCACGCCGGCGCTGGTGTGGGTGGAAACCCCGTCCAATCCGCTGCTGCGCATCACCGACATTCGCCACGTGGCGCAGGCGGCGCACGCGGTCGGCGCGCTGGTGGTGGTGGACAACACCTTCCTGTCGCCGGCGCTGCAACAGCCGCTGACGCTGGGCGCGGACGTGGTGGTGCACTCCACCACCAAGTACATCAACGGCCACAGCGACGTGGTGGGCGGCGCAGTGATCGCCCGCGAGCCGGAGCTGGCCGACAAGCTCAAGTGGTGGGGCAACTGCAACGGCATCATCGGCGCGCCGTTCGACAGCTACCTCACGCTGCGGGGCCTGCGCACGCTGGGCGTGCGCCTGCGTCAGCACCAGGAAAACGCGGTGCGCATCGCCGAGCATCTCGCTGCGCACCCAGCGGTGCGCAAGGTCTATTACCCGGGCCTTGCGGCCAACCCGTACCACGCGCTGGCCGCGCGCCAGCAGCAGGGGTTTGGCGCCATGCTCAGTTTCGAGCTGGATGGCGACGAAGCGCAGATCGCCGCGTTCGTCAACGGTTTGCGCTTCTTCTCGCTGGCCGAATCGCTCGGCGGGGTGGAAAGCCTGATCGCGCACCCGGCCAGCATGACCCACGCCTCGATGGCGCCTGAAGCGCGCCGCTGCGCCGGCATTGCCGACAACCTCCTGCGCGTGTCGGTCGGCATCGAGGATGGCGACGATCTTCTGCGCGATCTCGACGCGGCGCTGGTGCGCGCGCAGCAGGCGGGCGAGGCGAAACGCCGGGTTTCCGCATGAGTGCGGTGCTCGCGACGGCGGCCGCGCCAGCGGCGCAACCGCGCATGGCGACGGCGGTGGCCCTGCTCGGCACCGGTGTCGTCGGCGGCGCGTTCCTGAAACTGTTGAATACCCCGGCGGCCGGTTCGGTGCAGCTGGTGGCGGCGGCCAATTCGCGGCGGCAGGAGACCGACCCTGCGCGCCTTGCCGCGCGCAATCTGCGCGAGCAACTGCGCGACAGCGGCGAGGCGCGCAACGACGCCACGCTGCTGGCGGCGCTGGATGCGAGTGGCGCCACGACGAAGGTGGTGGTGGACGCCACGGCCAGCGCTGCGCTGGCGACCCATCACGCCGAGTGGCTGGCGCACGGCTACCACGTGGTTACCGCCAACAAGGCCCTGGCTGGCGGCGAGCTGGCCGGCTGGCGTGCCCTGCAGGCGGCGTTGGCGCACGGTGCGGTGTATGGCGACACGGCCACCGTCGGCGCGGGGCTCCCGGTGCTCTCCACGCTGCGCCGCCTGCGCCGCTGTGGCGATGCGCTGCTCACGCTCGAAGGCGTGTTTTCCGGTTCGCTCAGCTATCTGTTCAATGGTTACGACGGCAGCCGGCCGTTCTCCGCGCTGCTGCGCGAAGCGCGCGAGTTGGGCTACACCGAGCCCGATCCACGCGCCGATCTTTCCGGCGACGACGTCGCGCGCAAGCTCTTGATCCTCGCGCGCAACGCCGGCTTTGCGCTGGGTACCGACGAGGTCCAGGTCGAAGGCCTGGTGCCGGAGGCCTTGCGCGCGCTGGCCACCGACGCCTTCCTCGCACGTCTGGAAGAGCTCGACGCGCCCTTGGCCGCACGCCATGCCGAGGCAGCATCACGCGGTTGCGTGCTGCGCTTTCTTGCGCGCTTGAACCAGCGCGGGCATGCCCGCGTCGGCCTGGTCGAAGTGCCGCTCACCCACCCTGCGGCGCGCCTGTACGGCACCGACAACCAGTTTGCCCTCACCACCACTCGCTACCACACCCAGCCGCTGGTCATCCAGGGTCCCGGCGCCGGCCCGGAAGTGACCGCCCAAGCCCTGCTCGGCGACGTCCTCGCGCTCGGCTGAGACGCGAAAACGCCGCACCCAGTGCGGCGTTTTCGCATCGGCTCAGGAGCGAATGTCTCGCCGCAGCGCGCTTTTCCCAAATCCCCAATCCCGCATCCCGGCTGCCAGCTACCAGATCTTCACCCGCTGCGTCGGTGCGAGGTACAGCTTCTCGCCTTGCTTCACGTTGAACGCGGGGTACCAGGCGTCGAGGTTGCGCACGGTGAGGGCGCGGAACTGTGCCGGGGCGTGCACGTCGGTGGCAAGGCGCTGGCGTTGTGCGGCGTCGCGGATCTTGCTGCGCCAGGCCTGGCCGAAGGCGAGGAAGAAGCGCTGGTCGCCGGTGAGGCCGTCGATCACCGGCGCCGGCTTGCCGCCGAGCGACTTGTGGTAGGCGACCCAGGCGATGGTCAGGCCGGAGACGTCGGCGATGTTTTCGCCCAGCGTCTGCTCGCCGTTGACGTGCAGGCCGGGCAGCGCCTGGTACTGGTCGAACTGCTTGACCAGCGCCTTGCCAGCGGCCTCGAAATGCGCGAGATCGGCAGGTGTCCACCAGTTTTCGAGCTTGCCCTGGGCGTCGAAATCCGCGCCGGTGTTGTCGAAGCTGTGGCTGATCTCGTGGCCGATGATGGCGCCGATCGCACCGTAGTTGGCGGCGGCGTCGGCCCTGGGGTCGAAGAACGGCGCCTGCAGGATGGCGGCCGGGAAATTCAGCGCGTTCTGCAGCGGCAGATTCACCGCGTTCACCGTCTGCGGGGTCATCCACCATTCGCTGCGATCCACCGGCTTGCCGAGTTTGGCCAGCTGATGCTCGTACTCGTGTTTCACCGCGCGTTGGTGGTTGCCGAGCGGGTCGTCGGGCCGGATGTCGAGCGCCGCGTAGCTGCGCCAGGTGCCCGGGTAGCCGACGCCAACCTTCAGCGTTGCGAGTTTTTCCTTCGCCTTGGCGCGCGTGGCCGGCGTCATCCACGCCAGGGTGTCGAGGCGGTCGTTGAACGCGGCAATCAGGTTCTTGACCAGTTGCTGCACTTCGGTCTTGGACGAGGCCGGGAAATATTTGGCCACGTAGAGCTGGCCCACGGCGTCGCCGAGATCGGTGTTGGTGGCGCCCACCGCACGCTTCCAGCGCGGCTGCTGCTCGGGTGTGCCTTGCAGCGTGTGGCCGTAGAAATCGAAATGCAGGTCGGCAAACGCCTTGGGCAGCAACGGCGCGGCGGCATCGAGGGTGTGGAAGGCGAGCAGATCCTTCCACGCTGCCAGCGGCTCGCTGCCGACCAGTGCGGCCAGGCCGGTGGTGGCGTGGGGTTGCCACACGTCAATGGTCTTCTGGCCCGCGAGGCCGGCCGCCTTGAAGTACGTGGCCCAATCCAGCCCCGGCGCCTTTTTCGCGAAGTCGGCGGCCGTCCACAGGTTGTTCGCCTTGTGCACGTCCTGGCTGTCGATCAGGGTTTCCTGCGCCTTGGCGATCTTGGTTTCCAGCGCGATCACGGTGTCGGCGGTCTGTTCCGGTTGGGCATGGCCGGCCTGCTTGAGCAAGGCGACCACGTAGGCGCGGTACTTGGCGCGCGCTTCGGCCATGTGCGGTTCGGTCGACAGGTAGTAATCGCGGCTCGGCATCGCCAGGCCGCCCTGCAACAGGTAGGCGATGGTGTGGCTCGGGTCTTCCAGGCCCTGCGTCACGAACAGGCCGAACAGGTGCTCGGTGTGGAAGTGGGTGGAGTTGATCGGGTCGACGTCGGCGCGCAGGCGGCTGCCGAGCATGCGCGCGAGGTCGCCCTTGGACTTGATCGCGTCGATGGCGGCCAGTTCGGGCTTGAGCGGCGCCATGCCGTTGCGCGCAATCGCGGCCTCGTCCATGTACGCGGCGTAGTAGTCGGCGATCTTGCGCGCGTTGCTGCCGGCGGCCGGGTGGCCCGCATTGGCGTTGCGGATGAGGTCGGCAGTGTGCTGCTCGGTCAGCTCGAAAATTTTGAGAAAGGTGCCGGTGCTGGAACGGTCGGCGGGAATCTGCGCGGTCTTGAGCCAGGTGCCGTTGGCGTAGTCGAAGAAGTTGTCGCCCGGCTTGACCGCGTGGTCGACCCCGGCCAGGTCGATGCCGATGTTCGAGCTGGCGGTGGCAGGCGCGGCGGCCCATGCCGGGGTGCCGCACAGGCCGGCGGCGATGGCGGTGGCAAGCAGCCAATGGGAGTGGTGCATGGGCGGTTCCGCGCAAAGAGGTGAGACCGGCACGATAGCGCGTCGCGCGGACGGGCGAAGCATGACCCTTGGCGCATGCGGGGTGCCGGCGAGCCGGATCGTGCCTGGTGGCCGTCCACTAGACTGGCGGCAGGCCCGTTGGGCGGGCCGTTTTGTTCCTTGCCGGAGGTACCCTATGCCCGCTGCCGATCTTGCGCCCGAGTGGCAGGTTACCCGCTGGTTCAACAGCGAACCGCTGACGCTGGCCAGCCTGCGCGGCAAGGTGGTGGTTGCGCACGCGTTCCAGATGCTGTGCCCCGGCTGCGCGATGACGGCGCTGCCGCAGATGCAGCGCATCCATTCGGCATTTCCGCCGGAGCGGCTCGCCGTGATCGGCCTGCACACGGTGTTCGAGCACCACGCGCAGCAGAATCCCGAAGCGCTGGAGGCTTTCTTGCACGAGTACCGCTACGGCTTTCCGGTTGGCGTCGACACGCCGACGGACGCCGGCCCGATCCCGCTGACCATGCAGAGGTATCGCATGCAGGGCACGCCGACGCTGCTTCTGATCGATGCCGACGGCGTGCTGCGCGACCAGCATTTCGGCACCGTGGATGATCTGTCGCTGGGTGTGGCGATCGGGCGGCTGCTGGCCGAGGCGGAGGCTGGCGTCAGTCGGCCAGCGCCTTGAGCCGGGCGCGCGTCAGCGGCCCGAAGCGCAATTGGTCGGCCAGTGCATGCAGTTGCGCCGCGTCGGCGCCGTGGCGGCGCAGCGCGTCGATGTCGGCGGGGATGGGCGCATCCAGCGCAATGCGCGTGATGCGGCGATACAGCAGCGCATCCTCGCCGTGCTCGCGCAGCTTGGCCGCCATGCTGGCGGCGCCGCGCAGGCGCAGGAACGGGATCTCGTCGATGCGCGCGAGGAGGTCGTCCAGCGTGCCGAAGCGGGTGAGCAGCGCGGCAGCGGTCTTGGCGCCGATGCCAGGCACGCCAGGGATGTTGTCCACCGCGTCACCGCACAGCGCGAGGTAATCGGCCACCTGTTCGGGCCGCACACCGAGTTTTTCCACCACGCCATCCGGGCCCCAGCGGTGGTTGCGCGCATAGTCCCATTGCTCGTCGTGCGCGCCCAGCAACTGGCCAAAATCCTTGTCGGCAGAGACGATCACGCTGGCCTCGCCGTGGCCGCGCAGGTTCCACAGCGCACTGCCGATCAGGTCGTCGGCCTCGTATTGGTGGTCGATCAGCACCTGGATGCCGAGCGCGGCGGTGACCGCCCGGCACAGCACGAACTGGTGCTCCAGATCGGGCGGCGGCAGCTCGCGGTTGGCTTTGTAGGGCGGGTAGATCGCGTTGCGGAACGAGCTGGTGAGCGAGGCGTCGAAGGCGACCGCGATGCGCTGCGGCTGCACCTTTTCCAGTAGCTCGCAGAGGAAACGCGTGAAGCCGTGCACCGCGTTGACCGGGCGGTCGTCGGTGTCGCGAAAATCGTCCGGCAGCGAATGCCAGGCACGAAAAACGTACAGGCTGCCGTCGACCAGGTAGGCGCCGGGCGCGTTCATGGCGCCCACGTGGACAGCACGTCGTCGAGCGCCGGGCGCTTGCGGTTCGGCACCCCGATCTTCGGCGTGCCGATGTGCACGAAGCCCACCACGTGTTCGTGGTCCGCCAGCCCGAGCACCGCGGCTGCGTCGTGGTCGTACGCCGCCCAACTGGTAAGCCACTGCGCACCGAAGCCCAGCGCTTGCGCGCCCAGCAGCAGGTTGTGCGCGACGCAACCGGCGCTCAGGCGCTGCTCGATGTCCGGGATGCGGCCACTGACGTCGAGCCGCACGATCACGGCGATCACCAGCGGCGCCCAAGTGTAACGCTTGCGCTCTTTCTCGCGCTTGGGCTCGGGCAGATCGGGGTTCTTGCGTAGCGCGATCGCGGCGAGGCGTTCGCCAAACTGCAGCTTGGCCTCGCCTGCAAGCCGGATCAGCCGGAACGGCACCAGCGTGCCGTGGTCGGGCACCCGGATCGCCGCGGCCAGCAACTCGCGCAGCATCGCGTCGTCAGGCGCCGGTTCGATCAACTGGCGCGAGGGAACGGAGTGGCGGTCGAGCAGGAATTGCAGCGGGTTGGACATGGCGGGATCGCTGACGGAAACCTGCATGGTAACCGGCGCCTCGCGCTGCTTCAGCGCGCAGGCGCCTGCAGGGTGAAGGCATCGGGCAGGAGCGCGCCGACGCTGGTCTGGCTGCTGGCGACTCCAAGGCTGCCGAGGATCACCGGCATGTCCGCCGCGCACAGTTCGCTCATCACCTGCCGGCAGGCACCGCACGGGCTGACCGGCTCGGGCGTGTCGGCCACCACCGCCAGCGCGACGAAATCGCCCGGCTGGCAGCCGGCCGCGATCGCGGCGAACAGCGCCGTGCGCTCGGCGCAGTTGCACAGGCCGTAGGCCGCGTTCTCGACGTTGCAGCCGAGGAAATGCCGGCCGTCGCGGGTGCGCACGGCGGCGCCCACGGCAAAGCCCGAATAAGGCGCGTGGGCATGCTGGCGTGCGCTGCGGGCAAGGGCGAGCAAATCGGCATGGACAGGGGCAAGTGCCATCGCGTCTTCCGGAACCTGGACGGCATGCCAGCTTAGCGCGTGCCGCGCTGGTGGCAGCGGCGTCAGAGTCGATAAGATGCACGGGGTCATCGACGAGGGGATGTGCAATGCCGATCACGGTAGCTGCCTTGCGGGAAACGGCTGCGGCCGAGCGCCGCGTGGCGATCACGCCCGAGGTGGCGAAGAAACTGGCGGCGAAGGACGTGCGCGTGCTGCTGGAGCGCGGGGCGGGCAGTGCCGCCGGTTTTCCCGACACGGCCTACCCCGAGGCGGCGTTTGCCAGCGCGGATGAAGTGCTGGCGCAGGCCGACCTTTTGGCCTGCGTGTTGCCGCCCGACGACGCCGTGTTTGGCCAGCTGCGCGAAGGCACGCTGGTGGTGGGGCAGTTGCGGCCCTATGGCGCGACTGCGCGTATCGCCGCGCTGGCCGCGCGCAAGCTCAGCGCCTTTGCGCTGGAGCTGTTGCCGCGCACCACCCGCGGGCAGGCGATGGATGTGCTCAGCTCGCAGGCTGCCGTGGCCGGTTACCGCGCGATGCTGATCGCCGCCGAAGCGTGCCCCAAGTTCTTCCCCATGCTGACCACCGCGGCCGGCACCATCCGGCCGAGCAAGGTGCTGGTGATCGGCGCCGGCGTGGCCGGTCTGCAGGCGATCGCCACCGCACGCCGGCTCGGTGCGCAGGTCGAGGGTTACGACGTGCGTCCGGAGACGCGTGAACAGGTGGAATCGCTCGGCGCCAAGTTCCTTGATCTCGGCGTCAGCGCCGCCGGCAGCGGCGGCTATGCGCGCGAGCTGTCGGCGGAGGAACGCGCCGCGCAACAACAGGCATTGGCCGATCATCTCAAGGCGTTCGACGTGGTGGTGTCCACCGCGGCGGTACCCGGGCGTCCGGCGCCGAAGATCCTTTCAGCGGCGATGATCGAAGGCATGAAGCCCGGCGCGCTGATCGTCGACCTGGCGGCCGAAAGCGGCGGCAATTGCGCGCTGACCAAACCCGGCGAGCGGGTCGACCACCACGGCGTCATCGTGCTGGGGCCGCTCAACCTGCCAGCCGGCGCACCGCTGCACGCGTCGGAGATGTACGCGCGCAATGTGCTGCACTTCGTCGAACTGCTGCTGAAAGAAGGCGCGCTTGCCCCCGATTTCGGCGACGAGCTGGTCGCCAAGAGCTGCGTCGTGCGTGCCGGCGAGGTGCTGTTCAAAGCCTGATTCGTCCTGCCGGGGACGCCCGGCAGGAGCGTGTCGGGATGAACTTCGACCCACCGGCGCGACTTTCGTGGGTCGGGCTTCAGCCCGACAGGTGCCGCGTTCAGCGATGCGGCCGGCGCGCTGCCGGTGCCATGCCGCCAGCGTCGCCCTGGTGCAGCCATTGCAAGCGCTGGGTGGGCGGCATCGAATGCCACTCCTGCATCAGGGTGGCGCGCTGATCCGGTGGCAAGGTCTGGAACCGCTGGTAGGCCGCGTGCAGCTGTTCGCGCTGTTCCGGTGGCATGGCGCGATAGAGCTTGATGTTTTCGCGTGCCTGCGCCCGCTCTTGCGGGGTCATCTCCTGCCAGTGTTCGATGCGGCGCCGCACTTCGTCACGTTGTTCCGGCGGCAGCGTCACCCAGTGTTCGCTTTTTTCCAGCAGGTGCTGCTGGCGGCGTGCCGGCACCGTGTCCCATGCCGGTTGCAGCGGCGCGAGCAGGTCGCGTTGTGCGGGCGTGAGGCTGCTCCACGCCACCGGCGCATCCTGGGCCGCCAGCGGCAGGGTGGTGGCGAAGCCGAGCAAGGTGGCCATGACCAGCAACCACAGGGGGTGGAAACGTACGCGCATGGGTCAGTGGGCTGGTTGGCGGGCGTTGGCGGCGAGCCAACCGTAGAAATCGAGGTTCTGGTAAAGGTTGGGATCGGCCTGTTCCGGGTCGGGTGGCAACAGGTTGTCGGCTTCGGTCGTCTGGTTGGCGCTTGCCGTGCTGCCCGCCACGCCCGCGTCAGTGAGCGGCATGGTTGGCCAGCTCAGCACGGCCGCCAGGGCAATCGCGGCACAGGCGCCGGAAGGCACCAGCCAGCGCGCGACGCGGCGTGCCGGACGCGCCGTGCCGGCCAGCGCCTCACGGCGCGCCGTGCGCAGCCGCGCGGCCAGCGCCGGGTCGAGCCGCTGCGCCGCCGTGTGGTAAAGCGTGCGGGCTTGGCGCGCGAAGGTTTCATCGGACGTCTTCATTGCCAATCCTCCAACTCTTTGCGCAGCCGTTGCATGGCGCGCGACAGGTGGGTTTTCACGCTGCCTTCGGAGCAGCCCATGGCCTGCGCGGTTTCGGCCACGTCGAGGCCTTCCAGCATGCGCAGGGAGAATGCCTCGCGCTGGCGGCGCGGCAACGCGCGCAGCGCGCGGCTGAGGTCGGCCCAGGATTGGGCATCGCGCACGCGGTCGAGCGGGTCGGGGCCGGTGTCGGCCGGGTCCCAGCTCGGCAGCTCCTCGCCATTGTCGTCGTGCCCGCCGCCCAGCCAGCCGATCACGATGGAACGCACCTTGCGCCGGCGCTGCAGGTCAACGATGCGTCGGCGCAGGATGCCCCAGAACAGCGGCGCCCATTCGTTCGCCGGCTTGTCACGGTAATGGCTGACCAGGCGCAACATGGCGTCCTGGACGGCATCCATCGCGTCTTCGTGCTGGCGCAGATTGATCTCGGCAATGCGGAACGCGCGGCGCTCCACGCCGGCCAGGAAGGTGTCCAGCGTTGCCGGCGCCGCGCACGCGCTGTCCGCGACGAGCTCTGCGTCGAAGGTTGTTGCAAGGCCATTCATGCCGGCTGCGTCCGCGTCGTCGGCCTGTGCATGCGTGCGCTCCAGCGGTTCGGTACCCGTGTTCAACGCTGCGGGCTCGCGCAGGTTGACCACGCACCGTATGATGCGGCAGTCGCGACTGCGAGGCGGGGGAGACACATGCTCGACGGGTTCCTGGCGCTGTACATCTTTATGCTGGCCGCATTCACCGGCTACGAAATCATTGCGCGGGTGCCGGTGATCCTGCACACGCCGCTGATGTCCGGCTCCAACTTCGTGCACGGCATCGTGCTGGTGGGGGCGATGATAGCGCTCGGCCATGCCACGACGCCGTTTGAGACCGCACTCGGTTTTGTCGCCGTGCTGCTCGGTGCCGGCAACGCCGCCGGCGGCTACGTGGTGACCGAACGCATGCTGGAGATGTTCAAACCCAGCGCGAAAAAGCCGGGGGGCAAGCCATGAGCTGGGTACCGACGCTGGTCAAGGCCTGCTACCTGCTGGCGGCGCTGTTGTTCATCCTGGGCCTGAAGCGCATGAGCTCGCCGCGCACCGCGCGCGGCGGCATCGTGTGGGCCGGCGTGGGCATGCTGGTTGCCGTGCTGGCCACGTTTGCGCTGCCGGACATGCAGCACCGCGGGCTGATCTTTGCCGCGGTGCTGATCGGCGTGGTCGTTGCCTGGTGGACCGGCCGCCGGGTGGCGATGACGGCGATGCCGCAGATGGTGGCGATCTACAACGGCATGGGCGGCGGTGCCGCGGCCGCGATCGGCGCGGTGGAGTTGATCGCACATGCGCGCCACGGCGCGTTGGCGGTGCCGGACACCGCGCCGCTCAAGCTCGAAAACTGGGCTGCCGACGCGGCCCGCCAGGCCGCCGAGGCGGTCGCCCCGTTGCCGACGGCGGTGCTGGTGCTTGGCGTGCTAGGCGCGCTGATCGGCGCGGTGAGCTTTTCCGGCTCGATGATCGCGTTTGCCAAGCTGCAGGGCTGGATGGACAAGCGCTTCGTGTTTCCCGGCCAGCGCGTGATCAACCTGGTCGTGCTGGTGGCGGCGCTGGCTTGCGCGGCGGCACTGATCGGCAACGGGCTGACGCTGCCGCTGATCGGCGCGTTCTTCCTGCTGGCGCTCGCGTTCGGATTGATGATGACGCTGCCGATTGGCGGCGCCGACATGCCGGTGGTGATCTCGCTGTACAACGCGTTCACCGGGCTGGCCGTGGCATTTGAAGGCTACGTGCTGGGCAACGAGGCGATCATCATTGCCGGCATGGTGGTGGGCGCGGCCGGCACGCTGCTGACCCAGCTCATGGCCAAGGCGATGAACCGCTCGATCAGCAACGTGCTGTTTGGCAGCTTCGGCGCCGCCGCCAGTGGGACGGCGCAGGAAATCAGCGGCGCACAAAAGCCGATCGACGCCGCCGACGCGGCGGTGATGATGGCCTACGCCGAGCGCGTGGCGATCGTGCCGGGCTACGGCATGGCGGTGGCGCAGGCCCAGCACAAGGTGTGGGAGTTCGCCAAGGCGCTGATCGACCGCGGCGTGAAAGTGAAATTCGCCATCCACCCGGTGGCCGGGCGCATGCCGGGGCACATGAACGTGCTGCTGGCCGAGGCCGGCGTGCCCTACGACCTGATCGAGGACATGGACGACATCAACGCCGAGTTTCCCAACATCGACGTGGCGCTGGTGATCGGCGCGAACGACGTGGTGAACCCGATGGCCAAGACCGATCCCGGTTCGCCGATCTACGGCATGCCGATCCTCGACGTGGCGGCGTGCAAGCACGTCATCGTCATCAAGCGCGGCAAGGGCCGCGGCTTTGCCGGCATCGAAAACGCGCTGTTCTACGCCGACAACACGCGCATGCTGTACGGCGACGGCCAGGCTGCTGCCGGGCAACTGGTCAGCGCACTGAAGGCGATCGACGACTGACCTTCAGGGCTTGCGGGCGCCGGGGCGCCACGCAAGCCAGCCGGCAAACAGCGCTGCCAGCAGATACCACGCCAGCTCGCCCGGCGTCAGTCCGACGCGCGCTAGCGCAATCAACATGGCAATGCCGGCAGTGCGCATCGCCTCGACCAGCCCCAGATCGAAGTTGGCGGCCAGCCGGACGGCGGCGATCAACACGTTGAAATACAGCGCTGCCAGCAGGGTCGCGAACATGGCCAGCAGTGCCGCCGCGAGGCCTGGGCGGCGCAGCCAGTGTCGGGTAGCCAGCGCCAGCAGAGCGCCGGCAGCAAACGCCAACCAGTCCGGAGCGCGTTGCAGATACATCGCCGCCACCATCCAGACCGCGCCGGCGGCGAGTCCGAGCATGGCCGCGCTGAACGCCGCAAAGACGAGGCCGGCCAGCGTGCGCAGGGCCGAGGCGGAAGGCGGGGAAGCAGGAGGCAAGGCGTCGATCGGCAAGGCGAAAACGCCGATCATAACCGCATTGCACCGGCCCCCCGGGGTGGCGCCTGATCTGGGACAGGCAGGCGGCGACGCGCTGCGACATAATCGACCTGCTGTACGCGACGTGCGGCATGGGTCTTCGACAAAAGGTGATGTGGCATGAGTGGATTTGCGCTGAGCAGCGAACCGGTAACCTTTTCGCGCGACTGCGATGCGGTGATGGTGCCGCAGGGTGAAGAGGTGACGCTGCCGGCCGGCCAGATCGGTTACATCACGCAAGCGCTCGGCGGCAGCTTCACGGTGTATGTGGACGGCAACCTGTTCCGCATCGCCGGTGACGACGCCGATGCGCTGGGCAAGGAGAAGCCCGCCCCGCTGACGGTGCCGGAAAACGCCACCAACGCCGACGTCGAAAAACTGTGCTGGCAGCAGCTGCACGGCGTGTTCGACCCCGAGATCCCGGTGAACGTGGTCGACCTCGGCCTGGTCTACGACATGAGCCTCGAAAAACGCGACGACGGGCAGCGCCGGGTCTACGTCAAGCTCACGCTGACCGCGCCGGGCTGCGGCATGGGCGACATCCTGGTCGACGATGCGCGCACCAAACTCCTGATGATCCCGACCGTGGCCGAGGCCGACGTCGACCTCGTGTTCGACCCGCCGTGGAACCACACCATGATGTCGGAAGAGGCCAAGCTCGAAACCGGCATGCTGTAGCTGTAGCTTCGTTCGCTGCGGCCATTGCCTTGCGCCCGCTTTTGCGGGCGCTTGTCGTTGGTGCGGGGCAAAGGGCACCGCCAACGTCGGGGTGGACGCAGTGCTGCGTGGCGACGGAGGTGCGGACCCGACCCACGAACACCCTGTTTTGCCGTGTGGGCGGCACCGTACGCAAGCTTCTGCGTCCTGCGGAACCGTTGTCTCTCCGGTTCCCGTTTGTTTGTGCGCGACCGACGCCGTGTGGCGTGAGCGCGCTGTGCATCGGTCCGCAAAGGCCAGGCACTGGCCGAATACACGGTCATGACGCGTGTGGACGCGTTGTGCGGTGCACGGCCGTGAAGTGCCAAAAGCCGCGGGCTGTGACTGGAGTCACCGAACCGATGTGAAAATTTCTTGCGCGTCATGCTCGCAAGGAATAACGTGCTGGCGGTTCGCCACCGGGGAGGGCGACGAATGACCTCGAAGCGGCGTCTTGCCGCTGGGCCGTAGTGCGTCAACCCGCTGCGACGCAAGGATTGCTAGGGGCGCAGCCTGTTTCGACGCGACCGCCGGGGTCGCTGGATCGCAAGCGCATTTGGGCCGTGCCACGCACGGCATTTCTCGCATGAGGCCGGTCAGGCCGCATCGGGCCTGCTTGTCTCAAAAAAAGTCCAGGAGTCGATCAATGCAGAACGAGTTTCGTTTGAAGGTGCTGGTGGCCGCCGTGGGGATGGCCATGGCCGGCGTTGCCGCGGCCGGCAATGCCCAGGTGGTGCGGGTGCAGAACCTTGCCGCTGCACCGGGCAACACGCTGGCGGCACGCCTTGGTCTGGGAGCCGGTGCCACGCTGGCACCGCGCAGCACGGTGGCGCTGCCCGATGGCCATCGCGTGGTGCGCCAGCAACAGATGTACCGCGGCGTACCGGTATACGGCCGCAGCGTGGCCGTGCTGCAGGATGCGCAGGGCAACGCACTGCGCGCCACCGGCGAGCTCTTGCAGGGCAACGTCTCCGGGGTGAGCTCGGTGACGCCGAAGCTTACCGGCGCGGCCGCCATTGCGCGCCTCAAGGCACACGCCCATACGATGCTGACTGCCGGCGCAAAGATGGCCAATCAGCAGTCGGATCTGTTCGTCTACCCGATGGATGACGGCGCGGCGCGGCTGGTCTATCGCGTGTCGTATTTCGTCAACGACAGCCTGCCCACGCGTCCGACCGCCATCGTGGACGCCAACACCGGCGAGGTGTTGAAAAGCTGGGACGGCCTGACCGATGCCAGCGCAACCGGCCCCGGCGGCAACCAGAAAACCGGCAAATATGTGTACGGCACCGACTACGCGGCGCTCGACGTCGCGCAATCCGGCAGCACCTGCACGTTGCAGAACACCAACGTCGTCACCTACAACCTCAACCACGCGAGCAGCGGTGGCTCGATCGTCAGTTTCACCTGCCCGAACAGCGATACCGACGCGATCAATGGCGCGTATTCGCCGGTGAATGACGCGCACCACTTCGGTGGCGTGGTGCATGACATGTACGTGTCCTACATGGGGGCACCGCCGCTCAACATGCAGCTGCGGATGAACGTGCACTATCAGTCGAATTACGAGAACGCGTTCTGGGACGGCACGGCGATGAACTTCGGTGACGGCGCCAGCACGTTCTACCCGCTGGTGTCGCTCGACGTGACCAGCCACGAGATCAGCCACGGCTACACCGAGCAGAACTCGAACCTGGAATACACCGGGCAGTCCGGCGGCATGAACGAGGCGTACTCGGACATCGCCGGCGAGGCGGCGGAGTTCTACGACCGCGGCGCCGCCGATTTCCTGGTCGGCGAGGACATCGTCAAGACCAGTGCCGGCATTGGCGATGCACTGCGCTACATGTGCAACCCCCCGCAGGATGGCGGCTCGATCGACAACGCGGCCAACTACACCTCCGGCCTCGATGTGCATTATTCGAGCGGCGTGTACAACAAGGCGTTCTGCGTGTTGGCCAAGACCGGCGGCTGGGACGTCAAGAAGGCGTTCCAGGTTTTCGCCCTGGCGAACAAGTCGTACTGGACGGCCACGTCCACGTTCAACTCCGGCGCGTGCGGCGTGGAGTCGGCGGCAACCGATCTTGGCTACGTCGTCAATGACGTGGTGGCCGCCTTCACCGCGGTGGGGGTCACCTGCCCGGGTACCGGCGGTGGCGGCACGACCGGCGTGACGGAGCTGACCAACAACGTTGCGGTGACCGGCGTGTCGGCCGCGAGCGGGGCCGACAACGATTACTTCATCTCGGTGCCAACCGGTGCCAGCAACCTGGTGATGTCGATCTCCGGCGGCACTGGCGATGCCGACCTGTACACCAAGTTCGGCAGCGCGCCGACCACGTCCAGCTACGATTGCCGCCCGTACAAGACCGGCAACGCGGAAAGCTGCACCGTGGCCGCACCGCAGGTCGGCAAGTACTACATCAAGGTGCACGCCTATGCGGCGTACTCGGGCGTCTCGGTGAAGGCCTCCTACACCACCGGCGGCACGGGTGGTGGCACCACCACCAGCGTGAGCCTGCCCACGGTGGCGACCGGTTACTGGTCGCCCACCTACACCGAAACCGTGCAGGCCGGCCATACGGCAGTGTTTGCCATCTCCGGCGGTACGGGCGATGCGGACCTGTACGTGCGGGCCGGCTCGGCGCCGACCACCACCAGCTACAACTGCCGCCCGTACAAGACCGGCAACAGTGAGAGCTGCAGCTTCACCCCGTCGACCACCACCACGTACTACATCGCGGTGCGTGCGTACCAGACGTATTCGGGCGTGACGCTGACCGAAACGTTGAACTGATGGCGATACCGGCACGGCGCGGGGCAACCGGCGCCGTGTCCGGCACTTGCGACCAAGAACCCCGGCCTTGGCCGGGGTTCTTGGTCATGGGGGCGCCCGAATGGACAATGCCCACGGCCAGGTGGGACATGATCCAGGCCTTCGTCGAGGGCGTGATCAGCCCGGCGTTCGATCCGGCGTGGAACCATCCCAGAATGTTCGGGTAGGCGTGGCAGGGGTGGGCGCCAGCCTCACGCAGACCCAGCTCTCAAGTACGCTTTTTCAAGGCGTTTCCGCGGGCCTCAGCCACGCACTTCCTCAAACCGGTTTTCCGCACGGTTCTTGCGCACGTGCGCCGGGTCCCATACACGACCGTTCATGGTGATGTACACGCCGTCGGCCAGGGTCTGCACCGCGGCCACGGCGCAGCCCACGTTGAACACCGCGTCCGAGCCCTGGAACCGTGCCGGGTTCAGTGCGCCGGTGAGCACGATCACCTTGCCGGGAATGCCGGCCAGCACCTTGGCTGTCTCCACCATGGTGTCGGTGCCGTGGGTGACCAGCACGTGCCGCGCCGGCTGCGCCTCGATGGTGGAGCGGATCAGCGCGCGGTCCTCGTCGGTGATGTGCAGGCTGTCCTTGCGCAGGATCGGGATCACGTCGAAAGTGAACGCCACGCCGAGCTGGCCGAGGATGTCGCCGATCTGCGGCGCGCCGATCTTGTAGTCCGACTTGTCGTCGAAATAGATCTTGTCGATGGTGCCGCCGGTGGTGACGATGGTGAGGTGTTGCATGGTCATGCGCCGCTCAAGGTAAGGCCGCCATTTTAGCGGGCTTTGCCGCTCAGCCCAGCAGCAGGTGGGTATCGTCCGGCTCGGTATCGGCCAGGCGCGTCAGGCCGTGGCCGAGAAACCGCCGCAACGCCGCCGCCGGACGCGCGTCGGCACGCTCCTGTGACCACGTGGCCTGCCGCGTGAGCAGGGCCGCCGCCGCGCAGCGCGCCAGCGTGAGCGCGATGCCGCGCGCGCCCGCTTCGAGCCGGGCGCGGTCGGCGTCGAGGTGGGCTTGCGCCGCGTCCAGCGCCGCGTCGATCGCGAACGCCGCGCGCGGATCGCCGCCTTTGTTCCACGCCGCGCAGGCGGTGCGCAGCGCCATCAGCGCACTGCCGTCGAGGGTGCGCAGCGCATCGAGCGCGAGCACGTTGGTGGCGCCTTCCCAGATCGGATACACCTGTGCGTCGCGCAGCAATTGCGGCAGGCCGGTGTCTTCGATGTAGCCCTGGCCGCCGAAGCATTCGAGTGCTTCGGAACAGATGCGCACCGCAAGCTTGCCGGTCCACAGCTTTGCCAGCGGCGTCAGCAGGCGCAAAAGCTGCACTTCGTGCGGCGCGGCGGTGCCGTGTTCCACCCGGCCCAGCAGTAGCGCCACCTCGAACCCCAGCGCAAACGCGCCCTCGAATTCGGCCTGCATGTCGGCCAGCGTCTGCGCGTGCAGCGGCTGCTCGATCAGCGGGCGGGCGAAGGTTTCGCGGTGCATGGCGTAGTCGCGCGCCAGCTCGATCGCACGGGCCATGTGCGCCACCGCGCAAATCGTGTTCCAGGTGCGCGTGATGTTGAGTACCGGCGCAATCTGGCGCACGCCGTGTGCGAGCTCGCCGACCGGCCACGCCGGCAGGCCGTCCAGATGGATCTCCGCGGTGGGCAGCTCGCGCGTGCCGAGCTTGTCCTTCAACCGGTCGATGGAAAGCTCAGGCCGGCGGTGCGCACCGTCCATGGTTTCCACGTAGAACAACGCGAGCGTGCCGGAACCGGCACCGGCGCCTTCCGGTCGCGCGAGGGCCAGCGCGGCTTCGCCGACCACCGCCGAGCTGAACCACTTGCGGCCGTACAGGCGCCACTGGCCGTCGTCGCTCTTGCGTGCAACGGTTTCGGTGTTGCCGACGTCCGAGCCGCCGTGGGTTTCCGTCATCCATTGGCCGCTCAGCCACAGCGTCGCCGGGTCGCGGCTGAGGAAATGCGGCAGCGCGCGTGCCATGAGCTCGCGATTGTCCGAGGCTTTCAGCACCGTTGCCGCACCGTCGGTCATTGCCAGCGGGCAGGTGTAGAACTCGCTGGCCACGTGGTAGAGGTATACCCGGGCAAACTCTTCCAGCCGCGCGTATTCGCTCGCTTCATGGCCTGCCGCCAGCACCGCGTGCTGGGCCGTGATGGCGGCGCCTTCCTGCCACGTCGGCGTGAGCTCGATGCGATCCACGCGTGCCCCCCACGCGTCCCACTGGGTCAGCACCGGCGTGCGCGGAGTGATAGTGCGCGCACGTTGCCAAGCGTGAAGTGCGTAATCGCCGAGCGCATCAAGGTCGGCGTCCAGCGCTGCGCGACGCCCCGCCGGCAGCACGCGATCCAGCCACGCATGCAACACGCGCTCCTCGCGCCACGGATGCGCCAGTTGCGGCGCGGTCTGCAGGAATGCCATGGCGAGCCTCCGTTGCGGGAACGGGGCGAGTATAGGCAGCGTGGCGTGAAGGCGCGCGCGTGGATCAGGGGTTGCTGCGCCGCGGCCGCCGTACGCCGGCGCCGAGGGCGGCGATCAGCACCAGGGTCAGGGCGATTTCGACGATGGCGAGTGCACGTTCGGCCGGCAGGCTCCACGCTTCGGCCACGCCGTGGCAAAAGTAGAACAGCGCGAGGATGCCGACCCATAAGAGCGCGCGCGTCACGCGGCGCAGCGCGAAGAGCGGCAGCAGCAGGGGCACGGTGGCGATGGCGACGATCCACACGGTGGCGGCGCTGCTTGCCATGGGGAACAGCCAGCCATGCCACACCGGCTGCAACAGCGTGAGCGCGGCCCAGGCGGCAAGGCCGAGTTTTTGTTCGATGGGGAGTGGTGCATTCATGGCGTGGCGAGCCGGCGGGCGGCGTTGGCGAGCCGGCGGCCGAGCGCGCGGGCGAGGGTGCGTTCGTGTTCGCTGATCGGGCGGTCACCCTGCGGGCCGCTGACATGGGTGGCGCCGTACGGCGAGCCGCCAGTCTGCGTCGTCGTGAGCTCGGGTTCGGTGAACGGAATGCCGACCAGGAGCATGCCGTGATGCAGCAGCGGCAGCGCCATCGACAACAGGGTGGATTCCTGGCCGCCATGCATCGTGGTGGTGGAGGTGAACACGGCGGCAGGCTTGCCGGCGAGCGTGCCGCTGACCCATTCGGCGGCGGTGCCGTCAAGAAAATACTTGAGCGGCGCGGCCATGTTGCCGAACCGCGTCGGGCTGCCCAGCGCGAGGCCGCTGCATTGGGCGAGGTCGTCGCGGGTGGCGTAGGGCGCGCCGTCTTCCGGCACCGGGGGCTGCGCCACTTCGGTCACCGGCGCCACCGGCGGCACCTGGCGCAGGCGCGCCACCGCACCGGGCACCTCCTCGATGCCGCGCGCGATGAGCCGCGCGAGCAGCGCGGTGTGGCCGTGACGGCTGTAGTAGAGAACGAGGATGTCGAGCATGCGTGGGCGTGGCGAAGATGTTGCGCTAGTGTACGGGCGATTCCCGCGAGGCTGACCATCGCCCATGAAACAGCGCTTCGACCGCGACCGTCTGGTGAGCTTTGGCCGCTTTCTGTGGCGACGCTTCGTCGACGACAAATGCTTCGAGACCGCGGGCGCGTTGTCCTACACCACGCTGGTGTCGCTGGTGCCGCTGACGGTGGCGATGCTGGCGATGTTCGCGGCGTTCCCCATGTTTGCGCAGGCGCGCGGCACATTGCTGGATTTCGTGTTCCGCAACTTCGTGCCGGCCGCCGGCGAGCGCGTGCAGGAGACCCTGATCGCGTTCGCCGCCAACGCCAGCAAGCTCACCGGGCTCAGCATCCTGGTGATGCTGTTCAGCGCGATCGCGATGATGGTCAGCATCGAGGACCGCCTGAACCGCATCTGGCGCGTGCACCAGGCGCGGCGCTGGGGGTCGCGCCTGCTGCTGTACTGGGCGGCCCTGACGCTGGGGCCGATCCTGGTGGTCGGCGGCATTGCGCTCACCTCGTATGTCACCGCCATCCCGCTGCTCGCCGAGGCGGCCGGACAGTTGGAGAGCGCTGGGCAGCGCATGCTCGGCGTGCTGCCGTTCGTGGTCACCTTTGCCACCTTGTGGCTGATGTACGGCCTGATCCCGAATTGCCGCGTGGCATGGCGCAAGGCGGTGATCGGCGCGCTGCTCGGTGCGGTGCTGTTCGAGCTGGCGCGCTGGGGGTTCGCGCGCTTCGTGCATCACGCGCACAGCTACAGCGAGATCTACGGTGCACTCGCGGTGATCCCCATTTTCCTGCTGTGGATCTACCTGTCGTGGATCATCGTGATCCTGGGCGCGTCGATCGCGGCGTCGGCCTCTGCGTTCGATTACCAGCCGCCGGCGGAAGGCTTGCCCGAGGGCGAGGAATTTCTTGGCCTGATGATCGTGCTGGGGCATTTCGTCAGCGCCCAGCGGCGTGGCGCCACGGTCGATGCGGCCGCGATCGTGGCGGTCGAGCCACGTCTGCGTGGTGCCGCGGTGGCGGCGTATTTCGACGACCTTGCGCGTGCCGACCTGATCCAGCGCAGCGAGGCCGGCGGCTGGCTGCTCAGCCGTGCGCTCGACAGCGCCGACTTGCTGCGCGTGTACCGGCACAGCACCTACCGGTTGCCGCTGCAGCCGGCAAGCGCGGCGGCGGCGCTCGGGCTGGATCTGCCGATGCCGTTGCTGGCGCAGCTCGACGAGCTGGCCGACGCGGTGCAGGTGCGATTGGGCACGCCGCTGGCGACGGCGTTTCCCGCTGCCGGCACGACGGACGGACACCCGGAGACATGAGCATGAAGCGATTCCACTGGCTGACGGCGTGCTTGCTTGCGCTGGCGGTTGCCAACCCGGTGCAGGCGGCGATGCCGACGCACCCGGCACTGGAAGTGGCGACGCTCGGTGGCGGGCACTTCAGCCTTGCCGCGCAGCGCGGGCACTGGGTGATCGTCAATTTCTGGGCCACCTGGTGCGTGCCGTGCATCAAGGAGATGCCGGACCTCTCGCGCTACGTGCGCAGCCACGCGAATGTGCGTGCGATCGGCATCGCCTACGACGACAGCGAGCCGGCGGACATCAAGGCGTTTCTCGCCAAACACCCGGTGCGTTATCCGGTGGCGCAGGTCACGCTGGACAAGCCGCTCAAGGATTTCGCCGAGCCTCGGGGCTTGCCGACAACCTGGCTGATTGCGCCGGACGGCACCGTCGCCACCCACTTCCTCGGTCCGATCGACGCGAAGATGCTGGATGCCGCCATCGCGAAAGGCAAACCTTGATGCCTGCCGCGCGCTTTCTCGTCAGCGGCCGCGTGCAGGGGGTGTTTTTTCGCGCCAGCGCCCGCGAGAAGGCCAGTGTGCTCGGTTTGGCCGGCAGCGCGACGAACCTTGCGGACGGCCGCGTCGAGGTGATCGCCGAAGGCAGTGCGCCCGCGCTCGTCGCGCTCGAACGCTGGCTGTGGCAGGGGCCACCGGCGGCCAAGGTCGTGGCGGTGGCGCGCGAAGACATCGCGGAGGCCGCGCGCAGCGGGTTTGTCACCGGCTGATGGCGGGCGCGACATCGTGGTCTTGCGGCGCGAGGCCGGCGCGATGGCGCGCGCTGATCCATTGCACGGCGCGTTCGAAATCGCGGGCGTAACCCGGCATGTCGAACAGCTCGCTGCGGCGGCCTTGCTGCGCGAGGTAGCGATGCAGCGTGGCCAGCCCATTCGGGTTTTGCCCGAGTTCGATCGCGCTCTCGACAAAGGCGGTTTCGTCGTCGGCGATCAACTCCGGCAGGCCGACGTGTTCCAGCAGACTTGCCGCGACGCGACCGGCAAAAGTTTCGCCGCGCAGGGTGAGCACCGGGCAGCCGGCCCACAGCGCGTCGGATGCGGTGGTGTGCGCGTTGTACGGCAGGGTATCCAGGAACAGGTCGGCCAGCGCGTAGCGCGCGAGGTATTCGGTGTGCGGCAGGTGCGGCAGGAACACCAGGCGCGCCGGCGCGATGCCGTGTTCGGTGGCAGCGTGGCGCAGACGTTCGTCGCCATCGGCACCGACGGAAAGCAGCCACAGCACGCCGTCGGGCACGCCATCAAGCACGTGCAAAAAGCGCGCGAACGAGGCGGGGTTGAGCTTGTAGCCGGCATTGAAGCAGGCAAACACGGTGCCGTGTTCCGGCAGGCCGGACGCGCTGCGTGATGGCGCGGGGGCGACGGCGCGGGTGGTGTCGCTGGGCTGGTAGCAGCGCGGCAGGCGCAGCAGCTTTTCGCTGATGGCCGGGCGCATGGCATCCGGCACAACGGTGGCGTCGGCGAGCAGGTAGTCCATCCACGGCGCGCCGCTGGTGCCGGGGTAGGCGAGGTAGTTCACCTGCACCGGTGCGGCGCGCAGCGCCATCAGCTCGGCGTTGTCCTTGCCGCAGTAACCGTTCAGGTCGAACAGGATCTCGATGCCGGCGGCGTGGATCGCCAGCGCCGACTGCGCGGCGTTCATGCTGGCAAGCTCATGCATGGTGGCGGCGCGGGCGAGGCGGCGGCGAAGGGCGCTGCCATCGTCCGGCGTAGTGGCAAACAGGTGGACGTCGAGCGAGCTGGTGGCCAGCGCTTCGATCAGCGCCACCAGCAGCAGCCCGGTGGCATGCGCGCCGAAGCCGTCGGCGACCAGGCCCACGCGGATCGGCGCCTCCGCAGCCAGGATCAACGCGGGCAGCGCCAGTTGCGTGCGCAGCGGCGCCATGCGGCGTTCGATCACGCCGGCGTAGGTTTCGGCGCAGCGGCGGTGTGCAGCGGCGTCGGCGTCCTCGGCGAGGAACGCGAACGGGCCAATGCCTTCGCGGTGATTGTCCACCGCTCGGCGCAGCTGCGCGCCGAGCGTGTCCAGCCCGCGCCAGTCGCAACGTCGGCGTTGCGCGTAGACCAGTTGGCCGAGCGCCGGGGCAAACCCGGTATCGGCTTGCAGCGCGCGTCGCCACGCCGTGGCCGCAGCGTCCAGCGCGCCGGCATCGTCGAGTGCCAGGCCGGCTTCATATGCGTGCACCGGGTTGTGCGGTTCGCGCTGTTCGGCCGCCAGAAACACGCGTGCGGCTTCGGCGGTGCGGTGCTGTGCGCGCAGCGCGTGACCGAGCAGTGCGTGTGCAGCAGGCAACTCCGGCACCAGTTGCAAGGCCTCCCGCGCGTGGATTTCCGCCTGCGCAGCGTGGCCGAGTTCCAGCTCGGCCGCGGCGAGGTTCAGGCGCACGCCGGCGTGCGTCGGTGCGCCGTGGGTGGCCATGGCAAAGGCTTCGCGCGCCTGGGCGTGGCGTGCCGCCGCCATCAGCGCCGTGCCCAGGGCGTTGAGGATGTCGGGGTGGCCGGGCGCCCGGCGCAACGCAGTGCGCAGACGCACAATGGCGGCATTGGGGTCGCCGTCTTCAAGTTCGAGCGTGGCGAGGTTGCACTGGGTCGCGATGTGCTGCGGGGCCACTTGTGCCGCGTGCTGCAGCGCCTGCCGGGCCTGTTCGCGCTGGCCTGATTGCAGCAGCGCCAGAGCGTGCAGGCGGATCGGCTCCGGCTCGTGCGGGAAGCGTTCGCGCGTGTGCGCGGCGAGGGTTTCCGCCGCCGCGTTGGCGCCGTGTTCGAGCAGCTCCGCCAGACGCTCGAGCGCGGCGGCCAGCTCGCGTGCGGTGAGGTCGCTCATGATCCGGACAGCGCCTTCAGTTCGTCGGCCTGATGCTCGCGCGTCAGGGCGTCGATCAGCTCGTCCAGATCGCCGCCGAGTATTTCGGGTAGGCGATACAACGTAAGGTTGATGCGGTGGTCGGTGATCCGTCCCTGCGGGAAGTTGTAGGTGCGGATGCGCTGGCTGCGGTCGCCGGAGCCGACTTGCAGGCGCCGCTCCTGCGCCTGCACGGCGGCCTGCTGCGATTGTGCCGCGTCGAGCAGGCGCGCCTTCAGCAGGCTCATGGCACGTGCCTTGTTCTTGTGCTGGCTGCGCTCGTCCTGGCACTCGACCACGGTGCCGGTCGGCAGGTGGGTGATGCGGATGGCGGAGTCGGTCTTGTTGACGTGCTGGCCGCCGGCGCCGGAAGACCGGTACGTGTCGATGCGCAGGTCGACCGGGTTCAGTTCGATGGTGTCGATCTCGTCCAGCTCGGGCAGGATCGCCACCGTGGCGGCCGAGGTATGGATGCGCCCCTGCGACTCGGTTTCCGGCACCCGCTGCACACGGTGCGTGCCGGACTCGAACTTGAGCCGCGAATACGCGCCGCGGCCCTCAATGCGCACCACCGCCTCCTTGCAGCCGCCTTTTTCGCCCACGTGCTCGCTCAGCACTTCCACCTGCCAATGCCGACGCTCGGCGTAGCGCAGGTACATGCGCAGCAGGTCGCCGGCAAACAGCGCGGCCTCGTCGCCGCCGGTGCCAGCGCGCACTTCGAGATACAGGTTGGCCTCGTCGCGCGGGTCTTTCGGCAGCAGCAGCACTTGCAGCTCGCCGTCGAGCTCGGCCAGCCGCGCCTCGCAGCGGGCGACGTCGTCCGCTGCCAGCGCACCGAGGTCGGCGTCGTCCAGCAGCGCGCGCGCTTCGGCAAGCTCACGCTGCGCTGCGGTGTGTTCGTGCAGCGCCGCCACCAGCGGTTCCAGCTGCGCATATTCGCGCGACAGCTCGCGAAAGCGCGCGGCATCGGCCAGCACGTCCGGCTGCGCCAGCAGCAGGCCAAGCTCTTCGTGGCGCTCGGCGAGGGTTTCGAGTTTGCGGCGGATGGATGGGGTCATGCGTGGCGGCAGCGGTGATGGGGAAGGGCACCGATGCGCAGCGCGCGCCGGCGGCAAGGCACATCGCACCGCTAGGGTTCGGGCTTGTGCTCGTCCAGTCCGTACAGCCGCCCGGCCGAGTGCAGCAGGTCGAGATCCCCGGACAGTGCCGCCTCGCGCAAGTGGGCGCTGGGTTCGTGCAGCAGCTTGTTGGTCAACGTGTGGGCGAGGAAGGCCAGCGCCTCCTCCGGCGTCTTGCCGTGGGCCAGCAGGGTACGTGCCTTTTCCAGCACTTCGTCGCGCTGGTTTTCGGCATGCTGGCGCATGGCCACCAGCGGGTTGTGCAGGCCGAGCGCGTGGCGCCAGGCCATGTAGCGGTCCACCTGCAGGTTGATGATGGCCTCGGCTTCGCGCGCGGCGGCGGCGCGCGAGCGGCGGTTGTCGTCGATCACCTGCTGCAGGTCGTCGATGCCGTAGAGATAGACGTCCGGCAGCTCGCCCACCGCCGGCTCGATGTCGCGCGGCACGGCGATGTCCACCATGAACACCGGCTTGCGGCGTCGCGTGGCGATCACGCGCTCCATCATTGGTCGGGTGACCAGCGGCAGCCGCGAGGCGGTGGAGGAAATCACCACGTCGGCCTCGGGCAGGTGCTGCGGCAGGTCGGCCAGCGCGATCGCGTAGCCGCCGTAGCGGCCGGCGAGATCCTGCGCGTGTTCCAGCGTGCGGTTGGCGACGATCAGCCGGCGCACCTTGCGGTCGGCCAAGTGCTGCGCCGCCAGCTCGATGGTGTCGCCGGCGCCGATCAGCAGCACGCAGGCTTCGTGCAGGTCGGCAAACACCTGCTCGGCAAGGCGCACCGCAGTGAACGCGATCGACACCGTGTGCGCACCCACCTGGGTTTCCGTGCGCACCCGCTTGGCCACCGCAAAGGTGTGCTGCAACAGGCGATCCAGCGGCGCCTTGAGCGTGTGCGCCTCGCGCGCAAGCTGGTAGGCGTCCTTGACCTGGCCGAGGATCTGCGGCTCGCCGAGCACCATCGAGTCCAGTCCGGTGGCGACGCGAAACAGATGGCGCGCGGCTTCCTGCTCGTCGTGGCGGTACAGGAACTCGTCGAGCTTGCCGGGGGTCAGGTGATGCTGGCGACCCAGCCACTCCCGCGGCAGCGCCTCGGCACCGGCGGCCACGCTCACGTAGAGCTCGGTGCGGTTGCAGGTGGACAGGATCAAGGCTTCTTCCACGCCGGGTTCGTGCTGCAGCTCGTGCAGCGCCAACGGCGTTGCCTCCGCGTCGAACGCCACCTGTTCGCGCAGACCGATCGGTGCAGTGAGGTGGTTGAGCCCGAGGGCGATCAGCGGCATGGCGTAACGAAGATTCCGGCGTGTGTCTGGCAGCGTAGGCTAAGCTTGTCGCCGCGGCGCCTTGGGTAGCCACCCGGACATGGCGCAACGGACAGACGGACGGCGGACAAACAAGTGGTCAGTGTGCGAAACGCGCGTTGCGATGACAAGCCAATGCGGCATTTTACGGCAGTGGCGGCGTTGATGCTCGGGCTGGCCGGTTGCGCGCCGTTGCCGCCCAAGCCGACGCGTCCGCCGGCACCGGCGCAGCCGATGGCGCGCATGACGGTGGCGACGCCAGATGCCGAACACGACCTGCTGGCGCAGCTCATGGCGGGCGAAATGGCGCTTGGACGCAGCGATCTTGCGGTGGCCTCCGGCCACTACGACCGCGCGATGGCGCTCAGCAGCGACCCCGTGGTGGCCGAGCGTGCGGCGCTGTTGGCCATTGCAACCCACGACGACGCGGCCGCCACCCGCGCGCTCGACCGCTGGCAGGCGCTGGGCGGCAAGCCGGCGGCGATGGCGCAGGCGCGCGCACAGCTTGCGCTCGACCGCGGCGACACCGCCGAGGCGCGGCGGCAGTTGAAACTGCTCACCGAAACCCGCGACAAGGATGCGTGGCGCTCGTTTGCGCGCGTGCTGGTGGGCGCGCGCGACCAGGCCCAGGCCGGGCAACTGCTGGAGCAATTGGCGACGCCGCAGCGCCTGCCGCCCGATCCGCAGGCGTGGCTGGCGATGAGCGAGCTGGCCGACAAGCTGGGCCGCCATGCGTGGGCGCAGCATCTGGCGGACGCGGCGCTGGCACGCTTTCCGCACAACGGTGAGGTGTATGCGTGGGCCGCGCGCATGCAGGCCCACAACGGCAACGTGCCGGGCGCGCGGAAACTGCTGAAGCAGGCGATCGCGCGGTCACCGAACGACGTGCATCTGCGCCTGGTCTACGCTGGCATGCTGAGCGAGGCCGGCGACTATGCGGCAGCCGAAAAGTTGCTCGACCACGGTCCGCAGGATGTCGGTACCTACCGCCTGCGCGCCGCGCTGGCGGCACGGCGCAACGACACCAAGGCGCTGACCGCGCTGTATCGGCAAGTACAGCAGGCGCCGGCCGGCGTGCGCGAGCACAGCGCCTACCTGCTCGGCCAGCTCGCGGAAATGCTGCACCGTGGCAGCGAGGCGCTCAGCTGGTACGGACAGGTCGATGACGACGATCCGCACGCGTTCGACGCCGATCTGCGCAGCGCGGTGCTGCTGCAGGCGCAAGGCCGCGGCGCGGCGGCGCACGAGCTGCTGGGCCAGTTGCAGCTGGATTACCTCGATCAGCCCGACCAGCTGCGCCAGGCGTGGCAGCTGGATGCCGAGCTGTATCTGCGCGAAGGCAACTACGTGCAGGCGATCACCGCGTTCACCCGCGCACTGCAAGTGGTGCCGAACAACTCCGGGCTGCTGTACGGGCGCGGGCTGGCCTACGCCGAAGCCGGTCAGGTGGACAACGCAGTACGCGATTTCCGCGCCATCCTCAAGCAGAAGCCGGACGACGTCGACGCCAGCAATGCGCTCGGCTTTACCCTGGCCGACGCCAACCGCGACCTGCCCGAAGCCGAGCAGCTGCTGACTCGCGCGCGTGCCGCGCGGCCGAACGATCCCTCCATTGCCGACTCGTGGGGCTGGTTGCAATACCGCATGGGCGACCTTGCCCAGGCGGCGCAAACCCTGCGCGGCGCGTGGCAAGCCAGCAAACAGGCCGATATTGGCGTGCATCTGGGCGAAGTGCTGTGGCAGCAGGGCAATCATGCGGCGGCCGAGCAGGTATTCGATCAGGTGCGCAAGCTCGACCCGCACAACGTCAACCTTGCCAACACCATCAAGCGACTGCACCCATGAACCGTCATGTGCGACTTTGGGTGGCGGCGCTGCCGCTGCTGCTGGCGGCATGCGCACCGCAGATGGTGCGCATCAAGGGCGACGCTGGATTGCTCAACGCGCAACTTGCGCGCGAGCAGGCACTGGTGCACACCAGCCACTGGGTATTGAGCGGACGGCTCGGCGTCTCCGACGGCCATGAGGGCGGCAGCGGCGGTTTCACCTGGACCCAGGACGGCGAGCACTACCGGTTCGTATTCCGCACGCCAATCACCGGACGCAGTTTCGAGTTGCATGGCGACCCGAGCGGCGCCGTGCTGGAAGGCCTGGATGGCGGCCCGCGGCATGGCCCGGATGCCGAGGCGTTGATGCGGCGTGCGCTCGGCTGGGAAGTGCCGATGCGCGACCTGCGCGCGTGGGTACTGGGCTTGCGTGCCGACAGTGGCCCGGCCGAGATCGCCTTTGGCGACAACCGCTTGCCGTCGCTCCTGACGCAGGATGGCTGGAGCGTGGAGTACCGCGCGTGGGACACCACCCGCACGCCGCCACTGCCCACCACCGTGTTTGCCGCGCGTCCGCCGTACAAGGTGCGGCTGTCGATCGAGAATTGGGATTTGCAGCCATGAACCCTCAGCGTTTCGCCGCTCGGCTGCCCTTGGTCGGGATGAATCCCGACCCACGAAAGCCGGTGCTCCTGTGGGTTGGGCCTCAGCCCGACAGTCCTTTCGCGCCGAGGTAAATCCCGGTGGCGTACACCATCGAACGCGCCGAGCCCGACCAACTGGATGCCCTGTGCACGATCGAGCGCAAGGCGGTGCAGTTGTTTCGTACGCACCCGGTGTGGCCGGCGTATGCAGCGGTGGAGATGCCGCGCGGCGAGCTGTTGCGGGCGCTGGTGCGCGGTTATGTGTGGGTGGCGCTGGATATCGACGGCAATGAACTCGGTTTTATCTGGCTCGATCCGATGTCGCGCGCAGACGCGATCGGCGTTGCCGAGATCGACGTGCTGCCAGCGCACGGCCAGCACGGCATTGGCGCTGCCTTGCTCGAACACGCCTGCGCCTGGGCGCGCGCAGCGGGCTATCGGCGGGTGGATCTGGGCACTTTGGCCGATGTGCCGTGGAACGCGCCGTTCTACGCCAAACACGGCTTCGTGATCGTCGACAAGCACGCGCCGGCGTTTGCGCCGGAGCTGGCGCGCGACCGCGAAAACGGGTTCCCCGACCATCTGCGCGTGTTCATGAGCCGCGCGCTGGCGCCGCTCGCCGCGCATGATTGGCATGCCTGGCCGGCGCCGGCACGACTCAATGTGTGCGTGCGCGTCGTGGGTCGGGGTGACGACGACAGCGCCGTGCTGCAAGCGGCCTATCGCCTGCTCGACGCCGGTACCGAATTGCAGGTGCGCGCGCGCGCCGATGCTGCAATCCACTGCCTCGGTGGCGTATCCGAGGAAAACCTGGCCATGCGCGCTGCGCGCCTGTTGCGCGAACAGGCCGGTGACGGGCCGGGGGCCGATCTGGCCTTGGGGCGGAAACTGGTACCCAGTGGTGGCCTCGGTGCCGACAGCTCGAATGCCGCGACCGTGCTCGTGGCGCTCAATCAACTATGGCAATGCGGACTCGGCGAGGACGAATTGGCCGCCGTGGCGCGCCGCGTTGGCGCGCACGTGCCGGCCTTTCTGTGCGGCGAGGCAGCCTGGGTCGCCATGGGGGGACAGATCACCGCGTTGCATCTGCCGCGCCGGCATTACGTGTTGCTCGATCCCGGTGAACGGGGGGCTTCGGCCATCACGCCAGCGGTCGCGGAATTGACACCTCCGACGTCGCCAGCGACAATTTCCGCCTTTATTTCGGGCGAAGCAGCGGATAATGCCTTCACTGCCGGGGTGCGCAAGCACCATCCGCAGGTGGCGGCGGCGCTGGATTGGTTGGGTCGCCATGGGGCGGCACGGCTTTCTGGCAGTGGCGGTTGCGGCTTTCTGGAAGTGCGTACGCTGGAGCAGGCACAGGCCATCGCGGCCCGTTGTCCGTCGGCGTTCACGGCCCGGGTTGCCACCGGTGCGGCGGTTTCGCCTTTGCACGAAGCCTTGTCGCGCCATCGTCGCAGGCAGCGTTGACGGGCGAAACAGGACGGTTCGCTCGCAGTCGGCCATGGGGCCGGCCCAAGGCGTCGCCACGGGGCGGCACCGCAAAACCATTGGTGGGGCGTCGCCAAGTCTGGTCAAGGCACGGGATTTTGATTCCCGCATGCGCAGGTTCGAATCCTGCCGCCCCAGCCATCCAGCCAGTAACGGGTATCGAGGTATACAAGCGTGGACAGGACCGATTCCAGTCCGATGATGCTGTTCGCCGGCAAGGCGCATCCGCAACTTGCCGAGGAGATCGCCCATCGGTTGGGCGTGCCGCTCGGCAAGGCGCTGGTCAGCACCTTCAGCGACGGCGAGGTGCAGATCGAGATCGAGGAGAACGTTCGCCGGCAGGAAGTGTTCGTGATCCAGCCGACCGGTGCGCCGAGCGCCAAGAACCTGGTCGAGCTGCTGGCGCTGGCCGATGCCCTCAAGCGCGCCTCGGCCACCACCGTCACCGCGGTGATGCCGTATTTCGGTTATGCCCGCCAGGATCGCCGCCCGCGCTCCACCCGCGTGCCGATCACCGCCAAGCTGGTGGCCAAGCTCATCAGCACCGCCGGCATCGACCGCGTACTCACGGTCGACCTGCACGCCGAACAGATTCAGGGCTTTTTTGATGTCCCGGTGGACAACGTCTATGCCTCGCCGGTGCTGCTGGCCGACATCTGGCGCCACTACAGCACCGACGACATGGTCGTGGTCAGCCCCGACGTTGGCGGTGTGGTGCGCGCGCGCGCGGTTGCCAAGCGGCTGGACGACGCCGATCTCGCCATCATCGACAAGCGCCGGCCGCGCGCCAACGTGGCGACGGTGATGAACATCATTGGTGACGTTGCCGGCAAGACCTGCGTCATGGTGGACGACATCGTCGATACCGCCGGCACCCTGTGCGCCGCCGCGGCGGCACTCAAGGAGCGCGGCGCGAAGAAGGTGGTGGCCTACTGCGTGCACCCGGTGCTTTCCGGCCCGGCGCTCGGCAACCTGGAAAAATCCAGCCTCGATCGCCTGGTCGTCACCGACACCCTGCCGCTGCGTCCCGAGGCCAAGGCGTGCCCCAAGATTCGCCAGCTCTCGGTGGCCGAGCTCCTGGCCGAAACCATCCGCCGCATCGCCTATGGCGAGTCGGTGAGTTCGTTGTATGTGGACTGAATACGGGAGTAGGGAGTAGGGAATAGGGAATCGGATCGCAGCAACGCAGCTTTTCCGATTTTCCATTCCCCATTCCCGATTCCCTGCACATCGACTTCCCTGGTCGCGGGGAAGTCACCCAGCCACCGCGAGGTGGCCAACTTCCGAGGTATCACAACATGGCAAAGGTTCACGAAATCAAGGCCGAGAGCCGCAAGGACGAGGGGAAAGGTGCGAGCCGCCGCCTGCGTCGTGCGAGCTACGTGCCGGGCGTCGTCTATGGCGCGGGCAAGCCGGCTGAAAACGTCCAGGTCGAGCACAACACCATCCTTTTGGCCGCGAAGAACGAGTGGTTCTTCTCCTCGCTGCTCGACCTGAGCATCGACGGCAAGGTGCAGAAGGTGCTGTTGCGCGACTGGCAGAAGCACCCGTACAAGCAGCAGATGATGCACGTGGATTTCCTGCGCATCGACGAGAGCGTCAAGCTGCGCGTCAACGTGCCGCTGCACTTCCTCAACAAGGAGGTTTCTCCGGCGGCGAAGACGGCCGGCGTGGTCATCACCCACAACCTCAACGAGGTCGAGGTGTACTGCCTGCCGAAGGATCTGCCCGAGCACATCGAGGTCGACCTGAAGGATCTCAAGCTCGGCGACATCGTCCACCTCTCGCAGCTCAAGCTGCCGGCGGATGTGCAGCTGGTGCAGCTGCACCTGGGCGAGGCGCATGACGCGGCGGTGGTCACCGCGGTGATGGCCAAGATCGAAGTGGAAGAAGAGCCGGCCCCGGCCGCCGAGGGCGATGCCGCCGCCGCCGCTGCGGCCCCGGCCGCCGCCGGCAAGGATGCGGCCGCCCCGACCAAGGGCGCTGCCGCCCCGGCGAAGGATGCCGCTCCGGCCAAGGGCAAGAAGTAAGTCGCGCCGACCCGCGCCGTTCGCGGCGCGGGTCACTGCGGTTTGCGCCCCATCATGGCGGGTCTGAAGCTGATTGTCGGGCTGGGCAACCCCGGTGCCGAATACCTCCGAACCCGGCACAACGCCGGGTTCTGGTTTGTGGACGCCCTGGCGGCGAGCCAGGACGAGCGTTGGGGTTCCGACGGCAAACTGCACGGCGAGGTTTGCCGCGTGCGAGTTGGCGGCAGCCCGGTGTGGCTGCTCAAACCGTCCACTTTCATGAACAAAAGCGGCATCGCCGTGGCCGCGGCGCTGCGCTACTACAAGATCGACCCGGTCGAATGCCTGGTGGCACACGACGATCTCGACTTGTCGCCCGGTACCGCGCGGATCAAGTTCGACGGCGGCCATGGTGGCCAGAATGGCCTGCGCGACATCATCGCGCACCTTGGCCATGGCAGGTTCCATCGCCTGCGCCTGGGCACCGGCCACCCCGGCCACGATCCTGCGCACAAGGACAGAGTGGTCAACTGGGTGCTCGGCCGGCCTTCCGCGCAGGACGAAGACCTTATCCTCGACGCCATCGCCCGCGCCCTCGACGTTCTGCCCCTTGCGGTCGCCGGCGAGTTCGACAAGGCGATGCAGCTGCTGCATACCCCAAGCCGGGATTCGTGATAAGGGATGCGGGATTCGTCTGACGCCTGGCGATCCCGCTTTTCCGAATCTCCTATCCCGACATCCCGAATCCCGGAGAAAACCATGAGCATGAAATGCGGCATCGTCGGCCTGCCCAACGTCGGCAAGTCCACGTTGTTCAACGCGCTCACCAAGGCCGGCATCGCGGCGGCGAATTTTCCGTTCTGCACGATCGAGCCCAACGTCGGCGTGGTGCCGGTGCCGGACCCGCGACTGGCGCAACTGGCGGCGGTGGTGAACCCGCAGAAGATCGTGCCGGCGGCAGTGGAATTCGTGGACATCGCCGGCCTCGTCGCCGGCGCATCGAAGGGTGAGGGCCTGGGCAACAAGTTCCTCGCCCACATCCGCGAGGTGGACGCCATTGCCCACGTGGTGCGCTGCTTCGAGCATCCGGACATCATCCACGTCGCCGGCAAGGTCGACCCCATCGCCGACATCGAAACCATCGACACCGAGCTGGCGCTGGCCGATCTCGAATCGGTGGACAAGGCGCTGAACCGCGTCGAGCGCGCCGCCAAGGCCAACGACAAGGAGGCGCTGGCCAAGCGCCCGGTGCTGGAGAAACTTGCCGCCGCGTTGAACGAGGGCAAGTCCGCGCGCAGCCTGCGCCTGTCCGACGAGGACAAGGCACTGGTCCGCGACCTGTTCCTGCTCACGCTCAAGCCCCTGATGTACGTCGCCAACGTGCTCGAGGACGGCTTCACCGACAATCCACACCTGGACGCGCTGCGCGCCCACGCGCAAACCGAAGGTGCCGAGGTGGTGCCGGTGTGCGCGGCCATCGAGGAGGAGCTGGCGCAGCTCGACGAGGCCGACCGCGGCGAGTTCCTGCAGTCCATGGGCCTGGACGAGCCCGGCCTGAACCGCGTGATCCGCGCCGGCTACAAGCTGCTCGACCTGGAAACCTACTTCACCGCCGGCCCGAAAGAAGTGCGCGCGTGGACCATCCACCGCGGCTTCACCGCCCCGCAGGCCGCCGGCGTCATCCACACCGATTTCGAGCGCGGCTTCATCCGCGCCGAAGCCGTCTCCTTCGTTGACTTCATCGCCCACAAGGGCGAACAAGGCGCCGCCGCCGCCGGCCGCCTGCGCAAGGAAGGCAAGGACTACGTCGTGCAGGACGGCGACGTGATGCACTTCCTGTTCAACGTCTGACCGGCGCAGTCGCCGCAGGCTGAGGCGCGACGATGAAGTTTGTCGCCGTGCTGTTCCCGTCCCAAGATTGGCCTGGCCGCGCGCGGCCAGGCCAGTGCAGCTCGCCAACCAGACTCCAGGCCAATCCGCGCCGTTGCCGCAAGGGCGGACCGGGTGCCTGAGTCATGCCGCCGTGTCTTCCCCGGCTTGCCGTCATGTTCCCGAGAAGCCGCTGCCGGCAGTGGCCCACGCGTGCATAATCGGGACACCTGTTTGCCGTGGGCCACATCCATGCCTGGAACCCAGCACGAGGTGAGCTTTCGTTTTCTCGCCCAGCCCACCGACGTCAATTTTGGGGGCAAGGTGCATGGCGGCATGGCGATGAAATGGATCGACCAGGCCGGTTACGCCTGCGCCGTGGCGTGGAGCGGCGCCTATTGCGTCACCGCCTCGGTGGGCGGCATCCAGTTCGTGGCGCCGATCCGCATCGGTGATCTGGTGACCGTGCGTGCGCGTTTGATCCATACCGGTACCACCAGCATGCATCTGGCGGTGGAAGTGCTCGCCCGTGATCTGCGCCGCGGCGAGGAGCGCCTGGCAACGAGCTGCGTGATGGTGTTCGTTGCACTCGATGACGCCGATGGCGGACCCACGCCGGTGCCGCACTGGGAGCCGCGCGACGATGCCGAGCGCCGCCTGCAGCGTTACGCCAAGGGCATGCAGGCGCTGTCGCACAAGATGGAAGAGTTGGTTGACGCGCACGCGGCGGAACGCTGCGAGCCGAGCGGCTGAAATACCGCGTACCACGCGTGCAAATCACGTGCCGACACCGAGCCAAGGTGTTGACAGCTGCGGGGCCGATCCACACAATACGCCTTCTTTGTTGGAGGGGTACCCAAGCGGCCAACGGGGGCAGACTGTAAATCTGCTGGCTCACGCCTTCGGTGGTTCGAATCCACCCCCCTCCACCACGATAGCGATTCAAGGCACTTCATGAGGTGGATGAGAACCACCGAATGGAGTGCAGGTTCGACCGATTCGCCGGGAGCGAATCGGAACGCGACGCGAGAGCGGCGCGGCCCGCAACACGCTGCACGCAGGGCGGGAGTAGTTCAATGGTAGAACCTCAGCCTTCCAAGCTGATGGTGCGGGTTCGATTCCCGTCTCCCGCTCCACTGAACCAGCCTGCCGCGCGACGCGATACCATTTCATGCGTTCGGCCGGATGCCGAACCGGCAGTCGACACGGAAGCCGTTGCAAGTTTCTGCTCATGTAGCTCAGTCGGTAGAGCACTTCCTTGGTAAGGAAGAGGTCGCTGGTTCGATTCCAGTCATGAGCACCACGTTACAGGTTTCGCCCGCACCGGGCGGTTGTTTCCCCATCACTGACTCCACCGGGACTCTGGCGTATGGCAAAGGGTAAATTCGAGCGGACCAAGCCGCATGTGAACGTGGGGACGATCGGCCACGTGGATCACGGCAAGACGACGTTGACGGCGGCACTGACGAAGCTCGGTGCGGAGCGGTTC
>SCRM01000011.1 GCA_004298045.1 Rhodanobacter sp. | reverse complement strand
GGTGTCTCCCCGTGGAATGGCTGCGTGGTGGTGGCGAGGGTCGTGCGATCCGCATGCCGGGCTACGGCGCCGGCGGCAGATCAACCGTTGGCGGTTTACCGGCAAATCGTGGTTCGGGCAAGTGGTGTGTGCGGCTGGATACGGCGCGCATGCCGGATTCGCCGAAGGACGCGGCAGGATTCCTCCGGTTTTGCGTGCTGGTTCGGCCGTCCAGATGGGTTGCCACGCCACTGCCCTGACATGATTGGCGCGGTGCGTGCCGGCGCTTGCCGCGACCGCGACGGTTCACCGCTGCAGCACATGCGCCACCGAGTCAATCGCATCGACGATGCGGTCGCTGGCGTCGAGCAGGGCGGCCGTCCATTCCACGTGTCCATCAGCGGCCAGCGTGGCCGCAAACGCGCGTTGGCGCTGGCGCAGTTGCCAGTCGTCCACTGGCGCCCGCGCCTCGCGCAGCGCCGCCGCGCACTCCGCCAAGGCATGAGCGAGGGCATCGACAAAGCCATCGACCAGGTGGGCGTTCGGCGGCTCCGGTACGGCGTCGCGCGTGCCGCGTGCGGATTCCAGCGTCATCGTGGCGCGCACCACGCGGTTGGCCTGCGCCATCAGCGCTTGCGCACGCGGCACGCTGGCACGGCTGGCGGGTTCATGCCGCATGCGATCGAGCGAAGCCTCGGCCGCGCTGCGTGCGGCACGTGCGGCGATGCGCGTTTCGTGGCAGGCACGTCGGTTGCCGCCCGTCACGGCCAGGAGGTATTCGCGGTACGCATCCAGCAGCTCGGCCAGCACGCCTTGCTCGCGTCCACGCTCCCAGGTGGGCCAGGCAAAATAGGCGAACAGCGCCAGCGCACTGCCTGCCGCGGTGTCGATCAGCCGCGCCGGCAGCGAGGCTTCCGGTGGCACGCCATAGAGTGTCAGCAGGATGACCACCAGACCGGTCAGGCACGTCACGGCCACGCCGTAATGCACCGCGGCCAGTTCGCGGAAACCGAAACACGACACCGCGAGCAGCGCCAGCGCCACCCAGACGTTGTCGATGCCGATGAAATGCAGCAAGCCGGTGAACAGCACCAGCCCGACGAGGGTGCCCAGCACCCGCAGCAGGCCGATGCGCCAGGTGGCGCCGAAGTCCGGCCGCAGCACGATGGCCATCGTCATCGGCAGCCAATAGCCGCGCGTCAGCGCCGGCGTGTGCGCCCACGCGATCGCGATGGAAAAACAGATGGCGGCGCGGATCGCATGTCGGCATGCCGGCGAGTGCAGGTGCAGGTTGGCGCGCAGCGTTTCCAGCGGATTGGCCGGACGCAGCGTGCGCGGCAGTCGAAACTCGGCGGTTTGCGCGCGAATTTCGCCGCGGCTGCCGGCCGCGTCCGCGTTGCGCACGGCGGCCCGCAGTTGTCCGCCGAGTGCCGTTGCGCGGGCACCGGCCATGGCGACCCAGGAGGTGGCGCCGGTATCCGCGGAGCCCATGGTCGTGAGCGGTGCTACCGCCGTGGCAAACGCCGCCAGCGCGGCGTCGGCGCGTGGCGCAGCCGCCTGTTCCAGCGCGCTGGCCAGGGCTTCGAGCACCTCGGCGGCCGCCTGGCGTACTGCCTGCAACGGGCTTGCCGCCAGGGTGGAAGCGTCGCGCGTTTGCAGGTCGGCCAGGGCGGAGAGTTCCAGCCGGATCCGTTCGCCGAGTTGTGCCAGCACCCGCAGCGCCTCCACCGCGCGGCCGCGCGCATGGCCGGCGCCAAACAGGGTCGCCTGCAAGGCATTCAGCGACGGCGGCAGGGCACTTTCGCTGCCGCTGGCCACCGGTTGTCGGGCCACCGTGGCCAGCGCCCGGAACGCGCCCGCCAGCGCATGGCGTTCCGGGCGATAGCGCTGCAGGGGCCACGCCGCAATCGCAAACAGCATCTGCAAGGCGCCGCCGGCCGCGATCAGCAGCGCGGCAGCCAGCGCCTGCGGCACCGGCTGCGGGTCGGCACTCATCACCGCCAGCAACACCATGCTGGTCATCCCGGCGCGACTTGCACTCGGACCCACCGCCACCAGCAAGGCTGCAAGGAACGCCCATACCAGCGCCACGATCGGCAGCACAGCAGGCACTTCGCCCAGGGTGGCGCCGGCAAACGCCGCCATGCCCGCCGCTACGGCCGTCAGCGCCATCGCCTGCATGCGCAGCCGATACGGCCCGGCTTGATCGACAAACATGGTGTTCAGCGCGCCGACTGCCACCGCAAGCCCGACTGGCAACTGGTCGGTCGCCGCGCCAAGGGCCAATGGCACCACCACCGCTGCGGTATTGCGCAACCCCACCTGCCACGGCACATCCACCTTGCCCACGCTCAGCAAAGGACGCAGCAAGGTGGCGTGGCGCAGGCGGATGGCAGCGGAAGGGCGCCAGGCGGGCATGGGTGGCAAGGTCGATGGCGCGCGCGAATTGCCGCAAGGGCTGCAGTGCAACGGATTCGCGCGAGAAGTGCAATGTTTCGGCATGGGGCGATGCCGGCTTCCGCCACTTGTATTTGTGCCTGCGGTTGATTCGTGCGCAGCCGGTCATCGGCACCAATCGCCTTGATCCGTGAGGCGACGATCGGAAGCACTGCACGGCGGCTGGCTGCGGCGTTTTTGGCACCCACGCCTTGCGCAGGCGTGACGACGCCCTGTATAGTTGCCGACTCTGATGCGGGGTGGAGCAGTCTGGCAGCTCGTCGGGCTCATAACCCGAAGGTCGCAGGTTCGAATCCTGCCCCCGCTACCAGACTTTCTTGGACAAGAAAGCCTCCTCGTGAGGCTTTTTTGTTGGGTGCATGGAGTGCACTGCATTTGCCTTCGATCGGCGTGGCCGTTTGGGGCGGGTGCACGGAAAGCGGCCGCGAGTCGGAACATTGACGATGACGCTCCGGCACGGGGCAGGGAATGGGCCGTTGGTGCCCATTTTTTGTTTTTGCGACCTGGGAACGCCTTGATGGATACACACTCGCTCGCACAACGTTTTGACCCGGTACTTGCCGATCTCGGCTTGTGCTGCCTTGGCGTGGAACTCGTTTCCGGGCCGCATCAGGGCACGTTGCGCGTGTATCTGGATGTGCTGGACGAAACGGTGGCGGCCGACGGCACGCGCCGCGAAGTCGGCATCGACGATTGCGAGGCGGCGAGCCGCGAGTTGTCGGCGCTGCTGGATGTCGAGGACCCGATCCCCGGGCAGTACGTGCTCGAGGTGTCTTCGCCCGGGCTTGACCGCCCGCTGTTCACCGCGGCGCAGTTTGCCCGGGTGGTCGGGCAAGACGTGAAAGTGTTGCTGCGAGTGCCGCTGGATGGCCGGCGCCGGTTGCGAGGGAAGCTGGTGGCCGTGGCCGGCGAGCAGTTGTTGCTCGAGGTGGACGGCCAGATGCTCACCGTTGCCCATGCCGAGGTGGAAAGCGCAAGGGTGGTGCCCGATTGGGTGGCCCTGGGCTATGCGCCCAAGCCCAAGCCCGGCAAGGTGCCGCGCAAGAAGAAAGCCTGATTGAATTCGATCAACCGTGCGATCATGGACAGATCGCTGCCGGAACCCCGCACGCAGGGATGGCTGCAAGAATCGACAGTTGGACGCCGCGTGGCGCCCTTGGAGTTGCTGCAATGAGCAAAGAGCTTTTGCTGGTGGTCGACGCGGTTGCCAACGAGAAGGGCGTGCCGCGCGACGTGATCTTCGAAGCGATGGAAGCCGCACTGGCCTCCGCCGCGAAGAAGCGTTACCCGGAGGAAGACCCGGACATCCGGGTTGCCATCGACCACGACACCGGCGATTACGAGACTTTTCGCCGGTGGGAAGTGATTGCCGACGATGGCGAGATGGAGTCGCCGTATTTCCAGTTGCGCCTGATGGACGCGCTCGACGAGCGCGCCGATGCGCAGGTGGGCGAATACATCGAGCATCAGGTTGAAAATGCCGAATTCGGGCGCATTGCCGCGCAGGCCGCCAAGCAGGTGATCGTGCAGCGCGTGCGTGAGGCCGAGCGCCAGCAGGTGGTGGATGCCTACAAGGATCGCGTCGGCGAGCTCATCACCGGCATCGTCAAGCGCGTGGAGCGCGGCAACATCTATCTGGATCTCGGCGGCAATGCCGAAGCCTTCATTGCGCGCGACAAGACGATTCCGCGCGAATCGGTGCGCGTCGGCGACCGCCTGCGCGGCTATCTGTATGAAGTGAAATCCGAAGTGCGCGGGCCACAGCTGTTCGTGTCGCGCGCGGCGCCGGAGTTCATGATCGAGTTGTTCAAGCTCGAAGTGCCGGAGGTTGGCCAGGGTTTGGTGGAGATCAAGGGCTGCGCGCGCGATCCGGGCGACCGCGCCAAGATCGCGGTGCTGGCGCACGACAGCCGCACCGACCCGATCGGCGCCTGCATCGGCATGCGCGGTTCGCGCGTGCAGGCGGTGTCCAACGACCTCAACGGCGAGCGCGTCGACATCATCCTGTGGCACGAAAACCAGGCACAGTACGTCATCAACGCGATGGCGCCGGCGGAAGTGCAGTCCATCATCATGGATGAGGACAAGCACTCGATGGACATTGCAGTGGCCGAGGACAAGCTGTCGCAGGCGATCGGCCGCGGCGGCCAGAACGTGCGCCTTGCCTCGAAGCTCACCGGCTGGCAGCTCAACGTGATGACCCAGGACCAGGTCACCGCCAAGAGCGAAGCCGAGCAGGAAGCGGCGCGTGCGCTGTTCATGGAAAAGCTCGAGGTGGACCAGGAGATCGCGAACATCCTGGTGCAGGAGGGCTTCTCCAGCGTCGAGGAAATCGCCTATGTGCCGAGTGCCGAGCTGCTGGCGGTGGAAGGCTTCGACGAAGACATCGTCGAGGAGTTGCGCGCGCGCGCCCGCGATGCGCTGCTGACCGAGGCCCTGGCGGTGGAAGAAACCGCCGACGAGCACCAGCCAAGCGAGGAGCTGCTGGCGCTGGAAGGCATGGACGAGGCCACGGCGCAAACGCTGGCCGAGCGCGGTGTGGTGAGCGTGGAAGATCTTGCCGATCAGGCAGTGGACGACCTGATCGACATCGAGGGCATGACCGAAGAGCATGCGGCGGCGCTGATCATGACCGCGCGCAAGCCAATGATCGAACAGTTGGAAAAAGGCGGCTGACCGCGAAGGGCAGCGCTCTGGATGAGCGCGTCAAGGAAGGCTTGGACCTTCCACCACGGATGGCGGTGTGCGTGCGCAATGACGGCACGGACGACAATCGCGGGAATGGCGGAGAACGAACACGATGGCGGATATGACGATCAACAAGCTCGCCGATGCGGTGGGCATGCCGGTCGACAAGCTGCTCACTCAGCTTGGCGAGGCGGGCATGAAATTCTCCGGCCCGGATCAAGTCATCAGCAGCACCGACAAGGTGAAACTGCTGGGCTTTTTGCGGCGGACGCACGGTCGTGGCGCCACTCCGGCAGCCGCGGCGGCGGCCACGGAAAACGCACCCCGCCAGATCACCTTGCGGCGGCGCACCGTCGGCGAGCTCAAAGTCTCCACGCCGGGTGGCCGCGGTACGGCCAACAGCGCAAAAACCGTCAACGTTGAGGTGCGCTCCAAGCGCACCTACGTCAAGCGCAGCGTGATTGCCGAAGAGGCGAACGCCGAGCCGGAGCGCGAGGAGGCCGTGCGCAAGCTGGCCGAATCCCGCGAGCAGCGCAAGCAGGAGGCGCTGGAGCGCGAACAGGCCGAGCAGCGTCGTCAGCAACAGGCGCAAGCGCGTGAGGCCCAGCTGCGCGAAGACCAGCAACAACACGAGCAGGCTGCTGCAACTGCGCAGCCGGCGGCGACCGAAGTGGCACCAGAGGCACCGGCGGAGCCGCCGCAGGCGGAGGCTCCGGCCGTCGCCGCACCAGCGGAACATGCCGAAGTGGTGCCGGAAGCCGAATCGAAGCCGGCAACCAGGTCCACTGGCAAGACCGCAGACAAACATGCCGGCAAGGGCGCAACGGCCAAGGCGCCCGCCGCAGCGGCAAGCAAGCCGGAGCCCGCAGTCGAGCCGGAGATCGAACACGTCACCCATGCCGCGCATGCTGGCGAGCACGCTGGCGGCGACGCTGCGGCCACCATCGAACGCCTGGATCCGCGCGAATTGGGCATGAGCGTTCCGCACGTTTACGAGCCGCGCAAGCGCGAGAAAGTGGTCAAGCCGGCGCCTGCGCCAGCTCCGGCCCCTGCGCCGGCAGCTCCGGCAGCCGGCGCGGGTGATGCGCGCGGCAAGGCGCGGCACAATCGCGAACGCGGTGAAGGCGGCGAAGGCAAGCGCTTTGGTGCCGGCCAGCTGCACCTGAGCGCGGCCGATCGTGCGCGTCGTTCCAGTGGCAAGCGCGGCCGTACCGGGCGCAGCGCCACCCGCGAAGCCAGCCACGGTGCCGCGGCTGGTGCGCACGGGTTCACCCGGCCCACCGCGGCCGTGGTGCACGAGGTGGCGGTGGGCGACGTCAACGCCGTAGCCGATCTCGCGCAGAAGATGGCAGTGAAGGGCGCCGAGGTGGTGAAGGCGCTGTTCAAGATGGGCGTGATGGCCACCATCAACCAGACCATCGACCACGACACCGCGGTGCTGGTGGTCGAAGAGCTTGGCCACAAGGTGGTCGAGGCCAATGCGAACGATGCCGAGGCGGTGCTGGCAGCACATACCCAGACGGCCGAGCTCGAGGGCGAGAAGGAGCCGCGCCCACCGGTGGTCACCATCATGGGCCACGTCGATCACGGCAAGACCTCGCTGCTCGACTTCGTGCGGCGTACCAAGGTGGCTTCCGGCGAGGCCGGTGGCATCACCCAGCACATCGGCGCCTATCACGTGAAGACCTCGCGCGGCGTCATTACTTTCCTGGATACCCCGGGGCACGCGGCGTTTACCGCGATGCGTGCGCGCGGCGCGCAATCCACCGACATCGTGGTGCTGGTGGTAGCGGCCGACGACGGCGTGATGCCGCAGACGGTCGAGGCGGTGGAACACGCCCGCGCGGCGAAGGTGCCGCTGATCGTGGCGATGAACAAGATGGACAAGCCCACCGCCAACCCGGACCACGTCAAGCAGGAGCTGGCGAACATCCAGGTGATCCCCGAGGACTGGGGCGGCGACACCCAGTTCATCCCCGTGTCGGCAAAGACCGGCATGGGGGTGGAAGAGCTGCTCGAAGCGATCTCGGTGCAGGCCGAGGTGATGGAGCTGGCGGCGGTGGTCGACGGCCCGGCTTCGGGCGTGGTGATCGAATCCAGCCTCGACAAGGGCCGCGGCCCGGTGGCGACGGTGCTGGTGCAGCAAGGCACGCTCAAGCGCGGCGACTTCGTGGTGTGCGGCATTGAATACGGCCGCATGCGCGCCCTGGTGGACGAGACCGGCAAGCGCGTGCAGTCGGCCGGCCCCTCGATCCCGGTGCAGGTGCTTGGCCTTTCCGGCGTGCCGGAAGCCGGTGACGATTTCGTTGCCGTGGCCGACGAGAAGCTCGCCAAGCAGGTGGCTGAGGAGCGGCACCAGAAACGCCGCGAGACGCGCATGGTTTCGAAGGCCAACCGGCTCGAGGACATCATTGCGCAGATGGGCCAGGGCAACGAGCAGCAGACGCTCAACATCCTGGTCAAGGCCGATGTGCAGGGTTCGGTCGAAGCGCTGCGCACGTCGCTCAGTGCGATCGGCAACGAGAACGTCAAGGTCAACGTGATCGCCTCCGGCGTCGGCGGCATCACCGAATCCGACGCCACGCTGGCGGCGGCGTCCAAGGCGCTGTTGATCGGCTTCAACGTGCGTGCCGATGCCTCGGCGCGCAAGGTGATCGAAACCTCCGGTCTGGACGTGCGCTATTTCTCGATCATCTACGACGTGATCGACCAGGTGAAACAGGCGGCTTCCGGCTTGCTCGGGGTCGAGATCCGCGAGGAAATCATCGGCATCGCCGAGGTGCGCGGGGTGTTCCGCAGCTCCAAGTTCGGCGCCGTTGCCGGCTGCATGGTCACCGAGGGCCACGTCACCCGCAGCAAGCCGATCCGCGTGCTGCGCGACCACACCGTGGTGTTCGAAGGCGAGCTGGAGTCCCTGCGCCGCTTCAAGGATCTGGTGGACGAAGTGCGCAGTGGCATGGAATGCGGTATCGCCGTCAAGCAATACAACGATGTCAAGGTCGGCGACCAGATCGAATGCTTCGAGCGAATCGAAGTAGCTCGCACCCTGTAACGCCCGAAGGGCGTTACAGGGTGCGAGCGCGGCCATGGATGGCCGCTCGTCAGGCCATGACCTGACGGAGGCGAGCCTGGCGCATGCTGGGCTCGCCGAGCCTTTCGGCGTGCAGGACTGCTCGCCAAAAGGCATCGGTAACGCAGCTCTTGCTCTTCGGCTTTTGCTTTCCAGCTTCCACACGGATTCCGCTCACCCCATGCCCTCCCGCGACTTCAAACGTACCGACCGTGTAGGCGCCGAGCTCCGCCGCGAGCTGGGCCTGCTGGTACATGCGGCCGTCCGCGATCACGGTTTGCCGTCGTGCAGCGTGTCGGATGTGGAAGTGACGCGGGATCTGGATTATGCGGCGGTGTGGGTGACCGCTCTGCTGCCGGCGCAGGCGGTGGAAGCGGTCAAGGCCCTCAACGTGCTGGCGCCGGAGTTCCGCCGTGCGCTGTCGCGCAGCATGCGCTTGCGACGGGTGCCGGAGCTCAAGTTCAAGTACGACGACTCGGTGGACAAGGGCGAGCGCATCGATGCCCTGCTGCGCGCCACGCAGACCCCGCCGACGCCCGAATCGTAGGTGCCCGCATGACTCGGCGACGCCATCGGACGCGCTTTCACTGGCGTGCGCTGCACGGCATCGTGTTGCTCGACAAGCCCGCGGGCCTCAGTTCCAATCAGGCGTTGCAGCAGGTGCGCCAGCTGTTGCGCGCGGCGAAGGGGGGGCACGCAGGCGCCCTCGATCCGATCGCCACCGGCCTGTTGCCGTTGTGCTTTGGCGAGGCGACGAAGCTCGCCGGTAGCCTGCTCGGCGGGCGCAAGGCCTATCGCGCCACCTGCCGGCTCGGGGTGACCACCACCACCGCCGATTCCGAAGGGAATGTGCTGCGCACGCGCCCGGTGCCCGCACTGGATGTCGCCACGATCGAAGCCGCGCTGGCGCCGTTGCGCGGCGCGATCAACCAGGTGCCACCGGCGCATTCGGCGCTCAAGCAGGGGGGCGAGCGCTTGTATCTCAAGGCGCGCCGCGGCGAGCTGGTCGACGTGCCGCCGCGCGAGGTGGAGGTCTTCCGGCTGGAGCTGTTGGAATGCGTTGGCGACACGCTGAGCTTCGAGGTCGAGTGCGGTTCGGGTACCTACGTGCGCTCGCTGGCTGCCGATCTGGGCGAGAACCTGGGCTGCGGCGCGCATCTCATCGCTCTGCGGCGGCTGTGGGTGGAGCCGTTCGTGACGCCGACCATGGTCACGCTGCCCGCGCTGGAAGCGGCCGCCGCGACGGACGATGCGGAACTGCTGGCGTGGCTGTTGCCGACCGAGGTCGGGCTGGGGGCTTGCCCGCGTCTCGTACTGGATGCGATGCAATGCGAGGTGATCGGCAGTGGCGGCAGCATCATCGTTGCGGGGCGGCATGGCCTGCATGCGGCGCTGGACGAGCGCGGCGTGCTGCGTGCGCTGCTGGATTTCGATGCGGTCGGCTGCAGCCGCATCGTGCGCGGTTTCAACCTGCCGAGTGGCTGATCGATGCCGCGCCTTGCCCTTGTTGCGGCGCCAACGCCAACGGTACAATAAGCAAGTTATTCCTGCACTTTCATCCACCAAGGCGAAGCTTGCGCTTGCGTCGTCCCCGACTGCGCAAACGCAAGCTTCGCATCGCCTTTTCAAGGAAACAGGTATCACTCATGTCTCTTACCGTAGAACAGACCGGCAAGATCATCACCGACTTTGGCCGCAAGCCGAATGACACCGGCTCGACCGAGGTCCAGGTTGCGCTGCTCTCGGCCCGGATCGATCACCTCACCGAGCACTTCAAGACGCACAAGCAGGATCACCACTCGCGTCGCGGCCTGCTCAAGCTGGTCAACCGCCGCAAGAGCCTGCTCGGCTATCTGAAGGGCCGTGATCTGGCTCGCTATCAGAGCCTGATCGAGCGCCTCGGCCTGCGTCGCTGATCGACGCTCGCAACGCAACACGCGGCCGGCTTGCCGGCCGCATGAGTTTTGTCGGGGCGTTCAAGCGCGAACGCACATCAGGCACCGGCGTCGGCGCCGCCTTTTTCAGAATCGGGAAATCAACATGGCGAAAGTAACCAAGTCCTTCCAGTACGGTAAACACGAAGTCACGCTGGAGACGGGCGAAATTGCCCGCCAGGCATCTGGCGCAGTGATGGTCAGCATGGGTGGCACCGTGGTGCTGGTCACCGTGGTGGCCGCGGCCAAGGCAAAGGAAGGACAGGATTTCTTCCCGCTCACCGTCGACTACGTCGAAAAGTTCTACTCCGCCGGCCGCATCCCTGGCGGCTTCTTCAAGCGTGAAGGCCGCCCGACCGAGAAGGAAACCCTCACCTCGCGCCTGATCGACCGCCCGATCCGTCCGCTGTTTCCCGACAGCTTCAAGAACGAAGTGCAGGTGATCGCCCAGGTCGTCTCGCTCAACCCGGAAGTGGAAAGCGACATCCCGGCGATGCTCGGCGCTTCGGCTGCGCTGTCGCTCTCGGGCATCCCGTTCAAGGGTCCGATCGCCGCCGCACGCGTCGGCTATGTCAACGACCAGTACGTGCTGAACCCGGAAACCGCGGAGTTGCCGAACTCCAAGCTCGACCTCGTCGTGGCCGGCACGGTTGGCGCGGTGCTGATGGTGGAGTCCGAGGCGCAACTCCTGTCCGAGGAAGTGATGCTCGGCGCGGTAATGTTCGGCCACCGTGAGATGCAGGCGGCGATCAGCGCGATCAATGCGTTCGTGGCCGAGGCCGGCCGCAAGGCGTTCAAGTGGGAAGAGCCCGCGCGCAACGAGGCGTTGTTCGGCGCGATCAAGGCCGCGCTTGGCACCCGTCTGGGCGAGGCGTTCCACATCAAGGACAAGCTCGAGCGCCGCGACGCGATTGCCGCGCTGCAGAGCGAGGTCAAGACCGCGATTGCCGGGCAGGCCGAGGCCGCCGGCTGGACCGCCGGCGCGATCAGCGACGCGTTCGAAGAGATCGAATACCACACGCTGCGCGACGGCGTGCTCAAGACCAAGAACCGCATCGACGGCCGCGCGCTCGATCAGGTGCGCCCGATCACCGCGCGCGTCGGCGTGCTGCCGCGCACCCACGGTTCGGCGCTGTTCACCCGCGGCGAGACGCAGGCGCTGGTCACCGTGACGCTGGGCACCACGCGCGATGCGCAGATCATCGATGCACCGGCCGGCGAGTCGAAGGATCCGTTCCTGTTCCACTACAACTTTCCGCCGTTTTCGGTGGGCGAAACCGGCCGCTTCGGCTCGCCCAAGCGCCGCGAGATCGGCCACGGCCGCCTTGCCAAGCGCGGCGTGCAGGCGGTCAAGCCGTCGCTCGAGTCGTTCCCGTATGTGCTGCGCGTGGTGTCGGAAATCACCGAGTCGAACGGTTCCTCGTCGATGGCCTCGGTGTGCGGCTCCTCGTTGGCGATGATGGATGCCGGCGTGCCGCTCAAGGCGCCGGTGGCCGGCATCGCGATGGGCCTCATCAAGGAAGGCAGCGACTTCGTCGTGCTGACCGACATCCTTGGCGACGAGGATCACCTCGGCGACATGGATTTCAAGGTGGCCGGCAGCTCCGAGGGCGTGTCTGCACTGCAGATGGACATCAAGATCGACGGCATCACCGAAGAGATCATGCAGATCGCGCTGGCGCAGGCCAAGCGCGGCCGGTTGCACATCCTGGGTGAAATGGCCAAGGCCATCTCCACGCCGCGTACCGAGATGAGCGAGTACGCCCCGCGCCTGCTCACCGTCAAGATCCACCCGGACAAGATCCGCGAGGTCATCGGCAAGGGCGGCGCCACTATCCGCTCGATCACCGAAGAGACCGGCGCCACGATCGACATCAATGACGACGGCACTGTCATCATCGCCTCGGTCAACCGCAGCGCTGGCGAAGCGGCGAAGAAGCGCATCGAGCAGATCGTCTCCGACGTGGAGCCGGGCAAGGTGTACGAAGGCAAGGTCGTCAAGCTGATGGATTTCGGCGCGTTCGTGACGATCATGCCGGGCAAGGACGGCCTGGTGCACATCTCGCAGATTTCCAATGAGCGCGTGGAGAAAGTCTCCGACAAGCTCAAGGAAGGCCAGGTGGTCAAGGTCAAGGTGCTGGAAGTGGACAAGCAGGGTCGCATTCGCCTGTCCATGAAGGCGGTGACCGAGGAAGACGCCAAGAGCGTCTGATTGGTTCTGCACCACCGATGCCTGTAGCGAAGCCCGGCCCAACCAGCCGGGCTTCGCACGTTTACGGCCGGGCACTTTGCTAGGATGCGTGCAACAGCCACGAGGAAACGCGATGAGCGGACAGACGGGCGATTTCGTCAAGGACTGGCAAGTGCTGGCGCAGCAATCGTGGGATGCGTGGCTGCGCCAGTTGCAGCATCCACCGGCAACCCCGCAGCCGGTCGGCAACGAAGTGCTCGACCGCACGCTGGCTGGCCTCAAGGGTTGTTTCGACTGGATGCAGGGCATGGCGGCGGCCGGTGCCAGCCAGCCCGGCGCGGACTGGCAAAGCCTGTTGCGCGCCTGGGCCGGTGCCGGCAATCAACCGTTCACCCAGGCGTTTGCCGGGATCGACAGCAACGCGGCGCAGGGCTTCATCGAGCAGTGGCAGGCGTGGCTGCGCTTCGCCCATGCGGGCGGTTTTCCGGGAATGGGCGCGACCGGGCCGGTGCCGGCCTTTGGCCCGCAGCGCGAAGATTTGATGCAGCAGCAGGATCTGGTGGCTGCAGTGCAAGCGGCGGTGGAGGCCAACGCGCGCTACCAGGCGCTGATTCAGCGCGCCAACGCGAAAGGGCTGGAGCTGTTGCAGCGCCGGCTGGTCGACCGCGATGCCGCAAGCCGGCCGATTGATTCGCTGAAGGCCCTGTACGACGTCTGGGTGGACGCGGCGGAAGAAGCCTATGCGGAAATTGCGCTGACCGACGAGTTCCGCACCGCGTATGGCGACATGGTCAACAGCCAGATGCAGGTGCGCCAGCTGCAGCAGAAGCAGACGGCCGCGTGGTGCCGCGAGCTGGGGTTGCCGACGCGCGAGGAGGTATCGGCGCTGGGCGAGCGCCTGCAGCAGGTGCGCCGCGAAATCCGCAAACAGGCAAGCGGCGACATGGGCGCGGAGGTGCTGGCGCTGCGGCGCGAGGTGAGCGCCTTGCGCCGCGAACTGGCCGAGCTCGGCGCGTCGCCGGCAGGCAAGGCCAGTCCCGCACCAAAGCCGAAACCGTCGGTGCGCCGCGTTGCGGCGCCCGCCCGGCGTCCGTCCGCCACCACTGCGCGCAAGCGTTGATCGGGGATACCCATGGATACGCCATTGCAGCTTGACCCCACCCGCCTGATGCAGGAAATCAGCACTTTCCAGCGCAAGCTGAGCGCCGGCCTTGGCCAGTTGCGCCACATGCGCGAGCCGAGCTACGCCAATACGCCGCGCGAGCTGGTTTACGCCGAGGACAAGCTCAAGCTTTACCACATGCTGGGCGACCGCGCTCCGACCGCAAAAACTCCGACGCTGATCGTCTACGCGCTGGTCAACACAGTGTGGATGACCGACCTGCAGTCCGATCGCTCGCTGGTGCGCAACCTCCTGGCGCAGGGTGAAGACGTCTATCTGATCGACTGGGGCTACCCCGGCGGCGCCGATCGCTGGCTGACGCTGGACGATTACCTGAACGGGTATCTCGACCGCTGCGTCGAAGCGGTGCGCCAACGCTGTGGGCTGGAGGCGATCAACCTCATTGGTATCTGCCAGGGCGGCGCGTTTTCGCTGTGCTACAGCGCGATGCATCCGGACAAGGTCAAGAACCTCATCACCATGGTGACGCCGGTGGATTTCCAGACGCCGGACAACATGCTCTCGCACTGGTGCCGCAACCTTGACGTCGACCGTTTTGTCGACGCCATGGGCAACATTCCGGCGGAGCTGATGAACTGGGTGTACCTGACGCTCAAGCCGGTGCGCTTGAACCAGCAAAAATACGTTGGTCTGGTGGATATCCTCGACAAGCCAGTCGAGCTGGAAAACTTTTTGCGCATGGAGCGCTGGATTTTCGACTCGCCCGATCAGGCCGGCGAAACCTTTCGCCAGTTCATCAAGGATTTCTACCAAGGCAACAAACTGGTGAAGGGCGGGCTGGTGATCGGCGACAACGAAGTCGATCTGCGGCGTTTGACGTTGCCGATCCTCAACATCTATGCCGAGCAGGATCACCTCGTGCCGCCGGACGCCTCGCGCGCGCTGGGCCGGCGGGTCAACAGCACGGACTACACCGAGCTGGCGTTCAAGGGCGGGCACATCGGCATCTACGTGTCCGGCCGCGCGCAGCGCGAGGTGCCGCCGGCCATCCACCAATGGCTGCACGCGCGTGATTGACGGCGGCGGATCGAGCCCATGCAAAAACGCCTGACGCGTTCCACCCACGACCGCATGCTGGCGGGTGTGTGCGGCGGCGTGGCCGATTTCCTCGGCTGGGATCCCTCCGTGGTACGCATCGTGTGGATCGTGCTCACGATGCTCGGCGGTTCCGGCGTTCTGCTTTACCTCATCCTGTGGCTGGTGATGCCGCAGGAATCCTGACCTGCAACCGGGTTTTTCATGGATTACGACCGCTACGACCACATCCGCGCCGTGCAATGGCGCGGCGACCACCTGCATTTGCTCGACCAGCGTCGTCTACCGCAGGAGGAATGCTGGCTCGACTGCCGGCAGGCGGCCGACGTGGTGCAGGCCATCCGCGAGCTTGCCGTGCGCGGTGCGCCGGCGATCGGCATCGCCGCCGCGTGGGGTGTGGTACTGGCCGGGCGCAGCGGTACCGACATGGATACCGCGCTGGCCGATCTGCGCGCCGCGCGACCCACCGCCGTCAACCTGATGTGGGCGCTGGACCGGATGCGCGCGCGCCACGCGGCCGGCGCCGATGCCGCCGCGTTGGCTGCCGAGGCGCAAGCCATCCAGGACGAAGACCTTGCCGCGAACCGCCACATGGGCGAGCTGGGCGCGGCGTTGATCGCGTCTGGTTCCGGCGTGCTCACCCATTGCAACACCGGGTCGCTGGCCACCGCTGGTTTCGGCACCGCGCTGGGGGTCATTCGTGCCGGCGTCGCGCAGGGGCGCATTGCACAGGTGTACGCCGGCGAGACGCGACCGTGGCAGCAGGGCGCGCGGCTCACCATGTACGAGCTGGTGCGCGATGGCATCGCGGCCCGGCTCATTGCCGATTCCGCGGCCGCCCACTTGATGAAAACCGGCGCGGTGCAATGGGTGATCGTGGGTGCGGATCGCATTGCCGCCAACGGTGATACCGCGAACAAGATCGGCACCTACCAACTTGCGATTGCCGCGAAATACCACGGCGTGAAGTTCATGGTGGTGGCGCCGTCCTCCACGGTGGACATGGCTACTGCGAGCGGTGATGCCATCGCGATCGAGATGCGCGATCCCGAAGAGCTTTTTTCCATCGCAGGCAAACGCGTGGTGGTGGCGGGCGCGCAAGCCTGGAACCCGGTGTTCGACGTGACGCCGGCGGCATTGATCGACGCCATCGTCACCGAGCGCGGCGTGATCGAACGCCCCACGGCGCAGGCCATGCAGGCGGCTTTCCGGGCGTGATCGGCCGCGTGATTGCGCACCTTGACGACGAGCCTTTTCGCGGGTTGCGGCACGGGCTTTCCGCGATTGCGTCCGGAAAGCCCAACCTGTTGATCTGAAAAGCCTATTTGCCCCGGCTTTACAGGCAAAAACAGGTTGTCTGTGCTATAGTTGAAGGGTTGATTTTCTGCGTTTGCACGCAACGTGCAACGCGTCCACTGCGCTCACCAGGGAAGCCGATTGATGGCAGAACTCGCCAAAGAAATCATCCGCGTCAACATCGAAGACGAAATGCGCCAGAGTTACCTCGATTACGCCATGAGCGTGATCGTGGGGCGTGCGTTGCCGGATGTGCGCGACGGGTTGAAACCGGTGCACCGCCGCGTGTTGTTTGCGATGAACGAACTGGGTAATGCGTGGAACAAGCCGTACAAAAAATCCGCACGCGTGGTGGGCGACGTCATCGGCAAATACCACCCGCACGGCGATTCCTCGGTGTACGACGCCATCGTGCGTCTGGCGCAGCCGTTCTCGCTGCGCTACATGCTGGTGGACGGCCAGGGCAACTTCGGTTCGGTCGACGGCGACAGCCCCGCCGCCATGCGTTACACCGAAGTGCGCATGTCCAAGCTCGCCCATGAGCTTCTGGCGGACATCGACAAGGAAACCGTCGACTTCGGACCCAACTACGACGAGAGCGAGCACGAGCCGCTGGTGCTGCCCACCAAGGTACCGAACCTTCTGGTGAACGGCTCGGCCGGCATTGCGGTGGGCATGGCGACCAACGTGCCGCCGCACAACCTGAGCGAAGTGATCGCGGCCACGATTGCGCTGATCGACGACCCGTCGCTCGGCGTCGATGCGCTGATGCATTACATCCCCGGCCCGGATTTCCCCACCGCTGGCATCATCAACGGCGCCGGCGGCATCGTCGAGGCCTACCGTACCGGTCGCGGCCGCATCCTGGTGCGCGCCAGAGCCGAGATCGAAACGGCCTCCAACGGCCGCGAGACGATCCTCGTCCACGAGATTCCGTACCAGGTGAACAAGGCGCGGCTGATCGAGAAGATCGCCGAGCTGGTGAAGGAAAAGAAGGTCGAAGGCATCAGCGAGCTGCGCGACGAGTCCGACAAGGACGGCATGCGCATCGTGATCGAAGTGCGCCGCGACGCAATGGCGGACGTGGTGCTGAACAACCTGTTCCAGCAGACCCAGCTGCAGGTCACCTTCGGCATCAACATGGTGGCGCTGGTCGATGGCCAGCCGCGCACGCTGGGGCTCAAGGAAATTCTCGAAGCCTTTATCCGCCACCGCCGCGAAGTGGTTACGCGACGCACCATCTTCGACCTGCGCAAAGCGCGCGCGCGCGCACACATCCTCGAAGGCCTCACGGTGGCGCTGGCCAACATCGACGAGATGATCGAGCTCATCAAGACCTCGTCGTCGCCACAGGAAGCGCGTGAGCGCATGCTGGCGCGCAAGTGGCAACCCGGCGTGGTGGGAGCGCTGCTTGCCGCAGCTGGCGCTGAAGCTTCGCGCCCCGAGGATCTCGATCCGCGCGAGGGCCTCAAGCCGGATGGCTACCAGCTGTCCGACGTGCAGGCGCAGGAAATCCTTGCAATGCGCCTGCATCGCCTGACCGGCCTGGAGCAGGAGAAACTTTCCGACGAATACAAGGCGATCCTCGAAACCATCCGCGGCCTGATCGAGATCCTCGAGGATCCGGATCGCCTGCTGGCCGTCATTCGCGGCGAGCTGGAAGCGATCCGCACCGAGTTCGGCGATGCGCGGCGCACCGAGATCCAGCATTCCAAGGAGGACCTGAACGTCCTCGACCTGATCGCGCCCGAAGACATGGTGGTGACGCTCTCGCACACCGGTTACGTCAAGCGCCAGCCGGCCAGTACCTACCGCGCACAGAAGCGCGGCGGCAAGGGCCGCTCCGCCTCGGCGCTGAAGGACGAGGATGTGGTCGAGCAGTTGTGGGTGGTCAACACCCACGACACGCTGCTCACTTTCACCAGTACCGGGCGCGTGTACTGGCTCAACGTGTACGAAATCCCCGAGGCCGGTCCGGGCGCGCGCGGCAAGCCGATCATCAATCTCCTGTCGCTCGGCGAGGGCGAGAAGGTACAGGCGGTGCTCACCGTGCGCGAGTACGACGAGAACCACTTCGTGTTCTTTGCGACGAAACGGGGCACGGTCAAGAAAACCCCGCTCACCGAGTTCGCGTTCCAACTGCAAAAGGGCAAGCAGGCGATCAAGCTTGCCGAGGGCGACGCGCTGGTCGATGTCGAGTTGACCGATGGCAACAGCGACATCCTGCTGTTTGCCGCCAACGGCAAGGTCAACCGTTTCGATGAGAACACTGTACGTTCGATGGGCCGCACCGCCACCGGCGTGCGCGGCATGCGGCTGGCTGAAGGCGTCGAGGTGGTGTCGCTGATCGTTGCCACCGAAGGCGACATCCTTACTGCCACCGAGCGCGGTTACGGCAAGCGCACGTCGCTCGCCGACTTCCCGAAGAAGGGCCGCGGCACCCAGGGTGTGATCGGCATCCAGTGCTCCGATCGCAACGGCATGCTGGTGGCTGCGGTGCAGGTCACCGAGGCGCACGAGCTGATGCTGATTTCCAACCAGGGCACGCTGGTGCGGACCCGCGTCGGTGAAATCTCGCAGCTTGGCCGCAACACCCAGGGCGTCACCCTGATGCGCCTGCCGGCCGACGAGTCGCTGGTCAGCGTCGTGCGGCTGGAAGCCGAGGAGGACGACGGCAACGACGAGACCCCCGCGGGCGACGCTGGTGATGCCCCGACCGGCGAGGCGGGTGAAACGCCTGCAAGCGATGCCGGCGAGCCGCCCGCCGACGCCTGATCGGCAGCTCGCGAGCACGACGAAAAGCCCCGGTTCCACCGGGGCTTTTCGTTTCGCGCCGTCGGCGCCGCGAGCGGCAGGCGGTCGCGTTTCCCCCGCACGGGCCCCCGGGCATCTGCCCGGCTGGACCGTACGAAACGGGGGCCCAGTCGGGAACCCGGCAGGTCGCTTGGTCCGGCAGTTGCGACCAGAAGCGCGGCCATCCGGCCCAGACTGTATCGGAGAAGCTCGCTCCCAGCCTCTCGTCGCTGCTGCAGGCGAGCCACCTTGCTTCCGGAAAACAGTTTGATATATTTAAAACCATGAAACAGAAGACGGCAGTCGAAGTGCTCAAGGCATTGGCCCAGGACACGCGGCTCGCGATCTATCGCCTGCTGGTGCAGGCTGGCCCGGAAGGCCTCGCGGTGGGAGAGGTGGCAGGTCGCCTGAACCTTCCATCTCCGACCTTGACCAGCCATCTCAACGTGCTTCGGCGCGCCAACCTGGTGCGCGATACGCGCGAAGGCCGTTCGATCCGGTGCCGTGCCGATTACGCGCGCATGAACGCGTTGCTTGGATTCCTGACCGAGAACTGCTGCGACGGCGACGTCGCTGCCTGTGCTCCCGCATGCACACCCCGACCCAAACGGAGATCATCCCCATGAAACGCTTTCACGTGCACGTCAACGTCAATGACCTGGACGCCAGCATCCGCTTCTATTCCACCCTGTTCGGCAGCGCGCCGACCGTGCACAAGCCGGACTATGCCAAGTGGATGCTGGAGGATCCGCGCGTCAACTTCGCGATCTCGCAGCGCGGCCGCGCGGCTGGCGTGGATCACCTCGGCATGCAGGCGGAGGATGGCGCCGAGCTGGAAGCCATCGGCGCGCGGTTGATGGCGGCCGATGCCGTTTCCCTGGCCGAGCCGGACACCACGTGCTGCTACGCGCATTCGGACAAGTACTGGGCGGAAGACCCGCAGGGCGTGCGTTGGGAGACTTTCCACACCCACGGTGAGGCGACGACTTACTCGGTCCCCGCGGCAGCGGCGGATGCCGCAGGATCCGCGGCGTGTTGCGGCCCGCAGTCCTCCTGCTGCAGGCCGAAGGCATCCGCGGCGAAGGCGGACGCATGACCGTTGCGGCGCCGTATCGCGTGCTGTTCCTCTGCACGGGCAATTCGGCGCGCAGCATCATGGCCGAGGCGTTGTTGAACATCCTCGGCGAGGGACGTTTCGAGGCGTTCAGCGCCGGCAGCCACCCCACGGGGCGTGTCCAACCGCTGGCGGCGGAACTTGCCGTCGGCATCGGCTATCCGGCCGAGCGCCTGTGGAGCAAATCCTGGGACGAGTTTGCCGGGGATGGTGCGCCGCCGATGGACTTCGTGATCACGGTCTGCGACAACGCCGCGGGTGAAACTTGCCCGGCGTGGCTCGGCTCGCCCGTCACCGCGCATTGGGGTGTTCCCGATCCGGCGCAGGTGGCGGGCGACGACGTCGCACGGCGTACGGCGTACGGCGTATCGGCAGGCGTGGTCGCTCCTGCGCAAGCGCATCGAACGGTTGCTGGCGCTTCCGGCCGAGCGGCTTGCGAACCCGGATTTGCAGGAGATCGCGCTCGACCGTGCAGCGCCACGCGGGTAACGACACCGCCGGTGGTTCGGGGTGGCGACACCGCGCGGTGGCGAGGCGTCATTCGCCACCCCGCCGAGGCGGGCAGCGTTGTTCAGCCGCGTGCAACGATGACGTCGAGCATGGCCTCAGCGGTGGACACCCGCAGCTCGCCCGGCGCTTCCACCTGCAACAGTTTCACTACACCGTCCTCGGCGTACAGCGCGGAGCGGCGAGTGCGCAGGCCCATGCCGTAGGCCCGGCGGTCCAGCTCCAGGCCGAGTGCGCGGGTGAAATCGCCGTTGCCGTCGGCCAGCATCCCGAGCCCTGGCGGCACGCGCCGACTGGCCGCCCAGGCCTGCATCACGTAGGCGTCGTTGACGGCCAGGCAGTACACCGCGATGCCCCGCTGGCGAAACGCGTCGAACGCGTCGACGTAGCCGGGCAGGTGTTTCTCCGAACACGTCGGCGTGAATGCGCCGGGGACGCCGAACAGGAGGGTCTTGCCGCGCGCGAACAGGTCGCCGGTGCGGGCGGTGCGGATGCCGTCGTCGACCAGGCGAACCTCGGCGTCGGGCAGGTGTTGGCCAATGGCGATGGACATGGGCAGGTCTCCGATATGCAAGGTGAGTTTGGCATGTACGGCGCCGCTTGAATCCGCCGCGCTCGCACCTATTTCTTGGTGCAGGCGGCGGTGGCGCCGCAATCCATTCGAGGTTATCCCATGAGCATTACCCGGCACGTGGCTTGGGGCATTCCCAACGACATGCAATCGTTCCGTCAGGCGGTCGAGCGCTTCCTTGGCCCGGAGGACGGCGACCAGTCCAACGTGGTGACCAGCCAGTGGGCGCCGCAGGTGGACATCAAGGAAGAGGAAAAGCGGTTCGTGATTCTGGCCGACGTCCCCGGCGTGGATCCTGCGCAGATCGAAGTGAGCATGGACAAGGGCATTCTTACCATAAAGGGCGAACGCCCCGCCGACGGCGACCTCAGCCGGTTCACCCGCCAGGAGCGCGTGCGCGGTACCTTCCATCGCCGCTTCAGCCTGCCTGACAGCGCCGACGCCGAAGGCATCACCGCCAGCGGCAAGTTCGGGGTGCTGGAAATCGCGATTCCGAAGAAGGCGGAGACCACGCCGCGGCGGATCAGCATCAGCACGGCCCAGTAACGCAGTCGGGGGCGCGGGCGCCACGCTCGCGTCCCCCAGTGGTTGCGGCGCTGCCCACGGGCGGACGATGATCCGTAGTGACCAGCGTGGAGCGCGCGCGGCGCACGTCGCGCGCGTTTCTTGTGGGTGGACAGGGCGACCAGTCGGGAGCGACGGTGGAATTCAAAGACTATTACCAGATCCTCGGTGTCAAGCCGGACGCGAGCGCGGCGGAGATCAAGACCGCGTATCGCAAGCTGGCGCGGCAATATCACCCGGATCGCAACAAGCAGGCTGGCGCCGAGGAGAAATTCAAGGCGGTCAACGAGGCGCATGAGGTGTTGCACGACGCGGAAAAGCGTCGGGCCTACGACCAAGTGCGTGCCGGCGGCTACCGCGGCGGCGAGCAGTTTCGGCCGCCACCGGGCTGGGGCCAGCAAGGCCAGGGTTTTGATTTCGGCGGTGGTGGCGGCGACGGCGAGTTCAGCGACTTTTTCGAGAGCCTGTTCAACCGTGGCGGCGCGCGCGGCCAGCCGCGTTCGCGGCGTGGCAGTGATGTGCAGGCGCACGTGGAGATCGACTTGCACACCGCGTTTGCCGGTGGCCGCACGCGGCTCAGCTTGCAGGATGGCAAGGGCGAGCGCGTGCTCGAAGTGAAGATTCCGGCAGGTATCCAGCCCGGCCAGGTAATCCGTCTGGCGGGGCAAGGGCGGCCGGGAAGCACCGGGGCGTCCAGCGGCGATCTGCTGCTCGAAGTCGGCATCCGGGCGGATGCCCAGTTCCAGTTGGACGGCCGTAACGTGGTGCACGTGCTCGCAATTGCACCCTGGGAAGCCGCGCTGGGTGCAGTGATTCCGGTACCGACGCTGGCCGGACCGGTCGAGCTGCGCATCCCCGCCGGTTCGCAATCGGGACGCAAGCTGCGCTTGAAAGGCCGGGGCATGCCGGGCACTCCGCCGGGCGATCAGTTGGTGGAGCTGTCGATTCGCGCGCCCGAGGCAACCACCGACAAGCAGCGCGCCGCTTACGAGGCCTTGCACAAGCAGTTTGCGGATTTCGATCCGCGCGCCTGAGCGGGTTTTGGCGCGGCAACAAAAAACGGCGCTCCAAGGCGCCGTTTTTTGCATGGGGCAGGAACCGCGATCAGGCCGGCAACAGCGCCTTCAGGGTCGCCGCCAGCTCCTCTTCCCGCACCGGTTTGGTGACGTAGGCCTTGGCACCTTGGCGCATGCCCCACACCTTGTCGGTTTCCTGATCCTTGGTGGTGACCAGCACGACCGGGATGTGCGCGGTGGTCGGGTCCTTGCTGATGGTGCGCGTGGCCTGGAAACCGTTGAGGTTGGGCATGACGACGTCCATCAGGATGAGGTCGGGGATCTCGCGCTTGGCCACTTCGACGCCGGCGGCGCCGTCTTCAGCAGTCAATGCCTCGTGCCCGAGTTTTTCGACGATGCGCTTCAGGCCGAGCAATTGCGACGGCGAGTCGTCGACGATCAGGATGCGTGCCATGGACGAGCGGATTCCCGGTGGTATGCGGGGATTTTAAGCCTGTTGCTGCAGTGCGTCCAAGCGCGGCTCAGGCGGCCGCGCCGACGCGCACCACGGTGCGCCCGAACGAGGCACCGGCCAGCATCCGCGCGAATACCTCGGGCAGTGTTTCCAGCGTGGCCGTATGGGTGAGGATGCGGTCGAGGTGCTGCGGTTTCCAGTCGTCGGCCAGATGCTGCCATACGCGGTCGCGCAGCACCCGCGCAGTGCCGGCCGAGGCCACGCCAAGCAGGTTCACGCCGCGGATGATGAACGGCATCACCGTGGTGTCGAATGCAAAGCCGCCGGCATTGCCGCAGATGGCCACGTTGCCGTAAGCCGACACCAGCGGCAGCAAGCCGGCCAGCAGCTTGCCGCCGACGGTATCGAACACGCCGCCGAAGCGGGCGGAATCCAACGGCTTGCCGCTGAAGGCGAGCGTGCGCCGGTCGATGCACTCGGCGGCGCCAAGCGTCTTGAGATGATCGAAATGTTCGGGCTTGCCGCTGATCGCCTGCACCGTGTAGCCGGCGCGGCTGAAGATGTCGACCGCAAGCTGGCCGACACCGCCGGTGGCGCCGGTGATCGCAATCGGGCCGAGTGCCGGGGTCTGCCGGTTGTCCCGCATGTGCACCAGGGCGAGTGCGGCGGTGAAACCGGCGGTGCCGAGGATCATGCTTTCGTGCAGGCTGAGACCGCCGGGCAACGGGATCGCCCAGCGCGCGTCGAGCTGCGCGTATTCGGCATAGCCGCCGTCGCGGTTTTCCGACAACCCGCTGCCGGTGCACAGCACGGCGTCGCCCTCCTTGAACGCCGGGTCGGTGGAGGCGGCGACGTGGCCGGCGAGGTCGATGCCGCCGTTGAGCGGATAACGGCGGAGGATCTTGCCCTTGCCAGTGCCCGCCAACGCATCTTTGTAGTTGACCGAGGAGTACGCGACCTTGACCAGCACCTCGCCCGGCGTCAGCGCGTCGGTGTCCATCGGCTCAATGCCGGCACGGTGGCCGGCGTCGTCGTGGTGGATGCGGAAGGCACGAAAGCTGGGCATGACGAGCTCCTCGGATGGGATGGCGGTTCAAGCGTGCACGCTGTCGCGGTCGATCCATTTGGGTTGGTAGCCGCCCTGATAATCCTGCATCCAGTCGAACAGGGCGTCGATCTCCTCGCCGAACCACACGCTGTCGCGCTGCGCCTGGCGCACGAAGCGCTCGGCAACCATGTGGTCCACCATCGCGCGCAGGTCGCGGTAGTAGCCGCGCACGTCGAGGAAGGCGCACGGGCAACGGTGCAGACCGAGTTGCGCCCAGGTCAGCATCTCGAACATCTCGTCCATGGTGCCGAAGCCGCCGGGCAGGGCCACGAATGCCTCGGCCAGCTCGAACATGCGCGTCTTGCGCTGGTGCATGGTATCCACCACCACCAGCTCGGTGAGCCCCTTGTGCGCCACCTCGCGCTCCACCAGCTGGCGCGGGATCACGCCGATGGCCTGGCCGCCGCCGGCCAGCACCGCATCGGCCATCACGCCCATCAGCCCCACGTTGCCGCCGCCGTAGACCAGGCGGATCCCGCGCCTGGCCATTTCGGTACCGAAGGCGTGCGCCTGTTCGGCGTATTCGGGGTGCCTGCCGCGGTTGGAACCGCAATAGACGCAAAGGGCAGTGGGTTGGGGCATGGGGTGCTCAAGTCGTGCAGGTGGTGCGGGATCCCGCTTGCCGGCGGTGGCCTGATCGAAAAGGCACCGCCCGTAAGCGGACTCCTGCCGCCGGGGGTGGAAACGAAACGGCCCGCCCATGTTGCCACGGGCGGGCCGCAGGCGAGCAGCAGGGAATCAGTTGCCCTTGTGGATCGCCCGCTTGTCGACCGACAGCGCGGCTTCGTGCACGGCTTCCGACAGCGTCGGGTGGGCGTGGACGATGCGCGCGAGGTCCTCGGAGGAGCCCTTGAACTCCATCGCCACCACGCACTCGGCGACCAGCTCGGAGACGCCCGGGCCGACCATGTGCACGCCAAGGATGCGGTCGGTCTCGGCATGGGCGAGCATCTTCACCATGCCGACGCCCTCGTTCATGGCGACGGCGCGGCCGATCGCGGCGAACGGGAAGTTGCCGGTCTTGTATGGCACGCCTTCGGCCTTGAGCTGCTGCTCGCTCTTGCCGACCCAGGCCACTTCCGGCTCGGTGTAGATCACGAACGGAATGGTGTCGAGGTTGACGTGGCCGGCCTTGCCGGCGATCCACTCGGCCACCGCCACGCCTTCCTCGGAGCCCTTGTGGGCCAGCATCGGGCCGCGCACCGCATCGCCCACCGCCCACACGCCATCGACGCCGGTGTGGTTGTGCTCGTCGATCACGATCCGGCCGCGCTCGTCGAGCTTGACGCCGGTGTCCTCGGCCAGAAGCTCCTTGGTGTACGCGCGGCGGCCGACGGCCACCAGCAGTTTGTCGACCACCAGGGTCTGCTCGCCGGCCTTGTCGGTGTAGGTGAGGTGCACGCCGTCCTTCTTGACCTCGGCCTTGTTGAGCTTGGCATCGAGCTTGATGTCCAGCCCCTGCTTGGCGAACTCCTTGGCGGCGATCTTGGCGACGTCGGCATCGGTGGCGGCAAGGAAGGTGGGCAACGCCTCGATGATGGTGACTTCGCTGCCCATGCGGCGCCACACGCTGCCCAGCTCCAGCCCGATCACGCCGGCGCCAATCACGCCGAGGCGCTTCGGAACCTCGGTGAAATCGAGCGCGCCGGCGTTGTCCACGATGTGCTTGCCGTCGAACTTGGCGAACGGCAGCTCGATCGGAATCGAGCCGGAAGCGAGCACCACGTTGGTGGCGCTGATCGTCTGCTTGCTGCCGTCGGCGGCGGTGATCTCCACCTGGTTGCCCTTGAGCAGCTTGCCGGTGCCGTAGTACGGCGTGACCTTGTTGGCCTTGAACAACTGGCCGATGCCGCCGGTGAACTGCTTGACGATCTTGTCCTTGCGGGCGATGAACGCGGCCATGTCGACCTTGGCGTCCTTCACGCTGATGCCGTGCGCCGGCAGATTGTGCGCGAGGTTCCAGAACTGGCGCGAGGAATCCAGCAGGGCCTTGGACGGAATGCAGCCCACGTTCAGGCAGGTGCCACCCAGCGCCTGTTTGCCGTCCTTGCCGGTGAACGCGTCGATGCAGGCGGTCTTCAGGCCCAGTTGCGCGGCGCGGATTGCGGCCACATAGCCGGCCGGACCGGCGCCGATGACGATGACATCGAATTGTTCGCTCATTTCATTCACTCACGGGATTCGGGATTTGGGATTCGGGATTCGCAAGGGCAAGGGCGCGTGGCGTCGAGGCGAGTCCCGAATGTCGCGCGGGGCCCGGGTGGGACGGGAATTCGAAAGGGCATCTGGTGCGCGCTTTTTCGAATCCCAAATCCCAAATCCCGAATCCCGGATGTTGCCCGGCCTTACAGGCCGAGCAACATCTTGTGCGGGTTCTCCAACTGGTTCTTGATGTCGACCAGGAACAGCACCGCGTCCTTGCCGTCGATGATGCGGTGGTCGTAGCTGATCGCGATGTACATCATCGGCGCGGCGATGACCTGGCCGTTCTCGACGATGGCGCGCTCCTTGATGGTGTGCATGCCGAGGATGGCGCTCTGCGGCGGGTTCACGATCGGGGTGGAGAGCAGCGAACCGAACGTGCCGCCGTTGGTGATGGTGAAGGTGCCGCCCTGGAGGTCATCCAGCGAGAGCTTGCCGGCGCGCGCTTTCTGCGCGTAGTCGGCGATGCCCTTCTCGATGTCGGCAAAGCTCATGTTCTCGGCGTTGCGCAGCACCGGGGTGACCAGGCCGCGGTCGGTGGACACCGCGATCGAGATGTCCTGGTAGCCGTGGTAGATGATGTCGGTGCCGTCGACCGAGGCATTTACGGTCGGGTGGTGCTTGAGCGCCTCCACCGCAGCCTTGACGAAGAAGCTCATATAGCCGAGCTTGATGCCTTGTTCTTTCAGGAACTGCTCGCCCAGCGCCTTGCGCATCTTGGCGACCTCGGCGAGGTTCACCTCGTTGAACGAGGTCAGCATCGCGATCGAGTTCTTCGACTGCATCAGGCGCTCGGCGATGCGCTGGCGGATGCGGGTCATCGGCACGCGCTCTTCCGGACGGGCACCCGGGGTGGCGGCGACGACCGGTGCCGGCGCAGCGGCGGCTGCCGGCTTGGGGGCACCGGCGTTGAGCACGTCTTCCTTGATGATGCGGCCGTCGCGGCCGGTGCCCGCAATGCCGGAAGGATCGACGTGGTTTTCAGTGGCGACCCGCTGGGCGGCGGGCGACAGTGCGGCACCGCCTGCCGGGGCGGCGACCGGGGCCGGAGCGGGTGCCGCGGCGGCGGGAGCGGGAGCGGCTGCAGTCGGTGCCGGCGTAGCGGCAACCGCGCCTTCCTCGATCACCGCGATCACCTGCTGCCCGTTCACGGTGGCGCCGGTGTCCTGTTTGATTTCCTTCAGCACACCGTCGACCGGCGAGGGCACTTCCAGTACGACCTTGTCGGTCTCGAGATCGACCAGGTTCTCGTCGCGCTTCACCGCTTCGCCCACCTTTTTGTACCAGGTGGCAATGGTGGCGTCGGAGACCGACTCGGGCAGGACGGGGACTTTGACTTCGATGGACATGACGGGCCCTTGGGTTGGTGCGCTCGTCCCGCGAGCGCGGAGAACAAAAGCGGCCATCCGTGGCCGCGCAATTCGGGGAAACTTCAGTCGGCGAGGTAGTCGGTGCCGATTGGCGCGACCAGCGCTTGTTCGACCAGCGCTGCCTGTTCGGCGATATGCGTATTGAGATGGCCGGCGGCCGGCGCCGGCGAGCGTGCGCGGCCGGCGTAGGACAGGCTGTGGTTGCCGTCCGCGCAGGCCTGCAGGTGATGGCGGATCTGGAACCAGGCACCCTGGTTCATCGGCTCCTCCTGACACCACACGACTTCCTTCGCGGCCGGGTACTTGGCCAGTTCGGCAACGACCTCGGAACGCGGGAACGGATACAGCTGTTCGACGCGCACGATGGCAACCTGGTCCAGCCCATCCTTTTCCGCCCGTTCGAGCAGGTCGTAGTAGACCTTGCCGGCGCACAGCACCACCCGCTTGACCTTCTTTGCCGCCAGCTTGCGGTGCTCGCCGATCACCAGCTGGAAGCTGCCGTTGGCCAATTCGTCCAGGGTGGAGACCGCGAGCTTGTGGCGCAGCAGGGACTTTGGCGTCATCACGATCAGCGGCTTGCGCACCTTGCGCAGCATCTGCCGGCGCAGCATGTGGAAATCCTGCGCCGGGGTGGTGGGCACGCACACCTGCATGTTGTCCATGGCGCACAGCTGCAGATAGCGCTCAAGGCGCGCGGAGGAGTGCTCCGGCCCCTGGCCTTCATAGCCGTGCGGCAGGTACAACACGAGGCCGGACGAGCGGTTCCACTTGGCTTCGCCCGAGCTGATGAACTGGTCGATGACCACTTGCGAGCCGTTGGCGAAGTCGCCGAACTGGGCTTCCCAGATGCTGAGCGTGTCCGGGTCGGTGGTGGAGTAGCCGTACTCGTAGGCCATCACCGCGAGCTCGGAGAGCAGCGAGTCGATCACTTCCACGTTGGCGCCGGCGCGGATCGTCGACAGCGGCATGTAGGTGCGGCCGTCCTTCTGGTCATGCAGCACCGCGTGGCGATGGAAGAACGTGCCGCGGCTGGTGTCCTGGCCAACCAGGCGCAAGTCGTGGCCGTCGGCGATGATCGTCGCGTAGGCAAGGTTTTCGGCAAAGCCCCAATCGGCGGCATGCTCGCCGCTTGCCATCTTGCGGCGGTCGTCGTAGATCTTCGCCACGCGCGACTGCAGCGTGATGTCTTTGGGGATGACCAGCAGCTGGTTGGCAAGCTTGAGCAGCTCGGCCTTGGGTACCGTGGTGGCGACCGGATCGGAAAGCTTGCCTTCGAGGTGCTGCGCCCAGTCGATCTGGATGTCGCGCTGCGGGTGCGGGTCGAGATCGGTCACCGGGTTGCCGGCTTCCAGCTCGGCGCGGTAGGTGTCGAAGCGCTGCTGCACCTCGGTGGCCGCGATCACGCCTTCGGCGAGCAGCTGCTTGCCGTAGATTTCGCGCGTTGGCGGCCGCTTCTTGATGAGGGCGTACATCACCGGCTGGGTCGCCATCGGCTCGTCGGCTTCGTTGTGGCCGTGGCGGCGGAAGCACACCACCTCGATCACCACGTCCTTGCGGAATTGCACGCGGAAATCGTAGGCCAGCCGCACCGCTTCGATCACCGCTTCCGGATCGTCGCCGTTGACGTGCAGCACCGGCGCGTTGACCATTTTCGCCAGGTCGGTGCAGTACAGCGTGGAGCGCGTGTCCTGCGTGCTGGAGGTGGTAAAGCCCACCTGGTTGTTGACCACCACGTGCAGGCTGCCGCCGATCTTGAAGCCGCGCAGCTGCGACATGTTGAACAGTTCCATGTTCACGCCCTGGCCGGCGAGCGCGGAGTCGCCGTGCACCAGCACCGCCATCGAGCGCGTGCGTTCGGTATCGCCGCGGCGCACCTGGCGCGCACGCACCGAGCCGGACACCACCGGGTTGACGATTTCCAGATGCGAGGGGTTGAACGCCAGCGCCACGTGGGTGCCGCCGTTCGGCGTCTTGACGTCGGCGGAGAAGCCCATGTGGTACTTCACGTCGCCGGAATGCGCCGGGTCGTCGGGGCTTTCGAAGTGGCCCTCGAACTCATCGAACAGCGAACGCGGTGACTTGCCGAGGATGTTGACCAGCACGTTCAGGCGGCCGCGGTGGGCCATGCCGATCACCACCTCCTTGACGCCACTGTCGCCCGCGGTGCGCACCACGTCGTCGAGCAGCGGGATCAGGCTGTCGCCGCCTTCGAGCGAGAAGCGCTTCTGGCCGACGTACTTGGTGTGCAGGTAGCGTTCGAGGCCGTCGGCGGCAGTGAGCTCATCCAGGATGTGCAGCTTGCCGGCCTTGTCCAGCCCGGCGCTGCCGTTGGCCTTTTCCAGCCGCGTGTAGATCCAGTTGCGCTGCACATGGTCGGAGATGTGCATGAACTCGGCACCGATCGAACCGGTATAGACCTTCTTGAGGCGGGCCCACAGTTCGCGCAGCTTGAGTCGCTGGCCACCGCCGGCATACGTGCCGCAATCGAATTCAGTATCGAGATCGGCTTCGGTAAGGCCGTGGAAGGCGAGGCCGAGATCCGGCGCTTCCATCTTGCGGGCGAGGCCAAGCGGGTCGAGGTCGGCACCCAGGTGGCCGCGCGAGCGGTAGGCGGTGAGCAGGCGCAGCACGCCGGCCTGCTTGCGTGCGTGCGCGTCATCGACCGGTGCCGCCGCGGCGAAGCGGCGCTTCTGTGCGGCCTCGATGCGCGCGATCGCACCGATGTGCGACACGTCGCCGGCCTCGCGGCCCTTGAAGGTTTCGAAGTACTGGCTCCACTCGGCCGGCACCGACGCGGGGTCGGTCAGCCAGCTGTCGTAGAGGGATTCGACGTAATCGGCATTGCCGCCAGCGAGTTGGGAAGAAGTGGAAAACTCGCGGATCAGATTCGTAGTCACGTCACCACCGAAAGGGGAAGAGGTTGCGTTGATTCATCGACCAGGGGTTTGCGCGCGATAAATCCGGTGAATTATAGCCTTGTGCGAGCAGGTGAAGAAAGCTGCAGGAGTGCCCGGAACCCGCCTGCCACAAGGCCTTCCCGGCACTTCCGGGCACGACTTTCGTCGCAAACCGCATGGGGGCGCAGTTTGTTGCGAAGCGCGTTGCACAGGTGGTGCCTGATCGGTCATTCAGCGGCGTCACAGGTTGAGCGATTCGAGTTCACTGGCGCGTGACGAGCGTTCCCAGATTTCATCGAACAGACGTACCAGCGGTACCTGTGCCGGGCGGTCGCGCAAGGCGCTGCGCCCGGTTGGCTTGGTGGCGTCGGGCAGCAGCAGGTAGCCACCAGCGTCGTTCGTGAGCCAGGCACTGGTGCGTTGGCGGTCAACGTCATCCACCGGCATGCGGATGTGGATCGAGCTGGACAGCCGTTGGAACAAGGCAAGCAGACGATGATCGTCGCGCACGGCGGCGCCGGGGTCGTGCAGCAGGATGCGAATGTCGGCGCGCCGGCCGGAGGTGGCGACGCGCCGGATTTCCGCGAGCTCGGCATCGCTGGCGTAATCCTGCGGCGCCAACCGTGGCAGATGCAGGGCGAAACAGTGTTGCGCCGCCACCAGCAGTTGCAACCGCACAGCGGCGATCTCCAGATTGCCGTTGAGTACACGCAGCCGGCCATCCTCGGCGCCTGGTGCGTTCATTGACGGCGCGCCTTGCGCACGACGAAATGGCCGGCGTTGACCAGTGCCAGCAGCAGCACTTCTGCGGCCGCCGATGGTGCGGCGGACAGGGTGACTTCGCGTTGGGCACACAGGGCTTTTGCCCATGCGGCCGGGGCTGGCCAAGCCTCACCGTTCGCAAACAGGGTGGCACCGGCGCTGCCGCGCGCCCAGGCCAGACGCGACCACGGGTGGCGTAACAGGCGTGCGCCGACGGTCAGCTGCTTGTGCAAAGTTGCAGCGGGCACGCCCCGCGCCGGCGGCATGGGGGTCTGCGCGTTGCGGTAGCGGGTGATGAAGCGGCCAAACCAGTCACGCAGCGCGTCGTCGTCCAGGGCTGCGGCAAACGGCAGGGCGGTGCGCAGGCGGGTCAAGGCCGCGGCGTCGATTTTGCCGATGGCCTTGACCGGCGCCAGGTCGGGATCGGCATAGCGCAGCTCATCGGGCAGGCGCTCGGCAAGATAGTCGGCCAGGTCGCCGGTGAGCTCGGCCCGCGATGGCGCCCGCATGCCGACCGAGATCGTCATGCACGGGCCGCCAACGGCGACGCCGTCGTGCGGCACGTCGGGCGGCAGGTACAGGATGTCGCCGGGTTCGAGCAGCCACTCGTGGGTGGGTTCGAAGCGCACCAGCTGTTTCAGCTCGATGTCCGGCCGGAAACCCTTGGGTGCGGCGGGGTCGGTGCTGATCGCCCAGTGCCGCTGGCCCAGGCCCTGGATCAAAAACACGTCGTACTGGTCGACATGTGCACCCACGCCACCGCCCGGTTCGGCGTACGAAATCATGATGTCGTCGAGCCGCCAGCTGGGCAGAAACGCGAAGGGCTCCAGCAGCTTTGCCACGTCGGCATCCCACTTGTCGACGTCCTGCACCAGCAGTGTCCAGTTGCGGTCGCCGGTTTTCGCAAAGTCGGCCTCGGCCAGCGGGCCGGTTTTGAGCTGCCAGTGTTCGCGCGCTTCGTCATGGCGCACCAGCCGTGCCAGTACGCCTTCTTCGCAGGCCAGCCCGGCGAGATCATTCGGCTTGATCGGTGGCACCAGGCCGGGAAACGCATTGCGGATCAGCAGCGGGCGCTTTTGCCAGTAGACGCGCAGGAATTGCGCGGGCGACATGCCGAGCGGCTGGCGCGGGTTGCCGCGCACCTCGATCGGCGGCGTGGTGGCTGGGCGGCGAGAGCGTGCGTTTTTCATCCGCGCAGTGTAGTGGCGCGGATCGCCGCGCATGGGGCTCAGATCAAGATTCGCACGACATTGTTGACGCCCAGCGCAAGTACGGCGAGCCCGGCCAGCCAAGTGGCGGCGCGTGCCGGGATGCGCTTGATGAAATACGCGCCAAACGGCGCGGTCAGCACGCCGCCGAGGATCAGGCCGAGCACGGCGACCACGTGGCCCGTGCCGATGCTGTAGAGAAACCCGATGCTGGCGGCGATGCTCACCATGCTCTTGGCCAGGTGCACGCTGCCGATCACCACGCGCGGCTGAAGCCCGCGCGCCATGAGCGTGGTGGCGGTGATTGCGCTCCAGCCGCCGCCACCAATCGCATCCAGGAATCCGGCGAAGCCGCCGAGGACGGAGGTGCCGCGCGGCGGCTCGGTGAGGAGGCCGGCCGGCCGCGAGCTGCGAGCCAGCAGGAACACCCCCATGCCAAGCAGGTATGGCGCAAGGATGGCGCGCATCCATGCCGACGGCAGGTGCACCGCCAGCCAGACGCCAAGCAGCGCAGCGATGACGCCCGGGATGGCCAGCGTCAGGCATAGCCGCTTGCGCACGTTGCCGGCGAGCAGGTGGCTGATGCCCGAGGCACCGCAGGTGAAGGTTTCGGCGTAATGCACACTGGCGCTGGCCATCACCGGCGGCATGCCGAGGCCAAGCAGCAACCCGGCCGAGGTGACGCCATAGGCCATGCCGAGCGCGCCGTCGACGAGCTGCGCGGCAGCGCCAACCAGCGTGAAAACCAGGAATTCGGGCAATGGACTCATCGCGACTCGCCGACATGGGGCGCAGGCATGTCAGCACGAGCGCATGCGGGCGGGAAATAAGCCGCCTGTATATCGACATGGGCGGCAAGCGCGTCATCATGCCGCAATGCTTGCGTGCGAAGAAATGCGCACCGGCGTACCGGTGCGCGTTGGCGGGGAGCGAAGTGTCGTGCTTCAGGCGTGTGCGCGGTTGCCGTGGGCGCCGCTGGTGCGTCGGTGCGCGGCGACTTGCGCGGTCGCTTCGGCGAGCTGGCGGTGGCGCCAATCGGGCACGCTTGGCGGCGTCTCCGGCACGATGCCCAGGGTCAACAGGCGGCGCACGTCGTTGCGGTCGAGGTGCGGCGCAAATTGCACGATCCACTCCAGCATGTAATCGCGCAGCACGCTGTCCCGGCGCAGCACGATCCAGGTCGTGCACAGCGGCAGCAGTGCATCCGCGCGCACCACGGCGAGATCGGTGTCGGCCTCTGGCTGCAAAGCCATTTCCGCCAGCACGCCCACCCCGAGACCAGCGCGCACGTAGGTCTTGATGAGGTCGGCATCGGCTGCCGTCACCGCGATTTGCGGGGTCAGTCCGGCGGCGGCAAACGCGCGCCGCAGCGAGGATTCCGGGCGTTTCGAGGAGTCGTAGCTGACCAGCGGCTGCGCGGCCAGCTCGGCCAGGGTCGGGGTGCGCCCGAGCGTTGCCAACGGGTGCCCCTGCGGCACCAGCACCACGCGGCTCCAACGGTATGCCGGCAAGGCGATGCCGCCGCTCGGGGCGCCGCCGGAGGTACTGATGACGGCGAGGTCGACTCGTCCGCTGTCCAGCAGCGGCAGCACTTCGGCGTCGCCGCACGGCTGCAGGTGCACGCTGACTTCGGGGTAGTGCCGGTTGAGCGCGGCAATCGAGGGGGGCAAGGCAAAGCGCGCCTGGGTATGGGTGGTGGCGATGCGCAGCTCGCCCTGGGTTTCCTTGCGCAGATTGGCGGCAATCGCGCGGATGTTCAGCGCTTCGGCGAGGATGATGCGCGCGCGTTCGATCACCCGCGCGCCGGCCTCGGTCATCGCATCCAGGCTTTTGCCCTTGCGCACGAACAATTGCAGGCCCAGTTCCTCTTCCAGCTGCTTGAGCTGTTTGCTCACGCCGGGCTGGGTGGCGTGCACGTGCTCTGCGGCGGCGGTGATGTTCAGCCGGCAATCGGCAATGGCGACCAGGTAACGCAATTGGGTGAGAGTCATGTCAGTCCGTGGGATGCGAGCGGCGGGGAAGGCGGGAAGTACCAGGCGATGAACACAAACCGATACATCGCATCATCCGGCGTGGCGCGGTGCGTCCAGTGGCAAGGCGTGGCGGGTGGCTGACGGAGACCATGCGGCAAAGTGTATATGCCATTTTGTTCGGACGTCTAGACGTATAGACGTTCGAAATCTGTTCAATTGTGCGCGCCTGGCCGACATGCCAGCGCGGCATATCACCGTGCGCAAAGTCATTTCCGGCGGCGGGAACCTTGCCCGTAGCGTGTGATCATTCTGTTGCGCGAAGCCTGCCATGAAGCTCTACCCGCTGTTTGCCGACCTGTCCCACCGCGCCGTACTGGTGATTGGCGGCGGCGCGGTGGCCGAACGCAAGGCGCTGGCGCTGCTGGCGGTCGGGGCGCAGGTGACGGTGGGCGCACCCGAGCTTACCCCTGAGCTGGCGCGGCTGGCCCGGCGCGGCCGCATCGCCCATCGCGCGGCAGCGTTCGCGCCCGACTGGCTGGATCATGCGTGGCTGGTGATCGCCGCCACTGCCGACCGCGCGTTGAACGCGCGGGTGGCGGATCTGGCGGCGTTGCGGCGGCTGTTCGTGAACGTGGTGGATGATGCTGCGCTGTCGAGCTTTCAGGTGCCGGCGGTGGTCGATCGCTCACCGTTGGTGATCGCGATCTCCAGTGGCGGTAGCGCGCCGATGCTGGCGCGGCTGGTGCGTGAGCGGCTGGAGTCGCTGCTGGATCATTCGCTCGGTGCACTCGCGACGCTGGCAACGCAATGGCGCAAGCGCATCCGCCGCAGGTACCCCGATCTTGCCGTGCGCCGACACTTCTATGAGTGGCTGTTCCGTGGCCCGGTCGCGCAGCTGGTGCGCAGCGGACGGTTTGAGCAGGTGCAAGCCGCGGTGGCGCAGGCACTGCAAGGTGCTACTCCCGCATATGCGGGCTTGGTGGTGCTGGTCGGCGCGGGGCCGGGTGATCCCGGCCTGCTGACGCTGCGCGCCTTGCGTGCGCTGAACGAGGCCGACGTGATCCTGCACGACCACTTGGTTACGCCCGAGGTGCTGGATCTCGCGCGGCGCGACGCCGAACGCATTGAGGTCGGCAAACGTGCAGGCGGCCGCTCGGTCAGCCAGGACGACATCCACGCGCTGCTGCTCAGGCATGCACGCGCCGGGAGGCGGGTGGTGCGGCTCAAGGGCGGCGACCCGTTCGTGTTTGGCCGTGGCGGCGAGGAACTGCAGTTTTTGCGTGCGCACGGCATTCCTTATGAGGTGGTACCGGGGGTGACCGCCGCCCTGGCGTGCGCCGCGCACGCCGGTGTGCCACTGACCCATCGCGACCACGCGCAGTCGGTGCGTTTCGTGACGGCACATTGCCGCGATTCGCTGGACACGCTCGATTGGCGCGCGTTGGCGCAGGAGCGGCAGACGCTGGCGGTGTACATGGGCGTATCCGGCTTGCCCGCGTTGCGCGCGCATCTGCTCGCCGGCGGGCGGCGGCCCGATACACCGTTTGCGTTGATTGAAAACGGTGCCCGGGCCGACCAGCGCGTGGTCGTCGGCACGCTGGACAACCTGCCGGAGCGCGCCGTGGCGCATGCAGTGCATTCACCGGCCCTGCTGATACTTGGTACGGTGGCCGGGCTGGCTACCGAGTTGGCGTGGTTTGGCGCCGCACCTCTGGCCGAATCCGCCACGGTGCCGCCGGCGCGCCGCCTGCAGACCGGCCACGAGCTTGCCCATTGTCCGGCTTGATGCCGTTTTACCCGTGTCATCTCCGATCCCCGCGACATTTCCGCCACGTCACCCAGGACCGACCATGATCTACGACAGCATTCTCGACACCATCGGCCGCACGCCGATCATTCGCCTGCATCGGCTGGCGCCGAAGCACGTCGAACTCTACGTGAAGGTGGAAGCCTTCAATCCCGCCGGTTCGGTCAAGGATCGCCTGGCGCTGGCGATCATTCTCGACGCCGAGCAGCGCGGGGCACTTCAGCCCGGTCAGACCGTGGTGGAAGCCACTTCCGGCAACACCGGGGTGGCGCTCGCCGCCGTGTGCGCGGCGCGTGGCTATCCGTTCGTGGCGGTGATGACCGAAACGTTTTCGGTGGAACGGCGCAAGCTGATCCGCGCCTATGGCGGCCGGGTGGTGTTGACGCCGGCGGCAATCCGCGGCACCGGCATGGTGGAGAAGGCGCGCGAGCTGGCGCGCAAGCACGGCTGGTTTCTCGCCAGCCAGTTCGAGAATCCGGCGAACCCGGCGTATCACCGGCAGACGACGGCGGCGGAAATCCTCGGCGATTTCGCCGGTCGCCGATTGGATTACTTCGTCAGCGGCTGGGGCACGGGCGGTACGCTGACTGGCGTGGGCGAGGTGCTCAAGGTGGCGCGCCCGGAAACCACGGTGATCGGCGCCGAGCCGGCCGGGGCCTCGCTGCTGGGCGGCAAGCCGTGGGCGTCGCACAAGATCCAGGGCTGGACGCCGGATTTCCTGCCGCAGGTGCTGAACAGCAAGGTCGTCGACCGCATCGTCACCGTCGACGACGTGCTGGCGCGCGACACCTCGCGCGCGTTGGCGCAGCGGGAAGGCATTTTCACCGGGCTGTCCTCCGGCGGCACGCTGGCGGCGGCGTTGCAGGTGGCGCAAACCGCACCGGCGGGCGGCGCGATCCTCGCGATGCTGCCGGATACCGGCGAGCGTTATCTCTCCACCTTCCTGTTTGAAGGCGTGAACGAAGGCTCGGACGAGATCGAGTGAAGGGCCGCGGTCGAGCTCGCGCGTTCAGATCGCTTGCGCGAGATCGGCCGCAAGCCCGGTGTACGTCCCCGGCGTCAACGCCAGCAGGCGCTGTTTGGCATCAGCCGGCAGATCCAGTTGCTGGATGAAATCGTGCATGGTTTGCGCGGTCATGCCGTGGCCGCGGGTCAGCGCCTTGAGTTGCTCGTAGGGCTGCGGCAGGCCGTAGCGGCGCATCACGGTCTGCACGGCTTCGGCCAGCACTTCCCAGCTCGCGCCAAGATCGCTTTCGATGCGGTCGGCATTCACCGTGAGCTTGCCCAGGCCCTTGAGCAGCGATTCGTAGCCCACCAGGGTGTGGCCGAAGGCGACGCCGAGCGCGCGCAGCACGGTGGAGTCGGTCAGGTCGCGCTGCCAGCGGCTGATCGGCAGCTTGGTTGCGAAGTGGTCAAGCATCGCGTTGGCCAACCCGAAATTGCCTTCCGCGTTTTCGAAGTCGATCGGGTTGACCTTGTGCGGCATGGTCGAGGAGCCGACCTCGCCGTCCTTGAGCTTTTGCCGGAAGTAGCCGAGCGAGATGTAACCCCAGGTGTCGCGCGCCAGGTCGATCAGGATGGTGTTGGCGCGGCGCACGGCGTCGCAGTATTCGGCGATGCCGTCGTGCGGCTCGATCTGCGTGGTGTACGGGTTCCACGTCAGGCCCAGGCTTTCGACGAAGCGTTGCGAGAACGCGCGCCAGTCGACTTCCGGGTAGGCGATGGTGTGCGCGTTGTAGTTGCCGACCGCGCCGTTGATCTTGCCGGGGATGGCCACCGCGGCGAGCTGTTCGCGCTGGCGCGCGAGGCGCGCCACGACGTTGGCGAGTTCCTTGCCCAGCGTGGTCGGCGAAGCCGTTTGGCCGTGCGTGCGCGCCAGCATCGGCAGCGCCGCGTTGGCATGCGCCAGCTCGCGCAGTTTCGCAGTGACGCGCTCCATGGCCGGCAGCAGCACCTCGCTGCGCGCGTCGCGCAGCATCAGCGCATAGGAAAGGTTGTTGATGTCCTCGCTGGTGCAGGCGAAATGCACGAACTCGCGCGCCTGCGCCAATGCCGGGTCGGCACCGATGCGCTCCTTGATGAAATATTCCACCGCCTTGACGTCGTGGTTGGTGGTGGCCTCGATCGCCTTGATCCGCGCGCCTTCCTCGATCCCGAAACTGTCCGCGATGGTGTGCAGGTGCTTCACCTGCGTCGGGGTAAACGCCGGCAGCTCACCGATCGTCGACTCGTTGCCGAGGGCAAGCAACCATTCGATTTCCACGTGCACGCGCCGGTGCATCAGCCCCAGCTCGCTGAAGATCGGGCGCAGCGCTTCGACCTTGCCGGCGTAGCGGCCATCCAGCGGCGACAGGGCAGTGAGTGCATGGTTGGACATGGCGGCGTTCCGGCGCAAGGGAACGCGCATTTTAGCGTGACGGCGGTTTGGTGCAGCTTGCCTTATAGTCCGCAGGTTTTCCTTCACTCAGAGCAAGGGTTTGGAGCATGAGCGGTTTCCGCATTGAACACGACAGCATGGGCGAGCTGCAGGTACCTGCCGATGCCTTGTATGGCGCGCAGACCCAGCGCGCAATCGACAACTTTCCGATCTCCGGCCAGCACCTGCCGCGCGAATTCATCCGCGCGCTCGGCCTGGTCAAGGTCGCCGCCGCCGAAGCGAACCTGACGCTCGGCCACCTGAAGAAGGGCCAGGTGGCGGCGATCCGCAAGGCCGCGCTGGCGGTGGCCAGTGGCGAATACGACGCGCAGTTCCCGATCGACATCTACCAGACCGGCTCGGGCACCAGCACCAACATGAACGCAAACGAGGTGATTGCGCACCTTGCCGCGGCCGCGGGCACCAAGGTGCACCCGAACGACCACGTCAACTACGGGCAAAGCTCGAACGACGTGATCCCCACCACCATCCGCGTCAGTGCCGCGCTCAGCGCGCACGAGCAGTTGCTGCCGGCGCTGAAGCAATTGAAAAAGGCGATCGACCGCCGCGCACACCAGTTGCGTAACACCGCGAAGACCGGTCGCACGCACCTGATGGACGCGATGCCGATCACCTTCGGCCAGGAGCTTTCCGGCTGGTCGGCGCAGATCGGCTCGGCCAGCGCGCGCATCGAGGATGCGCTGGTGCGCCTGCGGCGCCTGCCGCAGGGTGGCACCGCGGTCGGCACCGGCATCAACGCCGATCCCAAGTTCGGTGCGGCGGTGGCGGCGCAGCTCAAGAAGCTGACCGGCGTGCGTTTCGAGGCGATGGCGGTGCCGTTCGAGGGCATGGCTGCACAGGACGATGCGGTGGAGCTTTCCGGCGCGCTGAAGACGCTCGCGGTGGCAATGATGAAGATCGCCAACGACCTGCGCTGGATGAACTCCGGCCCGCTCGCCGGCCTCGGCGAGATCGCGCTGCCGGCGCTGCAGCCCGGTTCGTCCATCATGCCGGGCAAGGTCAACCCGGTGATTCCCGAAGCGGTGACCATGGTGGCCGCGCAGGTGATCGGCAACGACACCGCGATCACGGTGGCTGGTCAGGCCGGCAACTTCCAGCTCAACGTGATGCTGCCGCTGATCGCGCACAACCTGCTCGAATCCATCCGCATCCTCGCCAACGTTTCGCGCCTCCTGGCCGACAAATCGATTGCCGGCTTCACGGTGAACAAGGAACGCGTGAACCAGGCGCTGGCAATGAACCCGATCCTGGTCACTGCGCTGAACCCGGTGATCGGCTACGAGAAGGGCGCGGCCACGGCAAAGAAGGCGTACAAGGAACACCGCCCGATCATGGACGTGGCGCTGGAAACCACCGGCCTGTCGAAGGCCGAGTTGTCCAAGCTGCTCGATCCGCTGGCGCTGACCAAGGGCGGCATCCACGGCAAGTGATGCGCTGCGTGGCCGCAACAAGAAACAGCCCGCCAATGGCGGGCTGTTTCGTTTGCCGAGAGGGGCGGCTCAGTCGGAGAACACCGCAAACCCCTTCTTGCCGTCCTTGTCGACGTCCTTGCCGCAATCGTCGACATCCTTCTGCGTCATGGTGGCGTAGGGCCTGAAGGCAGGCAGGTCGGTGGCAAGTTGCTGCTGCGAAGCCCGCAGCCGCGGCAGCCGCTTGCACAATGCCATGGCGGCGGCCTTGATCTGTTCGGCCTGCGGGTGGATGGCGGCCTCGATCTGCTTGTCGTCCTTGCCGGAGAGCGCACCGACGATCGCCTGCTTCGCGGCACCCATGCCGAGACTGGCACCGCGTTCGCCGATGTCCATGCCGGCTTCGGCGATGCCGATGATCTGCTGGCGGTAGTCCAGCAGCAGGGCGCGCTGCGCCGGCGTGGCATCCACTTTCCTGCCGGCGATCAGCAGATCGCCCTGCGGGGTGATGACCGCCTTGGGCAGCTTGTCGCGGCGGTCGTCATCATGGCCGACATGCACGTTGTTGATGTCGATGTCCCGGGTGGCCAACTCTTGCCGGGCCTTGTTCATGCCTTCGTGGATCTTCTGGGCCAGGTAGGGTTCCGGCGCAGCGGCGGAACTTCCCGATGTCGTGCCGGGGTCGGCCGGTTCGGACTGGCTGCAGGCGGCCAGCGGCAGCAGCAGGGCGAAGGCAAACAGGTGGCTCGTGAGGGCATTGGTTTTCATGGTCGGTTCTCCCCGATCGCAAGCGGTGGTCGGATGTCAGGTGTCGTCGCGCCAGCGGCGGAACCAGATGGCGCCGGCAAGCATGGCGATGGCGGTGGCGACGCCGACCCAGAGGTTCACCGAGCCCAGGACTGCGTAGGAATGCATTACGCCCACGCTGGACAACAGCTCGGCGGGGTTGTTGCCGCCGACGTGCGGGATTTTGGCGTACCAGCCGCCGGGGAACACGCTGAACAGGATGCGGAGCAGCACCTCGCGCCAATACCAGCTGTTCTGCAGGGTGATGGTGCCGAGCAGGTTGAACCAGCCGAGCACGATGCCGACCGCCACCGGCAGCGCCACGGCCCACAGGAACGGCTTGCTGCGGGCCCACGCCGAGCACAGCATCAGCCAGCCGATCGACGGCAGCGCCCATAGCAGGTACAGCGGGATCGAACCGATCAGGTTGGCGATCACCTGCAGCGGATGCGACAGGGTCAGCAGGTGCCAGACGCTGACGCCATGGAACGACAGCGCGAGGGCGAACATCAGCAGCATCGCGATGCCGGTGAGGGTGCCCACCACCACTGCGATGGCCGGGGCGACCACGGTTGCGGCGACTACCTTGGACAGCACCGTCGCGGTGTCGGAGACCGGCAGCGATTTCCAGAACAGCAGGCTGCGGTCGCGACGGTCGTCGTACAGTGCGCCGAGGCAATAGAAGAACACCACGAAGCCCAGCACCATGCCGATGATGATGGTGGGCGAGTACATCGCCATGTCCAGCCCCGCGCCGACAGCAGTCATCGACTGCTGGTCCAGGTTGCGGGTCAGCAGACGCATGTTGTTGCCTTCGCCGCCGAACGCGATGTTGAAGCGGGTGCTTCCGCCCAGCACTTCGCCGGTGATGATGCCCATCAGGTTCAGCAGCAGGAAGATGCCGCCGATGATGACCGGGGTCCAGAAGAACCCGCCGCGGTGCTCCCATAACTCGCGCTTGACCAGCCAATAGAAGGTCTTCATGCGTAGGTTCCTTTCATGGTGGCAACGAACAGATCGCTGACTGAAGGCCGGCGCACTTCGCCGAGCGCTTCGAGCTGCGCGTGGTCGATGCCGTCGAACAGGAAAATCGACTTGCCAAATACCGTGCGCTCGTCGAGCGGTTTGAGCGCGCGCGCCGCATCGGCTTGCGGCGCATCGACCAGCACCTCGGCAAATCGTTCGCCGACGGCATCCATGTCGGCGTCGAGCACGATCTTGCCGTCGCGGATGAACATCAGGTCGGTGAGGATGTGCTCCACCTCTTCCACCTGATGGGTGGTGACGATGATGGTCTTGTTCTCGTCGAAGTAGTCCTCCAGCAGGTTCTGGTAGAACTGCTTGCGATAGAGGATGTCGAGCCCGAGCGTGGGTTCGTCCAGCACCAGCAGGCGGGCGTCGATCGCCATCACCAGCGCCAGGTGCAGCTGCACGATCATGCCCTTGGACATCTGTTTGACGCGTTGCTCGGGCTTGAGCTTGGTGCGGGCAAGGAAGGCCTCGCACTTTTTGCGGTCGAAGCGTGGGTGCACGTGGGCGACGAAATCGACCGCTTCGCGCACGCGGATCCAGCGTGGCAGCACCGCGACGTCGGCAATGAAGCACACCTGCTCCATCAACTTGCCGCGCTGGCGCCGCGGGTCGAGCCCGAGCACCGACAGCTCGCCGTCGAACGTGGTCAAGCCGAGGATCGCCTTGAGTGCCGTGGTCTTGCCGGCACCGTTGGGGCCGATCAGGCCGACGATGCGTCCCGGTTCAATGGTGAAGCTGACGTCGTCCAGCGCAACGCTGTGGCGGTAGCGCTTGGACAGGTGGGTAGCGGTGACGACGGCGGTCATGCGGGTTGCTCCGGTTCGCGCTTGGCCTCGCGCAGCAGGGTTTGCAGATCCAGCCCGAGGCGCTGCAGGCGGGCGTACAGCGCCGGCCACTCTTCGCGCAGGAAGCGCTCGCGCTCGGATTTCAACAGCGTCTCGCGGGCACCTTCGACGATAAACATGCCTAGCCCCCTGCGTTTTTCGACCAGTTGTTCATCGACCAGCTCCTGGTACGCCTTGGAAACGGTCAGCGGATTGATCTGGAAATCCGCCGCCACCTGGCGTACCGACGGCAGCGGGTCACCCTCGTTCAGGGCGCCGTCCAGAATCATGGCCACCACACGTGCGCGCAGCTGGCGATAGATCGGGATGCGGTCGTTCCAGGTGATGGTCATGAATCATTCCTTGCTGCCCTTGGCGGCGCTGTCGAACGAATAGTAGGGCATGGCCAACTGCGCCCCGAGCTGCGCGGCGCGCGCGCTGTCGGTGGCCTGCAAGGCCTTGGCGGAGAGGCTGCCCAGGGCGGCGGCGGCCTTTTGTTCGGCGACGGTGGGCGTGACCACGAGCGGCGCGAAGTCGGTGACGGTCAGGCCGCTGATGAGCGTCGGTGCGGCTGGAGTGACTGGCAATCCGACGATGGCCAGAGTGGCCGAGGTCATCAACACGGCGATGCCGGAAGCGATCCAGCGGCGAGCGGGAACGACGATATCGGCGACAAAATCGGCGGCGGGGTTCAGGCTGGAGATGTGGCGAGCGTTCATGGTAGTGCTCCTCTGGTGGTCTCGTTGACCGGTGTTGTAGTGAACTATAACACCATGCGGAAACCAGTCAACCATTGGTGACCATGACTGATGGCAGGGGCATGAAAAAAAGCAAGGCCGACGTCATGCCGGCCTTGCTTTGTGGGGACGGTGACGGCGCGGTTGCGCCGTTTGCCGGTTACTGGGCGAGCTTCGCCGCTACATCCACCAGGCGTCGTGCCTGATGACTGATTGCCGCTTTCACGTCGTCGTTGAACGGGGCGCCCTGGGTGTGGCTGTAGCCGTACGGGTTGCCGCCAACCTTGTAGATCGAGGGGTCGGTGAAGCCCGGCGCGACGATGATCCCGCCCCAATGCATGATCGTCGCGTAGAACGACAGCAGCGTGGCTTCCTGGCCGCCGTGTGCGTTTTGCGCCGAAGTCATGGCCGAAACCGGTTTGTTTGCCAACTTGCCGTTGAACCACAACTGGCCGAGGGTATCGATGAAGGCGCGCATCTGGCTTGCTTGCACGCCAAACCGGGTCGGGGCGGAGAACAGGTAGGCGTTCGCCCACTCCATGTCTTCTGCCGTCGCCACGGGAACCTGGGCAGTGGCTTCGGCATGCGTCCGCCAGGCCTCCTGGCCGGCGACCACGGCAGCCGGCGCCGTCTCCGGCACCTTGCGCAGGCGCACTTCGGCACCCGCGGCCTTGGCGGCCTCAGCGGCGATGCTGGCCATCTGGTGGTTGGTGCCATAGGTCGAGTAGTAAACGACGGCAAGCTTGACGCTCATGCGGGTCTCCTGTGAATGCGGGAAAGGCGGGCAACCCACTCAAGGACTCGGGTTGTCGCGACGGCCGTCATTATCAGGTGGGAACAATGGCGCGATAAGTCGGGTATCTTTGAACTTATCGTTCGCGCCGGGAAACGACCATGCCGCCATCCAGTGCCGTGTTGGAAGACCTCAACGACCTGTATTTCTTTGCCGCCGTGGTCGAACACGGCGGCTTTTCCGCTGCCGGTCGTGCCCTCGGCGTGCCCAAGTCCCGCCTGAGCAAGCGCGTGGCGCAACTGGAAGAACGCCTGGGCGTGCGGCTGCTGCAGCGCACGACGCGGCGCTTCGTGGTGACCGAGGTGGGCGAGCGCTTTTATGCGCATTGCCGCGCCGTGCTCGAGGAGGCGCGGGCGGCGCAGGAAGCCGTGGACGAGCTGCGTGCCGAGCCGCGCGGAGTGGTGCGTCTGAGCTGTCCGGTGTCGCTGGCACAAACCATCCTGGCGCAGGTGCTGCCGGATTTCCTGGCGAAGTATCCGAAGCTGCAGGTGCGCGTGCTGGCCAGCAACCGGCGGGTGGATCTGCTGGGCGAGGGCTACGACCTGGCCATCCGCGTGCGCAGCAAACTCGATACCGACGCCAACATGGTGCTGCGCAGTTTCGGTCTTGCGCGCGTGTTGCCGGTCGCGGCCCCGAGCCTGCTCGATACGCTGGGACGCCCGCAACATCCCGACGAGTTGGCACGCTTTCCGGCGTTGTCGATGCAGGAACACGAAGGCCCGCAAACGTGGGAACTGCTCGACGCCAGCGGCAAGCCGGTGACGGTCGAGGTCAACGCACGGCTGGTATGCGGCGATTTTGCCGTGCTGCTCGAAGCGGCGCGGCGCGGCGTGGGCGTGGCGATGTTGCCCGAATCGGTGTGTGCGCAGCTGGTCGACCGGGGTGAGCTGGAAGTATTGCTGCCGGCCTGGAGCGCCCCCGAAGGCACCATGCATTTCATCTACCCGAGCCGGCGCGGCATGCTGCCCGGTGTACGCGCGCTGGTGGATTTCCTCGCCGAGCGCTTGCCGGCGGCGAGCGAACACCTGCGCCGCGAGTGTGGGCCATTGGCGGCCGAATGACGCGTGCTACGCTTTCGTTTGGACATCCATACGGCAAGGCAATGAAGATCGATACCAAGCTGCCCAAGGTCGGCACCACCATCTTCACGGTAATGAGCCGACTGGCGGCGGAGCACCGCGCAGTGAACCTTGGGCAGGGCTTTCCGGATTTCGAGCCGCCGCAGGGTTTGCGCGATGCGCTGACACGCGCGATGAACAGCGGCAAGAACCAGTACGCGCCGATGCACGGCGTGGCCGCGCTGCGCGAGGCGATCGCGGGCAAGACCGAGAAACTGTACGGCCACCGGCCGGACATGGAGGCCGAGATCACCGTCACTTCCGGCGCCACCGAGGCGCTGTTTTCCGCCATTGCCGCTGTGGTGCGCACGGGCGAGGAAGTGATCGTGTTCGACCCCGCCTACGACAGTTACGAGCCGGCGATCGAACTGCAGGGGGCGCGCGCCGTGCACATTCCGCTGCGCACGCCAAGCTTCAGCATCGACTGGCAGCGCGTGCGCGACGCGATCACGCCGAAGACGCGCATGATCATCATCAACAGCCCGCACAATCCGTCTGGTGCCGTGCTGGGCGCGGACGACCTCGCGGCCCTTGCGGATATCGTGCGCAACACCGACATCGTGGTGCTCGCCGACGAGGTCTACGAGCACATCGTGTACGACGGCCGGCGCCATGAGAGCGTGCTGCGTCATCCCGAACTCGCTGCGCGCAGCATCGTGATTTCCTCGTTCGGCAAGACCTACCACTGCACCGGCTGGAAGCTCGGTTATGCGATTGCGCCCAAGGCGCTCAGCGCCGAGTTTCGCAAGGTGCACCAATACCTTACGTTCTGCAGCTTCCACCCCGAGCAGGTCGCGTTTGCCGATTTCCTGGTCAGCGATCCGCAGCATTACCAGGAGTTGCCGGCGTTCTATCAGGCCAAGCGCGACCGTTTCCGCGCGCTGCTGGCGCCATCGCGGTTCAAGCTGCTCGATGTGGCCGGCGGGTTCTTCCAGCTGGTCGACTACGCGGCGATCCGCGACGAGGACGATCTGGCCTTCAGCCGCTGGCTGGTCACCGAGGGTGGCGTGGCGGCGATTCCGCTGACGCCGTTTTACGCCAATGCGCCGGGTACGCGTCTGTTGCGCCTGTGCTTCGCCAAGAGCGACGCGACGATGGAGGCGGCCGCCGAGCGGCTGTGCCGGCTGTGAGCGGGCAGGGCGTGGGGCTCGCTCCGCTCACCGTCTCGCTGGTGCAGGGCAATACCCGCTGGCACGACGCCGCCGGCAATCGCGCGTACTACGGCGAGCTGGTGCGTCGCGCGCGCGGCAGTGATCTCGTCGTGCTGCCGGAGACCTATCTTTCCGGCTTCAGCAACGACACTGTCATCAGCGCCGACACCATGGACGGCGAGAGCCTGGCCTGGCTGCGCGCACTCGCCGGCGAAGTCGGCGCCGTGGTATGCGGCAGCCTTGCTATCCGCGAAAACGGCACCGTGTTCAACCGCCTGATCTGGATGCGGCCGGACGGCAGCTTCGTGCAATACGACAAGCGCCACCTGTTCCGCATGGCCGGCGAACACACGCGTTATGGCGAGGGCAGTGAACGCCTGGTGGTGGAACTCAAGGGCTGGCGCATCCTGCCCGAGGTCTGCTACGACCTGCGCTTCCCGGTGTGGCTGCGCAACCGCCGGCTGGAAAGCGCTGCTGGCGGGATGGATTACGATCTCGCGATCTTCGTCGCCAACTGGCCGACCGCACGCCGTCACCCGTGGCGCACGCTGCTGCGCGCCCGCGCGATCGAAAACCTCGCCTACGTGATCGGCGTGAATCGCGTCGGCACCGATGGCAATGACTTGCCGTATGCCGGCGACAGCGCCGTCATCGACCCGGTCGGCGAAACCCTCGTCGAATGCGGTGCCCTCGAACAGATCGCCACCCTCACCATCGACCCCGCGCCGTTGCTGGCCCATCGCGAACGGTTTCCCGCCTGGATGGATGCGGATGCGTTCGAGTTGCGGTGAGGCGGCCGCGTTCGACTGGAGGGTGGGTGCAGGCTGCGCCGCTGGATCGCCTGCAAGCCGTGCAGGCCGGCTTAGTCTTGGACTACCGGCCTGGCGCGCTGCCGTCCTCGCAATAGTTTTACCGGTGAGCAAAAGCCGTCCAAAACAAAAGGGACTTGCATCGCTGCAAGTCCCTGATTTTTGGCGGAGAGGGTGGGATTCGAACCCACGGTACGCTTACACGTACGCCTGATTTCGAGTCAGGTACATTCGACCACTCTGCCACCTCTCCAAAACGGTCGCGTGGTCGACGCGAGCCGGAAAGTTTACGTGCTGGCTCGCGGTGTGACAAGCATGGTGCGGGGCGTCAGGCGGAGGCTTTCTTCTTGGCGAGGCGCAGCCAGGTATCGACCACGGTGTCCGGGTTCAGCGACAACGATTCGATGCCTTGCTCCATGAGCCACTCCGCGAGGTCGGCGTGGTCGCTCGGGCCTTGGCCGCAGATGCCGATGTATTTGCCTTTGGCGCGGGCGGTCTTGATTGCCATCCCGAGCAGTTTCTTCACCGCCGGGTTGCGCTCGTCGAAGCGGTTGGCAACGATCGAGGAATCGCGATCCAGGCCCAGCGTGAGCTGGGTGAGGTCGTTGGAGCCGATCGAGAAGCCGTCGAAGATGTCGAGAAACTCGTCGGCCATCAGCGCGTTGGACGGCACTTCGCACATCATGATGACTTTCAGCCCGTGCTCGCCGCGCTTGAGGCCGTTGTGGGCCAGCACATCGATCACCTGCCGGGCTTCTTCCAGCGTGCGCACGAACGGGATCATCACCTCGACGTTTTCGAGGCCCATCGTTTCACGCACCTTCTTGACCGCCTTGCACTCCAGTCCGAAGGCTTCGCTGAAGCTCGGGTCGACGTAGCGGCTGGCGCCGCGGAAGCCGAGCATCGGGTTTTCCTCGTGCGGTTCGTAGTTGGCGCCGCCGAGCAGGTTGGCGTATTCGTTGGACTTGAAGTCGCTCATGCGCACGATGACCGGCTTGGGGTACACCGAGGCAGCGATGGTGGCGATGCCCTCGGCCAGGCGCTCGATGTAGAACTCCACCGGGCCGGCATAACCGGCGATGCGCTCGTCGATCTTGGCCTTGGTTTCGGCATCCTGCTTGGCGTATTCGAGCAGGGCCTTGGGATGCACGCCGATGTGGCTGGCGATGATCATTTCCAACCGCGCGAGGCCAATGCCGGCGTTCGGCAACTGGCCGAAATCAAACGCGCGCTCGGGGTTGGCGACGTTCATCATGATTTTCAGCGGCGCCTCGGGCATGGCGTCGAGGTCCGCCGTGATGCGCTCGAAGGCGAGCGTGCCCGCGTAGATCGTGCCGGTATCGCCGGCGGCGCAGGATACGGTGACCGGTGCGCCATCGGGAATGCGGGTCATGCCGTCACCGGTGCCGACCACCGCCGGCACGCCAAGCTCGCGCGCAATGATCGCGGCATGGCAGGTGCGGCCGCCACGGTTGGTGACGATGGCGCTGGCGCGCTTCATCACCGGCTCCCAGTCGGGGTCGGTCATGTCGGCCACCAGCACATCGCCGGGCTGCACCTTGTTCATGTCGGCGAGCGAGCGCACGACGCGGGCGGTGCCGGCGCCGATTTTCTGGCCGATCGAACGGCCTTCGACCAGCACCTTGCCCTTTTCGTTGAGCTGGAAGCGTTCGAGCTGGGTGGTCTTGGCGCGTGATTTCACGGTTTCCGGCCGCGCCTGCACGATGTAGAGCTTGCCGGTGCCGCCATCCTTCGCCCATTCGATGTCCATCGGACGGCCGTAATGCTGCTCGATCGTCAGTGCCTGCTTGGCCAGGGCTTCGACCTCGGTATCGGTCAGGCAGAACTTGCGCCGCCATGCCGCCGGTGTGTCTTCGGTGCGCACGCGTTCGCCGGGGGCGTTCGAGTACACCATGCGCAGTTGCTTGGAGCCGAGATTGCGCCGCAGCACCGCCGGCTTGCCGGCTTTCAGGGTGGGCTTGAACACGTAGAACTCGTCGGGGTTCACCGCACCTTGCACCACCATTTCGCCCAGGCCGTAGCTGCCGGTGACGAACACCACATCACGGAAACCCGACTCGGTGTCGAGCGTGAACATCACGCCGGCGGCGCCGATGTCCGAGCGCACCATGAGCTGCACGCCAGCCGAGAGGAACACGTTTTCGTGCGCATAGCCCTGGTGCACGCGGTAGGCGATGGCGCGGTCGTTGTACAGCGAGGCAAAGACCTCCTTCACTTTGCGCAGCACGTCTTCGATGCCGACCACGTTCAAATAGGTTTCCTGCTGGCCGGCGAAGCTGGCGTCGGGCAGGTCCTCGGCGGTGGCGGAGGAGCGCACGGCCACGGCGATGTTTTCCGCCCCGGCGTCCTGGCACATCTTGGCGTAGGCGTCGCGAATGGCCTGGTCGAGGTCGGCGGGCAGTGGGGTCTCCGCCACCCAGCTGCGGATTTCCTTGCCGGCGCGGACGAGGGCATCGACGTCATCCACATTGAGATTGGCCAACCGTGCCTGGATGCGCTTGGCCACCCCACTCTTGTCCAGGTATTCCTCGAACGCCTGCGCCGTGGTGGCGAAGCCGCCGGGTACCGATACGCCGAGTTTTGCGAGGTTGCCGATCATTTCCCCCAACGACGCGTTTTTGCCGCCGACCTTGCCCAGATCGGTCATGCGCAGCTGGTCCAACCAAAGCACGAGGTGGTTCAAGACAGTCTCCTGAGCGGGGGAATCGAGCGAAAAGTGGAATGGACGCAATACGCAGGCCCGATGCGGCCTGCGAAGGACTGGTATTGTCCGCCGTTGATGCCGTGCAGCACAAGAAGACCAGTGCCGCCCGACACCGCGCCAACTGCATACCAGTCAGGCAGCGGTTGGCATCGACCGAGGCGGCGACAGTTCTGCGGGCATGCGTTAAGGTGCCGCGCAACGTTGGTTCACGCCACGGGACACGCGATGCAACGCACGGTTTTTTTCATCTCCGACTCCACCGGCATTACCGCCGAGACGATCGGCAACAGCATCCTGGCGCAGTTCGAAGGGCTGCGTTTCGACAAGCACCGGTTGCCGTTCGTGGACGACGCCCACAAGGCGGAAGCGGCGGCGCTGCGCATCAAGACCCACTACGCAAAAACCGGTGAGCGCCCGATCGTGGTGAACACGCTGGCCGATCGCGCGCTGTGCGAGATCGTCGCCAGCAGCGGCGCGCTGATGCTTGACGTGTTCGCGCCGTTCATCGGCCCGCTCGAAATCGAGCTTGGCATCAAGCGTTCCGGTGCGGTGAATCGTTCGCATGGGTTGGTCGACTGGAAGAAGTACGAGTCGCGCATCAACGCCACCAACTATGCGCTCTCGCACGACGACGGCATCGACGTGAACTATGCCGATGCCGATTTGATCCTGGTGGGCGTGTCGCGCTCGGGCAAGACGCCGACGTGCCTGTACATGGCCTTGCATTACGGGGTGTGCGCCGCCAATTACCCGCTGACCGAGGAGGATCTGGAAAAGCTGGAGTTGCCCGAACGCCTGCGGCCGTTCAAGCAACGTCTGTTCGGGTTGACGATCGAACCCGAGCGGCTGGTGCAGATTCGCGAGGAGCGTCGCGCCGGCAGCCGTTACGCCACGCTCAAGCAGTGCCGCTGGGAGCTGGAACAGGCCGAACGCTTGATGCGCCAGGCCGGTATCGCCAGCCTCAATACCACCCATGTATCGATCGAGGAGATCGCCAGCAAAATCCTCGCGCGCTTCGGCATCGAGCGCACGATGTTTTGAGCCCCGCCGATGAGCGCTGTACTCGACAACCGTTTGAGCCTTCTGCCGGGACGTTTCGAGTTCCTGATGGGTTTGTACGCCGAGAACTACCACCGGCTGACCCGCCTGTTTGCGCCGCAGGAGCTGGCGCCCGGCCGCTATGTTTCCGATGTGGACGACGGCCTCAACGTGCATTTGGCGGTGCAGGAACGGCACCCGTATACGCTGGAGCTGGAACTGACCTATGGCTTTGTCGACAGCCACACCGGCCAGCGCGCGCCGTCGGCGCAACTGCGCATGTACACCGACGCGCATGTGGCCGAGGCGCTGCATTGCCATCCGGGGCAGCACTTGTGGCAGGTGCTCGGACCGTTTGCTCCGGCGCATACCGTGTTCCAGCATCGCCTGCGCATGAACGGGTTTCTCACCCGCTGGCTGGAATACCTTGCCGAGCAGGGCCATTCGCTGGGGACGCTGGAGCCGACGCATCCGGACTGATCGCGTTCGTGCAGGCAACAAAAAACCCGCCGGCGGCGGGTTTCTCGCAATAGATGGCGGAGCGGACGGGACTTGAACCCGCGACCTCCGGCGTGACAGGCCAGCATTCTAACCAGCTGAACTACCGCTCCACGTTGACAACCAGTGTTGCGTACCAATCATGGCGTCCCCACGGGGATTCGAACCCCGGTCGTCACCGTGAAAGGGTGATGTCCTAGGCCTCTAGACGATGGGGACGAATTGAATTGGTGGAGCCAGGCGGGATCGAACCGCCGACCTCCTGCATGCCATGCAGGCGCTCTCCCAGCTGAGCTATGGCCCCGCCACTGGAAGCCGCAAAGAATAGGTGCGAGCCGTAGCTCCGTCAAGCTTTTTTTCCGGCCGGATGGCATCGCCTGGCGGGCACGTACGCGGCGTGCGCGAGGCATCGTTTAAGCTCTCCGGATACACGCCATCGGGGATCGCATGCACGACATCGGTTTCATTCGCGACCTTGCGCTGGTGATGCTGGTGGCCGGCGCCACCACCATCCTGTTCCAGCGCCTGCGTCAGCCGGTGCTGCTCGGCTACATCCTCGCCGGCGTGCTGATCGGCCCGCACACGCCGGGCATGCTGGTCGCGGACGCACGCACGATCGACGACATCGCCGACCTCGGCGTGGTGCTGCTGATGTTCACGCTGGGGCTGGAATTCAGCGTGCGCAAGCTGCGCGAGGTCGGCGTCGGCGTGATTGCGGTGACCGTGCTCGAGGTCGGGCTGATGCTGTGGATCGGCATCGGCCTCGGCCGCCTGTTCGGCTGGACCGGCATCGACGCCGTGTTCCTCGGCGCAATCATCGCGTTGTCCTCGACCATGGTCGCCACGCGCATGTTGAAAGAAGGCGGCCAGCAGCACTTGCCGTTCGCGCGCATGGTGGTGGGCCTGCTGGTGGCCGAAGACGTGCTGGCGATCGTGATGCTGACCCTGCTGACCGCAATCGCGATTGGCGGCACCGTGCAGGCGGGCGCGGCGCTCACGCTGATCGGGCACCTGGGCCTGTTCGTGATTGTCGGCATGATCCTGGGGCTGCTGCTGTTGCCGCGCCTGATCGACTACGTGGCTGGTTTTGGGCGCGATGAAACCCTGCTGGTGGCGGCGCTCGGCGTGTGTTTCGGCGCCAGCCTGCTCGCCGCCTGGATGGGGTTCAGCGTGGCCCTGGGCGCGTTTCTCGCCGGCGCGGTGGTGGCCGAGGCGCGCAGCGTCGGGCGCGTGCTGCACCTGGTGGAACCATTGCGCGACATGTTTGCCGCGCTGTTCTTCGTGGCCATCGGGCTCAAGATCGACCCGGTGATGCTTTGGCAATACGCGTTGCCGGCGCTGCTGATTGCTGCGGTGGTCATTGTCGGCAAGACGCTGGCCTGCAGTTTTGGCATTTTTGTGGTGGGCAACGATGCGCGCACGGCGCTGCGCTCCGGCCTCAGCATGGGGCAGATCGGCGAGTTCTCCTTCGTGATTGCCGCGCTTGGCGCCTCGCTGCATGCGATCAGCGATTTCATCTACCCGATCGCGGTGGCGGTGTCGGTGGTGTGCATGGCGGCCTCGCCGTACCTCAACCGTTCCGGCAACCGCATCGCCGACAGCATTGCCCGGCACGTGCCGCGGCCGTTGCATCTCCTGGCGCATACATATAGCGGCTGGCTTGCCAACCTTGCGCCGGTTGAGGAAAACGCCGCGATTGCCGCGATGTTCCGCCGACTCCTGTGGCACATCAGCGTGAACGTGCTGCTGATCGTGACCTTGTTCATGATCGGCGCCTATGTGAACGCGCACAGCTGGGGCTGGTTTTCGCAGTGGGGCATCCATCGCGAGCTGCGCCACACCCTGATCTGGGCGTTGGCGCTGTTCCTGTCGCTGCCGATGCTGATTGCGGTTTATCGCAAGGCCGAGGCGCTGGGCATGTTGCTGGCCGAGCTGGGCATCCGCGAAACTTTTGCCGGCAGTTACACCCAGGCGATCCGCGGCGTGCTGGCGCGCCTGATTCCGCTGGCGATGCTGTTGGCGCTGGCGCTGCTGGTGGGCGCCCTGGGTTCGGCCATCCTGCCGCCGCGCGGGGTGGCAGTCAGCCTGGTGGTCGCACTGGTGGCGCTGGCAGTGGTGCTGTGGCGTTCGCTGGTCAAATTGCACGCAAGGCTGCAGGCGGCACTCAAGGAGACGCTGGAAAAACCGGAACCCCCGCCAGGGCCGCAGCGCTCGGCTTGAACCTTTCTGCCGCTTGACTGTCGCAGCAAAACCCGATTGCATGCCCGGCTGTCGCGCCTCAGAATGAGCGGCCATGCCCCCGCGGTGGGGGCCCGGCCGGCGGCACCGGCATATCCACTACGAGGAAGTTCCGAATGAAGCATTTCCTGCGCCCCGTGCTGACGGCGGCCGTGATGACCGTGGCGTTGGGCATGTCGACCGGCGTGTTCGCCGCTCAGCCCGCATCCAAGGCGGCTGCCAGCAGCGCCACCGACAAGGCAAAGGTGAGCTACGTAGTGGGCTGGCAGATCGCCGGCCAGATCCCGCCGATCATGCGTCAAGAGCTGGATCCGAGCGCGGTCGCCAATGCGGTGAAGGCAGCGCTTTCGGGGCAGAAGCCGACCATGACGGATGCCGAGGCGAAGGCGGTCATGGAGCCCTTCATGAAGAAGATGCAGGCCAAGGAGCAGGCTGCCATTGCGCAGGAAGCGGCCAAGAACAAGGCTGCCGGCGATGCCTTCCTGGCCAAGAACAAGACGCAGCCGGGCGTCAAGACCACGGCTTCGGGCCTGCAGTACCAGGTGATCAAGCAGGGCACCGGCGCGCGTCCGGGCCCGAACGATACAGTGAAGATCGACTACACCGGCTCGTTCATTGACGGCCAGGTGTTCGATGCCTCGTCCAAGCACAACCCGCCGGGCGCGGCTTCGATTCCGCTGGCCGGCGTGATCCCCGGTTTCCGTGAAGGGTTGGAACTGATGCAGGTGGGCGGCCACTACAAGCTGTTCATCCCGGCCAATCTGGCGTACGGCACCGAAGTGCAGCCGCCGATGCAGCCCAATGCCACGCTGATCTTCGACGTGACGCTGGTCAGCACGGCAGCGACGCCGGCGGCACCGGCCGGCAAGTAAGCCGCACCCGCACGCACCGAACGAAGGGGCGCGAAGCGATTCGCGCCCCTTCGCGTTGTTCGGTATCCGCCGGGCACCGGTTAGAATGCGCAACTGGATTCGCAAGTGATCGGCAAGCGCATGAAAGTCGCCATTTTTGGCACAGGGTACGTGGGACTGGTTACCGGCACCTGCCTGGCCGAGATGGGCAACCACGTGGCGTGTGTCGACATCGACACGGCCAAGGTCGAGCGCCTGAAGCGCGGCGAGGTACCAATCTTCGAGCCCGGCCTGACGCCGCTGGTGACGCGCAACCACGCCGAGGGCAAGCTGGATTTCACCACCGACGCGGCGAGCGCGATTGCGCCGGCCGAGGTGATCTTCATTGCGGTCGGCACGCCGCCCGATGAGGACGGCAGCGCGGATCTGCGCTACGTGCTCGAAGTCGCGCGCACGATTGGCCGCCTGCTCGATCACGATGCCGTGGTGGTGAACAAATCCACCGTGCCGGTCGGCACCGCCGACCGGGTACGGGCGACGATTGCCGCCGAGCTGGCAGCGCGCGGCGCGCAGCTCGAGTTCCAGGTTGCGTCGAATCCGGAATTCCTCAAGGAAGGCGATGCGGTCGAGGATTGCCTGCGTCCGGATCGGATCATCATCGGCAGCTCCAGCCCGCATGCGGTCGAGGTACTGCGCAAGTTGTACGCGCCGTTCAACCGCAATCACGATCGCAGCGTGGTGATGGACGAGCGCTCGGCCGAGCTGACCAAGTACGCCGCCAATGCGATGCTGGCGACGAAAATCAGTTTCATGAACGAGATCGCCAATATCGCCGAGCGTGTCGGCGCGGACGTGGAGCTGGTGCGCCAGGGCATCGGCGCCGACCCGCGCATCGGCTACCACTTCATCTATCCCGGCACCGGTTACGGCGGCTCGTGTTTTCCCAAGGACGTGCAGGCGCTGGCGCGCACGGCCGGGGACGTCGGCTACGACGCGCGCTTGCTGGGCGCGGTCGAGGCGGTCAACCACGACCAGAAGCTCAAGCTGTTCGAGTTGATGCAGCGGCACTTCGGCGGCGCGCTGGGCGGCAAGACGATCGCGCTGTGGGGGCTGGCGTTCAAGCCCAATACCGACGACATGCGCGAGGCGCCCAGTCGGCGCCTGATGGAAGCCTTGTGGCAGGCCGGCGCACGGGTGCGCGCGTATGACCCCGAGGCACGCAACGAGGCACGGCGCCTCTACGGTGAGCGCCCCGATCTGGTGTTGTGCGAGCACGCGTACCAGGCGCTGGAAGGCGCCGACGTGCTGGCCATTGTCACCGAGTGGAAGGCGTTCCGCAGTCCCGATTTTGCGCGCATCCGCACGGCGTTGAGGGTTCCGGCGATCTTCGACGGGCGCAATTTGTACGACCCGGTGCTGGTTGAAGAGGCGGGGCTCGCGTACTACGGCATCGGGCGCGGGCGCAGCCTGCAGGTGGCGCGCTGATGGCCGGCATCGACGAACGGATCGCCGATCTCGAAGTGCGGTTGACGTTCATCGACAATACGGTGCAGGCGCTGTCCTCAGCCGATGCCGAGCAAGCGTTGCGCATGGTCGAACTCGAACGTCTGGTGCATCAGCTGCGCCAGGAGTTGCAGGCCGTGCGCACCAACGAAGCCCCCGATCCGCACCTCGAACCGCCGCCGCCGCACTACTGATGCCGACCTCGCCATGAGTGAATCCTTGCGCGACCAGTTGCTGAAAAGCGGGCTCGCCAAACCGGCGACTGCGAAGCCGTGCCCGCACGGTCGGCACGGTGGGGCAAAGCCGGCACCGCCGCTGGCATCGACCAAGCCGATGTCCGAGATGGATCTGGCCAAGGCCTATGCGCTGCGTGCACAGACCGAGGCGCGCGAGCGCAAGGCGGCGCAGCGTGAGGCCGAGGAGCTGGCGCGGCTGCGCCGCGAGCGCAAGCAGAAGCTGGGCACGCTGCTCGACGGCAAGGCGCTCAACCGGCCGGATACCGAGCTGGTGCGCAACTTCGAGTACGGCGGCAAGATCCGCCGCATGCACGTGGACGCCGCGCAACTCGCGGCGTTGAACGCAGGCGAGCTGGGCATCGTGCAGTTTGCCGGCCGCTATCTGCTGGTCGCCCGCGAAGTAGCGGAGCAGGTCCGCGCGATCGACGCGCACCAACTCGCGCTGCTGGTCGATCCGGATGCCGCCGGCGACGCCGATGACGGCGTGCCGGACGATCTGGTGTGGTGACCCGGGGAGAACGACGGGGAAAGCCCGACTTTCTCCCGCGCGCGCCGAGGGTCAGGCGGGCGCCAGTGCCGGGTTGTCCCAGCCATTCTTGGGCGTGAAGCGCGCGCCGTGGCGTTCGGCGAGCTGCTCCAGCCGCACCTTCACTGCTGCCGCGCCTTCGCTGCGTACGTACTGGATCGGACCGCCGCGGAACGGGGCGAAACCAGTGCCGAAGATCACGCCGGCGTCGAGCAGGTCGGCATCGCCCACCACGCCATCGGCAAGGCAGGCCACGGCTTCATTCACCAGCGCCAGGATCATGCGGTCGGCGAGGTCGGGCGCCGCCGTGTAGTCGGGGTCGACCTCCGGCTTCACCGGCTTGCCGTCCCGCCAAGTGTAGATGCCCTGGCCATCCTTCTTGCCACGCTTGCCGGCGGCCAACGTTTCCGCCAGCCCCGGCGGCAGTTCGAGGCCAAGGAACGGCGCAAGCTCGTCGCCGACCGAGGCGCACACGTCGAGGCCGACCGTGTCGGCCAGTTCGATCGGCCCCATCGGCATGCCGAAATGTTTGGCGGCGCGGTCGATGATGGGATCAGGCACGCCCTCCGCATGTAGCCGCAGCGCTTCGAGCAAGTACGGCATGAGGATGCGGTTGACGAGAAATCCCGGGGTGCCCTTGACCGCTACGGGCAGCTTGCCCAGTGCCTTGCAGAACGCCAAGGCGCGCTGCTGGATGGCGGCGTCGAGTGCGTCGTGGCACACCACTTCCACCAACGGCATTTGCGCAACGGGGTTGAAAAAATGCAACCCGAGAAAACGCTGCGGTGCCTGCAGGCCCTTGCGCAATTCGTCGAGTGGAATGCTCGAGGTGTTGCTGGCAAGCAGTCCATCCGGCGGCAGGGCGGCTTCAAGCGTGGCGTACAGCGCTTCTTTGGCGGGCGCGTTCTCGTAGATGGCCTCGATCGCGAGCTGGGCGTCGGACACGCCGGCACCGTCGATGTCGGCACGCAAGCGGTGGGTAGCTTCGGCGCGCTGCGCCGGTTGCTTGAGCTTCTTGTCGAACAGCGCATGCGCACGGTCCAGCGCCGGCTGCACGAATTTCAGCTCGCGATCCTGCAGCGTCACCTCGAAGCCCTTGAGTGCGGCCCACGCCGCGATGTCGCCGCCCATGACGCCGGCGCCCACCACGTGCACGTGGCGAATGCCGTGCTGGCTGCCGCTGCCTTGCGCCTTCAATCGCTCCTGCAGGAAAAACACGCGGATGAGGTTGCGTGCAGTCGGCGTATCGGCCAGCCGTGCCACCGATTGCGCCTCGAGCCGGAGCCGTTGGCGGATGTCGCTGCCGCCGCGCTGCCATACGTCGATCAGTGCAAACGGCGCCGGGTAATGTTCCTTGCGCACCTTGGCGGCGGTCTGCTTGCGCACGGTGGGCGCCAGGATCTGGCGCGCCAGCCAAGTGTTGGTGAGCCATGCCTTGGCCCGCCGTGCAAACGGACGCGCATGCGGATGGCGCAGCAAGACGCGCGCTTCGGCCAGCAATTCGCTGGCGGGGGCGACGCGGTCGACCACGCCCAGCGCCAACGCGCGGCGTGCGGAAAGCGCTTTGCCGGTCAGGATCATGGGCAGCGCATCAGGCGCACCGATCAGGCGCGGCAGCCGCGCCGTGCCGCCCCAGCCCGGGTGGATGCCAAGCATGACTTCGGGCAACCCGATGCGGGTCTTGTCGTCGTCTGCCGCGATGCGCTGCCGGCAGGCCAGCGCCAGCTCGGTACCGCCGCCGAGGCAGGCGCCGTGGATGGCCGCCACCGTCGGGCAGGGCAGTTGCGCGAGCGCTTCGTACACGCGCTGGGCGTTCTCGATGCTGTCCAGCACACTGCCGTGTTTGGCGAATTCCACGAATTCCTTGACGTCGGCACCGACCGCAAAACCCGATGGTTTGGCCGAGTGCACGATCACGCCGGCGGGGTGCTCGATCGTGAGGCGCTCGACGATCTGGCCCAGCTCATCCACCACGGCCCGGCTCAGCGCATTCACGCTGCTGCCGGCGCGGTCGAGCGTCAAGGTGACGACGCCGTGCTCGTCCACGGCGGTTTTCCAGTGATCGAAGCGCAATCCTGCAAACATGGGCGGCCGCGGCGGTAGCGATGGATCGGCAAACCATACCGTCAGGGATGGCCAAATGCGAGACGTCCTTGCGCAAAGGTTCATGCAGGCGCGCGTGCTTGTGGCATGCTCCGAGACAAAGCGCGGCGCAAGCGTCCGGGGGTACGATGCGTCGGTGTTCGCAGTGTTGGGCGCTTGGGCGTTGTCGATCACGGGCTTTCCGTGCGGTCGTACCGGCACGGCGCAACTCGGGGAGATGCGATGACATCAATGGTGGACATGCCGGTGCCGATGGCGGGGCACGACACATTCGACCGGGTCCTGGCCGCGGCCGTAGGCGTGGTCGCCGTGCACAGCGCGGATGCCGCAGCCTTTGTCGAGCATTTCCGCGATATTGCCCGGCATACCGGGCAGGCGGTTTACCAGTGGCAGCCGGACATCGGCCTGTCGAGTCTGCGTGATGCGCATGCCCGGGTGCCCGATGCGCAACGACTCGGCCAAGCCTTGCGCTACATGCTGCAAAGCATGCATTTCGGGGTTTACGTGGTGCAACAACTTGAGTTGCCCATGGCGGTCGCCGACTTGACCTTGTTGCGACGCCTGGCGCGCACGCCTACCCCGCACCTGCGGCGCGTGGTGTTGCTGAACGCGCCGGCGGCGTTGATCGAGCAGCTGAGCGACGCCATCGTTACCATTGACGGGGAACCTGAGTCGCCGCCACGTTTGCGCTTGCGCAACGGCCGTTGGTTGACCACATGAGCGCGCCCGAAGGCATTCTGGTGCTGGCCAGCCGGCGCGAAGTGCGCCGGCGCGTGTTCGACGTACTGGATAGTGCCGCATGCCGACCGATCCACAGTGCGCGCGACACCCAGCACGCGGCGATCCTGCTCGAGGGGCGGCCGCCGCTGAAGTTGATCGTGGCGCTGCTCGATGCCGACCCGGATGCGGCCCGCGAATGCTGCGCGAAGTTGCGTGCCTTGCCTGCAGGCGCCGGCGTACCGTTGATCGTGATCGTCGACGACGAGACGCCACTCGACGTTTCGCAATTGCCCGACGGGGTGGATGCATGGTTGCCGGCGCAGCACATCGAAAGCGACTTGCTCGACCGCTGGCGCCGCCTGCCGGCGTCGATGCCGGCGGCCCCGGCACCGAGCCCCGGCGCCGCCGACAAGGCGCTGCGCACTTTGCTGCATATCGTGAACAGTCACGGCAGCGATGCCACCCGCGACGTGACCGCGCGCCGCGTGTTCGATGAAATGGGGCTGGATTACCTTGCCGTGTGGCCCAAGCGCGGCGACGGCGTGGATTTCCAGACGCCGCTCCTGCGGCTGTGGAACGGCGTGGAACCGGCGTGGCCGGCGGTCGACGACTTCGTGCTGTTGCACCGCGTGCTCGCGGGCGAAACCATCCTGTGGCGCAACCAGGCCCGGCAGCGGGCGCCGGATGACCCGCTGCTGCCGCAATTGGAGCTTGCCGGTTTGGTTGGTTTGCCGTTGCTCGACGAGCGGCGTGAGGTGCTTGGCGCCGTGCTTGCCGGCGCGCGTCGCGGGTTTGACGACATGGCCATTGCCGAGCCGCTCTTGCGTTGCGCGGCCTTGCGTTTTGCGCATGGCCTGGAGCTGGCACGCACACGCGAGCAGGGGCGCGCCGAGGGCCTGCTCGATGCCCTGACCGGCCTGCCCAACCGCCTGCTGTTTGCCGACCGGCTGGAAACCATCCTGCGCGAGGCGGTGCGCAACGGCGAGTGTTTTGCCGTGCTGTTCGTCGATCTCGACCACTTCAAGGCGGTCAACGACAACCACGGCCACGCTGCCGGCGACCAGGTGCTGCAGGAAGTGACCCGCCGCCTGCGCGGCAGCGTGCGCGCCTCCGACACGGTTGCCCGTTATGCCGGCGACGAGTTCACCGTCGTGCTGCGCCACATCGTCAAGAACGACGACGTGCAGCGGGTCGTGGAGAAGATCCTGCAGGCGGTTGGCGAGCCGTTGCAGCTCGACAGCGGCGTGCGGGTGGCGACCGGAGTGTCGATCGGCGTGAGCTTCTTCCCCGACGATGCGCCGGATGCCGATACCCTGATCAAGCATGCCGACGAGGCGATGTATGCGGCCAAGCATCAGGGGCGCAACACGTTTCGCGTGTATGAGGTCAGCCCCGAATATGCGCGCGAGCATGGCATGGCGCTGCGCTCGCGGTTGCGCCACGCGCTGGGCAACGGCGAGTTGCGCGTGGTGTACCAGCCGCAGGTGGAGACCCAGAGCGAAGACATCATGGGCATGGAGGCGCTGGTGCGCTGGGAGCACCCGGAGCTCGGCCTGATCAGTCCGGCGGTGTTCGTGCCATTGGCCGAGGAAACCGGCCTCATCGTGCCGATCGGCGAATGGGTGCTGCGCACCGCATGCCGGCAGGCGCAGGAGTGGGAAGCGCGCTACGCGCTGCGCTTGCGCATCGGCGTGAACCTGTCGGCGGTGCAGCTGATGGAGCCGAAGCTCCCGGCGACCGTGTTTCGCGCACTGCAGGAAACCGGCCTCGACCCCACCTTGCTGGAGCTGGAGGTGACCGAGAGCATCAGCATCAAGGCCGCGCCCAACCTGGTGGAAAACCTGCAGGCACTGCACCGGCTGGGGTGCCGGATCGCGATCGACGATTTCGGCACCGGTGCCGCTTCGCTCGACTATCTGCGCAAATTGCCGGCCGACCGCATCAAGGTCGACCAGAGCTTCGTGCGCAACATCGGCGTCGATCCGGACGACGAGGCCATCGTGCGCGCCACGATCGAGATGGCGCATCGCCTCAATCGTGCGGTCGTGGCCGAGGGCGTGGAGACCGAGCAGCATCTGGCGTTTCTGCGCGAACAGGGCTGCGATGAGTTGCAGGGGTATTTGTTCAGCCGACCGCTGGCGGTGGCCGCGTTTGAGCGACTGCTCGCCGAGCGCCAGCAGGCCCTTGGCGAGCAGCGGCCACGCGCGCAGCCAGCGGCAGTCATGGCCCACGCCGGAGCGGTCAAGGACTCGACCATGGGGGCAAGCGCTTGAGTCATGCCGGCGCAAGCCCCATCGTTTGCACTGGCTCCGTCACGTTGCGGCGAACCTGACGGTCGATACACTGGCACCCCGTGTTGAACTTGCGCGCTGCGGCTCGGTCTGAGCTGCGCGTTCGACTGGGAACGATGGCGGCGGCAACCAAGCAGGCTGCGGTGAAACCGCAGCGACTTGCATTGCGACCGCCCGCGCTCCCCGACAGCGGCCCCGTAGTGGAAGCAAACGATTGACGACGGAAACGGCCCGGACGGGCGACAACGAACTCGACCGGGCCCTGGTGGAACGCGTGCAGCGCGGCGACAAGCGCGCGTTCGACCTGCTCGTGCGCAAGTACCAGCACAAGGTCATCGGCCTGGTTTCGCGCTACCTCAAGAGTTACGCCGAGTGCGAGGACGTGGCGCAGGAGTCGTTCATTCGTGCCTGGCGTGCGATCGGCTCGTTTCGCGGCGAAAGCGCGTTTTACACCTGGCTGTACAAGATCGCGGTGAATACCGCGAAGAATCATCTGGTGGCGATGGGCCGGCGACCGCCGACCGACGACATCGACGCCGACGACGCGGTGTTCCTCACCGGCTCCGAGCGCCTGCAGGACATGGCGACGCCGGAACACGAGCTGATGCGCCAGGAAATTGAACAATCGGTGTTTTCCACTGTCCAAGCGCTGCCCGAGGAGCTCAGGGTGGCCATCACGCTGCGCGAGATGGACGGTCTGAGCTACGAGGAGATCGCCGAAAAAATGGCTTGCCCGATCGGAACCGTGCGTTCGCGCATTTTCCGTGCGCGCGAGGCCATCGACGAGAAGTTGCGGCCCTTGTTGTCGGATCGTGAGGAACACCCATGAATCAGCCAGATCAACCTCAGCACGTGCGCGAACACCTCTCGGCCGGCATCGACGGCGAGTTGTCGCGCGAAGAGCTGCGCTTCCTGCTGCGCCGACTCGATCACGACGATGAGCTGCGCGCGACCTTCATGCGCTACCACGTGGTGCGTGCCAGCCTGCATCGGCAGTTGCCGCTGCTGGCTGGCGACGGTTTTGCACAGCGCGTGATGGGCGCACTGGATGCCGAAACGGCCGCCGTGGCACCGCGCCATCGCTGGTTGCGTTGGTCGGCCGGCGGCGCTATTGCCGCTGGCGTCGCGGTGGCCGCATTGATGATTGCGCAGCCTTCCGGCGGCGATTTTGCCGGTGCCCAGGCACCGGCAACGGCGGCAGTCGAGCCCGGCATGGCGGTGCCCGACTTGCCGTCGGCGGCCTCCTCCGAGGTTGCCGTGGTGCCGACCTGGCTCAGCGGCAAGGCGCCGGGGCTGCTCAGCCAGCGCGCGTCCGCCACGCTTGGCGCGCCGCTGGACGTGTCCTTCGACGGCAACCTGTCTGGCCACGCGGCAGTCAACTCGCCGATTTCGGCGCGCGGTTATCGCGCGCTGGACAACCATGACGGCAGTTACCTGATCCTGCTCGATCCGGCCCAGCAGCCTGCGCCGGGTGCGCAACGCCAGGCGGCAAGCGCCCAGTGACGCGTTGCTGCGCGTACGCGCTGCGCTCCGGCCCTTTCCCTCCATGTTGTTCTGTCCGTTGCCCACCGGCATGCAGCGGCGGGTAACGTATGTCCCGCGTTTTTTGCAGCAAACCCAAGGAGACCTCATGACCCCGTCCGTCCAGCGCAGCAAGCCGCATGTGCGCCTGCTCGCCAGTTGTCTGCTTGCCGCCGGTGCCGCGTTTGCGCTGCCGGTTTCCGCCGCTGCGGCCGAGGCGGCGCCCGTGCAGTCGGCGTTGCCGGATTTCACCGGCATCGTGCAGAAGAACGCCCCGGCGGTGGTGCAGGTGGAGGCCAAATACGACGGCAACCGCCGGCCGGCAGCACGGGGGCGTTCGGCACGGGGCAACATGCCGAATGATCCCCAGGCCGAGTTGTTCCGGCGCTTTTTTGGCATGCCGATGATGCCGTCGCCGGCGGAGCAGGCGCACACCTCGCTGGGCTCGGGCTTCATCATTTCCGCCGACGGCTACATCCTCACCAACAACCACGTGGTGGCCGATGCCGACAAGGTCACCGTGCGCATGCAGGATCGGCGCATTCTCGACGCCAAGGTGGTCGGCACCGATCCCACCTACGACATCGCGCTGCTCAAGGTCAGCGCCGGCGGCAACTTGCCCACGGTGAGCATTGGCGATTCGCGCACGCTCAGGCCAGGCCAGTGGGTGCTGGCGATCGGCTCGCCGTTCGGCTTCGACTACACCGTGACGCAGGGCATCGTCAGCGCGGTGGGCCGCAACCTCGGCAGCCAGGATCAGCCCTATACCTCATTCATCCAGACCGATGTGCCGATCAACAAGGGCAACTCCGGCGGGCCGCTGTTTAACCTGCAGGGCCAGGTGGTCGGCATCAATTCGCAGATCTATTCCGGCACCGGCGGCTACCAGGGCGTGGCGTTCTCGATCCCGATCGACGTGGCGATGAATGCGGTGGAACAGCTCAAAACCAAGGGCTATGTCACGCGCGGGCAGCTTGGGGTGGTGGTGGGGCCGGTTGAAGACAGCGCGGTGAAGGCGCTGCATCTGGAAGACAGCGAAGGCGGTCTCGTGGCACAGGTATCGCCAGGCAGCGGTGCGGAGAAGGCCGGTATCCAACCGGGCGACATCATCATGGCTTACGACGGGCAGGCGATCCGCACGGCATCCGATCTGCCGCCCTTGGTCGGTCTGACCAAACCGGGCACGCGGGTGCCGGTGGAGATTTTGCGCAACGGCAAGAAACAGACGCTGCAGGTGACCGTGGGTGCGATGCCGCGCGACGAGAACGCGGTAAGCAATGGAGGGCCGGCCGCACCGAGTGCCAGTACTGGCGGCACCGCGCTGGGCCTCACCGTGCGTCCGCTCGACGAGGCCACGCGCAAGCAGATGGGGCTCAAGGCCGGGCAGGGCGTGGCGATCGGCGATGTCACCGGTGAGGTCGCGGCACAGGCCGGGCTGCAGCCCGGCGATGTGGTGCTGATGGTGAACCAGCAACCGGTTGGCAGCGTGGCCGCGTTCGAGCATGCCACGAAGGGCGTCAAGGCCGGGACCACCGTGCTGCTGCTGGTGCGCCGCGGCGAGCAGAACCGCTTCTTCGGCCTCACCGTGCCGAAGGGCTGACGATGACCGGTACCGCGGCACGCGCTGCCGCGGTACCGGCACCAAGGCGACGCGATGGGTCGCGGTTCCATGCGACAATACGGGGTTCCCGCTGCGCTTTTCGTGGTGGGCCCAAACGTATCGGTGCCGAACCGCGCTCCATGGAACTCATCCGCAATTTTTCCATCATTGCCCATATCGACCACGGCAAATCGACGCTGGCCGACCGCATCATCGAAATCTGCGGCGGCCTCGCCCAGCGCGAGATGGAAGCGCAGGTGCTCGACGACAACCCGATCGAGCGCGAGCGCGGCATCACCATCAAGGCGCGCTCGGTCTCGCTGCCGTACACCGCACGCGACGGCAAGACCTACCAGCTCAACTTCATCGACACCCCCGGCCACGTGGATTTCAGCTACGAGGTGAGCCGTTCGCTGGCTGCCTGTGAAGGCGCGCTGCTGGTGGTCGACGCCGCACAGGGCGTCGAGGCGCAGTCGGTGGCCAACTGCTACACCGCGGTGGAAATGTGCTTGGAAGTGGTGCCGGTGCTGAACAAGATCGACCTGCCCACCGCCGACATCGACAAGGTGAAAGGCGAGATCGAGGCGGTGATCGGCATCGACGCCACCGACGCCGTACCGATCAGCGCCAAGACCGGGCAGAACGTGGTCGAGGTGCTCGAAGCCATCGTCGCGCGCATCCCGCCGCCGAAGCCGCGCGACACCGACCGGCTGCAGGCGCTCATCATCGACTCGTGGTTCGACAACTACCTCGGCGTGGTGTCGCTGGTGCGCGTGATGCAGGGCGAGATCCGGCCCGGCGACAAGCTTTTGGTGATGTCCACCGGGCGCACGCACGAGGTGGACGAGGTCGGCGTCTTTACGCCCAAACGCAAGAAGCTCGACCAGCTCGAAGCCGGCGAAGTGGGCTGGATCAACGCCTCGATCAAGAACGTGCACGGCGCGCCGGTGGGCGACACCCTGACCTCGGCCGCGCGTCCGGCCGAGCACGCGCTGCCCGGTTTCCAGACCATGCAGCCGCGCGTGTTTGCCGGGTTGTTTCCGGTGGCCGCCGAGGATTTTCCGGCGATGCGCGAAGCGCTCGACAAGCTGCGTTTGAACGACGCGGCGCTGTTTTTCGAGCCGGAGTCCTCCGAGGCGATGGGCTTCGGGTTCCGTTGTGGCTTTCTCGGCATGCTGCACATGGAGATCGTGCAGGAGCGGCTCGAACGCGAGTACGACCTGAACCTCATCACCACCGCGCCAACCGTGGTGTACGAGGTGCTGAAAACCGACGGCAGCGTGCTCGATCTGGACAATCCGGCGAAACTGCCGCCGGTGCCGCAGATCGCCGAAGTGCGCGAGCCGGTGATCGTGGCCAGCATCCTCACGCCGCCCGACTACATCGGCAACATCATCACGCTGTGCGAGGAAAAGCGCGGCGTGCAGCGCTCTATCCAGTATCTGGCGACGCAGGTGCAGATCACCTACGAGTTGCCGCTGGCCGAGGTGGTGCTCGACTTTTTCGACCGCCTGAAATCGGTGAGCCGCGGCTATGCGTCGATGGATTACCACTTCGACCGCTTCGAGGCCGGCCCGTTCGTGCGCGTGGACGTGCTGATCAACGGCGACCGCGTGGATGCCTTGAGCCTCATCGTGCACCGCATGCACGCCGATCGCCGCGGCCGCGAATTGGTGGAACGCATGAAGGATCTGATTCCGCGCCAGCAGTTCGACGTGGCGATCCAGGCCGCGGTCGGCGCGCAGATCATTGCGCGCTCCACGGTCAAGGCCTTGCGCAAGAACGTGCTCGCCAAGTGCTATGGCGGCGACGTCAGCCGCAAGCGCAAGCTGCTGGAGAAACAAAAAGAAGGCAAGAAACGCATGAAACAGGTCGGCCGGGTGGAGATCCCGCAGGAAGCGTTTCTGGCCGTGTTGCGGACTGACAAATAGGCCGGGATTCGGGATTGGAGCTTGGGGATTCGAAAAAGCAACGAGCTTGCAGCTCTGCCGAATCCCCAATCCCCAATCTCCCATCCCGGCTCCGAAGGAGCCCCCATGGAATTCGATTTTTCTGCGGCGTTGCTGGCCCTCACCGTGCTGTTTGGCGTGGTGTGGGGGCTGGATCGGCTGTTGCTCTACAAGAAGCGCAAGGCGCGGCTCGACGCGGCTGGCAGCGAGTACCGCGATCCGGCGCCGGTGGATTGGTCGCGCTCGCTGTTTCCGGTGGTGTTGGTGGTGCTGGTGCTGCGCTCGTTCGTGGCCGAGCCGTTCCGCATCCCGTCGGGGTCGATGATGCCGACGCTCGACGTCGGCGATTTCATCCTGGTCAACAAGTTTGCCTACGGGCTGCGCATGCCGGCGTTCAACGACAAGTTCGTGTCGCTGGGCGAGCCCCAGCGCGGCGATGTGGTGGTGTTCCGCTTTCCCGGTTTCCTGTGCCGCGATGCCGACGGCAAGCTGGTGCGCAGCGGCGACATCAGTTGCGCCGACCCGCATGCGCCGGTGCCCAGCCAGAACTGGATCAAGCGCGTGATCGGCCTGCCGGGCGACAGCATCCAGGTGCACGGCAGCGATCTCCTGATCAACGGCAAACCGGTTGCCGCCGATGAGATCGGACCGTACGTGGGCAATCCCTTGCGCAGCGAAGAGCGCCTGATGCTCGACATGGGCGCCACGGTGTGGAACGAGCACCTGTCACGGCCGGACGGGCAGGTGGTCAACCATTTGATTGCGCGCATGCCGGCGTACACCACGCCGTACCCGATCCCGAACGCGAACGTGCCTTCCAGGGTGCCGCCCAATTGCTACCTCGTGATGGGCGACAACCGCAACAACAGCACCGACAGCCGCTGGTGGGGCTGCCTGCCGGAGCGCGATCTTGCCGGCAAGGCATTCATGATCTGGATGAGCTGGAAGGGCTGGGGCACCGGCGGCATCGATTTCCACCGGATCGGCACGCTCATTCATTGATGGTTGACGCGGTTGGGGCTGTGGTGGCGCTGGCATAATCGGCGCCCAGCAGTTGCCGGTGGCCGGCACTCACACCAAGCGAGGGGACGATGAAAACCAGACAGTCGGGCGTGACCCTGATCGGCATGCTGATCATCATCATGGTCGTGGGCTTTTTCGGCTACATGGGCATGAAACTGATTCCGGCCTACACCGAGTACATGGGGGTGGTGAAGGCGATGAACGGCGTTGCCAGCTCCGGCACCTCCGGCCGCTCGCTCGACGAGATCCGGCGCGACCTGCTGCGCCGAATGGACTTCCAGTACGTCGACGACGCTACGGTGAAGCCGACCGACATCACCATCGACCGCAGCAGCGGCGGCGCCAGCACGCTCAAGGTGAGCTACCAAAAAGACATTCCCTTCCTGTACAACGTCGACTTTCTCCTGAGCTTCGAGAAGAGCGTGCCGCTACAGGGCAACGTGGCGCAGTGAGTCGAATACCTTGAGTTTTCCGTACCGTTTTAAAGATGACGCGTTGGCAGCGCTGGCGCTGACCCACCGCAGCGTGGGCAAGCCGAACAACGAGCGCCTGGAGTTTCTCGGCGATGCGCTGCTCGGCGCGTTTGTGGCCGAAATGCTGTATGCGGCGCATCCAAAGGCCAGCGAGGGCGAGCTCTCGCGGCTGCGTGCGCAGCTCGTCAATGGCGATGCGCTGGCGGTGATTGCGCGCGAGCTGGAGCTTGGCGATGGCCTGAAACTCGGCCCCGGCGAACTCAAGAGCGGCGGTTTTCGCCGTGATTCCATCCTTGCCGATGCGTTCGAGGCGACGCTTGCCGCGGTGTTTCTCGACGGCGGGCTTGATGCTTGCCGCAAGGTGGTGCGCGAGCTGTTCGCGGAGCGCATCGCCACGTTGCACCGGTCGTCCAAGGATGCCAAGACGCGGCTGCAGGAGTGGCTGCAGGGCAAGGGGTGTGGCTTGCCGCACTACGAGTTGGTTGCCACGCATGGCGAAGATCACGCCAAGACCTTCGACGTGCGCTGCACGGTGACCGAGCCGGCCGCTGCCAGTGCCGAGGCGAGCGCGCCGAGCCGGCGGCATGCCGAGCAGGATGCCGCCGAGCAGGTGTTGGCGCAGCTCGTCGCGCTGGCCCACTGAGGGCCGGTGGGAAGGCCGCCGGTTCGGGGCGCTCCACCGCGATGCCTCTGGCGGGGTGCCACGCGAAAACGGCGGTCATTGGGTTCCAAGCCCTGTGTTTTCCCGTGACGCGTGTTGCCGCACACGCAGGGTGACGTTTTTCACCAGCTCCAAATTCTGGCCACCGGCCGGCCGCGCCGCGTTGGCCACGCAAGCGCCTAATATCCACATATCTCCCGAACGGTTTCTTCTGCCATGTCCCATCCGTCCGACCCCGGCGCCGACGCGGCACTGCCGCATGCCGATTTCCGCTGCGGCCTGGTGGCGCTCACCGGCCGCCCCAACGTCGGCAAATCGACCCTGCTCAATGCCTTGATCGGCTTTCGGCTGTCGATCGTCAGCCCGCGTCCGCAAACCACGCGGCACCGCATTCTCGGCATCGCCAACAGCGACGCGGGACAAGTGCTGTACGTCGATACGCCGGGGCTGCATCGCGGCGCGAAGCGGGCGATGAACCGCAGCTTGAACCGGGCCGCGCGCGCGGCGATGAGCGACGTCGACCTGGTGGTGCAGGTGATCGAGGCCGGACGCTGGACCGACGAGGACGAGGCGCTGTACGCGACGCTGGTCGAGCACACGGCGCCACGCATGCTGGTCATCAACAAGGTGGATCTGAACAAGGACAAATCCGCCTTGCTGCCGTTTGTTGCCGGCCTCGGCGAGCAGCACGCGTTTGCCGAAATCCACTACGTCAGCGCGCTGAAAAAGCAGGGGCTGGCCGAGCTGGAGCAGGCCATTCGCGCCCGCTTGCCGGTGCGCGCGCCGATCTATGGCACGGAGGAAGTCACCGACCGCAGCGAACGTTTCCTGGCTGCCGAGATGGTGCGCGAGCAACTCATGCTGCGGCTCGACCAGGAACTGCCCTACGCCACCACCGTCGAGATCGAGGAATTCCGTGACCGCACGGATGGCATCACCGAGGTGCATGCCGTGGTGTGGGTCGAGCGCGATGGCCAAAAGGCGATCGTGATCGGCCAGGGCGGTGCCCAGCTCAAGGCCATCGGCACTGCCGCCCGCCGCCGCATGGAGCAACTGTTCGACCGCAAGGTCTACCTGCGCCTGTGGGTCAAGGTGCGCGAAGGCTGGGTGGACGACGAGGCGATGCTCAAGAAATTCGGGTATACCGATTAACGAGATTCGGGATGGGGGATTCGAGATTGGCAAGAGCATCGCGTGCCCCGGCTTTGACGAATCCCGAATCCCCCGATCCCGAATCCCATGCGTATAACCCAACAACCCGCCTACATTCTCCACGCGCGGCCGTACCGTGAGACCTCGCTGCTGCTGGAGTGTCTGACGCGCGATTACGGGCGGTTGGGGATGGTGGCGCGTGGGGTGCGTGGGGAGCGCGGGCGGCGTCGTCGGGCGCAGCTGGAACCGTTCCAGCGGCTGGCGGTCGATTTTACGCAGCGCGGCGAGCTGGCAACGCTGGCGGGCAGCGAGGTGGTCGATACCGGGCCGGTCCTGAGCGGGAACAGCAGCCTGGCAGGGCTGTATCTCAACGAGTTGGTGGTGCGCCTCACCGCGCGGCAGGACGCACAGCCTGCGTTGTTCGACGCCTACGCGGCAACCCTGGTGCGGCTGGCGTCCGGCGCGGCCACGGCGTGGACCTTGCGCCGGTTCGAGCGCGATCTGCTGACCCTCATCGGCTATGCCTTGCCACTGCAAACCGAAACCGATGGCGAGACGCCGCTGCAGCCTGCCCAGTGGTATCGCTACGACGTTGGCCAAGGTGCAAGCCGGGTGCCGGCCTTGACACCACAAGCGGTGCGTGGTGCGGATTTGCTGGCACTGGCGACCGACACTCCGCCCGATGCCGCGGGGCTGGCGGCCTTGCGGCGATTGATGCGCGAAGTCATCCGCTACCACCTGGGGGGCAGCGAGCTGCGTGCGTGGCGGGTGCTGGCACCGCTGCGTGGCGGACCGCCTGCGCGCACGCCCTGACCAGCGAATCATTCGGGCTGCAGCGCGTCCAGCGTGGCGGTCACCGCGGCGTCGAAAGCATCCAGCGTTGCCGGGTTGATCGTGGCCGATGCCTGCACGCGTTGCTGCAGGCGCGCAACGGCGGCGGCCAGCGCTGGCGTGCCGCAGAACCCGCACGAGGAGCGCAGCCGGTGCAGCCGTTCGCCAAACGCATTGCGTTGCGTGGCGAGAGCGGCGAGGTCGCGTTGCAGCGCCTGCAGCTCATGGCGCAACAACGTGCGCAGCGCCTGCATGGTGGCGGCATTGCCGGTTGCGCGTACGGCGGCGGCATTGTCCAGCAGCGGAGACGCGCCGGGCACCAGCAGCATCAGGTTGCGCAATTGCGCCATGCCGCATGGCTTGGGCAGCACCGCGTGAAATCCGGCTGCCAGCAGGCGGGTGCGGGTGGCGGCTTCGGGCTCGGCGGTGCTGGCAACTGCCACCGCGTGGCCGGAACGCGCGTGCGGGTCGGCCTGCAACCTCGCCAAAACGTCCAGTGCGCCGGCCACGGGCATGCGGCAGTCGAGCAGCAACAGGTCAAAACGTTCGGTTTGCGCCCAGTGCACGGCGCCGGCACCGTCGGCGCAGGTCGTGACGGCTGCCCCGAGCGCGGCCATGGCATCGCCGAGAAAACGGCAACTGGCAGCATCGTCGTCGGCAATCAATACGCGCAAAGCGGGTTGCCACGGTGCCGTGGACGGTGGCGTGACGATGTCGACGGCCATGGCCGGGTCCTTGTCGTTCAGCTGGCTTTGGCAGAATGGCCGCTCATGCGCCGTACATCAAGCCACCTGCTGCTTGGCCTTCTGTTGCTGCTCGGTTTGGGCTGGGCCATGCCGGGGCATGCCGACGTGACCGTGGCGATGCGTCAGTTCAGCGCGCCGGGGGTGCGCCTGCAGACGGTGGCGGCCCGGTTGAGTGCGGCGCCGGACGGCGGTGTGCTGGTGCAGTTGCAGGCGGCGCAGGCCGAGGTGGCGGCGCTTGGCTGGCAGCGCGTGGGGGTGCGACTCGATGGTCGCCTGTATCGCGATGCCCGGGCGCGCTGGGTGTTTGACGGCCGCGCACGGTTGGCCGACGCTCCCGGCGGTGCACTCACCGACGCGCAGGTGAACGGGCTGGTCAGTGCCAGCGCGGACACCGTGCAGGTGACGTTGCAACAGGGCAAGGCCAGCGGCAGTGCCTGGCTGCCGCTCGACCAGCCGAGCCACGCACAGATCAGCCTGCGCCACTGGCCGGTGGCATGGTTGCAAGGGCTGGTGGCCAAGGTGTGGGGCGGGCGGCTGGGTGCAGGGCAGGTTACCGCCGATCTTGCAATCGACGTGCGTGACAAGCGGGTGCAATCCTCCGGCCAGTTTGCGCTGGATGGGGTCGGTTTTGACACCCCGAACGGCAAGCTGGCCGCGGGGACGTTGAACGGGGATGGCCGCTTCAGTTTCGAGCAGAATCCGGACGGTTCGCGGCTTGCGGTGCAGGGCGGTTTGAATGGCGGCGAGCTGCTGGTGGGCGACATGTACGCCAAGCTGCCCTCTCACCCGTTGCAGCTGGACGTGGCGGCACGCATCCGGCGTGGCGCGCTGGATGTGGAGCGCCTGCGGGTGAACGACGCCGATGCGCTGCAGCTCGATGGCAGCTTTGCGACGGATGCGAAGGGGAATCTCCAGCGCCTGCGCATCAGTCGCCTGCATGCGAGTTTTCCGGCGGCCTATGAGCGCTACGGGCGCACCTGGCTTGCCACGCTGGGCGTGCGCAATGCACACATCACCGGACATTTGAGCGGGCAGCTGGACTGGGCGGCCGATGGCCTGCGCGCGTTTGCGTTCAACACCGACGGGCTGGATGTCGTCGATGCCGGTGGCAAGTTTGGCGTGACCGGCCTGCGCGGCGGGCTCGACTGGGCAGCGAAAGGCGAGCGGCCGGCAACCCGCCTTGCCTGGCATTCGCTGCGGGCGTATCGACTCGAGGCTGGCGCGGCGCAGTCGCAGTGGCAAACCTATACCGGCTCACTCGAACTGACGTCGCCGTTCGTGATTCCGCTGTACAAGGGCCAGTTGCGGGTGGCGCGGATCGATTATCGACCCACCGCCAGCGAGACCCAGCGGCTGGCCACCAGCCTGGCCGTGACCGGGGTCGACATGGCCAGCCTCAGCCACGCGCTGGGGTGGCCGGTGTTTTCGGGCACGCTGGGTGGCGCCATACCGTCGCTGCGCTGGCAAGGCGACCGGCTGGATCTTGCTGGCGGGTTGTCGATCAACGTGTTCGGCGGGTTCATCGACATGACTGCCGTGAGCCTGCAACAGCCGTTTGGCGATGCGCCGGTGCTGGCCGCCAATGTCCAGTTGAGCCAGCTCGATCTGGGGGCGCTGACCGGCGTGTTTGACTTCGGCAGTATCACCGGGCGTCTGGACGGCAACATCGACGACCTGCGCCTGGTGGGCTGGAGCCCGGTCGCGTTCAAGGCCTCGCTGCTGGCGGCCGGCGGCGGGCGTATCAGTCAGCGGGCGGTGAACAACCTCACGGTGGTTGGCGGCGGCGGTGTCGCGGCCGGGCTGCAGGGGGCGGTGCTCAAGCTGTTCAAGACCTTCAGCTACAAGCGCATTGGCCTCAATTGCACGCTGCACGGTGCGGTGTGCGACATGAGCGGCCTGAAGGACGAAGACGGCGGCTACACTATCGTCGAAGGCAGCGGGTTGCCGCGCCTGGAGGTGATCGGCTACCAGACGCGGGTCGACTGGCCTACGCTGGTGCATCGGCTGCGCGACGCCGTCAAGGGCAACGCGCCGGTGGTGCGCTGACTGCAGCCGCGTTTTCCATCGAGCGTTTCAGGGGCATCCATGCGCAAATTCAGTGGCTTTCTCGTCACCTTGCTCGCGGTCGCGGTCGCCGGGTGCGTCACGATCAACGTGTACTTTCCCGAAGCCTCCGCGCAAAAGGCGGCCGACCAGTTCGTGGGCGGCGTACTGGGTGAGGCGCCGGGCAAGCTGGCACCCGCGCCAGCAACGCCAGCGCCGACGCAAGCACCGAAATCCGGGCCGTCGGCAAGCCTGATGAATCTCTTGATCCCGGCCGCGCAGGCTGCCGAGATTCCGGACCTGCGCATCCAGACGCCGGCGGTGCAGGCGATCCAGGCGCGCATGCGCACGCGCTTTGCCACCGAGTTGCAAGGTTTGATGGAAAGCGGCGCCGCGGGCTTTACCCGCGACGGCATGGTGGCGCTGCGTGATCCAGCCAAGGTGCCGCTGGCGCAGCGCGCGCAGGCCACGATCGCGGTGGCCGACGAAAACCGCGACCGCGCGGCGCTGTATCGCGAGATCGCCAACGCCAATGCGCATCCGGAGTGGGAGGCGCAGATTCGCGCGACCTTCGCCAAGACCTGGATCGAACGCGCGCACGCCGGCTGGTATTACCAGGACGCCGCGGGCGCGTGGCAACGCAAGTGAGCGGCGCGCGACGCGGGCGCCGCGGTTCGCGATAATGCGCGGTCTACCCCTGCGTTGAAGCGCCGCGGATCATGTCACGCCACCACTCCCGTCCACCGGCCACTGCGGCCGAATTCGAAGCCGACATCACCGCGCTGGGCCACGACGGCCGCGGCGTGGCGCGCATCGACGGCAAGGCGGTGTTTGTCACCGGCGCGCTGGAAGGCGAGCATGTGCGCCTGCGCATCCGCCAGCGCCATCGTCACTACGACGAGGCCGACACGGTCGAGGTGCTGGTGCCTTCGCCCGATCGCGTCACGCCCAAGTGTCCGCACTTTGGCGTGTGCGGCGGCTGCACGCTGCAGCACTTGAGCTCGGCGGCGCAGATCGCCGGCAAGCAGAAGGTGCTGGCGGAAAATTTCACCCGCATCGGCAAGGTCGAGCCGCGCGAGTGGTTGCCGCCGCTGACCGATGCATTGTGGAACTACCGCCGGCGTGGCCGCCTGTCGGTGCGCGCGGTGCCAAAGAAAGGGCGCGTGCTGGTCGGTTTCCGCGAAGCGGCCAATCCGCGTTATGTGGCCGACCTGCGCCATTGCGACGTGGTGCACCCCCGGCTGGGCGAGCGCATCGAGATGCTGGGCGACCTGCTCGGCACGCTGGAGGGCGCCGCCAGCATTCCGCAGATCGAATTTGCGGCGGGCGACGACACCGTGGCGCTGGTATTTCGCCACATGCAGCCGCTTAGCGAGCACGACCGCCAGGCGCTGACCGCGTTTGCACAGCGCGAAGGCTTTGCGATCTACCTGCAGCCCGGCGGCATCACCAGCGTGGTGCCGTTGTGGCCGGCCTCGCCGCGGCTCGCCTATACGTTGTCGCCCGGTGACGGTGCCGCCGATGTGGAGCTTGAGTTCGAGCCGCTGGATTTCGTGCAGGTCAACGGCGGCATGAACCGCAGGATGCTGGCGCACGCCATGCAGCTGCTCGATCCGCAGCCGGACGACCGCGTGCTGGATCTCTTCTGCGGGCTGGGCAATTTCACCCTACCGCTGGCGCGGCGGGTGGCCGCGGTGGCCGGGGTCGAAGGCGAGCATGGCCTGGTCGCGCGCGCGGACGCCAATGCGCGCCGCAATGGCATCGGCAATGCACGCTTCCACGTCGCCAACCTGTTCGAGGACCAGCACGGCGCGGAGTGGGCGCGTACGCCGTGGGACAAGCTGCTGCTCGATCCGCCACGCGCCGGCGCCGATCAGGTGCTGGCCTACCTGCCGCATCAGGCGACGCGGCGCGTGGTGTACGTCTCCTGCCATCCGGCGTCGCTCGCGCGCGATGCCGGCATCCTGGTGCACCAGCACGGCTTCACGTTGCGTGCGGCGGGCGTGATGGACATGTTCCCGCACACCGCGCACGTCGAGTCGATTGCCTGGTTCGAGAGGTAGGCCGTGGGCATCGAGATCGAGCGCAAGTTTCTCCTCGCGAGCGATGCGTGGCGCGCGCAGGTCACGCGCAGCATGCAGTTTGCGCAGGGGTATCTGGTTGGCGCCGCGGCACTGGCCGCCGGGCAGGCGCGCGCCTCGGTGCGTGTGCGGCGTGCCGGCGATGCCGCGTGGATCAACATCAAGGCCGCCAGGCCCGGCATCGAGCGCGCGGAATACGAATACCCGCTGCCGCCGGCCGACGCGGATGAACTCCTCGCCACGCTGTGCGATGGTGTGCTGCGCAAGTGGCGGCACCATGTGCGGGTGGACGGCGTGCTGTTCGAGGTCGATGAATTTCTCGACGCCAATGCCGGCCTCGTCGTGGCCGAGGTCGAGTTGCCGCAGGTGGATGCGCCGTTTCCACGGCCGGCATGGCTGGGGCGCGAGGTGAGCCGGCTTTCGCGCTACTACAACGTCAACCTCATCGCGCATCCGTATGCGCGCTGGACGGCCGCCGAACGCGGTGGCGATGATGCGGAGGCAACCTGATGTTGCTGATCGGGCTGGCCGGCACCAGCGTGGCCGCGCGCGAGCGGGCATGGCTCACCGCGCCGAACGTTGCCGGCGTCATCCTGTTTGCGCGCAACTATGCCGATCGCGACCAGCTCATGGCGTTGTGCGCATCGATCCGCGCCATCGGCGGCGACGACAAGCTGATTGCGGTGGATCAGGAAGGTGGGCCAGTGCAGCGCTTTCGTGCCGGGTTCACCCGCTTGCCGGCCTTGGCGCGCATCGGCGCGGTGTACGACCGCGCCCCCGACGAAGCGGTTCGCCTGGCCGAAGAACACGCTTGGCTCATGGCCAGCGAGTTGCGCGCGAGCGGCGTGGATTTCAGTTTTGCGCCGGTGGTCGACCTCGCACGCGGCAATGCCGCCATTGGCGTGCGCGCGTTCCATGCCGACCCGGCGGTTACCGCCGATCTGGCCGCCGCCTACGTGCGCGGCATGCATCTGGCCGGCATGGCCGCCGTGCTCAAGCATTTCCCCGGTCATGGTTCGGTGGCGGTCGATACGCACAAGGCGCAGGCGGTGGACCCGCGCCCGCTCGCCGAGATTCGCCGCGATGATCTGCGCCCGTTCGCCGAGTGCATTGCCACGCATGTCGAAGCGGTGATGCTGGCGCATGTGATCTATCCGGCACTGGACGCGGTGCCCGCCGGGTTTTCGCGGCGGTGGATCCACGACGTGCTGCGCGACGAACTCGGCTTCACCGGCATCGCCATCAGCGACGACATCAGCATGGTGGCGGCCGGTGTGGCCGGCGCCGTGGCAGCGCGTGTGCACGGCCACCTGGATGCCGGCTGCGACCTCGTATTGGCCTGCTTCCCCGATGTCGTTCCCGACGCCATCGCTGCGGTGGCCGACCGCGCGCCCCTTGCCGCCGAACGGCTTGCCACCCTGCGCGGCACCGTGGCCGCCACTTGGGCTGGCCTGCAGGACAACCCGCAGCGCGACCGTTTTGTCGCGCGCATCACGGCGCTCGACGCCGATCAGGATCACGCATGAACCAGCCCGCCCCCAGCTTGCAAGCCGCACTCGCGCATGCCGAAGTGCTGCACACGCGCGCCGAAATCGAAGCCGTGATTGCCGACATCGGTCGCCGCATTGACGTGGAACTGCACGGCGAGCGCGCGGTGTTCCTGACCGTGATGAACGGCGCGCTGATGTTTGCCGGGCATCTCGCGCTGGCGATCCGCACCGATCTCGAATTCGATTATGTGCATGCCACCCGCTATCGCGGCGAAACCCGTGGCAGCGAGCTGAAGTGGCTGCGCGAACCGGTGGCTGACCTGCGTGGACGCAGCGTGCTGCTGGTGGACGACATCCTGGACGAAGGCAACACGCTCAAGGCGGTACGCGACGAATGCTTGCGCCGTGGTGCGCGGCGGGTGCTGATCGTCAGCCTGTGCACCAAGGATCACGACCGCCTGGTGCCAGGCATCCATTCGGATTTCAACGGCATCGTGCTGCCCGACCGCTACGTGTTCGGTTTCGGCATGGATTACCACGAGCAGGGGCGCAACTTGCCGGATATTTATGCGTTGAAGGCAGGGAATGGGGATTAGGGAGCCGGGATTTGGGATACGGGATTCGGGATACGGGATTCGGAAAGGCTGGCGAGGCCGAGACCGCAGGCGAAGGGCGACGAATGGCGATGAGTGGCGAGATTGAACTCGGGGTGATCGGCGGCAGCGGGTTGTATGCGTTGCCGGGGCTGGCGAACGTCTCCCGGCAGGCGGTGGCGACGCCGTGGGGGGAGCCGTCCGGCGAGGTGGTGCTGGGTGATTTCGCCGGCAAGCGGGTGGCGTTTCTGGCCCGCCACGGCGAGCACCACAGCGTGCCGCCGCATCGGGTGAATTACCGCGCCAACCTGTGGGCGCTGCACCAGCTTGGCGTGCGGGCGGTGGTGGGCGTCAACGCCGTCGGCGGCATTCGCGCCGACCTTGGGCCGCGCACACTGGTGGTGCCTGACCAGCTCATCGACTACACCCACGGCCGCGCCACCAGTTACTGCGATGCCGAGGGCGCGGAAGTGCGCCATATCGACTTCAGCGAACCTTACACGCAGGCCTTGCGCGAACGCCTGCTGGCGGCCGCGCGCGTGGCCGGGCTGGCCATCGTGGACGGCGGTTGTTACGGCGCCACACAGGGCCCGCGGCTGGAGACCCGGGCCGAAATCGCGCGTCTGCGCCGCGACGGCTGCGATCTGGTCGGCATGACCGGCATGCCCGAGGCGGCGCTTGCCCGCGAGCTGGACCTGGCCTACGCCTGCCTGGCGCTGGTGGCCAATTTTGCCGCTGGCTGCGGCGATGACGCCGTCATCAGCATCGAGGAGATCTTTGCCCACCTGGCGGCCGCCACGGCGCAGGTGCCGGTCGTCCTCGACGCCATGCTGCGGGCGTGACCACCGGTTGATGCATTAGCTCATTACGACAGGTCATGGCGTCGAGTGCGGCGCAGCGCCGGAATTTTGCGTATGCATATTGCACTTTGCCCGAAGACCTGTTGATACTTTGGGAGTACCCGCGCCGCGGTCAGGGGGATGGCGCGAACACGGCCGGGTGCACCCTGTCCATGTTTCCAGAGGTTCCAGCAATGCGTTTTGGTACGGTCAAGTGGTTCAACGATGCCAAGGGCTTCGGCTTCATCGCGCCCGAGGATGGTGGGGAGGACGTGTTTGTCCACTTTTCGGCAATCAACGCCAAAGGCTTCCGCAGTTTGCAGGAGGGGCAGCGCGTGAAGTTCGAGGAAAACTCCGGCCCGAAAGGGAAACAAGCGAGCAACGTCGAGTTGTCACCCGCGGCTTGAGCGACATCGGCCGGCTCCCGGCCGGTCGCGCAATCGTTTTGCGGCCCCGCGCTCCGGCGCGGGGCTTTTTGCTTTCAGGGCGGGTTTGCGCGGCGGCACGCGGGCATCGCGGCTCCCTACCGCAGCGCATGGCGCCCTGCGTTGGTTAAGATGCCGCATTGCATTTCCTGTGCGGAGCGACTGGCAGTGATCATCAAACCCAAAGTGCGCGGCTTCATTTGCGTTACCGCCCATCCGGTCGGTTGCGAGCGCAACGTGGCCGACGAAATCGCCACTACCCGGGCCGCCATGGCCAACGGCGCCGGCAAGGGACCGCAGCGGGTGTTGGTGATTGGCGCCTCGACCGGCTATGGCCTGGCCTCGCGCATCACTGCGGCGTTCGGCTACGGCGCCGCCACGCTTGGCGTGTTCTTCGAGAAGCCGAGCAGCCACGAGAAGACCGGCACTGCCGGCTGGTACAACGCGGCCGCGTTCGACAAGCTGGCCAAGCAGGCCGGCCTGTACGCCAAGTCGATCAACGGCGACGCGTTCTCCGATGCCACGCGCGAGCGCGCGATCGAGATCATCCAGCAGGAAATGGGCGGACCGATCGACCTGGTGGTGTATTCGCTCGCCTCGCCGGTGCGCAAGCTGCCGGATACCGGCGAGGTGGTGCGCTCCGCGCTCAAGACCATCGGCGAGACCTTCACCGCCAGCTCGGTCGACACCAACAAGGACGTTGTGATCGAGGCCAGCGTGGAGCCGGCGAACGAGCAGGAAATCAAGGACACCGTGAAGGTGATGGGCGGCGAGGACTGGGCGCTGTGGATCGACGCCCTGGCCAAGGCCGGCGTGCTCGCCGAGCACGCGCGCACCATCGCCTACAGCTACATCGGTACCGAAATCACCTGGCCGATGTACTGGCACGGCACGCTGGGCCGGGCCAAGCAGCATCTGGACAACACCGCGAAAGCGCTGCGTGAGCGGCACGCCGGCCGCGGCCTCGATGCGCGCGTGAGCGTGATGAAATCGGTCGTCACCCAGGCCAGCGCAGCGATTCCGGTGATTCCGCTGTATGTGTCCATTGCCTTCAAGATCATGAAGGAGAAGGGGGTCCACGAGGGCTGCATCGAGCAGGTGAACCGCCTGTTCCACGACCGCCTGTATCGCGCCGATGGTGCCGCTCCGGCGCTGGACGATGGCGGCCGCGTGCGGCTCGACGACTGGGAGCTGCGCGACGACGTACAGACCGCCTGCAAGACGCTGTGGCCGACGGTCACCACCGAAAACCTCAAGACCATCACCGACTACGCTGGCTACAAGCACGAATTCCTGAAACTGTTCGGCTTCGACCGCGGCGACGTGGATTACAGCGCCGAGGTGGAGGCCGATCGCCAGTTCGACTGCGTCGAGCTGCACTGAACTGACACGAGGAAGCTCAGGCGGCCGCACCCGCCTGGTTGCGGACACCGGTGCCATTCCGCGGCGTCATTTCCCGCCCTGGAAATGCGCGACATAGGCGGCCTGGTATTTCTCGTGGCAGCCGGTGCAAGCGGACTGCAGTTGCGCGTAGCTGGCACTGACGGCTTGCCCGTCGCCGGCCTTCGCCGCGGCGCCCATCGCCACCGCCGCGGTGCGCAGCTTGCCGTCGTAGCCGCGGAAGTTTGGTGCCTGGGTGCGCAGCCACAGCATCACGCGCAGTTTCTGGCCGAGCGGCGGCTCGACGTGGTGGTTCAGGCGGTCGGCCAGCTCGGCGACCAGCGGCCAGTTCCTGGCGGCAATGGCGTCGCCGGCAGCGCGCGTGTTGGTATCCAGTTGCTGCATTGTCGCCAGCAGGCCGTCCGGCGTGCCCGGCCCCGGGCGATCCTTGGCGACTACGATGGCGCCAGCTGCGACCACCGCGACGACGAGGCCAAGCAGCGACCAACCCACTGTGCGAAGTTTCATTGCCGGTTCTCCCCGATGCGTGGCAGCGGCTGAAGATAGCGCGTTGCGTGCGGTGCGTGTGCTGATGCAGAACAGGTGTTCGCGGCGCGCTGTCGCCCCACGGCGGCACGCTGGGCTGGCGAACCGCGTCGTCTCGAACCCCCGCATGGTTTCGTGCACCCATGCCCCTGGCATGCTTGACGACATCGCTAGACTGGGGCGTTTTCAACGATGGGATGCAGCGTCATGGCTTTACGCTGGTGGTTCGGCCTCGTTGCCGCGTGCGTGACTTGTTTGCCGGTGGCGTTGCCGGCGACGGCGACGGCGGCGGAAACCATCGGCCAGCAGCGCGAGGGCGTGCTGTTCTGGACCCAGGCGCAGCGTGACGCACGCTTCCGCACGATGTACCGGCGCTTTCCCAGTGATCGTGCCGCGCACGGCGCGTCGGTGCGCGCGCTGCCGGCCGGGAAACCGCTGCGCATCGACGGTCGCGCCGGTGATGCCTGGCTGGCCGACTACATGGCGAAGCACCATGTGGCCGGCGTGATGGTGCTGCAGGATGGCCGGGTGCGCGCGCAGCACTACGCGCTCGGGTTCACGCCGGAGGAGCGCTGGACCTCGTTCTCGGTCGCCAAGTCGGTCACCTCGGTGCTGCTCGGCGTTGCCTTGCAGCAGGGTTACATCCACAGCCTCGACGACCGGCTGGGAAGCTACATCCCCGCGCTGCGCGGCAGCGCGTATGCCGATGTCACGGTGGAAGAGCTGCTGACGATGACCTCGGGCGTGCACTGGAACGAGGATTACGCCGATGCGAAATCCGATGTGGCGCAGATGTACCTCGGGGCGTGCGCGGATGGCGAGGCGCACGTGCTTTCCTACCTCAAGCGCCAGCCCCGGCAGTGGCCGGCCGGCACCCACTGGAACTACAACACGGCGGAAACCGATCTGCTCGGCATCCTGGTGCAGCGGGCCACGCACCGCTCGTTGGCGGCCTACCTGTCGGACACGATCTGGGAACCGTATGGCATGGCGGCCGACGCGTACTGGATCAAGGATGAATGCGACGGCAGCGACACTGGCGGCAGCGGGTTGTCCGCCACGCTGGCCGATTACGCGCGCTTCGGGCAGTTCATGCTGGGGGGCGGCCGCATCGACGGCAAGCCGGTGATCGCGCCAGCGTGGCTCGCCGGCGGCACGCGCGGGCACGTGGCCACCGATGCGCCGAACCGCGGCTACGGCTTCCTGTGGTGGACGGACACCGATGGCAGCTACGCCGCCATTGGCATCTTCGGCCAGATGATCTACGTCGACCCCGCACGCCAGCTGGTCATCGCCCAGGTGGCCTCGTGGCCCGCCGCGACTTCCAAGGGGCTGATGGCCGGCCGCCGTGCCTTTGTCGAGGCGATCAAGCACGCCGTGGATGCCAAGCCGTAGGTCGGGATTCGTCTCGACGGGTTTTTAGCGAGATCGCGCGCAGGCTGGAATGCAACGGTTCCATCGCGGACGCCCCCACCTCGCTCGGCAGCGCTTTGCCAAATCCCCAATCCCGTATCCCCAATCCCGGCCTTTACGCCACAAACTGCAACCGCGCCAGCTCCGCATACAAGCCGTCTTCGGCCAGCAGGCTGGCGTGGGTGCCTTGCGCGACGATGCGGCCGCCGTCCAGCACCACGATACGGTCGGCGCGCTGCACGGTGGCAAGGCGGTGGGCGATCACCAGCGTGGTGCGACCGTGTTCGAGCCGGGCCAGCGCCTGCTGGATCGCGGCTTCGGACTGGGCATCGAGCGCCGAGGTGGCCTCGTCGAGCAGCAGCAGTGGCGCGTCGCGCAGGATCGCGCGCGCGATCGCGATGCGCTGGCGTTGGCCGCCGGAGAGCCGCGTGCCGCGCTCGCCGAGTTCCGCGGCGTAGCCGTCGGGCAGGGCCGCGATGAAGTCATCGGCTTCAGCCGCCTGCGCCGCGGCGACGACGTCGGCGTCGCTTGCCTCGGCACGGCCGAAGCGGATGTTGTCGGCGGCGCTGCCGGCAAAGATCGCGGTCTCCTGCGGCACCAGCGCAATGGCGCCGCGCAGGGCAGGCAACGCGATGGCGCGCAGGTCCACGCCGTCGAGCGTGATGCGCCCCGTCTGCGGGTCGTAAAAGCGCAGCAACAACGCCAGCACGGTGCTTTTGCCGGCGCCGGACGGGCCGACCAGCGCCACGGTTTCGCCGGGCGCGATGGCAAGATCGAAATCACGCAATGCGGGCGCGTCGGGGCGCGTGGGGTAATGGAAACCGACGTGCTCGAAGCGCAGGCCGCCGCGCAACGGCGTGGGCAGCACCGCCGGTTGCGCCGGGCTGGTGACTTGCGCGCGCTCGGCGAACAACTCGCCAATGCGTTCCATCGCGCCGGCCGCGCGCATCACGTCGCCCCATACTTCGGACAGGCCGGCCACCGAGCCGGCGGCAAAAACCGCATACAGCACGAACTGGCCGAGCACGCCGATGCCGAGATTGCCGGCCAGCACGTCGCGGGCGCCGGTCCACAGCACCAGCGCGATGGCACCGAAAAACAGGGTGATGACCACCGCGGTCAGCCATGCGCGCATGCCGATGCGCGAACGCGCGGAGGCCAGCGCGCGGGCGATGGCATCGGCATAGCGCCGGCTCTCGATCGCCTCGCGCGCATACGCCTTGACTGCCGGCGCCGCGTTCAGGGTTTCATTGGCGAGCGCGGCGGCGTCGGCGAGACGATCCTGGCTGGCGCGCGAAAGGCGCTGCACGCGGCGGCCGAACAGCATGATCGGCACCAGCACCGCGGGGATCACCAGCGCGACCAGGCCGGCCAGCCGCGGGCTGGTCCAGACCATCATCGCCGCGGCGCCCAGCAGCATCACCAGGCTGCGCAACGCCACCGAGACGCCGGAGCCGACCAGCGCCTGGACCACCTCGGTGTCGCTGCCCAGCCGCGAGTTGAGCTCGCCGACGCGGCTTTGCTCGAAGAACCCCACGTCGAGCCGGATCACGTGGGCATACAGCGCGCCGCGCAGCGCCGCCAGGGTACGCTCGCCGAGCAGGGTGATGCAGAAGTAGCGCGCCGCGGTGGCGATCGCCAGCACCAGGGCCACGCCGAACAGGCCGACGAAGGCCAGGTTGATCGCGCGCGGGTCGGTGTGCAGGAAACCGTGTTCGATGATGGCGCGCACCGCGACGGGCAGTGTCAGCGTGGCGGCCGAGGACAGCCCCAGGAACACCAGCCAGCCGAGCGCAAGCCGCCAGTGGGGGCGGACGAATGGCCACAGCGGACGCAGGGCGCGCAAGTGGCGGGGTTGACGTGATGCTGGCGTGGGAGGGCTCATGCGGGGATCGTGTGGAAAGGGAAGCGGCCGGCGCAAACCTGCTGCGACGCGTTGGCTATGTCGCAGAAGGATCAATCCATCCGCTGCACGCCGACCTGGCCGCGGGTCAGATTGGTCACGCGCTGCAGCACCTCGTCTACGTCGGGTTGCGGCAGCACAAGATCAAGCGTGGCGTCGTCGGCACCGAACTGGCGGGCGGTGACCACGCCGTTTGCCGCGCGCAGGCGCGCTTCGATCAAGGCGAGGTCGCCGAGGCGGCAGCGGATGCGCAGGTGCGCCATCACCACGATGGGCGTGCGTTCGGCCCGCCGCAGGCATTCGGCCGCGGTACCGCCATAGGCGCGCGCCAATCCGCCCACGCCCAGCTTGATGCCGCCGTACCAGCGCGTGACCAGCACCGCCACGCGGTCGCACGCCTGGCCGTCGATGGCTGCGAGGATCGGCCGCCCGGCGCTGCCGCCGGGCTCGCCGTCGTCGTGAAAGCGGTACGCCGAGCCCACCCGATACGCCCAGCAATTGTGGCTGGCGTCGGCCGCGGTGGCCGTGCGTAGCCAGTCCAGCGCGGCCTCCGCCGAAGCCACCGGCGTGGCCAGTGCGCGAAAGCGGCTCTTGCGGATCTCCGCCTGCCACTCGTACGCGCGGCGCAGGGTGAACAGCATGGTGCTCATGCCGGGGCGATCATGCGGGTGCTTCGCCGGCACCGCGTGACGCCGCTACGCAGGGCGAACGCCGTCGCACTGAAGCAGCACTCACCGTGCGCGTGCTTTGTTTGCGTTGCATGACGGCGCTGCACGCCGTCGCCTGCGCTGCGATCATGGGACGCTGTGCGTACATGGGGGATGCCGGTGAGCCTGGAAATTCTGCTCGGCCTGATTGTGGTTGGCGCTGCATTGTATCGGCTGGCCCGGCGTCGGCTGGCGGTTGGCGCGTGGCTGCTGGCTGGCGTGCTGTTTGCCACCGCCGCCTGCGGGTGGTTGCCGGCGAAGCTGCTGGCTGGGTTGCAAACGCCATATGCGCAGCGCCCGGTGCCGGGCTGGAGCGGCCGCGACGCGATCGTGCTGCTTGGTGCGGGCACGGTGCGGATACCGGGCGATGGCGTGGAGCCGACGGTGTTTGCGCAGGGCCGCATCAATGAGGCCGTGCGCCTGTATCGCGCGTGCAAGGCGCACGGCGGCGAGTGCCGACTGGAAGTCAGCGGTGGCGATGCGCTGCACACCGGGCGCAGCGAGGCGCAGGTGTATGCCGAAACGCTGGTGGCGCTTGGCGTCGCCCCCGGCGATCTGCTGCTGGAAGTGCGCAGCATGAACACCTGGCAAAACGCGCAGTTCGGCGCGCCGCTGCTGCGCGCACAGGGCGTGCGCCGCGTATGGCTGGTGTCGTCGGCGTTCCACCTGCGTCGTGCCAGCCGCTACTTCGCGCACTTTGGCGTGCATGCGGTGCCGGTACGTGGCGATTGGCTCAAGGCACGCGTTGGCTGGATGCCGCAGGCGTGGAACCTGACGGTGACCGACGCCGCACTGCACGAGTACATCGGCGTGTGGCGTTTCCACGTCTACAACCGCTTTGGCTGGAATGCCGCGACCACGCAGCCGGGCGCGCCATGACGATCGCGCCGGTTGCGCCGCGGGGTCTGGTCGAATCCCGTATCCCCAATCCCGAATCCCAACCTGCCGGCATAATGCCGGTTTCCGCCCGCGAGGCCTGACCATGGTGGTTCCCGCGCTACTTGCCGTGTGGCTGGCCGCCGTTTTGGCCGGAGCGTTGGGTTGGCGACGGTTGCGCGCCGGGCTGGGGGGGCTGGCGTTGGTGGCGATGTTCGCCGTTGGCTGCGGGCCGGTGCCCAACCTCCTGCTGTGCGGCTGGCAGGCGCCGTTTGCACAGCGGCCAGCGCTCGATTGGGCGCCCAGCAATGCCATCGTGCTGCTCACCGCCACCAGCAACAACCCGCCTGGAGGCACACCGGAGCCGAGCGTGGTCGGCTATACGCGGGTGGCGGAGACCGCGTCGCTGTATCGCGCATGTCGTGCGGCTGGTGCGCGTTGCACGGTGCTGGTGACCGGGGGCGAGACGCCCACAGCGGATCGTCCGTTGGCGCTTGCCTATGCCGAGGCGCTCGCACGCCTGGGCGTGCCCAAGGCCGACCTGCTGCTGGAACCGCACAGCCGCACGACGTGGCAGAACGCCGAGTTCAGCCAGCCGATCCTTGCGCGCCTCGCCGCGCAGCGCGTGTGGCTGGTCAGCTCGGCGCTGCATTTGCGCCGTGGCATGTTCGCGTTCCGCCAGTTCGGGATTGCCGCCACGCCGGTGCGCGCCGATTACACGCGGGTGGTCTGGTCATTGCTGCCGAGTGCGAAAAACCTCGCCATGACCAACGCGGCGCTGCACGAATACGCCGGCCTGGCGTTGTACCACTGGTTTGCGTGGCGCATGCACCGGCACTGACAGCGTCAGCGGCGCATCACCATCAGCCGCGGCTCGGTCATGTCAGCGATCGCGTTGCGCAAGCCTTCACGGCCCAGGCCGGAGAGCTTGACGCCACCGTAGGGCATGTTGTCCACGCGGAAGCTGGGGATGTCGTTGACGATCACGCCGCCTTGTTCCAGTTCGTCCCACGCGCGCATGGCGTGTTCGAGGCGGTCGGTGAAGATGCCGGCCTGCAGGCCGTAGTCGGAGTCGTTGACCATCGCCAGCGCATCGTCGAACTTTTCGAACGGGGCGAGCAGGGCAAACGGGCCGAAGGCTTCGAGCCGGTTGACCTTGGCGTCGACCGGCACGTTTTCCATCAGCGTGGCATCCAGCATGTTGCCGTGGCGTTTGCCGCCGCACAGGATCTTGCCGCCGGCGCGCTTCGCCTCGTCGATCCAGCCCTGCAGGCGCTGCGCGGCGGCTTCGTCGATCATCGGGCCGAGAAACACGCTGGGGTCGGTCGGGTCGCCGGCTTTCAGCTTGCGGGTGGCGGCGACGAGCTTGCGCTTGAGCGCGGCGTAGATATCCGCGTGGGCATAGATGCGCTGCACGCCGATGCAGCTTTGGCCGGACTGGTAGAACGCGCCGAACACCAGGCGCTCGACGATATGGTTGAGCTTGTCGCCCTGGTCGGCGTCGACGATGCACGCCGCGTTGCCGCCCAGTTCCAGCGTCACCTTCTTGTGCCCGGCGCGTGCCTTGAGTTGCCAGCCGATCTGGCCGCCGGTGAACGACAGCAGCTTGAAGCGTTCGTCCTCCACCAGCGGTGCAGCGTGCGCGCCGTCCAGCGGCAGGATGGAAAACGCGCCGCGCGGCAGGTCGGTTTCCGCCAGCACGGCGCCGATGATGAGCGCGCCGACCGGGGTTTTTTCCGACGGCTTCAGCACGAACGGGCAGCCGGCCGCGATCGCCGGCGCCACCTTGTGCGCCACCAGGTTCAGCGGGAAGTTGAATGGCGTGATGAACGACACCGGGCCGAGCGGCACGCGCTTGACGTAGCCGTGGTAGCCGTCCAGCCGTGGCGCCAGTTCGAGGTTCAGCACCTCACCGTTGATGCGTACGGCCTCTTCGGCGGCAATGCGGAAGGTTTCGATCAGCCGCGTCACTTCGCCGGCGGCATCGTGGATCGGCTTGCCCGCTTCGATGCACAAGGCCTCGGCCAGCTCGTCGCGGCGGGCGCTGAAGCGTTGGACGCAGTGCTGCAGCACCGCCTGGCGCGCCCACGGCTTGAATTCGCGCATGGTGCGGGTGGCATTCACTGCGGCGGCAATCGCCTTTTCGACCGCGGCGGACGATGGCACGGCAACGCGGGTGGCCAGGCGGCCGCTGAACTTGTTGCGCACTTCGAGGATTTCCTTCGAGGTCTGCGCGCGGTTGGCGAGGTAATACGGGTAACTCGGGTTCAACATGACGCTGACCTTGCGGGGAGACTCCCCCAAGCATAGGACGCGTGCGTTCAAGGGCCGTGAGTGGCGCGGCAAGCGCAGCCGCGTCGATTTTGGTGCCGGCTACAATCGGCGAATCCCCTATCGCCCCCGCCCGCATGCGCAACCCTTTGCAAGAGCAACTACTCAAGGCCGGCCTGACCAGCAAGGCCAAGGCGGCGCAAGCCGTGCGCGAGCAGGCGGCCCGGCACAAGGGCAAGCAGCCGGCGCCGCCGAGTGCGGCCGAGTTGGAAGCTGTGCGCCTGCAAGCGGAGAAAGCCGAACGCGATCGTGCGTTGGCCGCCGAGCGCAACGCGCAGCGGCGCAAGGACGATGCGCGCGCCCAGGCGCGCCAGATCATCGAAACGCACAAGGTGAAGCGCGAGGGCGAGCTGGCTTATCGTTTTGCCGATGGCAACGCGATCAAGAGCGTACTGGTGGATACCGGCCAGCGCGCCCAGCTGGCTGCTGGCACGTTGGTGATCGTGCGCCATGGCGAAAACTTCGAACTCCTGCCGCGTGCCGCAGCCGACAAGGTGCGTGAGCGCGCGGCGGAGTTGATTGTGCTCGACCACGCCAGCGGCGAGCCGGCGCGCAGCGACGAGGGAGCCGATGCGGCGTACTACCGGCAATTCGCCGTGCCGGATGATCTGACCTGGTGAGGGTTTGCCGGGCCCGGCCGGGGCAGCGCCCCGCGCACTTGCGCGATGGGGGAACGAGGTATTTTCATGACTCCCGCGCGCGGTGTTTCCACCCGCTGCGCATGTGATGCACGGCGGGTTCGCTGCGTCTGCATGCGGGGACGCATTACCATCGGCGCGGTTTGCCTCGGAACGGAGTGCTGGGCATGATCCAGATCGCAGTCGTCGACGACCACGAGCTCGTGCGCACGGGCTTTCGCATGATTCTTGAGCAGCAGCCCGATCTGCGGGTGTGCGGCGAAGCCGGTACCGCGGAGGACGGCCTGGAGCTTATCGGCGCGCTCAAGCCGCAGGTGGCCGTGGTCGATGTGCACATGCCGGGCATGAGCGGCATCGAACTCACCGAGCGCGTGCGCTGCGCCGGGCTGCCCACGCACATCGTGGTGGTGACCGTGGTGGAGGATGGCCGCTTCCCGCGGCGCATGCTGGAGGTGGGTGCCACCGGGTATCTCACCAAGGGCTGCAGTGCCGATGAGCTGGTCAAGGCGGTGCGCCTCGCTGCACGCGGGCGGCGCTATCTCGCCCCGGCAGTGGCGCAGCAGTTGGCCCTGGCCTCGATCGACGGCGGGGCTTCGCCGTTCGACGTGCTGTCCAGTCGCGAGCTCGAAGTGGCGATGATGCTGGTGCATGGCAAGACGCTCACGCTGATTGGCGATCAACTCAACCTGAGCCCGAAGACGGGGTTCCACGCCGGAACCGCCGAAAATTCCGAAAAACAGTGTAACTAATTGTTCTAAAAACCCTCTACTAGCCGTCGAGATGTTGGGGTGTCCCTCAACCCAGTTCAACCTCGGCGACG
>SCRM01000001.1 GCA_004298045.1 Rhodanobacter sp. | reverse complement strand
TTCCCCCGGCTCCGTCCGCCGGGTTACCTTTAGTGAAGGCCGATTGTGGCACCTTATTTTTTATAAACAATAGTTTACGGCGTTTTCCGGAAATTTTGAGGATTCCGGCTTAGACCCCCGACTGGGCTGGCTGGGCATCACGTTGGACGCAGAGGCCAACCAGCGGCATGCGCAACGCATCGACCGGGAAGACGCCGCCATCCGGGTGTATGTGATCCCGACGAACGAGGAGATCGTGATCGCACGTGCGGCACGACAGCAGCTGCTTTGCTGAGATACGCGGCCGCCGAAACATCTTGCGACGCCCCCCTGCCGGTGCAGCCTTGGAACATTGCACCCACGAAGCAGATACTCAAAACCCGGGTGTACTGGAGGTGCCTCATGCTGACGCTCAAGGGGTTGGCCATCCTGGCCTTCGTGATGGCAAGCCCAACCATGGCCGCGCATGGCGCTACCGGGCTGGATGGCACAGTCAGCGTATCGCCGGCCCGGCCGGGACCGCAGCATATCGGTGCGCCAAGCGTTGCGCCCTTGGCGAAAATGGTGGTGCGGGTGCGAAGGTCCGACGGGCACGAGGTGGCGCATGCCACCAGCGACGATCAGGGCCGGTTTACCGTGTCGGTACCAGTGGGCACCTACGATGTGGTCGTCGACGTGCAGGGCGCCGCACTTCCCCGCTGCCCGGTCACGCCTGCGCGGGTGCGCGATGGCCAGCTGACCCGCGTACAGATCGTGTGCGATTCGGGGATGCGCTAGAGAGCGACGATGGCTCCGTCCTGCTGGGCGGAGCAGAAACATCCCCACCCAAGACACGGGTGGGGATGTGTTACGCACTTATTGGCAGGTGCTGAACTTGAAGGACTCCAGACGCGTGCTCCAATTGAAGGCGCCCGTGTTCTTCAAGTACTCGCTGGTGTACCAGAACGTGCAGTCATCAACCGGGTCGACGGTCATGGCGCTGTAGTCGCCCCAGCGCGACAAGTTGCTGCCGCTCTGCGAACCCAGACCCTCGATGATGCTGTTCTCGGCCTGCATTGTGTTGAGCGGATCGGTCACCAGGCGGCCGGTGTAGCGGATGGCCGGATGGATCGAGCTGCTCGAGGCGCTGTAACCCAATGCGATGTTGCCCTGCTTGTCCATCGCCGCCGAACCCATCCAGCGGTAGGTCGTATCCGGCGAGTAGGTGGACTGCTGGTACACCACCGGCGTGGTGCCCGGGTTGCGGATCTCGTACCAGCGGATGCCGGTGTACGGGTTCCGCCGGCTCGTCCCCACCTGGACCGACTGCGTGACCACCAGCGACTCGTAGCTGGTGAAGTTGCGGTAGGCCAAGCGGAACATCAGACGATCGGCCAACGAATCCAGCTTCTGTTTCGTGCTCGCCTGCGGGATGCAGGTACCGCCACCGCAGGCGGCCGAGAAGGACGCCACCGGAATGGCCACCGGGCCGGTCAATGTGGTGTTGGCGGTGTTGCTCCAGTCGACGTGGAACTTCCACAGGTTCAACTGCCCGGCCGTGAAGTTCATCAGGTAGTTGGGCGAACCCGCCGGCGGCGCGGTGGAACCGTCGAGATCGGCCGGCAACACGCCGCCGTAGCTCGTCGACAACTGGAAGCACTGCTGCGTTGCCGGCAGGCCCTGCAGCATCGCGTTGCGGTCATACGCGCACAACTTGGCCCCGGCGAAGGTGTTGCCGCTGAACATGTTGAAGGTTTCGTAGTACGCGTCCGGCCACACGCCCATCTTCGGGTAATCCGGGAAGACGGTGCCGTAGCTGAAGGCATAACGGTTGTAGGCGCCAGTGGCGTCGCTGGTCTGCGACACCGCCACACACTGCAGGTACGGCGCGCTGCTGGTGCCGGCATTGGTCACCGCGAACTGCGAGATGATCCAGCGGCCGGCCGTCTTGTCATACACCACCACGGCGTCGCCGTCGTTGTCGGCTTCGCACAGGCCGCCAAAGCCCTTCCACAGCGCGTTGGTGGGCATCGGACCGTACACCACGTTCTTGGTCGCCTTGTCGAACACCGCAAAGCCGGTGTTGACGATCTGTACGTACTGGGTGGCACCCACCGCGCCATTGGTGTCCGGCGGTGCACTGTTCACGCTGAAGACGCCCTGCGGCCCGCTGAAGCCGTTGCCCACACCGTCGACACCGGAACCGGCAACGGGAGCGAACGCCCCAGTGGCGCCGATCTGCAGCGCGCCGTCGTTCGCCGTGCCTGGGCCATCCAGCCACGGCAACGGACGCGCCGGATGGTTGCGGCCACTTCTGGAGAAGTCGTCGGGACGCGGCATCACCCCCCGCAAGGAATGAAGCGTGTCGTGGTGTATCGCGGGTGTCACATCGGGTGCGGATCGCGTATCCGCTTGAGCTGCGCTGGCCAAACCAAGGCCGATCGCCACGCAAAGCACATGGCAACCAAACACATATGACCTTCTGGACATGAGTTCCCTCCAGTAAATGCGATGACTTACGAAAGGCCCGATCGCGCATACGACGCGACGGCCGCGGCAGCAACCGCAGCGCAACACGCAGACCGGAACATCCCGTCGAACCACCTCGTCCCTGCGGTGACTCCCCACGACGGAAGTGCGGCGACCTTGCGCCGCAATTCTTACACCCAGCTTTCAAAACGAGCCGTGCTGGATCCCAACATCGAGCAGGGCGCCATACCGATGAGATATGGCGGACTGCACGGTTCGGACGTCATCTATAGCGGCCGCATGCAGCGGGAAACGTGCGCCCGTTCTCGATCAAACGGTCGCAATATATTGCGTGGCACTGCTTCCACATTCCGGTTCAGTCGCTACACGCGACCCATCGACCGGCAATCGCCGGGCTGCTGCAGGCTGCAAGCTCGAGGGCATGTCCAATGATCCAGACCGCACCCTGCTCCGATCACCTGCCTGCCATGCAGATCGGGGCCGCCGATCAACGATGGTGAACTGCCCGGGATTTCCGGAGGCTCCAACTATTGAAAGGATGGAGCGATGGAAACCACGAAGAAGTCCCCCGACGTACGCCAGGGAAGTTCACGAGTGGGCAGCATGGATGGTGTTCGAGGATCGCAGCGAACACACCTCGCAATGGGTGGCGGGCGAGTCGAGCGCCGGCAAGAGCGGCTGCACGGCGCAGGCACTGTGCCACTGGGCGCGCCAGGTCGAACGTGATGACGGGCCGTGGCCCAACACCACCAGCGATGTGGCGTCTTGGCATGCTGGCGCCGTCGCGAGCGTGCACCACGAACCGTCTTTCGCCTCGTGCTGCCCTTGGCATCGGGCACATCTGGCAGGCGCTTGTGGCCAATCCTTTGCACCCTTCCCGCTCATCCGCCATGCTTCCGCCATGATCGAATTTGGACATGGCACACACTCCGGGCTGCATCGCATTCGCAACGAAGATACGTATTACGCGGATGCCGCGCTGGGCCTGTTTCTGGTGGCCGACGGCATGGGCGGCCATCTGCATGGAGAAGTCGCTTCGGCGCTGGTACGCGATGCCGTGGTCGAGCTGGTCAGCCGCGGCCACAGCCTGGTGGAGGCGATCCACGGCGCCGACCGGGCGCTGCGCTCGCACACGCGCGACGCCACCGACCCGCGACCGATGGGCAGCACGGTGGCGGCATTGTGGCTGCACGACCAGGGTTTTGATGCCGCCTGGGTCGGCGGCAGCCGCATCTACGCCGTGGCGCGTGAATTCGCACCGCTCGAACACGACCGCAAGTTGACGCGTGCACTGGTTGACACCGGGCAGCTCGACGCTCGCCACATGGCGCGGCACGCCGCTTCCGGTGGCTTGACCCAGGCATTGGGTGTGACCGCGCCAGAGGCATTGCAGGTTGGCATGGCGCACGGTGTGGTGCAGGCTGACATCGGCTTCTTGCTGTGCACTGACGGCTTGAGTGAGGAGCTCGCCACCGATGCCATCGCACACGTTGCCATGCGCAAGGATCTCGCCGCGCAGGAATGCATCGATCAGTTGCTGCTCGACGCGCTGGCCAGCGGCGGGCGCGACAACCTCACCGCGGTGTTGGTGCGCGCAAGCTGATCAACCAGTCACCGCGGCATTCACCGGCGGCGCCGCCTCGTCAGCCTTGCGCCACACGCAAGTGCCGACTTTCTTGTCCATCGCATCCAGGCGTTCGGTGTGCGCGGCGCACTCTGCTGGCGTGGCGCGCAACACCCGCGGCCGCGCCGTGAGCACGGTGGCCGCAGTCGTTACCGTTACCGCCGCCGATCCGCCGTCGAAACCCAGGTCCAGCGCAACCTGCCCCGAGGTCATCATCAGGTACACGTCGGCCAGTAACTGCGCGTCGATCAGGCCGCCATGCAGGTCGCGCCGCGAATTGTCGACACCGAGACGCTTGCACAACGCATCCAGGCTGTTGCGCTGTCCCGGATAGCGTTCGCGCGCCATGGCCAAGGTGTCGAGCACGCTGCAACGGTCGCCAATACGCCCGTAGTGCGCGCCCAAACGTGCCAGCTCGGCATCAATGAACCCGACATCGAACGCCGCATTGTGGATCACCAGCTCGGAGTCGCCGACAAAGGCCAGGAACGCATCGACCTGATCCGCAAACAACGGCTTGTCGCGCAGGAAATCATCGCGATAGCCGTACGCCTCCCAGCGGCGTGAGCAGACGCGTGACACGCTGCTCGCATTTCTCGCAGTTCAGGCGCTGGTCGCCGATGACCTCGAATGTGATGGACTTGAACATCGCTAAAATCTCCA
>SCRM01000010.1 GCA_004298045.1 Rhodanobacter sp. | reverse complement strand
TCAAGGACCTCAGCGGTCGCAACCCCCATGGCGGACAGGGTGGGCACGGCAACATGCACGGTCCCCGAGGGCAGGGCGGCGGGCGCGGCATCGAACGGTTCGCGTACGACGAGGGCAGCCAGCTACTGGCCGAACACGGGAAGGCGAGCCGTGACTATGTGTGGCTGGACGACATCCCGGTGGCGAACGTGGATACCCGCGGCTTCAGCACCGTGACCTACGTGGTGGCCGATCAACTGGGCACGCCGCGGGCCATCAGCAACGGAACTGGCGCCGTGATCTGGCGCTGGGCTTATCAGGGCAATGCGTGGGGGGAGCAGATGCCGACGAGCAACGGGTATACGTATAACCCACGGTTCCCGGGGCAGTATTTCGATGCAGAGACGGGGCTCAGCTACAACGTCAACCGTGACTACGACTCTGCGACGGGGCGATACGCCGAGAGCGACCCGCTGGGGTTGTATGGCGGTCAACTGGGGACCTACGTCTATGTAGGTGGCAACCCAATAGCTTGGACTGACTCCAATGGCCTAGCTTGCAACAGTCAGGGTTGCTGGAACACACCTCAGGAACGGGCTTACGTTCAGGAAGGTGATTGGAAGGACTACTACGCCGCGGCAGGAGCAAATGGTGATACCTACGCTCGCGAAGCAAGTAATGTCGCTAACAACATTGGCTTCCTCTCGGGCGTGACTAATCATCGTCTCGCTTCCTTGATTACCGATCACCTTCCCCGCGGAAAGACCTGTGCCGAAAACGAGACGATCGTCAGACAAAAAATGGAACAGATTCGAAAGGCGCTAGCTGCTGCGAGGGTGGCTCAATTGGATGCAGCAGGAGCGTCTCCAACCAATCCTGTGATGGTAAGCGAAAAGTCAATCGCCAGTTTTCACAATCGGATATTCCAAGATATCGCTGGTGGGACCAAGTCCTCTTGGGGAATTCCAGTATTCGGCGGTGACCTCCCAGGTAGCAACATTCTCGCGAACTGGTGCACGGGGCCTGCATGCCATCCATGAATGTCTCTCGCCGCCCAATATGGTTGGCGTTCGTTATCACCCCGTTACTGACGCCATTGGCGTTCTTTTTTGTCTATGCTGCGTACGTCATGGTCATGGGCTATAACCGACCGGGCCTCTCATGGATTGGATCGTTGGTATTCATGTATGCCTTTGGGATTCCAGTGGGATATCTGACAATCGGTGTCTTGGGATGGCCATGGGTAGCCAAGCTGATCCAATGGGGGAAACTGACCGTCGGTTATATATGTGGCGGAGCATGCCTTATGGGCATGGTTGCATTCACGGCATTCTCGACGTTGATTGGAAGTAATGACCATATTGAAATAAATGGTGTGATCCAAAAGCTTTTGGCAGGATCGGTTGTTGGGGTGCTATCGGGCCTGATATTTTGTGCCGTTGCTGGAGTGCCGACTGCGAGGAAGCCTCGTCCGAGATAGTTGATTCCGTTCCTTTGACCTCCGGGGTGTGCTGGGTCGCGGAAATTGCGCCATGACAACTCCACTTTTGACAGGTGCAGAATCAGCCTGAGCCTTTCAAATCAAAGAAGTTCTCCGCCGTGGCCGTGCTGTTCGCTGCGGTGACTTCCGCCGGCTCGCCGCGGCAGCGGGCGACTTCGGCGCAGACGTGGGGGAGGTACATCGGCTCGTTGCGGCGGTCCTTCGGCAGCGGGTGCAGCGTGCGCGGCAGGAGGTATGGCGCGTCGGTCTCGAGCATCAGCCGGGTGGCGGGGATTTCGCGCACCAACGTGCGCAGATGGGTGCCGCGGCGCTCGTCGCAGATCCAGCCGGTGATGCCGATGTGGCAATCCAGCGCGAGGTAATCGCGCAGCGCTTCGCCGCCGTCGGTGAAGCAGTGCACCACCACCGCGGGCACCCGCCCGCGCCATTGCCGCAGCAGGCGCAGGAAATCCGCGTGGGCGTCGCGCTGGTGCAGGAACAGCGGCTTGCCGACGTCGGCGGCAATCGCGAGCTGGCGCTCGAACGCTGCAAGCTGCGTGTCGCGTGGCGAGAGATGGCGAAAGTAATCCAGCCCCGCCTCGCCCACCGCGCGCACCACGGGGTCGTGGGCCAAGTCGCGCAAGTGGGCATCCACTTCGTCGTCGTATTCCGCGGCCGCATGCGGGTGCACTCCAGCGGTGGCCCACAGCACGCCCGGGTACGCCCGTGCCAGCGCCACCGCCTCGTCACTGCCGGTGCGCGAGGCGCCGGTGACAAGCATGCGCGTCACCCCCGCGTCTGCCGCGCGCCGCAACACCGTGGGCAAGTCGTCGGCAAACGATTCGTGGGTGAGATTGGCGCCGATATCGATCAGGGGCATGGGGCTTTCCGAAAAACCATCGGGCATTCTCGCAGAACCGCTGCGGGCGCCGTCGGCAGGGTGGCAAGCGCGACGGATCCAGCCGTGTCGCCGCGCTGCAGGACAGCAACCACCACACGGCGCCGTAGCGAAGGATTGCCGACGCCGGTTTTGGCTGCCCACCTCACTCCGCGCGGCCCGCGTCAGGGAGTGGCTGGTGCCGGATTCAGCAGCGGCCAGCGGCCCTGTCTGCAACGCAGCAAACACCAGAAAAAGTCGTGTTGACCGGCGCAAGAACTTTCGATAGGTTCGCCGAAAGGTGCCAGGTTCTTGACGCCATCGTCGATCGGGAGGGGCGGGGGCCCCACGGCCTGATCGAAGCCGTGCCGAAACACCATGACGACGTACGCCGCGAGGCGCGCGTGGCCAATTGCGCGTCTACGGGGCGCGCATTTCATCAACGGGAGGGTTGCATGGATACGAAACGGGCAATGCGCAATTCGAGTCTGGCAGTGGCCGGGCTTCTCATGGCGGCAGCGGCCAGCGCGGCCGCGCCGCAAGCAGCCACGCAAGGTGCGCCGGTAACGGTGCAGGGGGTGCAGGTGGCCATCGATCCGGCCACCGGGCAATTGGTGGCACCCACCGCCGAGCAGCGCGCGGCCTTGTCCCGCGCCATGCGCGAACAAGCTGCCGCCGCGCCGGCGGCGCGTGGCGCGCGACGCGCGGATGCGGGCCCGCGCGACGAAGCGGAGGCGCGGCAAACCCTGCACGCGATCCGTCTGCAGAACGGTGGCGCGGCGCTGGGCATGGCGGTGCCCGAGTCGCTGATGAACAGCCTGGTAGCCGAGCGCCGCACCGATGGCAGCCTGAACATCCATCACGCGGGCGACAGCCAGCAGCCCGCGGCGGAGGTGACCCAATGATCCGCCACAAGGTGCTGTTCCGCGCCCTGCTGGGCGTTGGTTTGCTGGGCTTGGCGGGCTACGTTTCCGCCGCCGAGATCAAGATCGCCAACCAGGATGTGGGCACCGGCCAGGGTCTGGATGACTCGACTCCGGCCAGCCCGGTCGGCGGCAACCCCGGCGCCACCCGTGGCGAGCAGGCGCGCATCGTCTTCCAGTTCGCTGCCGACCTGTGGGGGGCGGTGCTGCAGAGCGAGGTGCCGGTCACCGTCAGCGCCAGCTTCGCCAAGCTCGCCTGCACCGCAAATGCGGGCACGCTCGGCTCGGCCGGTGCCACCTACATCTTCGGGTTCGAAGACCCGGCACCTGCCGGTGCGCTGTCCAACACCTGGTACCACTCGGCGTTGTTCGACGCCTTGGTCGGCGAGGATGCGGCGCTTGGCGCGGCAGACATCCGCGCGCGTTTCAACGGCGCGCTGGGCTCCCCGGGCTGCCTCGAGGGCGCGTCCTGGTACTTCGGCCTGGACGGCAGGCAACCGGCGGGTTCGATCAACTTCCTCAACGTGGTGCTGCACGAGATGGCGCACGGGCTGGGCTTTTCCGGCTTCGGCAACCTCATCACCGGTCGGCCGTTGGCGGGGCTACCGGACATCTACAGCACTTTCGTCTTCGACAACAGCCGGCAGCAGAACTGGTACGCGATGACGCCCGTCGAGCGCGTCGCCGCGGCGGTGAACGACGGCCAGCTGGTATTTACCGGCGCCAACGTGAGGGCAGAGGCGCCCTTGTGGCTTACCCCGACATTGATGTTGCGCATCAGCGCGCCGGCGCCGGCCGTGGGTGACTACGCGATCAACCAGGCCGCGTTCGGTCCGACGGCAAGTGTTGCCAACTTCAGCGGCGGCATTGTCGCGGCGGTGACCGGCGCCACCGCAGAAGGCTGCGTGCCGTTCGACAACGCCGCGGCGGTGGCCGGCCATCTGGCGCTGGTCGTGCGCGGGACCTGCGCCTTCACCGTCAAGGTGGAAAACGCGCAGAACGCGGGTGCCACCGGCGTGATCATCGCCAACAACCAGCCCGGCACGATCGTGCCTGGCGGTACCCCGGCCAACCCGGTCAACATCCCGGTGGTGTCGGTGAGCCAGGCCGACGGCAACACGCTGCGCGCCCATCTCGCCGGGCTCACTGGCGGCCTGGCGCTGGGCTCGTCACTGGCCGGTGCCGATGCGGCGGGCAACGTGCAGTTGTACGCACCAAGCGTCTTGGCGCAGGGCTCGTCGTTCTCGCACTACGACACGCGGCTGACGCCGAACGCGTTGATGGAATACGCGATCAACCCGGACCTGATCAGTCAGTTCACCCTCGACCTTACCCCCGCGCTGTTCAAGGACGAGGGCTGGAAGCTCAACGAGGATCATCAACAACTGCTGCGTTGCGACACCGGTATTCCCACCTTCGTGCCGGGCGGGCTGATCGTTGGCGCCAACGTCCTGGCCCATGCCAAGTTGCTGGCAGGGGCCGCCGCCTCGCTGGGCGAGTACCGCGCGGCCATTCACAACTATGCCAGCGAGCTGGCCGCCGACGGGCTGCTGAGCAGGCATGAGGCGACGCGCCTGGACGCCTGCCTGAACCCGGCGGAGACGCGCGATCAGTTCAACGCCTGGGGCATGGGTGCGGGACATTCCGCCAGCGGCAAGGACTGACATCCCGCAGGCGCCGTGCGGAGGTGCACCCACGGATCCCGCCAGCCTGGCGGGATCCTTTTCCCGGCTGGCTGGAAGGGCAGCAAGTCAGCGCTCGCAGCGTCGCCGCCCGCAGCGGCAGCGGCGAGTAACGCTTTTGTGCGGGTCGGTGGATGTGTTACCAATGGCGGCCGGTCGATAGGCGTCGGGGGGCGCCGGCGGCAGTCTGGTCGAAGCGGGGTGGACGATGTCTGCGGTGGTGGGGTCGGCGCAGGTGGATGATCGCGAGGCGCAGGTATGCGCGTTGCTGGTGGCGCGCGGGCAGCTGAAAGACAGCGACCTCGGCCGCGCACGGCGGCTGCATGAGGAAACCGGCAGCGGCACGCTGACCGCGCTGCTGGTACGGCTCGGGCTGGTCAACGAACGCGACTTGGCCGAGGCGTGGTGCGCGCTGCTTGGGGTGCCGTTGCTGGCGACGCGCGACGCGCCGCCGCTGGCACCGCCGGATGTCGAACTGTCGGTACGGTTCCTGAAGCAACAGCATGTGGTGCCGGTCAACACCCCGGATGGCGCCTTGGCGCTGGTGGTGGCCGATCCGGCCGATCCGTATCCGCTCGATGCGGTGCGGCTTGCCGCCGGGCGCCCGGTGGCGCTGCGCGTCGGCCTGCGCTCGGAAATCGACGACCTGATCGAGCGCTACTACGGCGCCGGGCGCTCGGCGATGGGCGCGATCGTGGAGAACATCGACGGCGCCGTCAGCGAGGACGACGACGTCGAACACCTGCGCGACCTCGCCAGCGAGGCGCCAGTGATCCGGCTGGTGAACCTGATCCTGCAGCGGGCGGTGGAGCAGCGCGCTTCGGACGTGCACATCGAGCCGTTCGAGAACCGGCTCAAGGTGCGCTACCGCATCGACGGCGTGCTGCACGAGGTGGAGGCGCCGCCGGCGAGTTCCACCGCGGCGGTGATTTCGCGGGTCAAGATCATGGCGCGGCTCAACATCGCCGAGCGCCGGTTGCCGCAGGACGGGCGCATCCAGCTGCGCGTGCAGGGCAAGGAGCTGGATCTGCGCGTGTCCACCGTGCCCACCAGTTTTGGCGAGTCGGTGGTGATGCGCATATTGGACCGCGAATCGGTGGTGTTCGATTTCGCCACGCTGGGCTTCACCGAGGCGTTCCAGTCGCGCTTTGTCGAGGTGCTCAAGCGCCCGCACGGCATTTTGCTGGTGACCGGCCCGACCGGCTCGGGCAAGACCACCACGCTGTACACCGCGCTGTCGCGCATCAACACCGCCGACGTCAAGATCATCACCGTCGAGGACCCGGTCGAATACCAGATCGAAGGCATCAACCAGATCCAGGCCAAGCCGCAGATCGGGCTGGATTTCGCCGCCGCCCTGCGCTCGATCGTGCGCCAGGATCCGGACGTGATCATGATCGGCGAGATGCGCGATCTGGAAACCTGCCGCATCGCGATCCAGTCCGCGCTCACCGGCCACCTGGTGTTGTCCACGCTGCACACCAACTCCGCTGCCGGCGGCATCACCCGCATGCTGGACATGGGGGTGGAGGACTACCTCCTGGGTTCCACCGTCAACGGCATCCTGGCCCAGCGCCTGGTGCGCCGGCTCGACCCGGAAACCGCGGTGCCGTACGAGCCCTCGCCCGAAGTCGTTGCCCAGTTCGAGCTGGAAAAATACGCTGAGGGCAAGCCGATCCGGTTGTGGAAACCGGGCACCAGCGCCGCCAACCCCACCGGCTACCACGGCCGGCAGGCGATCATGGAGTTTTTCGTGATGAGCGACGCCCTGCGCCGCCTCGTCATGCAGCATGCCGACGAAGGCGCCATCGAGCGCGCCGCGCGCGCCGAAGGCATGCGCACCATGTACGAAGACGGCATTGTCAAATCCCTCGCCGGCATCACCACGCTGGAGGAGGTGCTGCGTGTTACGCAGGAGAGCTGAGAATCGGGATTGGGGATTGGGGATTCGACAAAGCGGGGACTCGCGAGCTTTCGGCTGTTTCGAATCCCGAATCTCGAATCCCCAATCTCCGGCGGCGGATCGCCGCCCATGAGCCAATACCGCTACAAGGCCGTCACCGAAAGCGGCGAGATGCTGGCCGGGCAGATGGAGGCGGCGAGCGTCGACGAGGTAGTGGCGCGGCTGCAGGATCAGGGCCACACGCCGCTCGAAGCCGCGCTTGCGGATGCCGGCGGCGGGGCATCGGCGCTGGCGGCGCTGTTCAAGCGCGGGCCGTTCACCGGCGACCAGCTGGCGCAATTCACCCACGAGCTGGCGACGCTGCTCGGCGCCGGACAACCGCTGGACCGCGCGCTGGGCGTGCTGATGGACCTGCCCGAGAGCGAGCGCGCGCGCAAGCTGGTGGAACACGTGCGCGACCGCGTGCGCGGCGGCATGCCGCTGTCGCAGGCGCTGGACGAGGAGCACGGGGTTTTCCCCAAGCTGTACGTCGCGCTGGTGCGTGCCGGCGAGGCCGGCGGTTCGCTCGAAGCCACGCTGCGGCGGTTGGCCGACTATCTCGAACGCTCGCAGCAGCTGCGCGGCAGCATCGTCAATGCACTGATCTATCCGGCGTTCCTGTTGGTCGGTGTGCTGGGCTCGCTGATTTTGCTGCTGGCCTACGTGGTGCCGCAGTTCGTGCCGATCTTTGCCGACATGCAGGTGCCGATACCGCTGATCACCCGCGTGGTGCTGGCGATCGGCAATGCGCTGCAGGCGTGGTGGTGGCTGATGCTGCTGGTCGCGATCGGCGGCGGGTTTGCGCTCCGGGCGCGCCTGCGCGATCCGGCGGCGCGGCTGGCTTGGGATGCACGCCTGCTGCGCCTGCGCGTGGCCGGCCCGCTGCTGCTCAAGGTGCAGACCGCGCGCATTGCGCGCACGCTCGGCACCTTGCTCAAGAACGGCGTGCCGTTGTTGGCGGCACTGGCCATCGCGCGCCAGGTCACCGCCAACCGCGCGCTCGACGCCGCGCTGGCGCAGGCCCACGAACAGGTCAAGGAAGGCTCGGGCCTTGGCCTCGCGCTCGGCCAGACCAAGGTGTTTCCGCGCCTCGCGCTGCAGATGGTGCAGGTCGGCGAAGAGGCCGGCGACCTCGACGGCATGCTGCTCAAGATCGCCGACACCTTCGAACTGGAAAGCCGCCGCGCGATCGACCGTCTGCTCGCCGCCCTCGTGCCCGCGCTGACGATCGTCATGACCGTCATGGTCGGCTTCATCATGGCCGCGATACTGCTGCCGCTGCTCAGCTTGACCAGCAGTATCCAGTAGAGCCGGGATTGGGGATTGGAGATTCGGGATTCGTAAAAGCGGGTGTGCGGCGAGAACTCGGCTGTTCTTTATTGCCAATTTTGACGGAGATAATCGGATGACTGTACGGCCTGCTGTTTCCAATCCCCGATCCCGTATCCCGAATCCCGGCCATGCGCGCCGCGCACGCGCGGCAGGTTTCACCCTGCTCGAAATGCTTGCCGTGATCGTGCTGATCGGCGTGATCGGCGCGGTCGTGGTGACCCAGGTCGGCAAGAATGTGGACAAGGGCAAGTACGGCGCCGGCAAGGCGCAGCTCATCACCTTGTCGCAGAAAATCGACAATTACGCGCTGGACAACGGCGCCCCGCCGCAGCAACTGACGGAGCTGGTGACCAAACCGGCGAACGCGCCGAATTGGCAGGGACCCTACGCCAAGGAATCCGAGTTGAAAGACCCGTGGGGCCACGCGTTTGGCTACAAATACCCCGGCGACCACGGCACCTACGACCTGATCTTCTACGGCCAGGACGGCAAGCCGGGCGGCGAGGGGTACCGCAAGGACGTGGGGAATTGGCAGTGAGGCAGGGATTCGGGATACGGGATTGGGGATTCGGCCGAGCGTTGCGCGCAAGCGTGCGATGCTGCGTGGGCTCGCGCCCCGAATCCCGTATCCCCCATCCCGAATCCCGCCAGCAAGGTTTCACCTTGCTGGAAATGCTCGCCGTCATCCTGCTGATCGGCATTGCCGCGGCAGCGGTGTCGGTGTCGGTGACGCAGGGGCTGGCGAGTGCGCGGGTGAATGCGGCGAGTGGCGAGATCGCGGCGGCGCTGCGGGCCACGCGCACGCAGGCGATCGTGCGGCAGCGCGAGGAAACCTTTGACGTCAACGTGCAGACCGACACCTGGAGCGGCGCGAAACGGCGCGACGTACGCCTGCCGAAGGGCCTCAAGCTGTCGGTCACCAGCGCGCTCGAAGACCGCCCGGATGCGCACACCGGCCGCATCCGCTTTTTCCCCGACGGCAGCTCCACCGGCGGCCACATCACGTTGTCCAGCGGCCAGCGCACCTGGCGCATCAACGTGTCATGGCTGACCGGCGGCGTCGCGGTGGTCGACGAGGTGGCACGACGGTGAGGCCGGGATTGGGGATTGGGGATTCGGGATTTGGCAGAGCGCAGCGCGCAAGTGCGCACCGTGGCGGGGGCTTGCGCCCCAAATCCCGAATCCCGTCTCCCGAATCCCGGCAACAAGGCTTCACCCTGCTCGAAGTCATCGCCGCGATCATGTTGCTCGGCATCGCGTTTGCGGCGCTGCTCAAGGTGGCGGGCGGGGCGATGGCGTTGTCGCGCAACGCGGCGGCGCACGACGAGGCCGCGTTGTGGGCGCGCAGTGCGCTCGATAGCGCCTATGTCACTGAGGCGGTCACGCCGGGCAGCCGCAGCGGCAAGTTCAACGCGCGGTATCGCTGGACGCTGACCACCACGGCATGGCAACCGCCGGGCAGCCAGCCGGGGGAGAACGCACTTGGCCTGTACCGGCTCGACCTGGCGGTGCGGTGGGGCAGCGCCGCGCATCCGCAGGTGGCGCACTTCGAGACGTTGCGCCTGGGCCCGGCGCAGGCGGACACGCCATGAGCCACGCGCGCGGTTTCACCCTGCTTGAAGTGCTCGGGTCGCTGGCCTTGCTGGCGCTGCTGCTGGTGGGCGTGTACGGCGGCATCCGCAGCGCAACCCACGGTGCACGCAGCGGCACTGCGGCGATCGAACGCATGGACGCGATCAGCGCGGCGCAGGGCTTTTTGCGGCGCGAACTGGCGCAAGCGCTGGCGCAGCCGATCGGGACGGACGACCACGGGCAACCGGTGTTTTTCGCCGGCAGTGCGCACGAGATGCGGTTCGTCGCGCCACTGCCGGGTTACCTCGGCACGCTCGGCCCGCAGCTGCAGGTGTTGAAACTCGTCGCTGGCGGCCAGGACGGTCAGCGCCTCGAATATCAGCTTGCCATGCTGCCGCCCGACGGCAGCGCCCCGACCGCGCTGGGCAAGCCGCAGGTGCTGCTCGACCACATCAAGCAGGGCGGTTTTCGCTATCGCGGCCGGGATGCCAGCGGCGCCGACGTGGCCTGGGGCGACGACTGGCCGGATGGCAGTCGCCTGCCGCAGCTGGTGAGCGTGCGGCTGGTGCTGCAGGGGGCTCATGACTGGCCCGACCTCGACGTGCCGCTGCGGGTGGACGCCGGCGCCGTGGTGGGCCGGGTTGGTCTGCCGTCGGGGGCGGTGCGGTGAGCGCGCCGCGTCGCCAGCGTGGGGTCGCGCTGCTGCTGGTGTTGTGGGCCTGCACGTTGCTGGCGGTGGTGCTCGGCAGCTACGCCGTGCTGGCCCGCACGCAGGCGCTGCAAGTGCGCTACCAGTTTGCGCAGACGCAGGCGCATTACGCCGCCGAGGCCGGCCTGATGCGCGCCATCCAGGCGCTGCAGGATGGCAACCACCAGCGGCGCTGGGCCGCCGATGGGCGCGATTATCCGTTCGCGTTTGCCGGCGCCAGGGTCGATGTGCGCATCGTCGACGAAGGCGGCAAGGTGGATTTGAACGCGGCCTTGCCGGAAGTGCTGACCGGCCTGTTTCGCGCCGCGGGCATGGACCTGACGGCTGCGCAGGCACTGACCGCCAACGTGGTGGCCTGGCGCGGTTTCCTCGGCAGCACCAGCCAAGCGCAGCACGACCGCGCGGCATACGTGGCGGCCGGACGCAGCTACGGCCCACGCCACGGCCCGTTCGCCACGCTGGAGGAATTCCAGCAGGTGCTCGGCGTGACGCCGGCGCTGTACGCCAAACTGGCGCCGGCCATCACCATCTGGTCCGGGCGCGCGGTGCCCGACCCGAATACCGCGCCGCCGCTGGCGCTGGCGGCGATTCCGGGGCTGAATCCGGCGCAGCTGGCGGCGGTGCTGGCTACACGAAAACACAACGCGCGCACCGGCGGCACACTCATTGCCGGGGGAATCACGCATAGTATTCACGCTCGGGCCGAGCTGCCCGATGGGGCACGCGCGACGGTAGTGGCCACCATCCGCTTGCGGCCGGGCGCCACGGGCGCGCAACCGTATACGGTGCTGCGCTGGCAGGAGGGAGACCGCGAATGAGCGCTGCAACGACGTCGCTGCGGCAGTGGATGGATCGCGCGCAGGTGGCCTGGCGGGCATCGCCGGCACCGGCGTTTTTCGCCTGGTGGGGGGGCGAGCTGGCCGCGTGCCTGCCGGCGCGCTGGCGCGCAGCATTCGGCAGCGGCGCGACTTGGTACCTGCTGCGCGCCGAGGGCGCCGAGTGGCGTGTGAACCGCGCCGGTGCGGCGCCGGTGGTGGCGCGCTGGCGCGACGATGATCCGGTGCCGACGCCGCAGGCGACGCTGGCAGCGGCTTGGCAGGGCGTGGATGCCGTCGATCGCCGGCTGGCCGTGTTGCTGCCGCCGGACGAGGTGTTGCGCCGCGTGCTGCAGGTACCGCTGGCGGCGCGGCCACGGCTGCAACAGGTGGTGGGCTACGAGCTGGATCGACAGACGCCGTTCACCGCGGCGCAGGTGTATTGCACCGTGCGTGAAACCGCCCAACCGGCGCCGGCCGGGCAGCTCGCCGTCGAGCTGTTTGTCGTGCGCCGCGACACGCTCGATCCCTTGCTGGCGCGTCTGGCGACGCTGGGCATCGGCATCGATGCGGTGGATGTGCCGGCCGGCGATGCGCGCACTGGCATCAACCTGCTGCCGGCGGATCGCACGCTGCGGCGCACCCGGCCGCGCCTGCGGCTGAACCTTGCGCTCGGCGCGGCTTGCGTGCTGTTGCTGGGGCTGCTCATGGGCGCGTGGCGGCACAACCGCGAGGCCGCGCTGGCGCAGATGCAGACCCAGGTGGATGCGATGCACGGTGCAGCCGCGCAGGTAGCGGCGCTGCGCAAACAGTGGCAGGACGACGTCGGCGCGGCAGGTTTCCTCGCCCAGCGCAAGGCCCGGCGGCCGAGCGTGCTCGCGGTGCTGCTCGACCTCACCAAACGCCTTCCGGCAAGTGCGTGGCTTGAGCGCTTCTCGCTCGACGATGGCGGCCAGATCGGCTTTCAGGGCCAGAGCCCGCAGGCCGCCGGGCTGCTCGACCGGCTGAAGGGTTCGGCGCTGATCGACAACGCGAGTTTCCAGGGCAGCATCCAGGCTGACCCTGCCTCGGGCAAGGAGCGGTTCTACATGGTGGCCCAGCTGCATGATCCGAGTGCGGCCGGGCGCGCCGTGCCGGCGGACGCGGGGAGTACGCGGTGAAGGCGCCCCGGCTCAATGCACGCGGCCAGCGCATCGCCGCCATCGGCTTGTTGGCGTTGGCGCTGGTGCTGGCGTATTTCCTGCTGCTGCATTGGTGGTTTGTCGCGCCGCTGGCCGCGGTGGACGCCCAGATGAGCGAGTTGCGCGATACCCAGGCGCGCTATGCCGGCATCATTGCGGAGAAGCCGCAGCTGGCACGCAGGCTGGCGGCGTTGGGCAGCGGGCGCGCGGCAAGCAGCGCGTTCCTGCCCGAGAACGATCCCAACACGGCGGCCGCCGACCTCATGCAACGGGTGGTGGATGCGGTGGGCGCGCACGCCGCGGGCGGCAGCTGCGAAGTCACCCAGAAGATGCCGGTGCCGGGTACCGACCGTGCCGCCGGCGAGCCGTATCGCAAGGCCACCGCCAACATCAGCCTGCGCTGCGACATCGAACCCTTGGTGGGCGTGCTGCAGGCGCTGGAGCAGGGCACGCCGTATCTGTTCGTGGACAACCTCAGCATTTATCGCAACCCGGTCGCGGCGCAGCAGGCCAGCACGCCTTCGCTCGAGGTGCAGTTCAGCCTTTCCGGCTATCTGCGCCCGGTGGCTGCGCCAGCCGCCAACGCCATGCCGGAGGCCACACGATGAACGCGCAGGCCCAGCATCGTCTGACCCCGGCACTGGTGGTGCTGGCACTGGCCCTGACGGCAGTGTGGTTCGCGTTGCTGGCGGGTTTCGGGCAGGGCGTGCGCTGGCATGCGCCGCGCACCCCGGCATCGTTGCCGGCGGCACGCACGTTGGCCGCCGCGCCTACCGTGCATCCGGTGGCCGAATTCGCGCCAGTGTGGCAACAGTCCCTCTTCAGCCCCAACCGCAAGCCCGAGGCGCACGCGGCGAACGGCGGTTCCGCCCTGGGTGATCTGCAGCTCACCGGCGTCATCATCACCCCGCGCTGGCACATGGCGCTGTTGCACGACAAGACCAGCGGCCGCGAGCTGCGCCTGCACCAGGGCGAGCGCATGCCGGGGGTGGATGTGACGGTGGTCGAGGTGCTGCCGCGGTCGGTGATCATCGACTCCGCGCAGGGGCGCACCGAGCTGAAATTGCCGGCGGGCGCGCCGATCGACGTCGCCAAGGGTGCGCCGGATGCGCATGGCGCACCGCCGCCACCGGCACCGTCGTCGTCCGCACCCTCCGCGCCGGGCGCCGCCAGCATGCAGCGCGTAACGCCGGCGATCGGCCAGGATGCGCCGCGTCCGTCACCGCCGCCCGCCTACAGCGCCCAGCAGCTGGAACGCCTGCGCAAACTCAAGGCTGCCGTTTTGCAGCGCCGTGCCGCCGACGCGGCCACGACTCCCGAAGGAGCTCAGTGATTCATGTCCCGCCAGTCCACCCGGTTTTCCGTAGTTTCCCGCCCGCGTACCCGGCTGCCACGAGTGGCGCTGGCCCTGTTGCTTGCCCTGGGCATGACGGGTTGCGCCAGCGTGGCGCCGCAGGCCGACGACGCCTCGCTGCAACGCGAGGCGATGGCCGGCACCCATGCGCCGGTGCCGGCACCGTTGCCGCTGGCCAACGACAAGACCACCGCCTCGGGTGCGGCGGCGTTGCCGCAGGTGAGCCTGGGCAGCGGCCAGTTCGTGCGTGCAGTGGGCGGCGCCACGCCGCACAAGGCGGCCTCCGGCAGCAATGCGGTCACCTTCAATTTCGAGAACCAGCCGGTGCAGGCGGTGGTCAAGGCCATCCTCGGCGACCTGCTGCACAAGAACTACACCATCGTGCCCGGCGTGCAGGGCAACATCTCGTTCTCCACTTCCGAGCCGGTGGCGACCGACCAGGCGCTGCCGATCCTCGAAACCCTGTTGGCGTGGACCGGCAATGCGCTGGTCGAGCGCAGCGGCAGCTACGTGGTGCTGCCGGCCAAGGACGCGGTGGGCGGCAACCTGGTGCCCAGCCTGGGCGCGATTGCGCCGGCCGGCGGGCTGCAGGCGCGGCTGTTTCCACTGCACTACATCTCCGCGGCGGAGATGCAAAAGCTGCTGAAGCCGTTTGCGCGGCCGGAATCCATCCTGCTGGTGGACCCCACGCGCAATCTGATCGCGCTGTCCGGCACCCCGCAGGAGCTGGACAACTACGCGCGCACCATCCGTACGTTCGACGTCGACTGGTTGCGCGGCATGTCGGTGGGCGTGTTCAACCTGCAGCACGCGGACGTCGACCAGCTGATGTCCAAGCTGGACGAAATGTTCGGCCCCAAGGGCGACACTCCGATGGCGGGCATGCTGCGCTTCATTCCGATCAAGCGCACCAACGCGCTGGTGGTCATCAGCACCCAGCCCAACTATGTGGACGAGGTGGGCCGCTGGATCGCGCGCATCGACCAGGGCGGCGGCAACCAGCCGCAGCTGTACGTGTACGACGTGCGCAATATCAAGGCCTCCGACCTGGCGCGCTACCTGGCGCAGATCTACGCGCCCAACGGCGGCAGCGGCGGGGCCGGCGGCGGTGAAGTCGGACCGGGCCTGACCGCCGGCACGCTGGGCAGTGCGGAAAATGCGCGCGGCAGTGCCAGCGGCATGGGCAGCATGGCCGGCAGTTTCGGCAGCAGCAACACCGCGGGCGCCGCCGGCATGGGCTCCCGGCTGGGCAGCGCCAGCAGCGGCGGGTTGGGCAACGTCGGCGGCCTGGGCGGTACCACCGGCGGGGTGACCGGCGGCATCGGTGGCGGCGTCAGTGGCGGGCCGGTGCCGAGCACCCGCTATGGCAACGCCAACGCCGCCAGCCAGGACCAGCAATTCGTCTCCGGCGACGGCAGCATCCGCATCAGCTCGGTGGACGCGAACAACCAGCTCATGGTGCGCGCGCGGCCCTCGCAGTGGACCGAGATCGAAGCCGCCATCAAGCGCCTGGACACCATCCCGCTGCAGGTGCAGATCGAAACCCGCATTCTCGAAGTGAACCTCACCGGGCAGTTCCAGTTCGGCGTGCAGTGGTATTTGCAGGGCCTGGCCGGCGCCACCTCCAGCACCAACGCCAGCGGCGGCACGGTCATCACCCCGGGGCATCCGTCCAACCCGCGGCAAGGCGCGCTTGGCGGCGGCGGCAACACCTATGGCGGTGAGCCGTTCTTCTACTCGTTCCTCAACAACCACATGCAGGTCGCGGTGCGCGCGCTGGAGGACAACGGCAACACCAAGACCTTGTCCGCACCCTCGCTGGTGGTGATGAACAACCAGCCGGCGCAGATCCAGGTGGGCAACCAGGTGCCGATCAACCAGAACTACATCACCACCGGCATCGGCAACGGCACTGGTGGTTTCGGCGCCGTGGGGCAGGTGCAGTACCTCAATACCGGCGTGATCCTCAAGGTGGTGCCGCGGGTCAATCCTGGTGGCCTGGTGTATCTCGACATCGACCAGGAGGTGAGCAACCCCACCACCCGGGACCAGAACGGCAACTACACCATTGCCGACCGCAGCATGCAGACCCAGGTGGCGGTGCAAAGCGGGCAGACCGTGCTGCTGGGTGGCCTGATCCAGCAGAACGAGGGCATCGACGACACCGGCGTGCCGGGCTTGAACCGCATCCCCATCCTCGGCCGCCTGTTTGGCACCACCAGCCGCAACCGCAGCCGCACCGAGTTGATCGTGCTCATCACGCCGCGCGTCATCCGCAGCAGCGAGGAAGCGCGCCAGGTGACCGACGATTACCAGCGTGCGTTCGAGTCGCTGCGCCCCTTGCGCACGACGCCGGCCGCCGCGCCGCAGGCCAGCACCTATCCGCTGCCGCCGGCCGCCTCCGGTGCCGCGCCAGCGGTGTCGAAGCCGGCCCCGCGGCAACCGTAGACGGGGCGCGCGGGCCGGGGTCGGCTCTCCGTCCTGTCCCGCCGAAGCCGGGGGAACTGCCGCAGGCCACAGCGTCTCCCGGCTACCATTTGCGCATGCGTGCCGCGCTCCCCGCTTTCCCCATCACCCCGCTGTTGCCCGAGATCCTGGCGTCGCTGGCGGCGACGCCGCGGCTGGTGCTGGAGGCGCCGCCGGGCGCCGGCAAGACCACCCAGGTGCCGCTGGCGTTGCTGGATGCCGCGTGGCTCGGCGGGCGCAAGGTGCTGGTGCTCGAACCGCGGCGCATCGCGGCGCGCGCGGCGGACGGGTTCATGGCGCGCCAGCTCGGCGAGGAAGTGGGTGCGACCGTCGGCTACCGCATCCGCTTCGAGTCGCGCATCAGCGCAGCCACGCGCGTCGAGGTGGTGACCGAGGGCATCCTGACGCGCCTGCTGCAGGACGATCCGGAGCTGCCGGGCGTCGGCGCGATCCTGTTCGACGAATTCCACGAGCGCCACCTGGCGGGCGATCTCGGCGCCGCGCTGGCGCTCGACGTGCAGGCGGGCCTGCGCGACGACCTGCGGCTGGTGGTGATGTCGGCCACGCTGGATGGCGAGCGCATCGCCCGCTGGTTCGACGCCCCACGCCTTTCCAGCCCCGGCCGCAGTTTTCCGGTGCGCATCGGCTACCCGCCGGCACGCGTGCAGGAAACCCTGGATCAGCACCTGCTGCGCGTGGCAGCGCTCGCGCTCGCCGAAAACCCGGGCGACGTGCTGGTGTTCCTGCCCGGCCGGCGCGAAATCGCCCGCGCGCAGGCCATGCTGCAGCACTTGCCGGAGGCAGGCGGCACGCTCGAGATCGTGCCGCTGCATGGCGAGCTTGCGCTCGCCGAGCAGCAGCGGGCGCTGGCGCCGGCGGAACCCGACACGCGGCGCATCGTGCTCGCGACCAACGTGGCCGAATCCAGCGTCACCGCGCCGGGCATCCGCGCGGTGATCGACAGCGGCCTCGCGCGCGAGCCGCGGTTCGATCCGAACTCCGGGTTTACCCGGTTGGATACCGTGGCGATTTCGCAGGCCTCGGCCGATCAACGTGCCGGGCGTGCCGGGCGCGTGGCCGCGGGCGCGGCGTACCGCCTGTGGCCGCAAAGCAAACGCCTGGAGCCGGCGCGTACGCCGGAAATCGCCCAGGTGGAACTTTCGGCGCTGGCACTGGAACTCGCTGCCTGGGGCAGCACCGGGTTGCGCTGGCTGGATCCGCCGCCACCCGGCGCGCTGGCGCAGGCGCGCGCGCTGCTTGGCGCACTCGACGCGCTGGATGCGCGCGGCCGCATCACGTCGCTGGGCCGGCGCATGCTGGCGCTGGGCGCGTCTCCCCGGCTGGCGGCGGCCGCGCTGCGCGCACCCGAGGCGCTGCGGCCACTGGTGGCCGACCTGCTGGCCTTGCTGGAAGCTCGCTCACCGCTGCGCGGGGAGCAGGCCCGCAGTGATGATTTTCGGGTGCGCCTGGCCGCGCTCCACGCCTGGCGCGACCGCCGCACCCATGGCGGCAGCAGTGGCGCGCTGGCCGCGATCGAGCAGGCGAGCCGCGGCTGGCGCAAGCGGCTGGGCGTGCGCGGCCCGGCCAGCGGCACGCCCGGTGCGCATGCGCTCGGCGACTTGCTGTTGCCGGCGTTTCCCGACCGCATTGCGCACGCCGACTGCGGCAACCCCATGCGCTACACCCTGGCCAACGGCCGTGGCGCACGCCTGCACGAGGAAACCGCCTTGCGCGGCGAGCCGTGGCTGGTGGCGCTCGATCTGCGGCTGGATGCGCGCGACAGCCTGATCCTCGCCGCGGCACCGTTCGACCCGGCGTGCCTCGAACGCGATTTCCCCGCACGCTTCGTGCGCGAGCGCGTGCTGCACTGGAACCCCGCACGGCATGCCGCCGAAGCGTTCGAGGAGCACCGCTTTGCGGCGATCGTGCTCGACCGCCGCAGCGTGCCGGTGCGGGCCGAGGACGCTTTGCCGGCGATGCTGGCCGCGATTCGCGCGCAAGGCCCGGGCATCCTGCCATGGGGCGAAGACGCTCCGCGCTGGCGCGCGCGGGTGCAGGCGCTGCGCGGCTGGATGCCGGAGCTGGGCCTGCCCGATGTCTCCGACGCGGCATTGCTCGCCACCCTGGAAACCTGGCTGGTGCCGTTTCTTGATGGCCTGCATCGGCTGGACGCGCTGGATACCGGCCTGCTCGGCCAGGCGCTGCATACGCTGCTCGACCGCGCACAGCAGCAGGCGCTGGATCGCCTCGCGCCCGATCACGTCGTCGTGCCCAGCGGCCGCGCGCACCGCATCGACTACGCCGCTGAAGGCGCGCCGGTACTGGCGGTGAAGCTGCAGGAGCTGTTCGGCCTCGCCGACACCCCGCGCGTTGCCGACGGCCGCGTCGCCGTCACCCTGCACCTGCAGTCGCCCGCCGGGCGGCCGATGCAGGTCACCCAGGACCTGCGCAGTTTCTGGGAGCGCACCTACCCGGAGGTGCGCAAGGAGCTCAAGGGGCGCTACCCGAAACACCCGTGGCCGGAAGATCCGTGGACCGCCACGCCCACGCATCGCGCCAAGCCGCGGCCGCGTTGACGCGCCACGTGCCGGGTGCCGCGCCACAATCGGGTTTTCCACGCTGACGCCGGTGGCCGCGCCGATGCCCCAACCCGATTCTGCCGCGAATGCCATGCTCTCCCGCCTGCGCGCCTTGCTGGCCGACGGCAGCGCGCGCCCCGCGGGCGAGTTGGCACGGGGTGCGCGCGCGCCGGTCGTCGTCGTTCGCACGTTGCTGCAGGCGCAGGTGGCCGCAGGCCGACTGCAGGCGCTGCGCGAGGGTGCGCACACGTATTACGCGCTGGCCGGACGCGGCGCTGCGCGCGCTGCGATGCCGGTCGCGCCGTTGGTCGTGCCGCCGGGGAGCACGCCGGCACTGCGCCTGGCGCGCACCTGCTACCACCATCTCGCCGGCGCCTTCGGCGTGGCGCTGTACGCGGCCATGCGGGAACACGGATGGCTGCAGGGCACGGCACCGACATGGCGGTTGACGCCGGCCGGCGTCGCCGCGCTCGGCGCCTGCGGTTTGCCGGTGAAGCCGGCGATGACCGGTCGCGACTGCCGCGACTGGACGCTGCGCCAGCCGCATCTCGGCGGCCCGCTCGGCGTGGCGATCACCACCGCCATGCTGGATGCCGGCTGGTTCCGGCGGGCCGCCCATGGCCGGGCACTGCTGCCATGCGCCGCCGGCGTCGCCGCGTTCGCACGCTGGGGCGTGGACGCGGCGACGCTGCAGGGCGTTGCCGTTACGGCGATGCGGCTGGCGGCGAACGGCTGAAACTGCCGGCGTCCCCCGGGAACACCACCGGGCTTTCGTAGCCGTCGGCGGAAACCGCGGAGACGCCGAAGAACCAGTCGTCGATCACCACGTTGCGCAGCACGTGGTGCGTGGCATCGCCCACGGCGCGCGCGGATTGCCATTGCGGCGCCGTGGTGTCGCGCCAGTGCACGCGGTAGCCGGCGGCACCGGCGGACGGCTGCCAGTCGAGCGTGGTGTCGGTGGTCACCGCGCCGCCGATGCGCACGTCATCCGGCGGCGCCGGCGCGCGGCTGAGCGCGGCCATCGTCACTACGTTCAGTGCGGTGATGCGCGCGAGATAGTGGAAGTCGATGCCGTCCAGCGTGTCGCCGTAGTGCACGCCATTCTCGGTGCGCAAATCCTGATGCTGGCGGGTGTAGTCCTCGTGCGCCTCGGTGACGCGTACCGCGGGAAAGCCGGCGGCAAGAAACGGCAACTGGTCGCCGCCGCGGCCGTAGCGGTCGGTGCGGTACACCATGCGCACGCGCAGATCGACGAGGTATTGCGCGGCCAGCGTGGCCATGTAGCGCGCGAGGTTGCGCGAGGGCGAATCCAGCTCGCCGCCGTGGAAGCGCCGGTAGGCGGCCTGTTCCGGCGTCTCGTTGGTTTTCGTGCCTTCGGAAAACACCCGCACCACGGTGTTGTCGCGCACGCCGTTCTGCCCGCGACTGTTGCCCACCATGTCGTTGTTGAGCTCGGCCTCGATCCGCCAGCCGTGCGCCACCGCGTAGTCGGCCAGCACCTTGCCGCCGTACAGGCCCTGCTCCTCGCCGCTGAGCGCGGCGAACACCAGCGTGGCGCGGTTGTCGAAATGCGCCAGCACGCGCGCCGCCTCGATCAGCGCGGCCACGCCCGAGGCGTCGTCGTTCGCGCCCGGCGCGGCGATCTTGGCGTCCATCACGTCACTGGCGCGCGAATCCAGATGTCCGGTGATGACGATCACCCGCTGCGGATCGCCGCTGCCGCGCTTGATTGCGACCACATCCATGACTTCGCTCGGCTGCGGCATGCGTTTGCCGGTGAACGTCTGCGCCGGCGCCACCACTTCGAGGCACCCGCCGCAATCGCGCGAGATGGCGGCGAACCGTGCCTGTACCCAGCGCCGCGCGGCGCCGATGCCACGCGTGTTCGAGCGGGTGTCGGATAGCGTGTGGCGGGTGCCGAAGCCGACCAGTGCGCTGATCGTGGCGTGCAGCTCGGCTTCGCTCGGCGCCGTGGCCAACGCGTGCAGCGCGGGCTGTTCGCGCGGTGTTGCCGGTGGTTCGGCGGCCAGCGCCGGCAGGCTCGCGGCGAGCAGGCCGGCGAACAGGATCGATGGCGGTCCGCGCATGGTTGTCCGGGGGCAGGGTGGTCGCGCCACCATAACGCGTTTTCCTGCGATCGCGGCGGACTAACAGCGCTGGCGCCACCGCTGTCAATGGCACCCGCCGCGCGGCATGTGCAAAGAGTTGCGGGGGACACCATGAATGGGGTGGATGCGCAGCAAGGCACACGCTGCGCCAGATGCCGGAAATGGGAGAGGAACGGTTTTATCGAAAATCGGAATCCATTACGCCCGCATATGCAGGATATTGCGACATGATTGTGCAATGCAGAGATTCGTGAAGCCGATATAAACGCGGCGTTTGACCGGTATCCCCATTTGTCGTTTTCGGTGTTGACGGACGCCAATGCCGCTGCGTAATTTCACCGGGTTCGCACACTTGGACGGGTGGCGGACGAACTCGCAGTGGCGCCGTCGGGAGCGGCGCCATGAAGCAGTAACCGCATTGCCGCGCAGGGCCGGAGCGCCCGCTCGAAGAACGGCCGCGGTGAATACGCCGGCTATGTCCGGCACGCAGTAAACGGGGTCGCACATCGTGCGACGAAACCTTGTCACGGGGCTGCATGGCCGCGTAGGCGGCGCTCGTCCCGAATAATCATTGGGGAGTATTTGCATGCAACACGTTTATTTGAAAACGCTGGCTGCCGCCATTGCCATGGCGGTATCCGCATCCATTGGCGCGACGCCGGCAATGCCGGCTGCGGCCACTGCGCTCGCGGTGGTACATCACGCCACTGCGCTGCATGCCGGTGACCGCGTCACCAGCCTGTTGGAGGCCACGCACCCGATGCGGGTAGCGGTGTCGTTGAAATTGCGCAACAAGGCTCAGCTCGACGCCTTCGTGGCCAATCCGCACCATGCGTCCCTCACGCCGGCGCAATTTGCGGCGAGCTACGCGCCGACCCAGGCGCAGGCGCAGGCGGTGGCGAAGTTCCTGCGGCAATCCGGTTTCACCCAGGTCACCATCGCGCCGAATCGGCAGTTGGTGGTGGCCGACGGCCGGGCGGATACCGTCACCCGCGCGTTCCACACCTCGCTGTCGCACGTGGTGACGCACAGCGGCCGCCTTGCCTACGCCAATACCACCGACGTGAAGATTCCCGCGGCATTGCAGGGCACCGTGCAAGAGGTGCTCGGCCTGCAGACCGTGCAGACGTTCCACCTCTTGGCGCACACGCTGGCCACTGGCGGCTCGGAGACGGCACACAACCCGGCCGATTTCGCCGCGATCTATGACGCGGGCAGCACCGCGACCGGTTCAACGGTGCCGGTGGGCATCATCACCGAAGGCAGCATGACCAACGTGCAGAGCGACTTCAGCTCGTTCCTCGGCCAGAATCCGAGCCTGGGCAGCATCCCGATGAACGTTGTGACCGTGGACGGCGGCAGCACCGACACCAGCGGCGACGGCGAGTGGGATCTGGACAGCCAGGACATCGCCGGCATTTCCGGCGGCGTCAAGTCACTCACCCTGTACGCCACCTCCAGCCTCAACACCCAGCCGCTGATCGACGACTTCAACCAGGCGGTGACCGACAACACGGTGCGCATCATCAACGTCTCCATCGGCGGTTGCGAAACCGGCTCGGAGACCAACGGCGCGGCCACCGGCGACAACATCTTCGAGCAGGCCGACGCGCAGGGGCAGACGTTCTCGGTGTCCTCCGGCGACAGCGGCGCGGACGAGTGCAGCAACGGTGGCGTTATCCCGAGCTGGCCGGCGGACTCGCAGTACGTGGTGGCCGTGGGCGGCACCACGCTGTTCACCAGCGGCACCACGTGGACCAACGAGACGGTGTGGAACGATCTGGCGAGCAATTCCGGCGCGACCGGCGGCAGCCCGAGCACCTTCGAACCGATGCCGACCTGGCAGCAGAACGTCGGCCAGAACGCCGGCCACACCACCCGCGGCGTGCCCGACGTCGCGTTCGACGCCAGCCCGTACTCCGGCGCCAACGTGATCGTGGACGGCGCCAGCCAGACCATCGGCGGCACCAGCCTCGCCTCGCCGCTGTTCGTCGGCGTGTGGGCGCGCGCGCTGGCGGCGAAGCCGTCGCTCGGGTTTGCCGCACCGGTGATCTACCAGGATGCCGCCAGCCATTACGCGACCGACTTCCATGACGTCACGTCGGGCAACAACAGCGGCGAGACGGCCGCGGTGGGCTGGGATTACCCCACCGGCTTCGGCTCGATCGACATTGCCAACTTCGTCGCCAACGTGGCCGGCAGCGGCAGCACGCCGCCGCCGACCAGCACCCCGGTCGCCAGCTTCAGCGACAGCGTGAACGGCCTCACGGTCACCTTCAGCAACAGCTCGACCGACACCGGCGGCAGCATCACCGGTTACGCGTGGACGTTCGGCGATGGCGCCACCTCGACCGCGGCCAGCCCGAGCCACACCTACGCCACCGCCGGCACCTACACCGTCAACCTGACGGTCACCGACAACAACGGCGCGACCAGCAGCAAGAGCGCGGCGGTGACGGTGCAGTCGACCGCGCCGACCGGCACCTTCAGCAACAACACGCCGGTGACCATTGGTGACAATGCGACGATCACCAGCAGCATTCCGGTGTCCGGCGAATCCGGCAACGCGCCGGCGACGCTCTCGGTGCATGTGGATATCACCCACAACTGGTCGGGTGACCTGGAGATCGACCTGGTGGCGCCGGATGGCCGCTACGCGGTGCTGCAATCGCCCGATTACAACGACGACGGCAACATCAACACCACGTACACCGTGGATGCCTCCTCGGTGGTTGCCGACGGCACCTGGAAGCTGCGCGTGATCGACAACGATCCGTGGTACAGCGGCGATGCGGGCACGCTCAATGGGTGGAGCATGACGTTCTAACGATTTGTCGTGGATGGCCGTGGCGCGTTTCGCCACGGCCCGCGGCCCGGGGCACACGCTTCGGGCCGCGGTTTTTTCGTGCTTGCGTGGCGCGTTGCCGCGGGCGAGGCCGGCACACCGGCAGGTATGGCCTGGCGTGCGACGTGCCGGGCGGAATGGGCGGCGGCCGCTTGCACTCGGTGACGCATTCGCCCACGCTCACGCGCTTGCCTGCCTGACGAGCCGCCATGGATACCGTTTTCATCGAACACCTCGAAGTCCAAGCCGAAATCGGCGTGTACGCGTGGGAGCGCGGCACCCGCCGCACGCTGTGGTTCGACATCGAAATGGCCTTCGACAACACGGTGCCGGCCGCGACCGACGAGGTCGCGCACACCGTGGACTACGCGACGGTCGCCGAGCGCATCACGGCGTACGCCGGCGAGACGCATTTCCGGCTGTTGGAAACCCTGGCCGAACGTTGCGCGGTGTTGCTCCGCCAGGAGTTCCACGTGCCGTGGCTGCGCCTGAAGCTTTCCAAGCCCGGCGCCGTGGTCACCGCGCGTGCCGTGGGCGTGTGCATCGAGCGCGGGGAGCGGCCGCGTTGACAGCGACCGATCCGCCACGGCAACGCTGGCTGCTGTTGCTGGGTTCGAGCTTGCCCACCGACGCCGGTGTGCAGCGTGCGCTGGTGGCGCTGGGCGCCTTGGGTATGGTGCGTGCGGTCACGCCGGTGCAGCGGTTTCCGTCCTACACCGGCGAGCCGGGGCGGTGGTATTTCAATGCGCTGGCGGTGCTGGAAAACGCGCAAGGCCGCGCGGCCTGCAACGCGCAGTTGCGTGCCATCGAGGCGCACCTCGGGCGCCGCCGCGACGTGCCGGGTGAGGTCGCGATCGATCTGGACATCCTCGCCAGTGATGACGGTTGCGGCTGGCAGGCCGATGCGCACGCGCTGGCGAAAGGCGACCTCGATCACCCGACCACGCGCAGCCTGCTGGCGTTGGCGGGCGTGGGGAAGATCCAGCGCGGCGGGTGATGGCATCGCGCGAGCGGGGGGATTCCCGCGAAAAGCTCGTCGGGTTGAAACCCGAGAGCGGCCTTCAGATGTGCAGCAGGCGTCCGCCGTCGGTGGGCAACACGATGCCGCTGGTGTAGTGCGCGTCGCGCAGGAGGTAGAGCACGGCATCGGCCACGTCCTGCGGCGAACCCTGGCGGCCGAGCGCGGTGCGTTCGTGCACGGTTTGCGCGGTCTCGGCCTTGACCGGGTTGGTCGACCACAGCATGTTGCCCGGGGCCACCGCGTTGACGCGGATCTCGGGGCCGAGCTCGAGGGCCAGCACCTTGGTTACCATCACCAGCGCCGCCTTGCTGATGCTGTACACCGGATAGCCGCGCAGCGGCCGTTCGGCGTAGATGTCGGCAATGTTGACGACCGTGCCGCGCGCGGCACGCAAGGCATCGGCCGCGGCTTGGCACAGGAAAAACGGTACCCGCGCATTGGTGCCGAGGAGTTCGTCCCACTGCGCCGGCGTGATCGCGCCCAGCGGTGTCGCGTAGTAGGCCGAGGCGTTGTTGACCAGTGCGTCGAGTCGGCCGTAGCGCGCCAGGGCGGCCGCCACCAGTTCGCCCGGTGTCGTCGGTTCGGCCAGTTCGGCCTGCAGCACCAGCGTGCTGCCTTCGCGCGTGGCGGCCAACTGGGCGGCCAGTTCGCTGGCTTCCGCCACCGAGTGCCGGCAGTGCATCACCAGGTCGTAGCCGGCCGCGTGCAGCGTGCGCGCAATGACTGCGCCCACGCGCTTGCCGGCGCCGGTAACGAGGGCGACGGGGCGGGCATGGCGTGGCGGCATGGCGGTACCGGTGAGCGGCAAAGGCTACAGCTTCGCCGATTGCTCCGCGTGCGTCACGCCGCGCTGCAAAGGTTCGATGCTGCCGGCGAACAACGTCAGCGCGGTTTTGCCCACCTGCACGGTGTCGTAGTACGCATACGCGCCGACGCCCGCGGCGCCCACCACCGGCAGCCAGCGCGCAGCCCCGGCGCCGAGCAGCCGCCGGCTGAGGCGTACCCCGAGTTGGCGGGCAATCTGCTCGGCCAGCCTTTGCGACAGGGGCTGAAACAACACCCGGTCGCCCATGCGCACGGCGAGATCGCACAAGGCTTGCGCCGCCGTATGGCGAAACAGGCAATACATCATTTGCTCGCGGCCCAGCTCGACGTGACGGCCATGCGCCGCGGCGACGTCGCTCACCAGCTGCGCCTGGATTTTCCAGATCGTCACCAGCTCGGGCAGCAGGGTCAGCCAGCCCAGCGGCCCCGGCGGCAAGGCCAGCGTGCCGGCGGTGAGCGCGGCGTGGCGTGCGGCAGCCGTCGTCAGCGCATGGGCGCGCGCACGGGGCGCATGGTCGGCGCGCTCGCCGCTGGCCGGGATGGCGGCAATGAAGTCCAGGATGGCGCGGGTCACCCGGTCGGTTTCCGGATGACTGCCCGGTACGATCGGCAGGGTGCGGCCCTGGTTGGCTTCGCGGGTGGACATGGGCTCGCCTCGGCGGTGACCCGCCAAGTATGCCGAGTTGCCCGGGTGGTGGCCGCCACCCGTCGCCGTGGCATGCGCGGACTGTCGCGAATTTTGGATGGATTCAGCGGACGTAACAATATAACGTTACTATGTCGCCCCGACCGGGCTTGCCGGTCGTCATGATTGGGATCACTGGATGAAATCTTCCCCGCTGCTTGCTGCCGCCGTGGCTGCCGCGTTGTGCGCTGGCGGTACGCCCCGCGCCAGCGCGGACGAGGTCACGCAAGCACCCACCACCACGCTGGCCACGCGCAACGAGCGCGCGCCCAAGGTACATGACCTTGCGGCCGTCAGCGTCAGCGCCGCGCTCGACCAGGCGCGCAACGCGCTGTCGCCGAGCACCGGCAGCAGCATGTACGTGATCGACGAGCAGGCGATCCAGGCGCTGCCGCTCGGCGCCTCCACCCCGCTGAACCAGGTGCTGCTGCAGGCGCCGGGCGTGGTGCAGGATTCCTACGGCGGCCTGCACGTGCGCGGCGACCACGCCAACCTGCAGTACCGCATCAACGGCGTGATCGTGCCCGAGTCGATTTCCGGCTTTGGCCAGACGCTGGATACGCGCACGATCCAGAGCATGAATCTGCTCGACGGCGCGCTGCCCGCGCAGTACGGCCTGCGCACCGCGGCGGTGGTGAACCTCACCACCAAGGACGGCAGCGCGCTGGGCGATGGTGGCAGCGTCGGCGTTACCGGCGGCTCGCTGGGCACGTTCAATCCGCACGCCTCGCTGTGGGGCACGAGCGGGCCGTGGAGCGCGTTCTTCACCGCGAACTATCTGGAAAACGACGTGGGTATCGAGAACCCCACGGCCAGCCGCAAGCCGATCCACGACCACACCAACCAGCTCAAGGCGTTTGGCGACATCGACTATCTGATCGACGACGATACCCGGATCGACTTCATGTTCGGGATGGCCAACAACCGTTTCCAGATCCCGAACAACCCCGGCCAGACGCCGCAGTTCGGCTATCTGGACCGCACCGCCTTCAACTCCGCCGACCTCAACGAGCAGCAACGCGAGAACACTCGGTTCGGGGTGCTCTCGCTGCAGGGCAAGCTTGGCCGCACCGATTACCAGGTGTCGCTGGGGCAGCGCTACACCAGCCTGGCCTTCCGCCCCGACCTGGTCGGCGACCTGATGTTCAACGGCCTCGCCGGCAAGGTCGGCCGCAGCAACCGCGCCAGCACGCTGCAGGCGGACTTCTCCACCCCGGTCGACGACACGCACACGCTGCGCTACGGCGTGTACGGCAGTTTCGAGCGCGCCGCCAGTGGCAACGACGCCTGGGTGTTCCCGGCCGATGCGGATGGCGAGCAGACCAGCACCACGCCGATCACCATCGTCGACAACAGCCGACTCACTGCGAAGACCTGGTCCGCCTACGTGCAGGACGAATGGAGCCTCGGCGAGGACTGGACGCTGAACTACGGCCTGCGCGGCGACCGCTACACCCTGGCCGGCACCACCAGCAGCCAGCTCAGCCCGCGCCTCGGCGCAGTCTGGCAGGCCACCGACAGCACCACCGTGCATGCGGGCTATGCGAGCTACTTCACGCCGCCGGCCACCGAGATGATCGCGGTCTCGAACATCGCCAAGTTCGACGGCACCACCAACGCGGTGGCCAACCCCGGCAACGCGCAGCCGCTGGCCGAGCGCGCCGACTACTACGACCTGGGCATCTCGCAGAACCTCGGCAAGGCCTGGACGCTGGGGTTGGACACCTATTACCGCGACGTGCAGCGCCTGCAGGACGAGGGCCAGTTCGGCACCGCGCTGGTCTACTCCACCTTCAACTACCGGCGCGGCCGCGTGCGCGGCGTGGAGTTCACCGCCAACTACGACAATGGCCCGTGGACGGGCTGGTTCAACTTTGCCTGGAGCAAGGCGATGGGCAAGGACGTGATCACCAGCCAGTACAACTTCGCCCCGGATGACCTGGCCTGGATCGCCGGCCATTACATCCATCTCGACCACGACCAGAAGTACACCTCCTCCGCCGGCATCGGCTACACGCTGGACGACGGCACCAGGCTCGGCGCCGACTACCTGTTCGGCAGCGGCCTGCGCCGCGACGGCGCGGTGCCGAACGGCGCGCACCTTCCGGCATATTTCCAGCTGAACCTCAGCGTGTCGCACGACTTCAGCTGGGACCGCTTCGGCAAGCTGCACACGCAACTGGCCTTGGTCAACGCGTTCGACCGCGGGTACGAGCTGCGCGACGGCACCGGCGTGGGCGTCGGCGCGCCGCAATTCGGCCCGCGCCGCGGGGTGTATCTCAGCGTGCAAAAGGACTTCTGAGCTGCGGCCGCAGGCGGGCGATCGGCTATCCTGATCGCCTTGCCGAATCGAACGCCTCCATGGTCGCCCGCCTGCCCGAACCCAGCGCCGAAGAACGCGCCCACTCCGACTTGCTGCTGCAGCACCTGCGCGCCCAACTGGTGACACACGGGCCGTTGCCGTTTTCGCAATACATGCACCAGTGCCTGTACGCGCCGGGGCTTGGCTACTACAGCGCCGGCAAGACCAAGTTCGGCCCCGCCGGCGATTTCATCACTGCGCCGGAGCTGGGCGAAATCTTCGCGCGCTGCGTCGTCAACGCCATCGCGCCGGTGCTCGGCATGCTGGGCGCCGAAGCGGATTTTCTCGAGCTGGGCGGCGGCAGCGGCGCATTTGCCGAGGTGGCGCTCAAGGCGCTGGCGCAGGCCGGCACCTTGCCGCGCCGCTATCTCATCCTCGAACCCAGCGCCGACCTGCGCGAGCGTCAGCGCGAACGCCTGGCCGCCGCCTTGCCGGCGGATTTGAACGCGCGCGTCGCCTGGCTCGATCGCCCACCCGAAACGGCATGGCGCGGCGTGCTGTTTGCCAACGAAGTGCTCGACGCGCTGCCCACCACGCGCTTTGCGCTCAAGGGCGGCGAAGTGTACGAGGAGTATGTGGCGCTCGATGGCGCCGGCAACCTCATGCGCACCGATCGTCCGGCCGATCCGCTGGTGTCCGGCGCCGTGCGCCATCTCGAACACGACCTCGGCCAGCCGTTTGCCGAGGGCTATCGCTCCGAGGTGCTGCCGCAATTGCCGTACTGGATGCAGGCGGTGGCCGGCGCGCTCGAAGTCGGCGTGCTGCTGTTCGTCGACTACGGTTACGTGCGCCGCGAGTTCTACCTGCCCGAGCGCCGCGACGGCACGCTGATGGCGCACTACCGCCACCTCGCGCACAACGACCCGCTGTGGCTGCCGGGCCTCAACGACCTCACCGCCTCGGTCGATTTCACCGCGCTGGCGGAAGCCGGCAACCACGCCGGGTTTGGCATGGCCGCCTACGTGCCGCAGGCGCAATTCCTGATCGCCAGCGGCTTGCAGGACATTTTCGCCGCCGCGCACGCCGCCGCCGGCGACGAGGCGATGCGCTACCGCATCGCGCAGGAAGTGAAACGCCTCACCCTGCCCGACCAGATGGGCGAGCGGTTCCAGGCGATGGTGCTGGCCCGCGGGCTGGATGCCCTGCCACTGTCGGCCGAGCTGCTCGCTGCCGACCAGGGCGGGCGGTTGTAGGGGCCGGGATTCGGGATTGGGGATGCGGGAATCGGAAGAGCGGGCCGTGGCGAGACACCCGCTTTGTGGGTGGGGCTGAAGCCCCACCCACAGGACATGAGGCGCCGAGGCCGGTGGCCGCGGGCTACTTTGCGCTTGGCCGCAGCGCCATGCCTTTCAGCACGTTGAGGGCCTGCGCCAGCGCGTAGTCGCGGGTGGCGAGGGCGCCTTCGGCGGCGCTGCCGTCGTTGTCGATGCTGCCGCTGGTTTTCGTGTTTTCGTTGGCGAGGTGGTGCGGCAGGTCGGCTTCCGAGTTGATCAGCGCCGGGGCTTGGTCGGCTTTGTGCACCGTGAGGTCGGCGAGCGGGATGTCGGGCTTGATGCCTTCGGCCTGGATCGAGGTGCCGTTGGGCGTGTAATAACGGGCCGTGGTGAGTTTCACCGCGTGGTCGGCGTCCAGCGGCAGCACGGTTTGCACCACGCCCTTGCCGAACGTGCGCTGGCCCATCAGCAGTGCCCGGTGGTTGTCTTTCAGCGCGCCGGAGACGATCTCCGCGGCGGATGCCGTGCCGTGGTTCACCAGCACGACCAGCGGCGCACCGTTCAGAAGATCGCCGGGGTGTGCGGCAAAGCTCATGTTGGCGTCCGGCAGGCGACCGCGGGTGGTGACGATGGTGCCGGCATCGAGCAGGTCGTCGCTTACCGCGACTGCCGCCGTCAGCAGGCCGCCGGGGTTGTTGCGCAGGTCGAGCACGGCGCCTTTCGGCGCGCCGTCCTTGGTGATCAGCGTGGCGAGCTTGTGCTCAAGATCGGCCGCGGTGTCGCTCTGGAACTGGGTGATGCGGATGTAGTCGTAGCCGGGTTCGAGCTGGCGCACCTTGACGCTGGTGATGGCGATGTTCTCGCGCGTCAGCGGCATATCCACCGGGGTGTCGCTGCCCTTGTGCAGCACGGTCAACGTGATCTTGGTGCCGGGCTTGCCGCGCAGTTGCTTGAACATCGTATCGACGTTTTGCGGATCGACCAGGGTGCCGTTGATCTTGACGATGCTGTCGCCGGGTTTGACGCCGGCGCGCGACGCGGGCGTGTCGTCGATCGGGGTGACGATCAGGAGGCCGCCATCCTGTTGCAGCACTTCGATGCCCAGGCCGCTGTATTGCCCGGTGGTGTCTTCGTTGAGCTGAGCCAGGCCGTCCTTGTCCAGGTACTCGCTGTGCGGGTCGAGCCCGGCGAGCATGCCGGTGATTGCGTCTTTCATCAGGTCGTGGTTCGAGACCGGCTCCACATAGGCCTGGCGCACGATGTCCACCACGCGGCTGAAACGGCGGATGTCCTGCAGATCAATCGGCTGGTCTTTGGCCTTGGTGGCATCGGCGCGCACGTGGGCGGGAGCAAGGTCGGTCGGCGGTTCGGGCGCACTGGTGGCGGGTGCCGGCGCGGTTTGCGCATACACCAACGGCGCCGCCAGCAGCAGCGAACACAGACTCAAAGTGGAAAACCGCATGCAGCAACTCCGCAGGGGCAGGGGCGCATACCGCGAGGCGCGGTCAGGCCGACAATGTCCAGCGTGCGACGTCCGCGTGCGGCCGTCAACGGCCGGCAGTCACGCCTGTGACGGCTCGGAAATCCGGCAGTCATGGGCGTCGCGCTTTGGCCCGAGCGGCCGGGATAGGAGATACGGGATGCGGGATTCGGCAACAGCTGCCGGCACCAGGCCACGGCTGACCGCGTGCGTCGTTGCCGTCCGACTACGGTCTTGCCTCACGCTTGGATCGCTGCCCGTACGCGCACCGGCACGGCTCACGCACCGCCGCGCTTGCCCAGCCAGCTGCGCGGGTCGACCGGTTTGCCGTCGTGGCGCAGCTCGAAATACGCACCGGTGTTGACCCCGGTCGCGCCGGCCGCCGTGCCCACCGCCTCGCCGGCCTTGACCGCGTCGCCCACGCCATGCAGCAGGGTTTCGTTGTTGCCGTACATGCTCATCCAGCCATTGCCGTGGTTGACGATGAGCAGCATGCCGTAGCCGCGCAGGAAACCGGCGTAGACCACGCGGCCGCCAGCCACCGCGCGCACCTCGCTGCCGCCCGGCGCGCGGATCAGCACGCCGTTGCCGTAGCTGTGCACCTCGCCGGCCGCCGGCCACGGCAGGTTGCCGCGGATGTTCTGCCCGGCGGCCCCCACGGCCAGCGGCGGCGGTGCCTTGCCGCCGTGCCTGCGAGCTGCGGCTTGCCTTGCGGCCTCGCGCGCGGCGGCTTCGCGCATGGCCTGGTCGATCTGCTTTTGCAGCCGATCCACCAGATTGTTCAGCGCTTGCTCGTCCTGCTTGAGCGCGGCAAGGCGTTGGGCCTGATTCTGGTAGGTGGCGTCGGTTTCCGCCGCCAGCTTTTGCTGCACGGCGCGTTGCGCGGCAAGTTGCTGGTTTTGCTGCTCGCGTTCCGCGCGTGCGGCCTGCAAGGCTTGCTGCTCGGTGGTGATCTGCGCTTCCAGCGCTTGCAGTTGTGCGAGATCGGCCACCAGCTGCTGCACCTTCTGCACGCGATCGGCCTGGAAATACTTCGAGTAGGTGAGAGCCCGGGCGATGCGGCTGGTGTCGGCGCCGTCGAGCAGCGTGCGCAGGTCCGAACCGTGGCCCAGCGCGTAGCTGGCGCGCAAGAGGTCGGCGATGGCAGCCTTCTGGCTGTCCAGTTTTTGCTTGAGGTCGGCGCGTTGCTGCTGCAGGTCGTCCAGCTGGCGCTGCTTGGCGGCGATCTGCGCGTCGGTGTCGCGCAAGGCGCGCGCGGCGGCGGCCAGCGCGGTGGTCTGCTTGGCCAGCTCGGCGTTGAGCTGCGTGCGTTTGCTGGCGGTTTCCGCCTGCTGCTTGCCCAGGGTTTTCAGCTGCTGTTGCACGCTGCCGAGTTTTTGTTTGGCCGTCGCCTGTTCGGTTTGCGCCTTGTCCTGGCGCGCCTGCACCGGGAGCGCGGTCAACGTGGCCGCCAACAGCAGGCTGACGAGAAGAGGCATGGGGAAGGCGAGGGGTTGGCGCAGCATGCGCGGATTATCGCCGAGCCGGGCACCCGCGGCGAGTCGATGGTGCGCGCCACACTGGCCGCGATCACGCACAATGCGTGGGTTCCCCGGCGGCGCGAGGCGCATGCTCAATCGGCTCTGGTACGGCTTTTTCCTCGCCGCGGCGGTGGCAGCGCTCGCGCGCTGGCTCGTCGGTGGCGATGCCGGCGTGTTCGCCGCCATCGTCGGCGCACTGTTCGACATGGCCGACCTCAGCGTCAAGGTGATGCTGCTCTTGTTCGGCACGCTCACGCTGTGGCTGGGTTTTCTGCGCATTGCCGAGCAGGCCGGGCTGGTCGAACGGCTGGCAGTGTGGCTCGGCCCGCTGTTTGCGCGCCTGATGCCCGAGGTGCCGCGCGGGCATCCGGCGATCGGCCTCATCACGCTCAATTTCGCCGCCAACGCGCTGGGCATGGACAATGCGGCCACGCCGATCGGTCTGCGCGCGATGCGCGAATTGCAGACGCTCAATCCATCCGCAGACACCGCCAGCAATGCGCAGATTCTGTTTCTGGTGCTCAACGCCTCGTCGCTGACGCTGTTGCCGGTGACCATCTTCATGTACCGCGCACAGGCTGGCGCGCACGACCCCACGCTGGTGTTCCTGCCGATCCTGTTGGCCACCAGCGCCTCGACCCTGGCCGGGTTCCTGAGCGTGGCATTCATGCAGCGCCTGCGCGTGCGCGACCCGGTGGTGCTTGCCTGGCTCGGCGGCGCCGCGCTGGTGCTCGGCGGTTTCATGGCGCTGCTGGCCTCGCTCTCCGCCGCCGCGCTGGCGGCGCTTTCCGGCCTGCTCGGCAACCTCATGCTGTTCGGCGTGATCGTGCTGTTTCTGTGCGTCGGCGCGTACAAGCGCGTGCCGCTGTTCGACAGCTTCGTCGACGGCGCGAAGCAGGGTTTCGAGGTGGCGAAAAACCTGCTGCCGTATCTGGTGGCGATGTTGTGCGCGGTCGGCGCGCTGCGTGCCTCCGGCGTGCTCGACTTCGTGCTCGAAGGCATCCGCTGGAGCGCGGTGCACGCCCACCTCGACACCCGTTTCGTGGACGCGCTGCCCACCGCCCTGGTCAAGCCGTTTTCCGGCAGCGCCGCGCGCGCCATGCTGATCGAGACCATGCACCACTACGGCGTGGACAGCTTCCCCGCACTGCTCGCCGCCACCGTGCAAGGCAGCACCGAAACCACCTTCTACGTCGTCGCCGTCTATTACGGCGCCGTCGGCATCACCCGCGTGCGCCACACCATCGGCTGCGCCCTGCTCGCCGACCTCGCCGGCGTCCTCGCCGCCATCGCCGTGTGCTATTGGTTTTTTGGCTGAAAGCAGGGCGTATGCGGCGGCGTGGCGCGTGCTTGCCGCTGCGGACGTGCGACGGGGCGACGTGGTTCGTGGCGCGGGGCGGCGTTCCGCTCTCGGAACGGGCGCACCAGCCGTAGCGGGCGCCCATTGCTGGATGCCGTCGAGGACCATCGACCCCCGCTGCCGCAAGCGCGCCGGTTTGGCATACCCGAATAACCCGTCCTCGGCCTGGCGGGTGGTTTGCGCGCCTTGGGGAAACCGCGACAATGGTGCGTTGCGATTCCGTCCGTCTTCCGAGAGCCAGGCCAACCATGTCCGATACGCCGAAGATCATCTACACCCTTACCGACGAGGCGCCGTTCCTCGCCACCGCATCGCTGCTGCCGATCGTCAAGGCGTATACGGCCACCGCCGGCATTGCGGTGGAAACGCGCGATATTTCGCTTGCCGGGCGTCTGCTGGCGCAGTTTCCCCAGCAGCTGAAACCCGAGCAGCGCGTGGGCGATCACCTGGCCGAACTGGGCCAGCTTGCGCTCACGCCGCAGGCCAACATCATCAAGCTGCCCAACATCAGCGCCTCGTTGCCGCAGCTCAAGGCCGCCATCAAGGAGCTGCAAACCCAGGGCTACGCGCTGCCGGATTACCCGGATGCACCCGCGAACGACGCGGAGCGCACGACCAAGGCGCGCTACGACAAGATCAAGGGCAGCGCGGTGAACCCGGTGCTGCGCGAAGGCAACTCCGACCGCCGTGCGCCGCTATCCGTGAAGAACTACGCGCGCAAGCATCCGCACAAGATGGGCGCGTGGAGCGCCAGCTCGAAGACCCATGTTGCGGCGATGGACGGCCACGACTTCTACGCCAACGAGAAATCCGTGGTGCTGGATGCGCCCACCACGGTCAGGATCGAATGGTTCGGCAAGGACGGCACGAGCAAGGTGCTGAAGGACGGCCTCGCGCTCGAAGCCGGCGAAATCCTCGACGGCACGTTCATGAGCCGCAAGGCGCTGGCGGCATTCATCGATGCGCAGATCGCCGACGCCAAGGCGCAGGGCGTGCTGTTCTCGGTGCATTTCAAGGCCACCATGATGAAGGTCTCCGACCCGATCATGTTCGGCGTCGCGGTGAGCGAGTTCTACCGGGATGTGCTGGTGAAGCACGCCGAGGTGCTGAAGCAGGCCGGCTTCAACCCCAACAACGGCATCGGCGACCTCTACGCCAAGCTCGCCACGCTGCCGGCTTCCAAGCAGGCCGAAATCACCGCCGACATGGCCGCCGAGTACGCCAAGCGCCCGGCCATCGCCATGGTCAACTCCGACAAGGGCATCACCAACCTGCACGTGCCGAGCGACGTCATCATCGACGCCTCGATGCCGGCGATGATCCGCGACTCCGGCAAGATGTGGAACGCCAAGGGCGAGCACCAGGACTGCAAGGCGGTCATCCCCGATCGCAGCTACGCCGGTGTCTACGCCGTCACCATCGAGGATTGCAAGGCGCACGGCGCGTTCGACCCGGCCACCATGGGCAGCGTGCCCAACGTCGGCCTGATGGCGGCCAAGGCCGAGGAATACGGCAGCCACGACAAGACCTTCCAGATCGGCGGCGACGGCGCGGTCAAGGTGATCGACGCCACTGGCAAGGTGCTGCTCGAGCATGCAGTGGAAGCCGGCGACATCTGGCGCGCCTGCCAGACCAAGGACGCCCCGGTGGCCGACTGGGTGAAGCTCGCCGTGAGCCGCGCGCGTCTTTCCAACACGCCCGCCGTGTTCTGGCTGGACCCGCAGCGCGCGCACGACCGCGCCGTGCAGGCCAAGGTCGAGCGTTATCTGAAGGATCACGACACCAAGGGGCTGGACATCCGCATCCTCGATCCGGTGGCCGCAACCAGGCTCTCGCTGGAGCGCATCCGCAAGGGCCAGGACACGATCTCGGTCACCGGCAACGTGCTGCGCGATTACCTGACCGACCTGTTCCCGATCATGGAGCTCGGCACCTCCGCCAAGATGCTCTCCATCGTGCCGCTGATGGCGGGCGGCGGCCTGTTCGAGACCGGCGCCGGCGGCAGCGCGCCCAAGCACGTGCAGCAATTCCTCGAAGAGGATTACCTGCGCTGGGATTCGCTCGGCGAATTCCTCGCCCTCGCCGCCTCGCTCGAACACCTCGGTGAGCACTACCAGAACCCGCGTGCGACCGTGCTGGCGAAGGCACTGGACGCCGCCAACGGCAAGGTGCTCGACAACAACAAATCCCCTGCCCGCAAGATCGGCCAGCTCGACAACCGCGGCAGCCACTACTACCTGGCCCTGTACTGGGCGCAGGCATTGGCCGCGCAGCACGACGACGCCGACCTCGCTGCAAAGTTTGCCCCGCTGGCCAAGACGCTGGCCGACAACGAGGCCAAGATCGTTGGCGAGCTCAACGGCGTGCAGGGCAAGAGCGTCGACATCAAGGGGTATTACCACCCGGACATGGCGCTGGTCAGTGCCGCGATGCGGCCGAGTGCCACCTTCAATCAGGTGGTGGCAGGGTTGAAGTAGGGCGGGTTATCGCACGTTGGTATGGAACAAAGCGGGGCGCCTTGGGGCGCCCCGCTTTGTTCCACCGCCTTTCGCCCGCGTCGCGCGGAACGGGTCACGCGCACTTTGCGATTGCCACTCGCGAGTGTGTGGGCAGTTGAAAGATGAACCTGGTTTTTTCAGCTACGCCACGGAAACCGATGGTCGCGGTTCGAATCTGCGTGAAGTCGCCCATCGTGGTCGCGGCAGGACGGATCGCGCCAACGCACCCCGTCGTGGTTTAGGATGCGGCGTCCCGCCACCACCGGCTCCCCATGCCTGATCTCATCAATGTCATCCTGCTCGGCGTCATTGAGGGCATCACCGAGTTTCTGCCGATCTCGAGTACCGGGCACCTGCTGATTGCGGAGCGCTGGCTGGGGCACCGTTCCGACCTGTTCAACATCGGCATCCAGGCTGGCGCGATCCTCGCCATCACGTTGATCTACTGGCAGCAGATCTGGCAATTGCTGACCGGCTGGAAAGACCCGCAAACCCGCGCCTACCTGCTGAAGTTGGTGGGCGCGTTCGTCATCACTTCCGCGCTGGGGGTGGTCGCGCTCAAACTCGGCTTCAAACTTCCGACCTCGATCACGCCGGTAGCCTGGGCGCTGGTCATCGGCGGCGTGTGGATGATCGCGGCCGAAAAGCTCGCCGAACGGCGGCCGGAATCGACCCGGGTGACGTGGACGGTGGCGATCCTGGTCGGCATCGCGCAGATCGTCGCCGGCATCTTTCCCGGCACGTCGCGTTCCGCCAGCACCATCTTTGCCGCCATGCTGTTCGGCACCAACAACCGTTCCGCCGCCACCCAGTTCGCGTTTCTGGTCGGCATCCCCACCATGTTTGCCGCCACCGCCGTTGAGCTTCTGAAGATTTTCACCAGCGGCGGTGTGGCCCAGGTGGACTGGACCGGCTTTGGCGTCGGCTTCCTGACCTCGATGGTCGTGGCCTTCATTGCCGTGAAATGGCTGCTGCGCTACATCCGCACCCACCGCTTCACCGTGTTCGCCGTCTATCGCATCGCGTTGGGCGCCATCCTGCTGGTGCTGCCGCTGCTGGCGACTTCGCACTAAGCGAATCCAGGACAGGGCCAGGTTCACCTATCGAACCGCTGACGCGTCCCGAAACGCGCGAAGCACGGCGTTGATGCGGGTCTGGTAGCCCGGCCCTTGTGCCTTGAACCATTCGATGACGTCCTCGTCGACCCGCAGGGAGACGGCGGTCTTGGTCGCCCTTGGCTGCAGACCGTGACGCACCACGCTGCGGACGATGTGCCGGATGTCTGCCTCAGGGTGTTCGGGGACGGGCTTGCCCGGTGCCTCGGCCTGAAGCTTGGCCCAATCAGTCTTGGACTTGCGCGAAGTAGAGGTGTGCTTCGCGTTGCCTGGCTTTGCGGAACGAGATGATGCGGATTTCATATGGGGTCTCGGTGTGGACGTTGGATACGGGGATACCCGCGAGCAAGCCCAAGGTGACGAAGCGCTGCTCGCCGTATGCGAAGCGGTCATCTTCATAGGTGAACGTCAGACCCTCGAACACGCGCGGTGCGTCGGCAAAGTCGAGCCCGTGTGTTTTCAGGTTCGTGGTGCATTCGGCTTTTGACCAAGTGAACGCCATGACGTTTCGTATATACAGCGTATCGTGCAGTCAAGTGGTTGACGCATGCACCCATCACTCGGGCGCACCGGCAACACGCGTGCCCGGTAGGCAACCCCGGTCCCCTTTTGCGATCATGCGTCCCCATGAACAGTCTGTTGAGTGCGCCGGGGCGGTTGGCCCGGCGGTGGTTGCCGCGCCGGCGCGGTGCGGCGCGGTTGGCGGCGCTGCCGGGGTTTGCGCTGCCGGCGGGTGCGATCACGGCCTTGCCCGATCCAGCGGCGATGCGCCAAACCCTGCTGTCGATGATTGCCGCCGCGCAGCGGCGCATCGTGATCGTGGCGCTATACCTGCAGGACGACGACGGCGGGCGCGAGGTGCTGGAGGCGTTGTACGCGGCCAAGGCGCGGCGACCGGGGCTGGCCATCTCGGTGTACGTCGACTGGCACCGCGCACGGCGCGGGTTGATCGGTGACAAGCGCGCCGAGGGCAACGCCGGGATGTACCGCGAGTACGCGCAGCGGCTGGGCGATGGCGTGGTGATCCGCGGCGTGCCGGTGCAGAGCCGCGAGCTGCTCGGCGTGCTGCATTTGAAAGGCTGGGTGATCGACGACGCGGTGCTCTACACCGGCGCCAGCTTGAACGATGTGTACCTGGCCCGCCATGGGCGTTACCGGCTCGACCGCTACCACCTGCTGCGCGATCGTGCCTTGGCCGATGCGCTGGCCGCCTTTGCCGCCGAGCATTTTGCCGACAGCGCGGCGGTGACCCGGTTCGGTACCGATGCCATGCCGACCACGCGCAGCCTGCTGGGTGCGATCCGTGATTTGCGCCAGGGCCTGCAGGGCGCGAACTACACGGCACCCGATACGGCGCCGCGCGCCGGCGAGGTGGTGGTGACGCCGCTGGTCGGGCTCGGCCGGCATGACAATGCGTTGAACGCCGTGGTGCTGGATCTCATCGCCTCGGCACGCGAGCGGGTGGTGCTGCTGACGCCGTATTTCAATCTGCCGCGCCCGGTGCGCGCCGCGGTGGGGCATGCGCTGCGGCGCGGCTGCCGGATCGACATCATGGTCGGCGACAAGACCGCGAACGATTTCTACATCCCGCCGGAGCGGCCGTTCACCACCATCGGCGTGCTGCCGTACCTGTACGAAAACAATCTGCGCCGCTTTGCGCGCGCGCATGCGCGCCAGATCGCCAGCGAGCAGTTGAACCTGTGGCTGTGGCGCGACGGCGACAACACCTACCACCTGAAGGGTGTGCTGGTGGACGACCACGCGGCGCTCATCACCGGGCACAACCTGAATCCGCGCGCGTGGGCGCTCGATCTGGAAAACGGCCTGTTGTTGCGCGACCCGGAGCATCGCCTGCGGGCGATGCACGAGGCCGAGTGGATCGCGCTGCGCCGGCATGCCACGCGCATCGCCGATTACCGTGCGCTGCAGAGCCAGCGCCAATACCCGCCGGAAGTGCGCAAGCTGCTGCGGCGGATGAGCCGCGTGCGGCTGGACCGGCTGGTCAACTGGCTGTTGTGAACGCGACCGTGCACGTGATGGCACGGGCTATCGGGAAGTGAACCTGACCCCGCTTGTGGGGCCTACGACCGCAGCCCGATGCCGCGCTTGAGCACCCACAGCGAGAAGCCGCCGAGCAGCACGACAAAGCCGATCATCACCACGAATGACCATGCCACGTTGACGTCGCTGATGCCGAGCACGCCGTAGCGGAACGCGTTGACCATGTACAGGATCGGGTTGGCCTTGGACAGCGTGCGCCACGGCTCGCCGAGCATGTTGATCGAGTAGAACACGCCGCCCAGATAGGTGAGCGGGGTAAGGATGAAAGTGGGCACCAGCGCGATGTCGTCGAACTTTTTCGCGAAAACCGCGTTGATGAAACCGGCGAGCGAAAAGATCACCGCGCCAAGCACGACCGAGCCGGCGGTGATCAGCGGATGCTGGATGTCGAGCGAGGTGAAGAACAGCGCGATGCCGAGCACGATCACGCCGACCGCCAGCCCGCGCACGGTGGCGCCGAGCACATAGCCGGTGAGCATCACCCAGGCGGGCATCGGCGACACCAGCATCTCTTCCACGTAGCGGCCGAACTTGGCGCCAAAAAACGAGCTGGTGATGTTGCCGTAGCTGTTGGTGATGATCGCCATCATCACCAGGCCCGGCACGATGAACTGCATGTAGGTGAAGTGGCCGGAGATCGAGCCGATGCGGCTGCCGATCAGGGTGCCGAAGATGACGAAATACAGCGTCATCGTGATGGCAGGCGGGATCAGCGTCTGCGTCCAGATGCGCAGGATGCGCATGATTTCGCGGTGCACGACGGTCTTGAGCGCAATCAGGTTGGCCGATGACTGGCTCATGCGCCGGCCTCCGCGGTGGCGCGCGGGGCGTCGTCGCGCCCGTGCTCCACCACGCGCACGAACAGCTCCTCCAGCCGGTTGGTCTTGTTGCGCATGGAGATGACGGTGATGCCGTGCGCGGAGAGCGCGGCAAACAGGGCATTGATGTTTTGCGTGCGGGGCAGAGTGACCTCCAGCCGGCGCTCGTCCCTGCGGCGCAGGGTGCAGCCGTCGATCGCGGGCAGCGTGGCCACCGGCGCGGCGATGTCGAGCACGAAGGTTTCGATATCGAGCTTCGCCAGCAGGCTGCGCATCGAGGTGTTTTCCACGATGGTGCCGTGGTCGATGATGGCGATGTTGCGGCAGAGCTGCTCGGCCTCCTCCAGGTAATGCGTGGTGAGAATGACCGTGGTGCCGGCGGCGTTGATGCCGTCGATGAACTGCCACATCGAGCGGCGGATCTCGATGTCGACGCCCGCGGTGGGCTCGTCGAGGATCAACAGCTTGGGCTCGTTCATCATCGCCCGCGCGATCATCAGCCGCCGCTTCATGCCGCCCGACAGCCGGCGCGCCTGCTCGTGCGCCTTGTCCGACAGGCTCATCGTGGCGAGGTATTTTTCGGCGCGTTCGATGGCAACCGCGCGCGGAATGCCGTAGAACCCGGCCTCGTTCACGCAGATGTCGAACGGCTTCTCGAACTGGTTGAAGTTGAGCTCCTGCGGCACCAGTCCGATCAGCCGCATCGCCGCGTTGCGCTGCTTTCGGACCGACACACCGAAGATGTGCGCATCGCCGCCGGAGGCGTTGACCAGCGAGGACAGGATGCCGATCAAGGTGGATTTGCCGGCGCCGTTCGGCCCCAGGAGCGCGAAGAAATCGCCCTGCTCCACGCGAAAGCTGACACCCTTGAGCGCTTCGACGCCGCCCTCGTAGGTCTTGCGCAAATTGTCGACGACGAGGGCGGGAACCGGGCTCATGGCTGCATGTCAGGAAACAAGCCGCTTATTATAGCCAGTCAACCCCACGCGGCCGGCTCCACCGGACGCACGCATCGTTTCCCGGAACCACCCATGGCCGAAACCTTTCAGCTACGCCTCGTCGACAGCCGCATGCTGGCGCCGAGCGTGCGGCACCTTGCGTTCGAGCGGGCCGATGGCGCGCCGCTGGCGTTCAAGCCGGGGCAGTTCCTGCAGGTGCATTTTGCCTACCCGGATGGCGCGCCGGCCAAGCGCAGTTACTCGATCGCCAGCGTAGGCGACGGCAGCGCGCCGGTGGTGCGCGTCGAGCTGGTGGTGAGCTATGTCAATGGCGGTGCGGCGACCAAGCTGTTTGCCGAGCTGGAAACCGGCAGCGTGATCGACGCCAGCGGCCCCAACGGGCGCTTTTGCCTGCTGCCGAACGATGCACAGCCGCGTTATCTCCTGATCGCCACCGGCACCGGTATTGCGCCCTACCGCGCGATGCTGCCGCAGCTCGACCGCATTCTCGCCGACACCAATCGCGAAGCCGTGCTGCTGTACGGCGCGCGCAACGAGGCGGAGCTGCTCTATGCCGACGAGTTCGAAGCCTTCGCCGCCAGCCACCCGAACTTCCATTTCCATGCCTGCCTGAGCCGCGCCCCGCGCGCCGTGCCGCACCCCGGCGACCACGCCGGCCACGTGCAGGATCTGCTCGCCGAACTGCAACCCAGTGCCGAGCGGGATATCGCCTACCTGTGCGGCAACCCCGCCATGGTCGACGCCGCGTATGCCGCGCTCAAGGCATACGGCCTGCCGATCGGCCAGGTCCGTCGCGAAAAGTACGTCAGCTCGCGCTGAGCATGGCCGCGGCGGCCGTGTGATCCCGTCGGGGCGGTACAGATTGTTGCCGCCTCGTCGATAAACCCGCCACGCGCGCAGACACCGTATTCACTCCCAGTTCGCTAAACGACAGGCAGAAGCCAGGCGCGGCCAAAGCGTGATGGACTTCTCACTTCGGGAAGGGAGGCGGACGCATACCGTCAAGTCATTGGGGAAGGTGTCGACAGCTCTCATAGGACACGCAGTTTCTCGCGTGCCGAGCGAGGTGGATCGTGCGCACCCGGTATCGCTGGATAATTGTTTCGCTCATGGCGCTGGCAACGTCGAGCGCGTGGGCGGCGAGCAGCGGGCGGATCAGTTTCAGCGGTGCCGTCCTGGTGCCGACTTGTGTGGCACAAGCCGAGACTGCGGCGCTGGCGATGGGCAACCCGCGGACCGGTCACCTCTATGCCTGTGGTGGCCAGTCCCGAGGGTACGGCGTCGTCGATACCCCGGTTTATGTGTTCTCGATGCAGCGCATGGACAATGTGGCTGCCGCGGGTAGCCCGTTGCTGCAGTACTTCGTCGGCTATCGCGTCGCCGCGCACGCTACCACCACGCAGATGGTGACCCGGACCTACGAATAGAAGCGCGGTTTGGGCTCGCGCCGATGCGCCGGAACCTGCCGTGGGCCTATTGATAGGTCAGTGTATAGGTGGCGGTGGCACTGACCTGGCCGGCTGTCACGCCGCGATTGGAGGTTTGGTAATAGCGCGCAAAAAAGGGCAGGTTCATGGTGCCTGTCTGGGTGGCGCCCTCGGAGATTGCGGTACCGAATTTGACGGGAGTGGCGCCGTCCGATTGAAGGATCTGCACGCCCGCGTTCGTCGCGTATCCCGCGCCTGCGGTGTTGTTGATCACGCCGAGCGTGTTGCTGTAAGCGCTGGTTGTGCTCAAGGTGATGCGGAGGTTGGCGCCGGCGACGCAGTTCAGTTGCACCTGGAAGGGCAGCTGGCCTGCGGTGGTGCCCTTGCGGGCAAAAGCGGTGGCGGGCACCGGGGGCAACGTCACCACGGTGGGGTCGACAGCCGCCGTGCAGGTGGGGATGACGAAGGTGATGTTGGTGATGTTGAAGATCTCGACAGGATTGCTGCTGCCGAACATGTCCACGTTCCACTGCGCGAGCTGTCCGGCCGGTATCACCATTTGCTGCGTGCTGCCTTGCTGACCCTGGGGAATGGTGCCTGTCACCACCAGCTGCAAGGCAGAGGCCACGCTGAACCGAATCCTTCCCGTCGGCACGGATGCATTGTTCGGGTAGGCCGACAAGAGATTGGATGAATCCGGGTGCAGGATCCGGAAGGACAACCACGGAAGATTGGTGGGAAAGAGGGCTTGATCGCCACCCGTCGGCGGGCCGTAATTGCTCACGATGCCATTGTTGGTGGCGCCCGAGCAGTCGAGGACGGGGTAGTTCGCAGGGGTGGCTTGCGCCGACGTCCACAGGACGGTGCCTATGCCGGCACCGGTGTTCGACAGTACGATCTTGCCGCCGGGCGGAGTGAACGTCACGGTGCCCGGATTGTTGGTGTAAGAACAATCGGCGTGGGCGCGGCCGGACAAGGCCAGCGCAACCAAGGCCAGCAGCGCCAGCAACCATGGCCCACGAGCCGCGCGTTCCGTCCGGACAGTGGCGGTCGCGAACCGTGGTCCTCCCGCGAGGCGGGATACATGGTGCAGAGCCGACGCGCCGATGGTTGCACTGAAGGTCATGTTCCACCTTTCTCCTGCGGTTGTGTCGCGGCATTGCCCGCGACGCACGTGGCCTGGATCTGCCGGTACACCGCCTCGGGCTTGCCGGTCCTGGGCAGGGCGTATTGGAATGCGCAGGCATGCGCCGCGCCTTGCTCGTCGTCCCACTGCACGTTGAGCTTGCCGCTCGCGCCGACGCCGCGCAGCAGCGACAGGCCAGCCTGCCCGACGACGCCCAGCGGTTCGTTTTGAGCGTTGAACACCTGCGCGCCGAAGGGCGCAGGCTGGCCGTCGGGCATGCGGATGAGCGCAACCAGCGCCCGACCGGCCTTGCTCTTGAAGTCCACCATCACCACGGCGCCGGCATACGGTGCCACCTGCGCGCTGGTGGCATCCATCTGCACACCCAGCGGCAGCCCCTGCGGGTCGATCCGGATGGTGTCGAGCTGGTATGGGGCCAGGTACGGCACCAGCGCGTAGCCGGAGCGGCCCACGCTCAGGCCCGGTGCGCTGAGGATGTGCGCGCCCGCGGCGCCTGGTGCATGCACGATGGCGACCGTGTCGCCGGTCGACTGGCCGAAGGTGATGCCGCCCGCGTGCGCGACCACCGCGCCGCTGGCGCCGAAGGATGCCTGCGAGTAGCCGCTGCCGTTGCCGACGCTGGCGTTGAATGTGGCATAGGGGCTGTTGTAGCCGCCGTTCGCGCTGTAAGCGTTGCCGATGCCGTTGCCGCCATGCGAGGCGGTGGCGCCATAGTTGAACTGGCTCCACTGGCCCAGCGTGCCGTTGATGGTGGCCTGTTCCTGCGTGCTGTTGCCGGTGCCGTGGTCGAGGTTGAACGACATGCTCGGTGCATGCGGCGTGTTGCCCAGTGGCAGGCTGGCGTTGAAGGCGACCTGGTTGTCGTAGCCGCCGAGCGCCGTGCGCCCGCGACTGACGGAAACCCCGTAGGTCAGGCGCCCGACGTGGCTGTTGTAGCCGACCTGGAACTGCGTGTCGCTGCCGTCGCGGTTCCAGTAGTCGTTGATCGAGGCGTTGGCGTACAGCGAGCCGCCGTTGCGCCCCAGTTGCTGGTTGAGCGTCAGGGTGAAGCGGTTGCGCTGCTGCACCAGGCCGCGCGCGGTGTAGGGGCGGTTGTTGTAGAGGCTGCCGCTCAGCGCCGCGAGCTGGGCCGGGGTGAGCAGGCTCTGTGCTGGCAGGCCGTCGATGGTCTGCACGCTGGACGGCTGGTATTGCAGGGCGTTCATGCCGCGCCTGGCGTAGTCGCGTGCGGCCTCGGCGTCGCCCAGGCTCAGGAAGCCGCCGGTGGAGTAGCGGTCGGCGGCGACGCTCAGCGAGGTTTCGGTTTCCGGGATGATCTTGCTGTAGGTCACGCGGAAGCTCTGGCCGTCGTAGCTGCCATGGCCGGGGATGCTCGTGTGGGCCTGGGTGATGTCCAGCGCCAGCGCGCCGAAACGCGTGTTGAACGCGCTGCCGACCAGCGCCGCCGCGTAGCCTTCCGAACCCTGCACGCCCGCGTAGCCGGTGAGGCGGTTGCCGAAGCCGTGCTGCACCGCGGCCTGGACCACATTGGAGTTGTCCCGCAGCACCGTGTCGCGCAGTTGGCCGGCGGCGATGTCGAAGCGGGTGACGCCGGGGCGCATCAGCTGTGCCACTGCGGCATACGGCACGGTATAGCTGCGCTGGCGGCCGTCGGCCTCGGTCACAGTCACGACCAGGTTGCCGCCGTACCCGGTGGGGTAGAGGTCATCGATGACGAACGGACCGGGTGCGACCGTGGTCTGGTAGATCTGCACGCCGTTCTGGGTCACCACGACCTTGGCGTTGGTATAGGCCGTGCCGCGGACCACGGGCGCGTAACCGCGCAGCGACTGCGGCAGCATGCGGTCGTCGGTGCCCAGCTGCACGCCGCGGATGCCATAGCTGTCGAACACCGCGCCGTCGGTGTAGCTGTCGCCCAGGCTCAGCACGGCGCCCAACTTCGGCAGCGCGCGCTGTACATAGGCATTGATGTTGTGCCAGTGATGCTGGCTTGGTTGGCCGACGACGCCCGACTGCCAGGTAGCGGTGCTGTTCTGCCGGAACTGCCAGAGGCCGATATTGAAGCCGGAACGCAAGCCCAGATAGGTGCTGGTCTGGTTCTGTCCGCGGTTGCTGGTGTGGTAGCTGTTGAGGTTGTAGTTGAGCAGGAACGCGGGCACGCCGGCATCCCAGGAGGCCGGGTTGACCCAGCCGCGCGGCCGCAGGTGCATGTACGCCTGCGGCACGGTAGCGTCCATGCGCAAGTCGGGCATGTCGAAGGACAACGTGGCGCCGGGGATCAGGTCGCCCAGGACCACGCAGTCCGACGGGGACGACAGTTTCGCGGCTGCCGCAGCATCGGCTTTTGCCGGCGCCAGGCCCACGCGGTCGAGCAGTTCGGTGCTGGCGCAGGGCAGGGCATTGGCATCGACCGATGGTGCGGCGAAGCGCACGTCCAGGCGGCCCACCCAGCTGCCGTTGAGGTAGACATCGAGGTTGTAGATGCCAGGTAGCACGGGGTTGCCATGCTCGAAGCGCGAGAGATCGGCAGTGCCGTGCCCGGCCCCGGCCAGCATGCTGCGGTCGAAATTGGCGTAGCCGCCACCGGCGGCGTCAACGGCGGATGATGCACCTGCGTCGGCGGTCGCCGCCCATGCGGGGTACGGCCACCCCATGGCGGTGGCCAACGCCATGCCGCATGCCAGAGCGAGCGCTGTACGGCGCCCGCTTAACTGGCGAAGCATGGCGCGGCGTGATTTCACGGCGCCACGGTGCCCTTGTGGGCATCAGCCGCGCCGTAGTCGTCGATGGTGGTGAACGCGACCGGTGTGCCGACGGATGGTGCCTGCGCGTGGCCCTTCAGCGGCAGGCGCAGGTCGCCGAACGGTGCGACCATGCCGCTGGCGTCCTCGATCGGCTTGGTGTTAGCGCCGAGCGAAAGGCTGCTGATCGTGACGTAGTACGGCGTGGGGTTGTGCACGACCAGCGTGGCGCCCCGGGCGGTGAAGCTCAGCTGGTCGGGGGCCTTCATCGCGCTGCCCGGCAAGCTGGCCGGGCGATAGAACAGTTTCAGCCGCGAACGTATCGCGAACTGCAGGTAATTCTGGCCGGCGGTCTGCGCCGCAGTGGGCCTCGGCGGGATCTCGAGCACGTTCAGCCAGAACAGCGACTCGCGGTCGATCGGCAGTGGCTGGGAACCCTGGGTGTAGATGATCCGCAGGCTTTGGTCCTTGTGCTGATCCATGCGGAACAGCGGCGGCGTGATCAGGAAGGGCGTGCTCACGCTGTTCGGGGTCGATTTGAGGTTGCCGGTATCGATCCACGCCTCGACCAGCGCCGCGTAATTGTTCTCGTTGGTCAGGCGCACGGTGGCTTCGCCCTGCTGGGCCGCGAACACGACGCGGGTGCCGCCGATGACGACGCCGGCGCGGGCCGTGGTTGCCATACACAGGCACACGGCGATCGCCGCAGCACGGGCCGCAAGGTTGAAAGGCTTCATTGGGGAGGTGCTCCGGCAGGGATGAGCTCAGCATGGCGCCGGCTGGATACAGCTCCGTCGCGGCGGCAGTGCCGCGACGGAGTGCGGGCGACGGTAGTCGCTTACTGGTAGATCAGCGTGTAGTCGACCGTGCTGCTGACGGTACCGGCGGTAGCCGCGCCGGTGGCGTAGTAGCGAGCGTAGTAGGTCATCGTGGCCGCTTGGCTCGCAACGGTGGCGCTAGACGTGCCCTGGTTGCCTTCGGCGCCGTTCAGGGCGATGGCCGTGCTGTCGTCACTGTTCAGCAGCTGCAGGTTGACGTTGTTTGCCGTGCCGGTGCTGTTCAGGCGGCCGCTGCCGTTGACGTTGGTGCCGCTCCAGTACGGGGTCACGGTCTTGCCGTTGAGGCTGGAGTCGCAGCCGGTCACGGCGATGGTGAACGGCATGTCGCCATAGGTGGCGGCGGCGGCGGCCAGCGCGCTGGTCGGAGCGGGCTTCAGCACCACGGTGCCGTTGCCGCCACTGGTGCCGTTGACGGCGACTGTGCAGGTGGCGGCCACCACCTGGCCGTTGATGGTGATGGTGCCGTCGATGGCGGTGGCCGCCTGGGCCGACGGGATGAACGCGAAGGTGCCAAGAGCGGCGACCAAAGCAGCGGAAAGTAGCGATTTGCTCATGATGTTTCCTTGGTGGCAGGTATGGAATGGGTTTTGAGCAGCTTGCCGTGGTCTCCCCGACCGGCTCGCGGTGGCTGTCCACCCCTCGGCTCGAAGCGCAAGGCTGTCAGACGCGGACTAAGCAATCGCCGTGCCGCGCGCGCGCTGGATCAAAATGTGGTGAGCCACACGGTGGCGAATGACTGCATGCGCAGCGCAGTGCGTGGGCTTGATGCGATGGTGGGAGGCGGCGATAAGGACGTCAGCGTTTCACCTCAAGTACGGCGGGTGACTTGTCCCTGTCATCGTTCCGCCAGAAACGACAGTCTTGTCCGACGATTCTCGCCAACGACGGCGTATGCGTTCCTAACGGGACGCTGAACGCCGGTTAATGTGACGGCCGTCACGTTGTCATCATACAAAAATGTGACGTATTTCGCGCTTTGAAACAAATACGACTAATGACTAAGTCCGTCACTTGTTGACGAGCTGCGCGGAAGCACCAGGGGGCGGGGCCTTTCATCAGGCATCCGCGCCGCCACGGGGGCCGGAACCTGAGCCGATGGCGAGGGGTCGCAGTCGGCTTGATGGGGGGGGCGTGGTGCTGGGGGCAGATGGTAGAGGCCGGCTCTGCCCTTGGTCTTCACGTTCCCATCAGCCATTGCGCCACGGCCGCGGGATGTTCCAGCTGCAAGTGGTGCCCGCCGGCAAGGGTGTCGACGGTGATGCGCGCCACGCAGGCGGCGCGCGCCTGCATCAGCGCGGAAGGCAGGTAGGGCGTGGCCGGCGTGGCGAGCAGCAGGGCGGTGGGCGCTGCGATGCCGGCCAGCAGCGCGCGCACCTGGCTTTCGGCGAGGCGGATGGCGCTGGCGCGGGCGAGGCGCGGGTCGCTGCGCCATTGCCAGCCCTCGGCGGCTTGGCGCAGGCCGCGTTCGACGATGGGGCGCGCCAGTTCTGCGCGCAGACCGGTGGCCATGGTGCGGGCACTGACTGCTTGGTCGATGCTGGCAAACGTGCGCAGTCCCTTGCCGTCCGCCACCGGTTTGGCCAGCGCGTTGCGGTAGCGTTCCAGCGTGCGGCTGCCGTCGTCGGCCAGCGGGCCGAGGCCTTCGATCAGAAACAGGCGGTTGATGCGTTGCGGCGCGGCGGCGGCCACCAGTGCGGCGATGCCGGCGCCGAGCGAGTGGCCGAGCAGCGTGCAGTGCGCGAGGTCCTGCGCGTCCAGCGCCGCCAGCACTGTGCGTACGTAGTCGACGTAGTGGTAGTGCGCGCCGGGGGCCACATGGGCGCTGGCGCCGTGGCCGGGCAGGTCGAGGGCGATGACGTGATGCCGCTCGGCCAGGAGCGGCGCCAGCAGGGCAAAACTCGCCGCGTTGTCGAGCCAGCCGTGCAAGGCCACCAGCGGCGGTGCGGCCGGATCGCCCCAGGTCAGCGCCGCCAGGTCGCCTTGCGGCAAGGCGATGCGCCGCTCGCGCGGCGCGCTCACGGCGCGAGCCAGCCGCCAAGGTGGCGGCGCAGCAGCGCGGCGAGGCTGGCGATTTGCGTGGGGCTGGTGTTCAACGCCGGGATGTAGCGCAGCGCCGTGCCGCCGGCCGCAAGGAAGAAGTCGCGGTTTTGCATGCCGATTTCTTCCAGCGTCTCGAGGCAGTCCACCGCAAAGCCGGGGCACACGACGTCGAGTTTCTTCACCCCGTCGGCAGCCAGCTTGCGCACGGTGGCGTCGGTGTAGGGCGACAGCCAGCGCTCGCGACCGAGCCGCGACTGGAAGCTCAGCGTCCACTGTTCAGCGGCAAGCTGCAGGCGGCTGGCGAGCAGGTGCGCGGTGGCGCGGCATTGCTCGGGGTAGGGGTCGCCGGCACGCGCGTAGCGCTCGGGGATGCCGTGGAACGAGATCAGCAGTTTTTCGCCGCGACCGTTCGTGGCCCACCAGCGTTCGATCGAGCTGGCCAAGGCGTCGATGTGCCCGGTGTCGTCGTGGTAGCCGTTGATGAGCCGCAGCTCCGGCGGCCAGCGCAGGGCTTTCATCGCGTCGGCGACGGCGTCGATCACCGAGCCGATCGAGGTGGCCGAGTATTGCGGGTAGAGCGGCAGCACCAGCAACCGGCGCACGCCGTCGCGCTGCAGCTCGGCGATGGTCGGCGCCACGGCCGGCTGGCCGTAGCGCATCGCCAGCGCGACCCGCACCTCGTCGCCCAGCTCCGCCTGCAGCGCGCGGGCGAGCGCTTCGCTGTGCCAGCGCAGCGGGGAACCTTGCGCATCCCAGATGCGTCCGTAGGCATGCGCCGAGCGTTTGGGCCGCACGCGCAGGATGATGCCGTGCAGGATCGGCCACCATTGCCAGCGCGGCAGTTCGATCACGCGCGGGTCGGAGAGGAACTCGGCGAGATACGGCCGCACCGCAGCGGCGGTGGGTGCGGTCGGTGTGCCAAGGTTCACCAGCAGCACGGCAGTCTGAACGCCGGTCGCCGGTGCCGTGCTGGACGCCGCATCGGCGCCGGTATAGTGATTGTGGTCAGGCATCGTGGCGTCGAGTTTGCCACAAGCGTGGTGGCGTCCCGCTGCATGTTCCCCCTTCCATGACGGAGTTGCCCATGTCCAAGAGGCCCCTGCATCCCCTGCTCCTGCTGGCTGCCGCGCTGCTGTTGCCGGTTGCCGCCGCGCAGGCGGAAGACCCGCCGCTGGTGCGCGTGCACAACGCGGTCGAAGTGCTGAACACCATCGAGCAGTCGCCGGACAAGTCGATCCCGTCCGACCTGCTGAAGGAGGCGCGTGCGATCGCGGTGATCCCGAGTCTGCTCAAGGCTGGTTTCATCTTCGGCGGGCGCCGCGGCGAGGGGCTGATTTCGGTGAAGCGTGCCGACGGCACCTGGTCCGATCCGAGCTTCATCACGCTGACCGGCGCCAGCGTCGGGTTCCAGATCGGCGTGTCCTCGACTGACGTGGTGCTGGTGTTCCGCACGCAGCACGGCGTCGATACCATCGTGAACGGCAAATTCACCTTCGGCGTGGATGCCACCGCCGCCGCCGGCCCGGTCGGGCGCAGCGCCAGCGCTGACACCGACCAGAACATGAAGGCCGAGATCTACTCCTACTCGCGCTCGCGCGGCCTGTTCGCCGGTGCCGCGATCAACGGCGGCGCGCTGCGGATCGACTATGACGCCAACGCCGAGGTGTACGGCAAGGACATCACGCCGCGCCGCATTTTCGAGGGCGGGGTTCAGAACGTGCCGCCGGATGTGGTGAAGTTTCGCGACACGCTGGAGGAATACACCGCGAAATAACGCGCCGGTACGGGCCATGTGCGAAGATCGCGGTATTGCGGGCGGCGCCGTTTCCGCCCCCTCCAACCGAGGTTGACATGGGTTTCGACAGCATCTGGCACTGGCTCCTGCTTCTGCTCATCGTGGTGCTGGTGTTCGGCACCAAGAAGATCGGCAACATCGGCTCCGACCTCGGCAACGCCGTGCGCGGGTTCAAGAAGGCGATGCACGGCGAGGACGACGACAAGTCCAAGCCGACGCCGGCGGAGCAGGAAAAATTGCGCGCCGATGCGCCGAGCCCGAGCCCCGGCCCGGCGCAGCCCAGCGCGCAGGAGCAGCACGACACGCACGAGTCGAAGTAGCCGCGGCAGGCGTCGGCGATGATCGAGATCAGCTTCGCCAAGCTGGTGCTGCTGGCGCTGGTGGCACTGATCGTGCTGGGCCCGGAGAAACTGCCCGGTGCCGCGCGTACCGCCGGCGCGCTGCTGCGCCGCATGCGCAGCGGCTGGGACAGCGTGCGCTCCGAGGTGGAGCGCGAGCTGGAGGTGGAGGAGATCCGCCGCGCCGCGCGCGAGGCCGCGGCGCGCGCCGAAGCCGCGCAGGACGATTTTCGGCAATCGGTCGGCGCGGTGGAAACCGCGGTGAAGCAGGCGGGCAACGATATGCGCGAGGCAGTGGCGGAACCCGCGCCCATGGAGCTGACCTCGGAGCCGCCGCCGGAACCGGAGCCGCCGGCCGAGCCCGATCCGCAACAGGAGCTGCCGCTGGCGATGCCGCACGCCGCCGGCAAGGGAGGCGCGCATGGCGGAGCCTGAACCCGACGGCCTCGGCAGCGACCTGCAGGAAGGCATCATTTCGCACCTGATCGAGCTGCGCTCGCGGCTGCTGAAGGCGGCCGCGTGCGTGCTGGTGGTGCTGCTGGCGCTGGTGCCGTTCGCCAACCGGCTGTATGCGGAGCTGGCCGCGCCGTTGGTGGCGCGCCTGCCGCAGGGCGCGCATCTCATTGCCACCCAGGTCACCAGCCCGTTCCTCACGCCGCTGAAGCTCGCGTTCTACACCGCGCTGTTCATCAGCATGCCGGTGATCGTCTACCAGCTGTGGGCGTTCGTCAGCCCCGGCCTGTACAAGCGCGAAAAGCGCCTGGCGCGACCGCTGCTGCTGGCGGCGATGGTGCTGTTCTACTGCGGCTGCGCATTTGCGTATTTTCTGGTGCTGCCGGCGGCGTTCCGGTTTCTCACCGCAGTGACGCCGGCCGGGGTGGAGATGATGACCGACATCACGCATTACCTCGATTTCGTGATGCTGATGTTCTTCGCCTTCGGCCTGTGTTTCGAGGTGCCGGTGGCGGTGGTGATCCTGGCGGCGGTGGGCGTGGTCGATGTGGCCAGGCTGCGCAGCGCACGGCGCTACGCGATCGTCGGCGCATTCGCGATTGCCGCCGTGCTGACCCCGCCGGACGTCACCTCGATGGTGATGCTGGCGGTGCCGATGACGCTGCTCTATGAGCTTGGCATCTTGGCCGTGCGCTGGCTGGTGCCGGCGAAGGTCGACGCGAAACCGGCGGCGTGACGCCGCCGGTTGGCGTCATCCGGCCGAACCCGCAGCGGCAGGCGCGACCGTGCTCGCCGCTGGCGCCATGGACGGAGCAGCGTGCAACGCAACCATGGATACCGGCTTTACCGCCGTGCTCGTCGCAGTGGCCGGTACGGTCGCGCTGGCCGCAGGCGCCGCGTTGCCCACAGGCGCAGGCTGGGTCGCAGGTGTCTCCGGTGCAGGAGCGGCCGGCGCAGGCGTTGCCGTCGGCAGCGGCGCCACCTTGGTGCTGTCCGCGGCGCGACGCGCGAGCCCGCCGTGCTGGTACAGATCGCTGGCTACCTGGTAATAGGCGATCGTGGTGTCCAGCAGCGACTGGTTGACCGGGCTGACCGGGGTCGCGTCGCCGGTCGCAAAGTCCGGCTTCAACTGTTCGATGCGCTGGCGCGGTTCGAGGATGGTCAGCGTGTCGCCGTGCACGTAGCCGAGTTTTTCGTAGGTGCCGGGGAAGGCGTGGCCCGCGTCCGCCGGGCGCTGGAATACATCCTGGCCAAAGAAGCGCGAGCGGTAGCTGAAGTCCAAAAGACCAAGCAGCGTCGGCGGGATGTCGAGCTGGCCCATGAGCGTCCCCACCCGGCGCGGGGTGACCCATTTCGGCGCGTAGATCCACAACGGGATGTGGTAACGGTTGATCGGGATGCTGGTCTTGCCGGCGCTCGATGCGCAATGGTCGGCGGTGATCACGAACACCGTGTTGGCGAAGTACGGCTTGGTGCGCGCGCGCTCGATCAAGTCCTTGATCGCCCAGTCAGTGTAGGCCACCGCGCCCAGGCGCGAGGGCGCCGGCCACTTCACCCGCCCGGCCGGGTAGGTGTACGGCCGGTGGTTGGAGGTGGTCATGATGTGCAGGAAGAACGGCTTGTGCTCGCCCGCGATCTGGTCCATCTGGCGCAGCGCCAGGGTGTAGAGATCCTCGTCGGACACGCCCCACACGTTCTGGCTGTGGATCGGCATGTCCTTCGGAATCGCGCTGCGGTCCACATCGATGTAGCCGTTGTGGCCGAAGAAATAATTCATGTTGTCGAAGTAGCCGTAGCCGCCGTAGACAAACTCCGACACGTAGCCGCGATCATTGAACACGCTGGCCAGCGAGAACAGGTTTTCGTTGTCCTTTGCACGCACCAGCGAGTCACCCGGTGTCGGCGGCACCGACAGCGACAGTGCTTCGAGCCCGCGCACCGTGCGCGTGCCGTTGGCATACAGGTTGTCGAAAAACAGGCTCTTGCCGACCAGCGAATCCAGGAACGGCGTGATGCCCTGCTGGTTGCCGAAGGTGGCGAGGTAGTCGCCGGAGAGGCTTTCCACGCTGATCAGCACCACGTTCAGGTGCTTTTCCGGTCCGGCGGCGCGGATCTCGCGCGTCAGGTCGCGCGGGTCGTTGCTGATGAAGGTGGCATTTGGTGCGGCAAGATCCTTGCGCACGAGGGCAAACGCCTCGGCATCCGGCAGTGAGCGGTAGAACTTCTTGAAATCCAGGTGGCTCGACCGGAACGCGGCAAAGAACTGATAGATGCCGTTGCCGGAAAGCTCGTTGACGTAGTTGTTGGCGGTGCGGTCCTTCATTTCGCCGTTGATGCCGGCCACTGTGGCTACCGTCAACACCAGCCACACCAGTGGCACCCGCGCGCGCTGCCACAGCGTGCTGCCGTCGTCGCGCGCACGCAATTTGCGTCGCGAGGCGATGAACATCACCAGCGCCAGCACCACCAGCAGCGCCAGCCAGGTGCCGACCGGATACGACTCGCGGATATTGCCGATCACCTCGGTGGTGTAGACGAGGTAGTCCACCGCGATGAAATTGAAGCGCACGCTGAACTCGTTCCAGAACACCAGCTCGGACGCGGCCACGAACAACAGCCCGTAGAGCAGTGCGAGGCCAAGCAGGTACAACCCCCACTGGCCACTGCCGCGGGTGTAACTGAGCGCCGGCAGCGGCAGGAAAAACAGGAACACCGCCAGCAGCGGCCAGGATTCCTTGAGGTGCACGTGCCACAAGAGGAACACCGCCAGCAGGCACGCGCCGTACAGCGCGGCCATGCCGATGAGCCAAGCCAGCCAGCGTGCGCCCCCGGTGACCGGCGCGCGTCGCGTCGGCACCAGCCATAGATAAAGCACCAGCGGCCAGGCCAGATAGAGGAACGTGACGAGGTCGTAGCCCAGCCCGACGCCGAACGCATACAACCAGTCCAGCGGGTTCAGCGGTACGTTGCGCCCGCTCATCACCAGCAGTGCCACGTGGGTGATGAAACTGAGGATGAGGTAGGTGATGCCCAGCCACCACAAGGGCCGGAACCGCTGACGCAGCGGCGAGGATATGAACAAGGTGCGCGACACGGACGACGACTCCGGCAAACGGTAGCTGCGGATCAGGTACCAGCGCGTTTTATACACGTAGTGGCGCGCCGATGTCCGAAGTGGCGCGGGTTTGCGCCGGAAGCGCAGGTGATCGAAAGCAGGCAAGCGACGCAAAGCCGTTTGTGTCCGCTTGCGTGCCGGTTTGCCAGCATGGGCCAAGAGCCGGTGGGAAAGATGGCCAAAACGGCGCAGTTGCAACCGCTGGCTTTCCACCGCCCTCGCTCCCGGGCTACGCCGCGTTCAACCGGTGCCCGGCTGGTGGGGCAAGGCGGCGATCGCGTCGATGCGCGCACGCTGCACGGCCGCGCCGATGGCTGGCCCGACGAGGCCACGGGCAAGAAACGGTGCGGCATGCACCGCCGCGGCGGCAGTCTGTGCGGCGCGCAGGTAGTCCGCCTGCGGGTAGGCGTCATCCGCGTGGCCGAGCCGGCCCAGCGCGTCCGCCATGCAGGCCCGCACGAAGGTTTCCAGCCGCTGTGGGCGGCGCAGGGCGTCCAGCGCGCCCAGCAGTTTCAGCACCGTCGCCGGCTTCAGCTCCAGGGCGCGGTGGCCGTTCAAATGCTCGCGACATACCAGCTCGCCCAGTGCGGCATGTTCCGCCGGTACCTTGAGCCGCGCTGCGAGCGCCCGCGTGGGCACCACGCCGCGCGCCTCGTGGCCGACGTGACGCGGCCATTCTGCGCGTGGGGTCAGCGCCTTGCCGAGGTCGTGGACCAGCGCGCAGAAGCCGACGAGGTCGTCGCCAGGCGCGAGTCGCGCCGCCGCATCCAGCACCAGCTCCATATGCGCGCCGGTGTCGATCTCCGGGTGGTAATCGGCGCGTTGGGGCACGCCGTAGAGCGCCTCCACCTCGGGCAACAGCACGGCCAGTGCGCCGGTTTCGCGCAGCACCCGCAGGAAAGCGGACGGCTGCGGTGCGGCCAGCGCCTTGCGGGTTTCCGCCCAGACGCGCTCGGGCACCAGGTGATCCACCTCGCCGTCGGTCACCATCTGCCGGAGCAGCGCCAGGGTTTCCGGCGCCAGCGTGAACCCCAGTGGCGCAAAGCGCGCGGCGAAGCGCGCCACGCGCAACAGGCGCACCGGGTCCTCGCCAAACGCCGGCGACACGTGGCGCAGTACCCGCGCCTCGATATCCGCCGCGCCGCCGTAAGGGTCGACGAGCGTGCCGTGCTCATCCTGCGCGATGGCGTTGATGGTGAGGTCGCGGCGCGCCAGGTCGGCTTCCAGCGTCACCGAGGGATCGGCCTGGAACACGAAGCCGTGGTAACCGTGCCCCGCCTTGCGCTCGGTGCGCGCCAGCGCATATTCCTCGTGCGTGCGCGGGTGCAGGAACACCGGGAAATCCTTGCCCACTGGCGCGTAGCCCAGCGCCAGCAACTCCTCCGGCCGCGCGCCGGTCACCACGTAATCGCGGTCGCCTGCCGGCAAGCCGAGCAACCGGTCGCGCACGGCGCCGCCGACGAGATAGATACGCATGCGCAGCATTCTCGCATGCAGGCGGTCAGACGCTCAGTTGCACCACTGTTGCTCGCAGGGAATGCCGTTGCCGTCCATCTTGGGGCCCGGTTCGAAAGCCCGACAGTTGGCCTATGGTGTGCTGGCAGTGGTCGCCGCCGGGCACGCCACGGTCTTGCGTGTCGCGTCGGCGCCCGGTGGTGTGTAGGCTTGGCCGATGGCCGGCATGCGCGCGCTCATCGGCAACGGGTTGCCGTGCAGGCGCCAGTCGTAGATCACGCTGAAAGCCATCACGCGGGCGACGTATTCGCGGGTTTCCTTGTACGGGATGGTGGCGACGAAGAGATCGGGGCTGAGCGTGCCGCGTGCGGCGAGCCATTGCTCGACCTTGGCCGCGCCAGCGTTGTAGGCGGCGCTGGCGAGCCACGGCGAACCGTTGAAGCGCGCGGCGAGCTCGGCCAGGTGGCGGGTGCCGAGCGCGATATTGACGGTCGGCACGTACAGGCTGTCGCCGCCGGCCCATGGCAGGCCGTTCTGCTGCGCGACCCTGGCCGCGGTGGCGGGCAGGAGCTGCATCAACCCGCGCGCGTCGGCGCCGGAGCGCGCGTCGGTCACCCACGCACTTTCCGAACGCAGGATGCCGTACGCCCAGGCCGGGGCGACGCCGGCCTGCCGCGCCTGCGCGACCAACCCATCTTCGGCGGCGAGCGGGAAACGCAGCGTGTAGTAGCGCAGCGCCTTGCCGCTGGTGAAGGTGAATACCGCGCGATCGAACCAGCCGCGCTGGTTGGCCAGCTCCGCGGCCAGCGCGCGGGTGCTGGCGTCGCTGCCGTCGAGTGCGCGGTTCCATTCGCGTCGGGCGAGTTGCGGCAGGTCGACGGCATACAGCTCGAAGGCGCGATCGAGGCCGGGCATCTGGCCGAGCAGCGCCGGCGCCTGGCTGGCGTCGACCGGCGGCGTCTGCGGACAGATCGCGTACGGTTGTTGCACCTGGTCGGCGGCGAGGAAGCCGTAGTACGTGGCTTCGCCGGCAAGCGCGGTGACCAGGTCGCGCGCCTGAACCGGGTGGTTGGTGGCGCGCAGCGCCCGCGCGCGGAACCAGCGCCACTCGCCATCCTGCTGCAGGTTGGCCGGCATCGCCGCGATCGCCGCCAGCACGCCCGGCCAATCCTGGGCGGCCAGCGCCACCCGGGCGCGCCATTCGCGGGTGGCGTCGGTTTGCGCGCTGGCCGGCAGTGCGGCGAGTTGGGCGCCGGCGTCGGGTTCAAAGTCGGTCGCGTGGAACAGCGCCAGCGCGCGGGTGATGTCGTCGCGCTGGGCCTGGCTGAAGCGGAAATTGAGCTGCAGTCGTTGCCACGCGGCGTCGGCGGCATCGACGTTGCGGCGCGCCGCGCGTTCAAGCGCGATCGCCGCGGCCTGGCGTGCGCGCAGCGTGTCCGGCCAGCTGGCGGCAGCGGTCACGGCGGCATTCGGGTCGCGCAGCGCCAGCGCGATGCGCTGCGCCTCTTCCGCTTGCGCGGAGGGCAACCATGCTGCCAGCGCGGCCACGGTGCCGCCCTTGCCGGCGCTGGCGGCGCGGTCGATGCGCGCCCAGAGGTGGGTGTCGGTCAGGAGTCCTTGCGCGTGTGCCGCCTGCAGCACCGGGTCGCATGCGCCCGGCAGCTCCGGCTTGGCCCACAGCGCGGCGAGGTCGCGGTCAAAATCCAGCGGCGCGCCGGCAGCCAGCGTGGCCTCAAGCGCGTAGCAGGTGAAGGCGTCGCCCAGGCCGGACTGGTAGAACGTGCGGAAACCCGCCCAATCCTGCCGCGAGGCCAGCTCGCGCAGGTAGGTGCGTCGCAGGTCCTGCGCCGGAATCAGATCCGGATATTGGGTGAGATATGCCTGCACCGTCGCGTCGTCGACGCTGGCGATGTCGTGCTCCAGCGCGGCGGCCTGCAGGTAGGGATACAGCGCGTAGCCGCGCAGTTGCGGCGCGTAGGTGCGCCAGCCGTCGCCGCCCTGCTTGGCGGCGGCCCACGCCTGCTTGAAGGCGGCACGCTGCGCGTCGAGCGACGCGGCGGCCTGACCGCTGGCGGCGATCGGCAGGCCGGCGGCCAGCAGCAAGGATGAAACCGCGAACCACACGCGGCAGCGCCGCACGACGTGGGCGAACATGACGACTCCTTGGGGAAGGCGGTTGCATTGTAGTGGATGGGCTCGCACGGCCTTGCGCCGGGCGGCCTGATAAGCTGCGGCCTTCCCCGTTGCGGCTCACAGGATCGGCATGTCGTTCTCCCCGTCGTCGCGCGCGCGCCGCGTGGTCGCCTGGTTGGCGCTGGTGGTGATGGCTGCGGCCGGCGCGGCGTGGTGGTGGAACGCGGGGCGGCCGGTACCGTTGCCGGATGCGCCGTCGGCGCGCATCGCCTGCGTGTCCTACGCGCCGTTCCGCAAGCCGGGCGAGACGCCGCTCGATCCGCACGCCTTTGTCAGTCCGGGACGCATCGACGCCGATTTGCGCGCGCTGTCGGCGCGTTTCGATTGCGTGCGTACCTATTCACAGGGGCAAGGGCTGTCAGTGGTGCCGGAGATCGCCGCGCGCTACCACATGCGCGTACTGATGGGCATCTGGCTGGGCAGCGACCGCAAGGCGAACGCGCGGCAGATCGCGCTGGGCATCGCCACCGCGCGCAAATATCCGCAGGTGCTGCGCGGCGTGGTGGTGGGCAACGAGGTCTTGTTGCGCGGCGACCTCAGCGAGCGCGAGCTGGCGGGGTATCTGCGCGAGGTGCGCGCCGCGTTGCCGGCGGCGATTCCGGTCACCTATGCCGATGTATGGGAGTTCTGGCTGGCGCACCCGGCGCTCGCCGGGGGCGTGGATTTCGTCACCGTGCACATCCTGCCGTACTGGGAGGATCAGCCGGTACCGCCGGAGGCCGCGGTGCAGCATGTGGCCGATGTGTACGCGCGGGTCGAGCATGCGTTTCCCGGCAAGGCCGTGATGATCGGCGAAACCGGCTGGCCGAGCGAGGGCCGCCCGCGCCGTGGTGCCGCCGCCAGCCGGGTGAACGAGGCGCGCTACTTGCGCGAGTTTCTCGATTACGCCGCCAGCGTGCACATGCCGTACAACGTGATCGAGGCGTTCGACCAGCCGTGGAAGCGTGCGCAGGAAGGCACGGTGGGCGGCTACTGGGGCATTTTCGACGCGCACGCGCAGCCGAAATTCCCGATGCAGGGCCCGGTGGTGGAGATTCCGCGCTGGTGGCTGGGCTGGCTGGCTGGCGCGCTGGGCGCGGCGCTGTTCATGCTGCTCGGTGCGCGGCAACGGCGGGCGCGCGGCTGGCGCCATGCGCTCGCGTTGGCGTTGGCCGGTGCGGCCGGCGGCATGGCGCTGGGGTGGCAGGTGCGGCAAATGCTGTTTGCCTGCCACGACGCCTGGGAGTGGAGCGTGTCCGGCGTCGCCTGGCTGGTTGCGCTGTTCACCGGCGTGCGGTTGGCGCGCTGGCTGGCCGGACGGCTGGCCGGTGCGCCGTATCGGCGTGCGCCGGCCGGACGTTGGCGCTCAATCTGGCTGTTTGCGCTGGCGCTGTACGGCCTGCTGCTGGTGTTCGACGGGCGCTATCGCGATTTTCCGCTGGGGTTGTTTGCGCTGCCGTGCGCCGGCTACGCGCTCACTGCCTGGCTGGATGCACGCGTGCGCGCGCCAAGCCGCGAGACGCTGTTTCTCGCCGGCTGCCTGCCACTGCTCGGCGGCGCCAGCGTGGCGCTCGAACTGGGTCTCGATCCCGCAACATGGTGGTGGCTGGCGCTGAATCTTGCGCTGGCGCTGCCGGTTGTCGTCGCATGGGCGCACAGCCGTTCCGGTCTGGTCACCGCGCGGACTATGCTCGGCGTTTCATCTTGACGAGGACACGGACATGGCCCAGCAACGACGCATTGCAGTAACCGGCGCCTTCGGCACGCTCGGCGCCGCCGTGGTACGCGCGGCGCTGGCCGCTGGCCACGCGGTGGCGGCGATCGACCGCGCACCGGTACCGGCGGGGCTGGGCGCCGCACATGGTTTTGGCGGGGTGGACCTGGCCGACACCACGGCGGCCAAAGGTGCACTCGATGCCGCGGCCGCGGCGCTGGGCGGGCTCGATGCGCTGGTCAACATTGCCGGCACCTTCCGCTTCGAGACGCTGGCCGATGGCAGCGCGGAAACCTGGGATCTGCTCTACCGGGTGAACCTGCGTACCGCGATTGCCGCTAGCCGCGCCGCGTTGGCGCACCTGCCGGACGAGCGCGGCCGCATCGTCAACATCGGCGCCGCGGCAGCACTCAAGGCGGGCGCCGGCATGGGCGCGTATGCGGCGTCCAAATCGGGCGTGATGCGTTTTACCGAAGCGCTGGCCGAGGAGGTCAAGACGCGCGGCATCACCGTCAATGCGCTGCTGCCCAGCATCATCGACACCGCGCCCAACCGCGCCGACATGCCAAAGGCGGATTTCAGCCGCTGGGTGCGGCCGGAACAACTGGCGGCAGTGATCCTGTTTCTGCTGTCCGACGACGCCAGCGCGATTACTGGCGCGCTGATACCGGTGACGGGGCGGGTGTAGGCAGGGCGCGCCCGCTGTCGAGGTGCACCAGCCGCAGGCAGCCGGCGAGCAGCACGAACGCGCCGGACTCCGGGCAATACAGCACCAGCGCAAAGGCGCCGAGCGCGGCGGCCAGCGCGGCCAGCCCGCGCGCACGGCGCAGCAGGGCCAGGGCAAGCGCCGCCAGCGCCAGCCAGCCGTAGACGCCGTGCAAAAAGCCCAGCACCAGCGCCTGGCGTAACGGGCACCACCACGGCGGCGCCGCGCGCGTGCACAGGTCGGCAAGCAGGGGTTGTTCGATCAGGCCCAGCCGCAGCCACGTCGCACCGGTGCCCGCCAGCACGATCGCCAGCCAGGGCAGGGCGGCGCGGGCGATGCGTGGCATCAGCGCGCCTTGGTCGTGCTGGCGCCCGGCAGGCGGATTTCCGCCGCCAGCGGGAGGTGGTCGGAAAACGCCTGCGGCAGGGTCCACACCTTTTCCAGCTGCACGCTGGGCGACACCAGGATGTGGTCGAGCGCGCGCCGTGGTTTCCAGCTGGGGAAAGTGGGCGCATCCAGCATCGGCGGCTGCAGGTTGGTGCGCGCAAACAGCTGGCGCATTTCGCTGCTGTCGGCGCTGGTGTTGAGGTCACCCATCAGCACCGCCTGCGGGTAGTCGGCCAGGATTTCGCTGATGAACGCCAGTTGCCGCGCGCGCGATGGGGCGCGCAGCGACAGGTGGGCAATGACCACGGCAAACGCGTGTTCACCCTCGCCAAAGCGCACCAGCAGCGCGCCGCGGCCGTGGCCGGGCAACGGGTAATCGAGCACCGCGGTGGGCTCGATCCGGCTGATGAGGCCGTTGGCGGTGTGTGACAGCTTGGCCACCGGGCGATTCGACTGGTAGCTCCAGTACGGCATGCCCGAGGCTTCGGCGAGGTAACGCGTCTGGTTCAGGAAACCCGAGCGCAGGCTGCCGGCATCGGCCTCCTGCAGGCCGATCACGTCGAATTGCGGCAACAGCGCCGCGAGGCGATCAAGGTTGTCGATCTTGCGCCGGCCGGGCAGCATCGCGTTCAGGCTGTGCGTGACGTAGTCGCGGTAGCTGCGCACGCTGGCGCCGGCGAGGATGTTGCAGCTCAGCAGGCGCAGGTGCTGGTTGGCGGGTTGGGGGCGGCTCATGACGTTGCCATGGTGCGCGCGGCCGGTCGCACTGCGCGTGAACATGCCGTGCCCTATTTGCCGCCCTTGTCGGCAGCGGTCAGCTCGCGTTTTGCCAGCCATTGGGCGACGGCGGAGAGCTCATCGAGCGTGTGCACGTTGACGACCTTGTACTTGCCGTCCACCACGACGCTCGGTGTACCGTCCACGCCCCACTGCTGGATCAGGGCGAGATCGGCCTTGAGCTTGGCAGTGGCGGCGTCGGAAGTGGCAATGCTCATGAACTTGGCCCGATCCACACCTTCGCGGGCATAGAAATCGGCCAGCTCGTCCAGCGTGTTGATCGGGTAGTGCTGGGCAAACTTGGCGGTGAACAACTGCAGGTGCGTGCGATCCACCACGCCCAACTGGTTGGCCGCGTAGTAGGCGCGCGCAAACGGCAGCCATTGCGCGCTGAACGGCGCCGGCACCAACTTGAACACCACGCCCTTGGGCAACTGCGCCTTGAGCTTTTCCGCAATCGGCGCGAACTCGGCGCAGTGGATGCAGCCATAGGAGAACACCTCGGCCACTTCCACCTTGCCGTCGCTGCTGTAGCGCCGGTGCGGCGCCGGCAGCGTCACGTACTGATCGCCCTCGGTGTACGGCGCCGGCGCGTTGCTGGCGGCGGTGGTGCCGGTGCCGGATTGCGCGGTGCACGCGCTGGCTAGCACGAGGCCCAGGGCGAGGGCAAGAAAACGCAGTTTGGCGAGATGCTTCATCACGAATTGCTCCACAACGGGTTGCGGCGGCGACCTATTTGCCGGCAGCTTCCTTCGCCACCAGCCACTGGGTCAGTTCGATCGCGCGCTGCATGCTGCCCACGTCCGACGGCGAGAAACGGTACTTGCCGTCGACCACGATGGTGGGAGTGCCAGGCACGCCGTAGGCCTTGATGAGGTCGTCGGCCTGTTTCATCTTGGTATTCACCGAGAACGAGTTCGCCACGGCGACGAATTCCTTCGGATCGACCCCGTATTTGGCGTAGAACCTCGCCAGCGTCTCGATCGTTGGCCATGCGCCTTTGGGCTTGGGTCGACCGGTGGAAAGGTCGTAGGTGGCGGTTTCGCCGGTTTTCCAGGTGGCGTCGAACATCGCGTCCTGGGTCTTGGCGCGTACGCCGAGTGCTTCGGCAGCAAAGAACGCACGCTGATACACCGGCCAGTTTTCGTCCGGGCGGAACGAGGCGGGCAGGTAATCCACCACCGCATCCGCCGGCAGGCTCTTCGCGATCGCATCCATCGTGCCGTGGAAGGCGTTGCACGCCGGGCAGGCGTAGGAGAACACCTCGACCACTTCGATCTTGCTGGTGTTGGTGGCCTTGGGTTGCTGCGGATTGATGCGGAAATAATTTTTGCCTTCCACCCACTTGCCATCGTCCACGAATGGCTGCGCCGGTGGCGGTGTCGCGGCGGCGGTGGTGGCAGGTGCGGGTGTCGTGCCGGCAGTGGCCGGCGCGGTGGCCGCACTGGCCGTCGTGGCGGCACTTGGCGCTGCCGCGGTGGCGGATGCCGCCGGTGTTGCCGGTGCGCTGGCCGGGATGGCCGGAGCGGGCGGCGTGACCGCGTTGTCGGCGGAATGGCCGCACGCACTCAGCGCCAGCACGGCGGCGCACACCAACGTCAAACGCTTCAACATGGAATCACCTCGACAAAACCGGGTCACTGCGGCGCGACCGGGCCAGCGTGGCCAGCCCGGCGCCTGACGTCACGGCGTGGCAGGCGCGCCCTTGGCGCTGGCGGCAGCCGAGTGCAGGCCTTCGACGTAACTGGAAACCGCGGAGATATCGTTGGCGCTCAGCTTCTTGGCAATGGTGGGCATGATCTGCGAGTGGGCATCGGTGCCCCACGCATTGCCGTCGTGCCAGGCCTTGAGCTGGGTCTGCACATATTGCGCATGCTGGCCCTCGATCGCCGGGTACATCGCGCCGGGGTTGCCGCGACCGTCCATGCCGTGGCAGGCCATGCAGGCCGGTACCCCGGTTTTCACATCACCCTCGCGATAGAGCTTTTGCCCGGCTTCGACCAGCGCCTGATCGGCCACGCCCGGCAGGCGTTTCTGGCTGGAGAAATACGCGGCGATGTCGTGCATGTCCTGTGTGGACAGGGTGGACGCCATGCCGAACATGATCGCGTTCTTGCGTTTCTGGCTCTTGAAGTTTTCCAGCTGGCGGACGATGTACTGCTCGCTCTGGCCGGCCAGCTTGGGGTACTGCGGATCGGTCGAGTTGCCGTCGGCGCCATGGCAGGCAGCACACGCCGTGGCCTTGGTCTGGCCCACTTTCGGGTCACCCGGCTTCGATGCTTCGGCGGTGGCCGGTGCGGCTGCCACCGCCGGTGCCGCTGCAGTGGCCGCCGCCGCGGGCGCTGCCGTGCCTGCCGGCGCCGGCGTGCTGGCCGCTGTGGCGGAATCCTGCGCCGCCACCGTGCCCGCACCGAATGCGAACATCAATGCGGCCGCGGCACCCAGCGCAGCCGGCCGAAAACCCGCGAACCGAAAACTCATACACTGCTCTCCCGAGAAACCTCGAAGGCTGCCATCGCGGGCCGGCATCGGCGCAGCGGGCAGAAACCGTCGGATTATCTCCGTGCCCTCGTACTCTGGTCAAACGATGCCAAACCCCTTGCAGCGGGCGCAGTTCGCCCTTGCCGCCCACCAGATCAACCAGTTGCCCGCGGACACCGGTGCCGAAGTGGCGTTTGCCGGGCGCTCCAACGCCGGCAAATCCAGCGCGCTGAACGCGCTCACCGGGCAGAAAGGCCTGGCGCGCACCTCGAAAACGCCCGGCCGCACGCAGCAGATGGTGGTGTTCGACCTGCCGGCCGCCGGGGGTGACGAGGCATTGCGCCTGATCGACCTGCCAGGCTACGGCTACGCGAAGGTGCCGGAGGAGTTGCGTGCGCACTGGAAGCACGAAATCGACGCTTACCTGCAGCAGCGCGCCAGCCTGCGCGGCGTGGTGCTGATCGCGGACATTCGTCACCCGCTCAAGGACTTTGATCGCCAGATGCTGGATTTCTGCTTTGCCAGCGCGCTGCCGTGCCACCTGCTCTTGACCAAGGCCGACAAGCTGTCACGCAATCAGGTGGCGCAGGCGCTGGCCGCCGTGCGCAAGAGTTTTCCCGACGGCCTGCACGCAACGCTGCAGGCGTTTTCCACCCCGGCCGGCACCGGCGTGGATGAAGCGCGCGCGCGGGTGGTCGAACTCCTGCACACGCCGCGGGAGTGAAAGGCTGGGATTGGAGATTCGGCAGAGCGGTTCTTGGCAAGGGGCGCGGTGGGCCGGGCTTCAGCCCGACGCGTCCTCTGCGAAGAGCCTCATTGGGATAGATCTCAACCCGCGGAGCCAGCGGGGCTTTTGTTGCAACTTGCCTACAGCCCCGCCGCATTCATGAAGGTGGTGCACAGCGTTTCCATGCCGGCGCGGTCTTCGTCGTCGAAGCGGTCGGTGTGCGGGCTGTCCACATCCCACACGCCGAACAGGCTGCCGTCGGCGCGCACCAGTGGCACCACGATCTCCGACTGCGAGGCGGTGTCGCAGTAGACGTGGTTGGGGTGCACGCTGACGTCGCGCACCACCTGCGTCTGGCGCGTGTGCGCCGCGGTGCCGCACACACCACGCCCGAGTGCAATGCGGATGCACGCCGGCTTGCCCTGGAACGGACCGACCACCAGCTCGTTGCCGTCGTGCAGGTAAAACCCGCACCAGTTGATGTCCGGCAGTGCGTGATAGACCAGTGCCGAAAAGTTGGCCGCGTTGGCGACCATGCTCGGCTCGCCGCTGACCAGGCTGCGCGCCTGCTGGGCGAGATCGGCGTAGAGCTCGGGTTTGCTGGCGTGGGTGAGGGGTTTGGCTTCAAACATGGAACGTTGCTCGAATGGAGGTGAGATGCCGCGTCGACCGCGTTCGTGCCACGCGCGGCCAAGCCTGGTGCGAAGGCTCGCGCGGCCCTGGTTTGCAAGTGTGGGGCCGCGGCGCCATTTCAACTTCAACCATGCCGGCGGGCCGCTGTGTGCGTAGCGCCTATTATGCGCGGCCTCCCTCTTTGAACCGCGCCTGCCATGACCGCTCGTAGCTTTTTCATCGCCGGCACTGATACCGGCATCGGCAAGACGCATGCGAGCTGCGCGCTGATCCACGCGCTGCGCGCCAGGGGCTTGCGCGCCACCGGCATGAAACCGGTGGCCAGCGGCTGTTTGCCGTCGCTCGCCGGGCTCATCAGCGAAGACGCTCAAGCCTTGCGTGCCGCGAGCAGCACGCCCTTGCCGGACTACGCGTCGAGCAATCCGGTGGCGCTGCGCGAGCCGCTGTCGCCGCATCTTGCCGCCGCGCATGATGGCGTCGCCATCAGCCTGGCGCCGCTGCGCGCGGCGTTCGATGCCCTGTGCGCCACGCACGACGCGGTGGTGGTCGAAGGTGTCGGTGGCTGGCGCGTGCCGCTGTCGCCGGGCTTGTACGCCTCGGAGATCCCGCGCGCGTGGCAGCTGCCGGTGATCTTCGTGGTGGGCCTCAAGCTCGGCTGTTTGAACCACACGCTGCTCAGCATCGAGGCGATCCGCGCCGACCGCTGCACGCTCGCCGGCTGGATCGCCAACCGCATCGACCCGGCGATGGACGCGGTGGAGGAAAACCTCGCCACCCTGCGTGAGCGCCTGCCGGCGCCGTGCCTGGGCGTGCTGCCGCACGGCATGGCGCCGGAAGCGGCCGCTTCGGCGCTCGATCTGGCATGGCTTGGGGTATGACGCGCTGCGGCTGGCCTTGTGCCGGAGAGAATCGTTACAGTCGATGGCCATTCACTTCGGCGCCGCGCGCGGCGCCCCTGACCGGGACCATCGCATGCTTCCTCTCCGCACCATCGTGATTGCCACCAGCATTGCTCTTGCCGGCTGCTCGCAAGGCAGCAACGACGCCGCCAAGACCGCGCCGGCGCCCAGCGCCAGTGCGCCGGCCAGCGCCGCATCGGTGGCTGATGCCACGGCTGCCAATCCGTTCTTCACCGCCAGCACGCTGCCATTCCAGGCGCCGCCGTTCGACCACATCAAGGACGCCGACTACCAGCCGGCGATCGAAAAGGGCATGGCCGAGCAACTGGCCGAAGTGCAGAAGATCGCCGACAACCCCGAGCCTGCCACGTTCGAGAACACCTACGTGGCGCTGGAAAAAACCGGCGTGCTGCTCAACCGCGTGATAGCCGTGTTCAGCGGCGTCACCGCCGCCAACACCGACGACACGCTGCAGAAGGTGCAGGAAACCGTGGCGCCGCAGCTCGCCAAGCACGAGGATGCCATTCACCTGAACGACAAGCTGTTCGCGCGCATCCAGAAGGTCTACGACGAGCGCGCCACGCTCAAGCTCGACCCCGAATCCGCGCGCCTGGTCGACGTGGTGTACCGCAACTTCGTGCACGCCGGCGCCAAGCTCGCGCCGGCCGACAAGGCCAAGCTCGAGGCGCTGAACCAGGAAGTCTCCACGCTCAGCACGCAGTTCACCAACAAGCTGCTCGCCGCCACCAAGGACGGCGCGCTGGTGATCGACGACAAGGCCAAGCTCGCCGGCCTGTCCGACGCCGACATCGCCGCCGCCGCGCAGGCCGCGAAGGCGCGCGGGCTGGACGGCAAGTGGGTGCTGACGCTGCAGAACACCACCCAGCAGCCGGAGCTGCGGGATCTCAAGGATCGCGACGTGCGCAAGGCGCTGTTCGAGGCCTCGTGGAACCGCGCCGAGAAGGGCGGCGCCGACGACACCCGCGACACGATCGAGCGCATCGCGCAGATCCGCGCCGAAGAGGCCAAGCTGCTCGGCTTCCCGGATTACGCTGCATGGAAGCTCGAAGACCAGATGGCGAAGACGCCGCAGACGGCGATGGCGTTCATGGACAAGCTCGCGCCGGCCGCGGTCGCGCGCGCCAAGTCCGAGGCGGCGGAGATCCAGGCGCAGATCGACCAGGACCAGAAGGCCGCCGGCCAGCCGACGTTCAAGCTCGAACCGTGGGATTGGCAGTACTACGCCGAGCAGGTGCGCAAGGCCAAGTACGACCTGGACGAGAGCCAGATCAAGCCGTATTTCGAGTTGAACAATGTCCTCGAAAACGGCGTGTTCTACGCCGCCAACCAGCTCTACGGGCTCACCTTCAAGGAGCGCAAGGACATCCCGGTGTACAACCCGGATGTGCGCGTGTTCGAGGTGTTCGACAAGGACGGCAAGTCACTGGCGCTGTTCTATTGCGACTACTTCAAGCGCGACAACAAGAACGGCGGCGCGTGGATGGACAACTTCGTCGGCCAGTCGAAGCTCCTGGGTACCAAGCCGGTGATCTACAACGTCGCCAACTTCACCAAGCCCGCCGCCGGGCAGCCGGCGCTGCTGTCGTGGGATGACGTCATCACCATGTTCCACGAGTTCGGCCACGCGCTGCACGGCATGCTGGCCGACGAGCAGTACCCGACGCTCTCCGGCACCAGCACCGCGCGCGATTTCGTCGAGTTCCCGTCGCAGTTCAACGAGCACTGGGCGTCGAATCCCAAGGTGTTCGCCAACTTCGCCAAGAACTACCAGACCGGCGCGCCGATGCCGCAGGCGCTGGTCGACAAGATGCGCAAGGCCGGCAAGTTCAACAAGGGCTACGACATGACCGAGCTGGTCGCCGCCGCCATGCTCGACATGAACTGGCACATGCTGCCGGCGAGCGCGCCCAAGCAGGATGCCGACAAGTTCGAGACCGCCGCGCTCAAGAAGGACGGCGTGGATCTCTCCTATGTGCCGCCGCGCTACCGCTCCAGCTACTTCCAGCACATCTGGGGCAATGGCTACGCCGCCGGCTACTACGCCTACCTGTGGACCGAGATGCTCGCCGACGACGCCTTCGAGTGGTTCCAGGAGCACGGCGGCATGACCGCCGCCAACGGCCAGCGCTTCCGCGACATGATCCTCTCCCGCGGCAACACCGAAGATCTCGCCAAGCTCTACGACACCTGGCGTGGCCAGCAGCCCAGCATCGAGCCGATGCTGGAGAACCGCGGGCTCAAGGACGCGCCGAAGAAGAAGTGACAGCGGGCCGAGCTTGGTCCGACGTTCCGGCGCTCAGGGCTGGCCATGCCATCCCTGAGCGCGTCGCAGCTCAGATTCGCACGACATAAATTGTCAATGCATCACCCTTAACTAGCAAATAGAGCCGGTTAACTTCAGAGTCGGCGCATGGCCCGACCCAGCCGATCCAGCGAAATCGAGCTTGCCATGCTGCAAGCGGTGGATGCCCACCCGCGCGACTTGGTCAGCGTGGTCGCGCGGCAATTGGGCCTGTCGACCGCGCGCATCAGCACGCAGGTGCGGCACTTGGTTGCCAGTGGCTACCTCGACAAGTCCGGCACCACCCGGCCGACCTACTCGCTCGGGCGCAACCGGCGCTCGGTCCAACGCTACGTCCGGCGCAGCCTGGCCGAGGATGTCGTCTGGTCATCGCAGCTCGCGCCGGTCCTGCGAGGACTGGCACCGAACGTGTTCGACATCGCCCACTACGGCGTGACCGAGATGGTCAACAACGCAATCGACCATTCGGGTGCCGTGCATGTCACGGTGGCCGCCGATCTGCGCGACGACGTGCTGCATCTCGTGGTTGCCGACGATGGCGTCGGCATTTTCCGCAAGATTGCGCAGGCGCTGGTGCTTCCCGATGAGCGCTTGTCGCTGCTGGAACTGGCAAAAGGCAAGCTCACCACCGATCCGCGCCATCACACCGGCGAAGGCGTGTTTTTCACCACCCGCGTGTTCGACGAGTTCCGCATCGTCGCCAACGACCTCACCTACGCGCATGCCGAAGGCGACGCGCACGACGTCTTGTTCGATACGGACGATTTGCCGCCTGCCGGCACTGCCGTTTTCATGGCCATTGCCACCACGTCGCCGCGCACGCTGAAGCAGGTGTTCGACGCGTATTCCAGTGGCCCGGACGATTACGACTTTGCCAAGACCGTTGTGCCGGTGCGCCTGGCCCGCGTGGGCGCGAAACCTCGTGTCACGCTCGCAGGCCAAGTGGCTGATGCAGCGGCTGGATCGCTTCCGCCATGTGGTCCTCGACTTTGCCGAGGTCGGCAGCATCGGGCAGGCGTTTGCGGACGAGATCTTCCGGGTGTTTGCGCTGGATCACCCGGCCATCGAGCTGGAAGCCATCCACGTAGTGTCGGAAATCCAACAAATGATCCGGCGTGCCGAAGTGGCACGCGACCGGTTCGCGGATTGACCAGCGCTCAATACGCAAACTCGCGGAACACGTGGTCCACGTTGCCGCCCCAGGCGCCGCGGTAGAGCTCCAGCTTGCGTTCGGCCGGGGTCTGGTTGGCTTCGACGATCTCGATCAGCGGTCCCAGATAGATGCGTTCGTCGGCGCCGTTCTGGTTGAGTTTGGCGCGGCGCTCGAGGCCGTGGGCGGCGATCTTCAGCGCCTCGCGCGCGAGGTCGCGCACGGTGCCTTTGCGGAACGGCAGCTTCAGCGCCTGCTGCGGCACGCCGGCGCGCAGCGCGTGGCGTTCGGCGGGCGAGAAATCCTTGACCAGATCCCACGCCGAGTCGAGTGCGGTCTGGTCGTAGAGCAGGCCGACCCACAGCGCCGGCAGCGCGCACAGGCGGTTCCACGGGCCGCCGTCGGCGCCGCGCATTTCCAGGTATTGCTTGAGCCGCACCTCGGGGAACGCGGTGGTGAGGTGGTCGGCAAAGTCGCGCATGGTTGCCTTGACGCCGGGGAGCTGGGGCAGCTCGCCGCGCATGAAGCGCTTGAAGCCCTCGCCGGCGAGGTCGACGTAGCCCGTGGCCTGGTCGCTGAAATACATCGGCACGTCGAGGATGTAGTCGAGATAGCGCTCGTAGCCGAAGCCGTCCTCGAACACGAAATCGAGCATGCCGGTGCGGTCGGGGTCGGTGTCTTCCCAGATGTGCGAGCGGTAGGAGTCGTAGCCGTTCGGCTTGCCCTCGGTGAACGGCGAGTCGGCGAACAGCGCGGTGGCGATCGGCTGCAACGCCAGGCCCACGCGGAACTTCTCCACCATGTCCGCTTCGCTGCCGAAATCGAGATTGACCTGCACCGTGCAGGTGCGGGTCATCATGTCCAGCCCGAGATTGCCGACCTTGGGCATGTACTTGCGCATGATCGCGTAGCGGCCCTTGGGCATCCACGGCATCTCGTCGCGCCGCCACTTGGGCTGGAAGCCCATGCCGAGAAAGCCGAGGCCGAGCGGTTCGGCGACGGACCGCACCTCGGCGAGGTGGGTGCTCACCTCGCAGCAGGTCTGGTGGATGGTTTCCAGCGGCGCGCCGGAAAGCTCGAGCTGGCCGGCGGGCTCCAGCGTGATGTTGGCCTTCTCGCGGGTGAGCGCGATGGGGTTGCCGTTCTCCGCGATCGGGTTCCAGCCGTGGCGCGTCGCGATGCCTTCCAGCAGCGCGCGGATGCCGCGTTCGCCCTCGTACGTGGGCGGTTTCAGGTCGTCGGTGCGGAAGCCGAATTTCTCGTGTTCGGTGCCGATTCGCCAGCGCTCAAGCGGTTTTTCGCCCGCCGCAATGTAGTCGAGAAGCTGCTGGCGCCCCGTGATCGGGGTGCTTTCAATGGTGCTGGCTATGGACACGCGTGCTGCCTTGGTAATCCGACCTGACGACTATGGAGGCGCGGGTGTCCGACGAAAAGGGCTTGACCGAAAATATTTGTACGCGTCAGTACAGTGATTTGACGCGGGTCATGGCGCGGCGGCCGGCGACGTCGCGCGGGCCACCGGCGGCTGGCTGTTGCCCATGGCCTGGAACAGCTGCAGCGTGCTGGCCAGTCGCGCGCCGCGGCCGGCGTCGAGCTGCCGGCGCGCGTGGGTGGCGCCGATCCGGGCCTGCAGCACGTCGTCGTCCGCGGCGGCACCCAGGGCGTGGCGACGGGTGGCGATCGCCAGGCGGTCGCGGGCCGCGGTGTCGGCGGCCTGCAGGGCGGCCACCGTTTCGGCGTCGTGCTGGCTGGCGCGCAGCGCGTCGGCGACCTCGCGCAGCGCATCCAGCACCACGCCCTGGTACTGCGCGCCGGCCGCGTCGACCGCGGCCAAGGCCGCGCGCTTTTTCGCCGGCAGCGCGGGGTCGAACAACGGCTGGGTCAGTTGGGCGAGCAGGCTCCACACTGCCGCGCCGCTGCCGAACAGTGCGCCGGTGCTGAGCGCCTGTGACCCGAGGCTGGCGCTCAGATCGAGTTGCGGGTAGGCCTTGGCGACGGCAACGCCGTAGTCCGCCGTGGCCGCGTGCAGCAGCGCCTCGGCGGCGCCGATGTCGGGGCGGCGGCGCACGAGTTCGGAAGGCACGACCACCGGCAGCGCGCGCGGCAGGTGCAGGTCGGCCAGCGTCAGCGTCGGCAGGTTTGCTTCCGCCGGCGGCTGGCCGGTGAGCACCGCGAGCCGGTGCCCGCTCTGGTCGAACGACTGCTGCAGTGCCGGCAGGCCGGCACGGTCCTGCTCCGCTTCGGCCTGCAGTGCGGCCAGCGCATCCGGCGTGGCGTGGCCCAGGCGCAGTTGCGCACGCAGCAGGGCGACGCGCGCGTCCTCGTCGCGCAGCAGGGCTTCGGTCGCCGCGATCTGGTCGGCGAGCTGCGCACGGTTGATGGCGGTGCCCACCACGCTGGCCGCCAGCGTCAGGCGCGTGGCTTCGAGCTGGTAGCGCTGGTAGTCGGTGCGTGCGGCCAGCGCTTCCAGTGCGCGCCGGTTGCCGCCGCCGAGGTCGAGCCGGTAATGCACGCCGACATTGGCGGTGTACAGGTCGAACTCGCGCGGCGTGCCGGCCTGGCCGAGCAGGTTGGGATTGAAGCGCTGGCGCTGCGCGCCGACGCCGGCGTCCACGCGCGGCAGGTAGGTGGCGCCGGCCTGCGCCGCCTGGTTGGCGCCGGCCTCGCGCAGTTTCGCCTCGGCTGCGGCGAGGGTGGGGCTGTCGCGCAGCGCACGCGCGACCAGGCCGTCGAGTTCGGGCGAGCCGAAGGCACGCCACCACTCCGCGTCGGGCGCCGCGGCGGGGGCGAACGCCTGTACCGCACCCGCGGCCGACGCGGTGTGCGCCGGCAGCGGGGTGGCGGTGTAGCCGGTGGCGGTCGGCGCCGCCGGGCGCACGTAGTCCGGCCCGGCCATGCAGCCCGCGAGCAGGCCGGCGAGGGTCAGCGCGAGGGCGGTGTGCCGCAGCGGAGGCAAGATGGCGAAGTGCATGGCGTGGGCTCGTCGGGCAGCGGTCAGTGGCCGAGCGGCTTGAAGCCGGGGTCGTTGAAGTAGCGCGCATAGTCGTTGATCGCGGCCACGACCTGGACGGCGCCGTCGCGTGGGGTGTGGGCCGTGTCGGTGCCCTTCATCGCGCCGGCACCGGCAAAAAGCTCGCCGACGATGATGTGCAACTGGGCGTCGGCCGCGGCCGGCAGCCGGCACTGGCGCACGATGTCGGTGACGCGCGCCTCGACGGTGGCGGCCAGCTGGCGGTAGTCATCCGGCTTCAGGGTGTCGGCGTGGATCCCCGGCAGCAGCGGCTGCAGGCTCGTGCGCAGGCTCGCCATGTTGGCGCGCAGCGGCGCGTCGGTCTGCCACTTTTGTCCGGCGTTGAGCTGCAGCGTGTGCTGCGTGCCGGCGGCGTCGTGCGCGTGCTGGGGTGCGGCCAGCGCGGGCAGCGCGGGGAGGGCGATGAGTGCGGCAAGCGTGGCGATGATGGGTGGGCGATGCATGGCAGGTTCCTCGTGGTGGGGGCGTCAGTCGAAGGCGCGACCTTCGCCGGGTTCCTCGACGGTGACGCCGTCGCGGATGTGATAGATGCGCTTGAAGGTGGGGATGATCTTCTCGTCGTGGGTGACCACGATGACGGCGGTCTGCAGTTGCCGCGCCATGTCGTTCAGCACGCGGATCACGGCCATCGCGCGCTCCAGGTCGAGCGGCGCGGTGGGCTCGTCGGCGAGGATCACCGGCGGCCGGTTGACCAGCCCGCGGGCGATCGCGACGCGCTGCTGCTCGCCGCCGGAAAGCTGCACCGGCATCGCGTTCGCACGGTGCTGCACGTCGAGCGCGGTCAACAGCTCCAGTGCGCGGGCGCGGGCCTCGGCGTTTGGCACGCCGGCCAGCATCGGCAGCAGCGCCACGTTGTCGGCCACATCGAGAAACGGGATCAGGTACGGCGCCTGGAACACGAAACCGATCTTGTCGCGGCGCAGGGCGCGCAGGTCGCGCGCCTTCCAGCCTTCGTCGAAGATCACCTCGTCGCCCAGCACCATGCGCCCGGCGGTCGGGTCGATCACCGCGCCCAGGCATTTCAGCAGCGTGCTCTTGCCCGAGCCCGACGGCCCGATGAGGCCCACGACCTCGCCGGGCGCGACCGTCATGTCGACGTTCTTCAGCGCGTCCACCGCGGTGTCGCCGCTGCCGTAGCGCTTGCGCAGGCCTTCGATGCGGATGCCGTGGCCCATCTCAGCCTCCGATCGCTGCGGCAGGGTCGACGCGCAGCGCCATGCGGATCGCGACCACGCTGGCCAGCGCGCAGATGACGAGGATCGCGGCGAAACCGGCGACGGCGTCGGACGGAATCAGCAGCGCGTATTTGGGGAAATACGGCGCGGCAAAGCTGGCGCTGATCTTGCCCACCGCAAAACCGATCACGCCCAGCACCAGCGCCTGCTGCAGGATCATCGCGGCGATCGTGCGGTCGCGCGTGCCGATCAGTTTCAGCACCGCGATCTCGCGGATCTTGTCCATCGTCAGCGTGTAGATGATGAAGGCGACGATGGCCGCGCTGACCATCGCGAGAATGACCAGGAACATGCCGATCTGCTTGGCCGAGGACTCGATCAGCTTGCCGACGAGGATGTGGTTCATCTGTGAGCGGTCGTACACCGTGAGCCGCTTCCAGCGCGCGATCGGCGCGGCGACCTCCGGCGGCGTCCAGCCCGGCTGGATGCGCACCAGGATCGCGTTGACGAACGGGTTGCTCGCCTGGCTGGCGTTCACCGCCGCCAGCACGCCGGGCGCCGCGAACGCCGGGTTTTCGGCGCTGCGCCGGCGCTGCATGCGGATCGCGTCGTTGTCCTTCAGGAACTGCGCCTGCTGGGCGTCCTTCAGCGGAATGAACACCATCGGGTCGCCGTTGGAGGACACCATGCGCCGGGTCAGGCCGACCACGGTGTACTGGTTGCGGCGGATGGTGAGCACGTCGCCGAGCTTGAAGCCGGTGGCGATGTCGGCCACGGCCTCGTAATGGCTGCGCGTGATCTGGCGCCCGGCGACGAGATACGGCGGCCAGCCCGGCGCGCCCGGTTCGGCGGCGGCGATGCCGGCGACCATTGCGCGCACGTCGCGGTTGCCGGCGCGCACCTGCATCGTCAGGTAGGTGACGTTGGCCGCCTGCGCGACGCCGGGCATGGCGCGGATGCCGCGCCACAGGTCGTCGTACACGCTGGAGGATTCCGCATACGGCCCGAGCGTGCCCTGCTGCACCACCCACAGGTCGGCGCCGCTGTTGTCGAGCGTCGCCTGCGCGTCGGCGACCATGCCGCGGTACACGCCGGCCATCGTCAGGGTCACGCCGATCAGGAGGCCGAGGCCGATGCCGGTGAACACGAACTTGCCCCAGGCGTGCAGGATGTCGCGGCCGGCGAGGCTGATCATGGCGCGACCCCGGGGATGCGCGGCACCACCTTGACCCGGCTGTGCGGCGTGATGGCGGCGGCGCTGTAGGCGATCACGCGGTCGCCGGCGGCGAGCCCGCGGGTGACCTGCACCGCACCGTCGAGGTCGGCGGCGCCCAGCGCGACGCTGGCGAAGCGCGGCTTGCCGTGGTTCATCTCCCACACGCCGCGACGGTCGCCCAGGGTGCGGATCGCGGCGTTGGGCACGGTCGGCGCGGCCGCCGTCGCCGGCAGCGCCACCGTGACCTCCGCCAGTTCGCCCAGCGGCGGCAGCGGCGCGGGCAGTGTGTCGAACACGATCTTCGCCGTCGTCTCCTCGGTCACCGCGTCGGCCAGCGGATCGACGCGCAGCACGCGGCCGTGCAGGGTCTGGCCCTGGCGCGAGCGCAGCACGATGCCCACCGGCAGGCCGGCGGCGAGCCCGCCCGCGCCCAACTGGTCGAAGCGCGCGTCGACCCACAACTGCCGCGGGTCGATCACGTCCAGCGCGGCCTGCCCGGCGACCAGCGTGCTGCCCGGTTCGGCGTGGCGCGCGACCACCAGCCCGTCCACCGGCGATACCAGGTCGAGATTTGCGCGCTGCGCCTTGAGCGCCAGCACGTCCGCGCGCAGGCGTTCCACGTTGGCGCCGGCGGCATCCCGCGCCGCACTGGCGCTGGCGAGTTCCTGGCGCTTGCCGGCAGTGATTTCCGCGCTGGTGCCGCGCGCGTCCAGCAGCTTCGCATAGCGCTGCGCCTGCGTGGCCGCGTACGCGCGCTGGCTGCCCGCCTGCGCCAGCGCCGCCTGCGCGCTGGCGAGTGCGGCCTGCTGCGCGCGGATGCGCTCGTCGAGATCGACCGCGTCCATCGTGCCCAGCACCTGCCCGGCGTGCACCCGGTCGCTCACGTGCACGGCGAGGCGCGCGACGCGGCCGGCGCTGGTCGGGCCGATGCGGTAGGTGTAGCGGGCTTCCACCGTGCCGATACCGAACAGCGCCGGATGGATCGCGCGGCTCTGCACGGTGGCGGTGGTGACCGGTACGGCGGCGAACGGCCCGGTGCTCACCGCGACGTAGCCGAGCAGGCCGGCGATGGCGGCCGCGACGCCGAGCAGGGCCCAGGTGCGGCGTTGCAGGTGGAGGCGTTTCATGGCGTGCCTCCGCCGATGCCGCGCAGGTAGATCGCGAATACCGCACCGGCCTCGCGCCGCATCAGGGAGGGTGTGCCGACGAGCAGCGTGCGCATCACCAGCCCCTGGAAGGTGCCGACGAAGGCGATCGTGGCGGCGTCGACATCGAGCTTCGCATCCAGCGCGCCTTGCGCCTTGCCGGCGGCGAGCAGGGTGGCGACACGCTTGGCGTATTGCTGTAGCAGAGCCTTCACCACCTTTTTCGTCGGCGTGGCCGCCGGGCGTTGCAGCTCGCCGAACAGCATGCGCGGCACGCCGGGATGGCGCACGACGAAATCGACGTGCGCCATGAACGCGGCCTCCAACCCGGCGACTGGCGTCGGCGCATTCGCGATGGCCTCGTCCACGCGCCCCAGCAGGCGGTCGGTCACCCAGGCCATCACGGCCTGCATCACCGCGTCCTTGGTGGGGAAGTGGCGAAACAGCGCGCCCTGGGTCAGTCCCATGTGCTGGGCGATCGCGGCGGTGGTGATGTCGCTGGGGTTCTGTTTGGCCGCCAGCTCCACCACGGCTTCAACCGTGGCGGTGCGGCGTTCGTCGGCAGGGAGATGGTGGCGGACAGGCATGCTGGCGTTCGGCCTTGCAGTAAGTAATTGGTTACTATCTTACGCAAACCGGGGCCGGCTGCAACTGCTGCGTTTTGTCGCATGTCGTCAGGGGTGCCGCTCGGCCGACGCGGCTTCCGGAGACCGTGCGGTGGCGGCGTCGCCGAGCGGCCGCTTGCGCCCGGTCACCATGGCGCGAACCAGGTTTTCGCGGTGGCGCAGGCTGCTGTAGACGACGCCCGCAACGTGCAGCCCGACCAGCACCAGCGTGGTGTGGGCGAGCAGTCCGTGCACCTCTTCCAGCAGTTCGCTGCCCCAGAACGCGTCGGTGGTCTGCAGCCAGCCGGTGAAGCCGGTGGCCGCCAACAGGGTGATGAGGGCAAGGATCATCACCGCCCCGGCCGGGTTGTGGCCGAGGTGGCGCGCTTCCCTGCGCGCCAGCATGTCGCGGACGTAACCGGCGAGCCGGCGCGGCGTGGGCACGAAGTCGGCAAACCGCGCATGGCGGCTGCCGACCACGCCCCAGACCAGCCGGAACGCGACCAGCCCGAGCACCGTGTAGCCGAGCGCCTGATGCAGCGCGCCGCCGTCCTCGCCCAGGAACCAGGCGCCGAAGAACGCGGCCACCAGCGACCAGTGGAAGACCCGCACCAGCGGATCCCAGACGCGCACCATCGGCGCCCGGGCGCTCATGGCTTGCCGGCCTGCCCGACCACGGCGCCCTTCATCGGGTCGACGAACAGCTCGACTTTCTGCCCGTTCTTGTCCTTGGCGTACACCTCGTAGCAACTGCCGCCGGCCTTGACCTTGCCGACGGTGTAGCCCTGCGCGGTGAACTGTGCCTTGACGTCGGCGGTGCTCTTCCATTCGGACTTCGGCCGGGTCGTGCACTCGCCGTTGTAGGTGGAGGCGAACGCGCCGGCTGACAGCCCGAGCAGGCCGAGCGCGACGACGGTGTGGATGACAGGGTTGCGCATGGTTCTTCTCCAGTGGGGTATCCGGCCGCAGCCGGCGTGCCGATCGGCACGGTGCCAAGGTGGCGGTTGGTGCTGAAGCCGGTCTTAAGCCGCCCGGGCCGTTTCGCGCGCGGCCGCAGGAACCGCTTAAGCTCGGTCGCGGACAATCGCGCGGCATGCCTGGAGAACCGCGATGCGCCTGCTGCTGGTGGAAGACGACGAGTTGCTCGGCAACGGCCTCGAGGCCGGGCTGAAACAGGCGGGTTTCGCCGTGGACTGGACACGCGATGGCCGCAGCGCGCAATTGGCGCTGGCCACCACCGGCTACGAACTGGTCGTGCTCGACCTCGGCCTGCCGCGCGTCGGCGGCATGGAGGTGCTGAAGGCGCTGCGCGCCCGGGGCAGCGACCTGCCGGTGCTGATCCTCACCGCGCGCGACACCGTGCACGACCGCGTCGCCGGGCTGGACGCCGGGGCCGACGACTACCTGGTCAAGCCGTTCGCGCTGGCCGAGCTGGTGGCGCGCATCCGTGCGCTGCTGCGCCGCGCGCATGGCCGCAGCAGCGAGGTCATCCGTTACCGCGACCTCGTGCTCGCGCCGGAAAGCCTCACCGTGACGCGCGGCGACGACACCATCGTGCTGTCTGGCCGCGAGTGCGCGATCCTCGTCGACCTGCTCGAACACCGCGGCACCGCGCTGTCGCGCGCGCGGCTCGAAGAGGGCCTGTACGGCTGGAACGAGGAGATCGAGAGCAACGCGGTGGAAGTGCACATCTCCAACCTGCGCAAGAAGCTCGGCGCCGACCTGATCAAGACCATCCGTGGCGTCGGCTATCTGGTGCCGAGGGATCGGCCATGACGCCGCGTTCGCTGCGCATGCGGCTGTTGCTGCTGCTGATCGGCAGCCTCGTGCTGGCGTGGGGCGCGATGCTGGCGGTCGGCTATGACGAGGTGCGCGAGGAGATCCACGAGCTGGCCGATGCGCGCCTGCAACAGGGCGCGCGCACGTTGCTGGCGCTCGACCTGAAGCGCCTCACGCGCTTGGCGCAGGCCGGTGATGGCGATGCCGGCAACGGGCGCGATCACGGCAATCAGGTCGCGCCGCTCGCGTTCCAGGTGTGGGGCGGCGACCAGCGCCTGCTGCTGGCCAGCCCGGATGCGCCGGCGGCGCGCTTCCATCCCGACGACGGCTATGCGACGCGCGTGATCGACGCCCGCGCATGGCGCAGCTACAGCCTGCGCGACGCCCGCCGCGGCTACCAGGTGACGGTGCTGGAACCGCTGGCGCTGCGCGAGCATCCGGTGCACGAGGTGGCCTGGCGTGTGGGTCGCGTCGCGCTGTGGGCGCTGCCGTTGCTGGGGGTGCTGGTGTGGCTCAGCGTCGCGCGCGGCCTCGCCCCGCTGGGGCGCCTCGCGCGCAGCGTGGGCACCCGCGATGCGGGCAACCTCGAACCGCTGCACGTGCAGCGGATTCCGGCCGAAGCCGTGCCGCTGGTCGCCGCGCTGAATGGGCTGCTCGCCCGGCTGGCGGTATCGCTGGATCGCGAGCGCACGTTCACCGCGGATGCCGCGCACGAGCTGCGCACGCCGCTGGCCGCGATCAAGGTGCAGGCCGAGGTGGCACTGGGCGCACCGGATGCGGCAATCCGCCAGCAAGCCATCGTGCAAGTGATCGCGGGCGTGGATCGCGCGACGCATCTGGCGCAGCAGTTGCTCACGCTGGCGCGGCTCGAACACGGTGGCGAGCTGGCGCTGCAGGCGGTGGACCTTGGCGGGGTTGCCGCCGAATGCCTGGCGCTGCGCGCCGGCGATGCCGATGCCCGCGGCATCGCGGTCGACCTGCAGGCCGACCCGGGTTGCGTGGTGCATGGCGACCCGGCCACGTTGCGCATCCTGGTCGACAACCTGGTGGACAACGCGATCAAGTACGGCGTTTCCGGTGGTCGTCTCGCCGTTGCCGTGGAGCGGCACGCCGACGCCTGGCGCCTGACCGTGGCCGACGATGGCGCCGGCGTACCCGCAGCGGATTGGCCGCGCCTGCGCGACCGCTTCTACCGCGGCGCCGACCGCAGCGCCGCAGGCAGCGGGCTCGGGCTCTCGATCGTCGAGCGCATTGCCGCGGCCCACCATGCGACGGTCGGCATTGGCCGCGGCATCGACGGCCGCGGGCTGGCGGTCAGCGTGGATTTTCCGTCGGCTTCCGGGGCTGCGTGAGACCGCGGCGCAGCCGGGGCTCGCTGGATCACTACCGCAGCGCGGTTCGGGGGGAGACGAAGGCTTTACTGGATGCCCGGAAAGGGCTTTCCTGCCCTTTCCGGGCTCGCCGATTTCGGGCGTGGCCCGAAACCGGCTCCACGGTGCCATCGCTGCGCGACGGCACCGCGAGCGGGCCATCCATGGCCCGGCGCTGAGGCTCGGCTGCGCCGGACCTCAGCGCTTCATCGAATTGAAGAACTCGTCGTTGGACTTGGTGTTCTTCATCTTGTCGAGCATGAACTCGATCGCGGCGAGCTCATCCATCGGGTGCAGCAGCTTGCGCAAAATCCACACCTTCTGCAGCAGGTCGGGCGGAATCAGCAGTTCTTCGCGGCGGGTGCCGGAGCGGTTGATGTCGATCGCGGGGTAGACGCGCTTTTCCGAGATGCGGCGGTTCAGGTGCACTTCCATGTTGCCGGTGCCCTTGAACTCCTCGTAGATCACCTCGTCCATCTTGGAGCCGGTGTCGATCAGCGCGGTGCCGACGATGGTGAGGCTGCCGCCTTCCTCGACGTTGCGCGCGGCGCCGAAGAAGCGCTTGGGGCGCTGCAGCGCGTTGGCGTCGACGCCGCCGGTGAGCACCTTGCCCGAGCTGGGCACCACGGTGTTGTAGGCGCGGGCGAGGCGGGTGATGGAATCCAGCAGGATCACCACGTCGCGCTTGTGCTCGACCAGGCGCTTGGCCCGCTCGATCACCATCTCGGCCACCTGCACGTGGCGCACGGCGGGCTCGTCGAAGGTGGAGCTGATGACTTCGGCGCGCACCGTGCGCGCGATCTCGGTCACTTCCTCCGGGCGCTCGTCCACCAGCAGGATGATGACGTGCGCCTCGGGGTGGTTGTACTGCAGCGCCTGCGCGATGTTCTGCAGCATCATCGTCTTGCCGGACTTGGGCTGCGAGACGATCAGGGCGCGCTGGCCCTTGCCGATCGGCGCCATCAGGTCAAGGATGCGGCCGGTAATGTCCTCGCTGGAACCATCACCGCGCTCGAGCTTGAATGCCTTGCGCGGAAACAGCGGCGTCAGGTTCTCGAACAGCATCTTGTTCTTGGACGCCTCCGGCGGATCGCCGTTGATGTCGTCCACGCGCAGCATCGCGAAGTAGCGCTCGCCTTCCTTCGGATGGCGCACGCGCCCGGTGAGGTAGTCGCCGGTGCGCAGGTTGAAGCGGCGGATCTGGCTGGGGCTGACGTAGATGTCGTCCGGGCCGGCGAGATAGCTTTCGTCGGCCGAGCGCAGGAAGCCGAAGCCGTCCTGCAGGATCTCCAGCACGCCTTCGGCCCAGATACCGCCGCCGGAGCGCGCATGCGCCTTGAGCACGGCGAAGATCACGTCCTGCCGGCGCGCGCGGGCAATGCCTTCGGAGATGCCGAGCGATTCGGCAAACGCCAGGAGCTGCGGCGCCTTCATGCGCTTGAGCTCGGTCAGGTTGATGAGGCGGTCGTCGGCGCCCGGATCGGCATTGTCGTCGTCCACCGGCAGGCCGCGCGGGTTGTTGTTGTGATGCGGGTTGCCGTTGGGGTTGCCGCCTTGCGGGCGGTTCTGGTTGCGCTCGTGGCGCCGCCGCCGGCCGCGGCCCTCCCGCTCCTGCCGGTTGCCGCCATTGTTGCCGGGCAGGTTTTGGCCTTGACCCGGCGCCTGGCTTTGGCCCGCGTTGGGGTTGGCGGCGGTGGCCGCAGACGGTGCCGGTTCGCGCGGTTCGCCATTGCCGACAGCCTCGGCTGCCATGGGTGGCGCCACCGGCACGGGAACAGGAGCGGGAACCGGGGCAGGTGCCGCAACCGGCGCGGGCGCCGGTGTGGCGGCTGCCGGCGCGGCGGTTTCGGTGCTGGCGCTGCGGCTTGCGCGCGGTGCGCGGCGCGGTGCGCGCGGACGCGCTTCCGGCGAAGGGTTGGCGTCGCCGGCGGTGGTCGGTGGGGTGTTATCGGTATCGGACACGGGCAATCCTCGCGGGGCGCCGTTGAAAAATTACGGAGGGTAGGAAGGGTGTGCGCCGCGCCAGAAGGGCGCATGGGGGCCAGGAAGACCCCGACGGACGCGAAGAATCTAGCACCCGCCGCGCGCTGTCGTAAAGCGCGCAGCGGGATGAAACCGGGCTCAGATGGCCTTGTCGATCATTTGCGCGAGCTGGCTCTTGCCGACGGCGCCGATCTGGGTGGCCTCGACCTTGCCGCCCTTGAACACCATCAGGGTGGGGATGCCGCGCACGTTGTAGTTGCGCGGGGTCTTCTGGTTGGCGTCGATGTCGATCTTCACCACGCGCAGCTTGCCCTGGTAATCCTTGGCCAGCTCTTCGAGCACCGGAGCAATGGCCTTGCACGGGCCGCACCACTCGGCCCAGAAGTCGAGCAGCACCGGAGTGTCGGATTTCAGCACTTCCTGCTCAAAAGTATCGTCGCTGGCATGGGTAATGAGTTCGCTCACCGGAATCTCCGAAACGCAGGCGGATGGAAGGTTTGACAACCGCGCAGCCGGCATCGGCTACACTGGGTCGCCCAAGAAGCGCGGGTCGAACCGGGAAAGGGGCGTGGCCGTCAAGGCCGTCGCCATCATTGCACTGTAACTCGGGGCGCGATTCAAGCGATTCAAGGGCAGCCACGACGGGTTCCGTTGACATAGGCGAGGCCACTGCTGCAGTGGCCTCGCCTATGCCAGCGGAGCCGATGGTGGCGTTGCTGTCCACCGGTGCCCTGCGCGGCTCCGCGGTTGCACTTGCGGCTTGCCGCGCCGCAACCGCGCCGTCGCCACGCGCCTCCCCCACTTGCTCCGCCCCACCCTGGTCGCGCGGAGCCGGGCCGGCCTTGGTTCCGTGCCCGCTAGCCATGGGCTGTCCGCTTTCATGTCGCAAACCGTACTCACCGATACCCTCTTTTCCAGCTTCAACCTGCACCCGCTGCTGCAACAAGGCCTCGACGCGGCCGGGTTCACCCGCTGCACCCCGATCCAGAAACTGACTTTGCCGGTGGCGCTCTCCGGCCGCGATGTCGCAGGTCAAGCGCAGACCGGCACCGGCAAGACCTGCGCATTCCTGGTCGCGCTGATGAACCACCTGCTGACCAACTCGGCGAATGCCGAGCGCAAGGACAGCGACCCGCGCGCGCTGGTGATCGCTCCCACCCGCGAGCTGGCGATCCAGATCGACAAGGATGCGCAGGCGCTTGCGGCGCACACCGGCCTGCGCCTGGCGCTGATCTACGGCGGCGTCGATTACGACAAGCAGCGCCAGCAGCTCAAGGACGGCTGCGACATCGTCATCGCCACGCCGGGGCGCCTGCTCGACTACTACAAACAGGGCGTGTTCGGCCTGAACAGCGTCGAGGTGATGGTGGTCGACGAAGCCGACCGCATGTTCGACCTCGGCTTCATCAAGGACGTGCGCTACATCTTCCACCGCCTGCCGGCGCGCGAGCAGCGCCAGGTGCTGCTGTTCTCCGCCACGCTGTCGCTGCGCGTGCTGGAGCTGGCCTACGAGCACATGCATGACGCGCAGAAGATCGTCGCCGAAAGCGACCACGTGACCGCCGACAAGGTGCGCCAGGTGGTGTATTTCCCGGCGAAGGAAGAAAAAATGCCGCTGCTCTTGAATCTGATCGACAAGCATCAGCCCAAGCGCGCGATCATTTTCGTCAACACCCGCGCCGCCGCCGAGCGCGTCACCGAGCGGGTGAAGCGCCACGGCTGCCGGGTCGGCGCGATTTCGGGCGACGTGCCGCAGCTCAAGCGGCAAAAGCTTTTGCAGCGTTTCGAGGATGGCCAGCTCGACTACCTGGTGGCCACCGACGTCGCCGCGCGCGGGTTGCACATTCCGCACGTCACCCACGTGTTCAACTACGACCTGCCGCAGGATGCCGAGGACTACGTGCACCGCATCGGCCGCACCGCGCGGCTGGGCGAAGAGGGCGACGCGATCAGCTTCGCCTGCGACCTGTACGCCATGAGCCTGCCGGACATCGAGGCCTATATCGGCCAGACCATTCCGGTGGCGCAGCTCGAACCCGAGCTGCTGGTGATGCCCAAGCCCAAGGCGCTGGACCCGGAGTACGTCAAGAACGTGGCTGCCGACAGCGAGGCGTTTGGCGATCGCGTCGAAGCGCGGCATGACGAGCGCAAGGACAGTCGCGGCCGCCGTTCACACCGCGATGGCGGCGAGCACGCCGGACATGGTGAGCGTCCGCGTGGCGCGCGTCCGCCTCGGGCCGGCGCCGAGCCGGCGGCGGCACCGATGCCAGCGGCAGCGGCACCGGCGACGCAGGCGCAGTCACCCGCAACGGCGCCGGGCGCCAGCGGCGAGCCCAAGCGCCGCCGTCACCGTGGCGGTCGCGGTCGTCGACGCGAAGGCGGCGAGGTGGCGGCAGCGGGCGCCGCCGTGCCGCGCGCCATCGACCACAGTGGTCGCGCCGCGCGCACGGAACATCGCCCGCCGCGCGAACCGATTCCCACCACGCCGGTCGCCGCATCGGCTGCGGCAGTGAGCCGGCCCTCGCGCCAGGTTGCGGCAGTGGCCGGCGAGCACGCACGGCCGAAGAAGCCGGGCCTGTTCCGGCGCCTGACGGCGCTGTTTACCCGCCACTGAGCGCGGTGCACCGCGCATCCCTTATCCTTGCTGCGGTTGCGGCCAGTTGCGGCGGGGATGCGCGGTGATCCAGTTCGACGCGGTAAGCAAGCGTTACGAGGGCGGGCATGACGCGCTCTTGCAGCTTTCCTTCGACGTGCCCGATGGCGAGATGGCGTTCGTCACCGGACACTCCGGTGCCGGCAAAAGCACGCTGCTCAAACTCCTTGCGGTGATCGAGCGGCCGAGCCACGGCACGATCACCGTCGACGGACAGAACCTGGCCAAGGTGCGCGGCCGCGGCATCGCCAAGCTGCGCCGGCGCATCGGCATGGTGTTCCAGGACCATCGCCTGCTGATGGATCGCAGCGTGTTCGCCAACGTTGAACTGCCGCTGACGATTGTCGGCATCGGCCGCGCCGACCGCGCACGGCTGGTGCGTGCCGCGCTCGACCGCGTCGGCTTGTTGCATTACGAGCGCCAGCTGCCGGCCACGCTGTCGACCGGCGAACAGCAGCGCGTGGGCATCGCGCGTGCCATCGTCGGCCATCCACCGTTGCTGATCGCCGACGAGCCGACCGGCAACCTCGATCCGCAACTGGCGCTGGAAATCATGGGTTTGTTCGCCGAGTTCCAGACCACCGGCACCACCGTGCTGGTGGCCAGTCACGATTTGCGCCTCATCAAGCAGATGAAAAAGCGCGTGGTGGTGCTGCACCAGGGGCGGCTGGTGGCCGACCTTGCCGCCGAGGAGGTGCTGTGAACGTGCCGGTCGAAACGGTGCCAATGACCGCGTCGCGCAAGCGCACGGCGCCGACCAGTCGCTTTGCCAGCTGGCGCGAGCACCACGGCTGGAGCGCGGGGTCGAGTCTCAAGCGGCTCGCCCAGCGCCCGTTCGGCACGCTGCTCACGGTGGCGGTGATGGGGCTCGCGCTCGCGCTGCCGCTGGCGTTCTATCTGTTGCTGGGCAACGTGCAGCAACTCGGACGCGCGCTCGGCCAGGACCAGACCATCAACGTGTTTTTGCAGAACGACCAGGTCGCGCAGCAGGCGCAGTTGCTGGCCACACAGTTGCGTGGGCGCAGCGATGTGGCCACGGTGACGGTCAAGAGCCCGCAACAGGGGTTGGACGAGCTGGCGAAGCTGCAGGGTTTTTCCGGCGCCCTCGATGCGCTGGACGCGAACCCGCTGCCCTACGTGCTGGTGATCGCCCCGCGGGCCGATCTCGATGCGCCGGGCGTGGCGCGCATGAGCGCGGACTTGCGCGACCTGCGCAGCGTGGCACTGGTGCAGGACAGCGGGCAATGGCGGGCGCGGATGGACGCCATGCTGGGCGTCGGCAACCGCATCGTGCTGGTGCTGGCAGCGCTGTTGGCGCTGGCCGCGCTGCTGGTGGTCGGCAATACCGTGCGGATGGACATCGCCAGCCGCAGCGAAGAGATTTCGGTGCTGGTGCTGGTGGGTGCCAGTGGCGCTTTCGTGCGCCGGCCCTACCTGTACGCCGGCATCTGGTATGGGCTGTTCAGTGGCGTGCTGGCGGTGCTGCTCGCGCTCGCCATCGAGTTCTCGCTGGCGGCGCCGATAACCCGCTTGAACGCGGCCTACGCCGGCAAACTGCAACTTGGCGGCCTGCCGCCGTGGCTATTGGTGGCGGTGCCGCTGGCCGCCGCGGTGCTGGGTTGGCTGGGCGCGCGGCTGGTCAGTGCGTGGCAATTGCGGCGAGCGGCGTGAATGCGGCAGGGGCAAGGGCATGACGGCGAGCATCAGTAAACGGTTGGTCAGCACTGCGCCGCGCGTGCTGATGGTTGACGGTTCCAAGGTGGTGCGCCAGTTGATTGCCCGCGTGCTCAAGGCCGACGTGCCGAACGTGGAAATCGTTGGCTGCGGCACCGGCAACGAGGCGCAGCGGCTGCTGGCCGACGGCGTGTTCGATTTCATCACTGTTGCGCTGCGCCTGCCCGACATGGATGGCCTGGAGCTGGCGCACTTCGTGCGCGAATCCGCGCCGCAGACCTATGTGCCGATCGTCGTCGTCTCCGGCGACGTCGACGCCCGACTGTCCAAGCGCACGCTGGGCGACGACGTCACCGATTACTTCGACAAGTCGCTCGGCTTTCAGGCGCTGGCCGCATTCATTCGCGGCTACGTACTGCCGGAAGCCACGGCGGAAGGCACGGTGCTGTACGTCGAGGACAGTCGCGTGGTGGCACTGGCAACGCGCCGCATGCTGGAAAAATACGGTCTCACCGTGCACCACGTGGTGAGCGTCGAAGATGCGCTGGCACACCTGGAGACGGCAAAGGCGCGCGGTGAGGTCGGTGCTGACGTGGTGCTCACCGACGTCAGCCTGAAAGGCGAGTTGACCGGTGGCGACCTAGTGGAATGCGTGCGCAAGTTCTTCGGCTACGGCAAGGGCAAGCTGCCGATCCTGGTGATGACCGGCGACGAAAACCCGGACAACCAGGCGGCCTTGATCAAGGCCGGCGCCAACGATCTGGTCGAGAAGCCGGTCGACGAAAAACTGCTGGTCACCAAACTGCTGTTCCAGTTGCGCGTTGCCCGGCACCTGCGTACACGCAGCGTCGACGCATGAGCGAATTGCGGCTCGAAGCTTCGTGGAAGGCGCGTTTGGGCGGCTATTTCGAGCGCCCGGAAATGCGCGCGCTGGCCGCTTTCCTGCGCGCCGAGAAACAGGCGGGCAAGGTGATCTACCCGCCCGGTCACGAGATATTCGCTGCCTTTGCGCACACGCCGTTCGATGCCGTGCGGGTGGTGATCCTCGGCCAGGATCCCTACCACGGCCCCGGACAGGCGCATGGCCTGTGCTTTTCCGTGCGCCCCGGCGTGCCGGTGCCGCCATCGCTGATCAATATCTTCCACGAGATCCAGCGCGATCTCGGCATTGCGCCACCCGGACACGGCTGCTTGACGCCGTGGGCTGACCGCGGCGTGCTGCTGCTCAACAGCGTGCTCACCGTCGAGCGCGGGCATGCCGCGTCGCATCAAGGCAAGGGTTGGGAAGGCTTCACCGACGCCGCCATCGACGCACTCAATCGCGAGCGCGAGGGCCTGGTGTTCCTGCTCTGGGGCAGCTACGCGCAGCGCAAGGGGCAATTGATCGACACCACCCGCCATTGCGTGCTGAAAAGCGTGCACCCCTCGCCGCTTTCCGCCCACCGCGGCTTCATCGGTTGCGGCCACTTCTCCGCCGCCAACCGCTACCTCGAAGCGCACGGCCAGCCGCCGATCGACTGGTCGCTGCCGCCGCGCGCCGCGTTGGCGACCGCCTGAGCGGAGCGCTCACGGGCCGAGCGCGAGCAGCGCGACGTGCGGAAACCCCGCGTGCTGCAGCCGCCGCCCGGCATGCCACGCCCGCAGGCCTGACCGACAGCACAGCACGATCCGCGCGCCGGTCGGCGCACTGAGGGCGGCTGGCAGGGCTGCGGGCAGGAGCCGCCGTGCGTGCGGGAACGCGGGGGCCGGGGCCTCGTCCACGCTGCGCAGGTCGATGACGCAGTCCTCCGGTTGCACGGCTTCGCGCGCAATGAAGCGCAAGGGGGGTGCGGTTGCCGGCGGCGCCGTGCGGAAGTCGGTGCGGGTGGTCGTGCCGTGGCAGCCGTCGAAGCGCAACAGGTCACCGGCTGGCGAGGGATGCATGCCGAGCAGCCAGCGCAGCGCGAGGTGCGCGGCGAGGTGGCCGATCACGCCGGTGACGCTGCCGAGCACCCCGTTGCGCGTGCAGTTGCCCGCCGCATGCGGCATGTCGGGAAAGATCGTCCGGTAATCCGGTGCGTCGGCGCCGTAGCAACCGACGTAGCCATCGAAACCAAGCGCTGCGGCCGCCACCAGCGGCTTGCCGCAGTGGCTCGCCGCTTCGTCCAGCATGTAGGTCACCGCGCGGTTGTCGCTGGCGTCGAGCACCAGCGTGGCCTGCGCGACCAGCCCCGGCGCGTTGGTGGGCGTCAGGGTGGAGGCGATGGCTGAGATCCGGGCCTCCGGGTTGAAACGGTGCAACGCTGCGCGCGCGACCTGCACTTTGGGTTGGCCAACGTCGCCGGGGGCATAGAGGTATTGGCGATGCAGGTTGGCCAGCGAAACGCGGTCCGGATCGACGATCAGCAAGTGGCCGACCCCGGCGCCGACAAGGCAGGCAAGCGCCGGGCAGCCGATGCCGCCGGCGCCGACGACGAGCACCGCCGCGGCGCCGAGCCGGGCCTGGCCCGCGGGCCCAATGCCGGGCAAGGCGGTCTGCCGCGCGTAGCGTATCTCGTTCATGTCGGCTCCCGGGTGGCGCGCAGCCACGCCTCGATGCGGGGATCGGGCGTGGCGTGGCGCACGATATCGCCCACCATTGCGAGCGCGTCCGCACCGGCGGCGAAGCAGCCGGCGGCGCGTTCCAGGGTGATGCCGCCAATGGCCACCAGCGGCAGGGTGCCGATGCGGCGTTTCCACGTGGCCAGCCGCGCGGTGCCGTGGGGCGCCCACGGCATCACCTTGAGTTGGGTCGGATAGATCGGACCGAGCGCGATGTAGTCGGGTGCGCACGCGAGCGCCGCGTCCAGCTCGTCCGCGCTGTGCGTGCTCAGCCCGAAGTGCATGCCGGCGTGGCGCACGGCCGACAGATCGGCGTGCCGGAGATCCTCCTGACCCAAGTGCACCCAGGTCGCCCCGAGTTCGAGTGCGAGCCGCCAGTGGTCGTTGACCACCAGCGTCAGCCGCGCTGCCGCCGCCACGACAAGCGCGGCCGCGATTTCGGCGCGCAGCCATGCCGGGTCTGCCGATTTGATCCGCAGTTGCGCAAAGCGGACGCCGTGTGCGGCGAGGCGCTGCACCCATGCGGCGCTGTCCACTACCGGGTAGAAGCGGTCCGGCAGCAGGCGCGTCATGCGAGCCACGCCTGCCCGACCACGGGCGTGGACGCCTCGGCAAAATCGCGGGCGGACATCAGCCCGGCTTCCCACCCCGCGCGTCCGGCCGCGGTGCTGGCGGCGAACGCCCCGGCCATGGTTTCAGGGTTGCCGGCCAACGCGACGGCGGTATTGGCAAGCACGGCATCGAAGCCCAGCTCCATGGCCTGGGCCGCGTGCGAGGGGCGGCCGATGCCGGCGTCGACCACCAGCGTCGCCGCGGGAAAGTGCGCCCGCAAGGCGCGCAGCGCGAACGGATCGGTGAGCCCGCGGCCGCTGCCGATCGGCCCGGCCCAAGGCATCAGCACCTCGCATCCGGCGGCCAGCAGGCGCTCGGCGACGCCCAGGTCGGTCGTGGTGTAGGGAAACACCTGGAAGCCCTCCGCGCACAACAAACGCGCGGCTTCCACCAGGCCAAACACGTCCGGCTGCAGCAACTCGCCCTCGCCGATCACTTCGAGCTTGATCCAAGGCGTACCGAACAGTTCGCGTGCCATGTGGGCGGTGGTCACCGCCTCGCGCACGCTGTGGCAGCCGGCGGTGTTCGGCAGCAGGTTGACGCCCAGTTCGCGGATCAGCGCGTGGAACGGCGCACCGGCCCCGGCCACCGCATTCTCGCGGCGCAGCGACACCGTCACCACGTCGCAGCGGGCAGCACGCACGGCGGCGGCCAGTACCGCCGGCGATGGGTAGCGCGCGCTGCCCAGCCACAGCCGGGAGTGGATCTCCATGTCGAAGACGCGCATTTCAGCCTCCCTGCATCGGGGCGAGGATTTCCACCCGGTCGCGTGGGGCCAGGCACACGGCGGCGCGTTCCGGGCGCGGGACAAAGCGGCCGTTCACTGCGGTGGCGACGCCTTGCTCGGCGTAGCCGAGTTCGGTCAGCAATGCGGCGAGATCGGCCGCACGGGTCTGGCGAGGTTCGCCGTTGAGGAACAGTTCCATGATCAATCTCCGGTGAGGGCGATGCGCGCCTGGCGGGCCATGGCCGGCGCCAGCAGGAAGCCGTGGCGATACAACCCGTTCAGATGCCAGCGGCCGTCGCGCTGGAACAGGCGCGGCAGGTTGTCGGGGAATGCCGGTCGCAGCCCGGCACCGAGTTCGGTGATGCGTGCTTCCGCGAATGCCGGATGCAGCGCGTAGGCGCCGTTCAGCAGCGTCATCGCGGAACGCGCGCTGATCGGTCCAGCATCCGTGCTTTCCAGCGCGGTGCCACCAAGCATGCAGCGCCCGCCGCCACGTGGCACGAGGTACACCAGACCGCGTGGGTGGACGAGCCGCACCGGGCGCGACAGGGTGATGTCGGCGCTTTCGAGCAGCAGCATTTCGCCGCGCACGCAGCGCAGTTCGGGCAGGCGATCGCGGGCGCCGATGCCGCGGCAATCGAGCACGGTGCCGCGGTGGTCGGGCCAGTCGCCGGCGTCGGTGTCGTAGCGAAATACGACGCCGCGGGCGGCCAGCCAATGGGCCAGCGCGGGGATCGCCGCGCGCGGATCGAGGTGGCCCTCGTCGGCGAAATAAAGCCCGTGCTGGAAGCGCCCGGCAAGTACGGGTTCGAGTTCGGCAATGTGGTCGGCATCCAGCCACTCGCCGTGACGGCTGCGTGCGGCCAGACGTTCGAGCTCGCCGCGGTCGCGCGCGGCCGCGACCGCTAGCGTGCCGGCGCGCTGCGTACCGGGGAAATGCCGCGGCCACCAGGTGAGTGCCTCGCCGCCGAGCGTGGCGACCAGTGGCTCGGTGTCGGCAGCCTCGCACCATGGCGCCAGCATGCCGCCGGCGTAGCGGTTGGTGCCCAGCTCGCCGGCCTTCGCCCCGCGCTCGATCACGGTCACGTCGATCCCGGCTGTGACCAGTTCGGCGGCCGCGCACAGGCCGGCCACGCCGGCGCCAAGGATGGTCACCGGCCGGTTCATGCCGAGGTTCCGTCGGCGGCGATCGGCAACGCCTCGGTATCCGTGCTGCGGCCGGCCAGACCGCGGTTCAGCTCCATCGCGCAGAACGCCGGCCCGCACATCGAGCAGAAATGCGCGCTCTTGTGCACGTCCGCGGGCAGCGTGGCGTCGTGGAAATCACGGGCGGTGTCGGGGTCGAACGCCAGCGCGAACTGGTCGTCCCAGCGGAACCCGAAACGCGCGCGCGACATTGCGTCGTCGCGTGCGCGGGCCGTCGGGTGGCCCTTGGCGAGGTCGGCCGCGTGGGCGGCGATCCGGTAGGCGATCACCCCGGCCTTCACGTCGTCGCGGTCGGGCAGGCCGAGGTGTTCCTTCGGGGTCACGTAGCACAGCATCGCGGTGCCCTGCCAACCGATGAACGCCGCGCCGATGGCCGACGCCAGATGGTCGTGCCCGGCCGCCGCGTCGGTGACCAGCGGCCCCAGCGTGTAGAACGGCGCGCCGTCGCACGCGGCTTGCTGGCGGGTCACGTTTTCCGCGATGCGGTGCAACGGCACGTGGCCCGGGCCTTCCACCATCGCCTGGCAGCCGTGCGCGCGCGCCGTGTGCACCAGCTCGCCCAGGGTGTCCAGCTCGGCGAATTGCGCGGCGTCGTTGGCGTCGGCGATGCAGCCGGGGCGCAGGCCGTCGCCCAGCGAAAAGGCGACGTCGTAGCGGCGCAGGATCGCGCAGATGTCCGCGAAGTGCTCGTAACAGGAAGCTCTCGCGGCGATGCACCTGGCACCAGCGCGCCATGATCGAGCCGCCGCGCGAGACGATGCCGGTGATCCGGCGGCTGGCCAGCGGTACGTGGTCGCGGCGCACGCCGGCGTGGATCGTGAAGTAGTCCACGCCCTGTTCGGCCTGCTCGACCAGGGTGTCGCGGAACACCTCCCAGTCGAGCCGCGCCGGGTTGCCGCCCACCTTTTCCAACGCCTGGTACAGCGGCACGGTGCCGATCGGCACCGGCGCGTTGCGCAGGATCCACGAGCGCAGGTTGTGGATGTTGCGCCCGGTGGACAGGTCCATCACGGTGTCGGCGCCCCAGCGGATCGCCCACACCAGCTTTTCCACTTCCTCGGCGGCACCCGAGGACAGCGCCGAGTTGCCGATGTTGGCGTTCACCTTCACCAGGAAGCGGCGCCCGATCACCATCGGTTCGAGCTCGGGGTGGTTGATGTTGGCCGGCAGGATCGCGTGGCCGCGGGCGATCTCCGCGCGCACGAACTCGGGGGTGATGACCGGCGGCGTGGCGGCGTCTTCCGCCGGCACCGCGGCGGCAGATGCCACCGCCGCGCGGGCGAGGTTTTCGCGGTGCGCGGCGTAGACCATCTCTGGGGTGACGATGCCGGCGCGCGCCCATTCGAGCTGGGTGACCGGCGCGCCGTTGCGTCCGGCCAGCACCTGTTGCGGGGTCGGGCATGGCGGGGTCTGCTGCGCGTCGGCCACGTTGCCGTTGTCCGCCGGATGCACCGCCCGGCCGGCGATGCACTCCAGCCCGCGCGCCGCGAGCCAGGCCATGCGCACCGGCGCAAGGCCGCGGGCGAGGTCGGGCGCGGCGGCATCCGCGGTGTACGGCCCGGAGGTGTCGTACAGCAGCAGCTCCGGCTGCAGCGGATCGCGCAGCGCGATGCTGCGGAACGGCACGGTGACGTCGGGGTGCCCGGGCGCGGCACGCCAGACCTTGCGCGAGCCGCGCAAGGGTCCACAGGTGACCGTGCTGGGGACAGTGGTGGATTGCGGCATGGATCTCTCCTCGTGAAAACGCGGGAGATCCGGGCAGACGAACAAACGGCGCGCCTCCTGTCGGGAGGCACATGACGACTTCCGTTCCTACGCCGGTACGACCCGGATCAGGTTCAAGGGTCAGCTTTCGCTTTCTCAGCCCGGTTGCAGGGCTCCCCTCGGAAACGCCTTTTCAGGATGGAATTGCCGGCGCGCCGCTGTCAAGCGGCGCCCAGCGGTTCATGCCACCTCGGCCCACATCCGCAAGAGGTTCGCGTGCGAGCGGCTGACGGCGTCGAACGCGGTGCTCTTGCCTTCGTGGCCGTAGATGTCGCGCTTGGCGCATTCGAGATCCCACAGCAGCTCGCGCCGGGCCGGGTCACGCACCATGCTTTGCACCCAGATGATGGCCGCGTCGCGCACGCCTTGGGTGACCGGGTTGACGTGGTGCAGGGTATTGGCCGGGTAGGCGATCGCGGCGCCGGCATCCAGCTTGAACTGGTACTCCATGCCGCCGCTGGCGTGGGTCACCAGCTCGCCGCCGGTGTAGCTCTGCGGCTCGTGCAGGAAGATGGTGATCGCGATGTCGGTGCGCACCGCGCTGCCGATGCCGCCCATGATCGGCGCATCCACATGCGGGCCGTAGGTCTGGCCGCCGGCATACCGGTTGAACAGCACCTGGGTGGTGGCGGCGGGCAGCAACGCCGCCTGCAGCATGCCGTTGCGCTGGAATGCCTTGCGCACGATGTCCGCCAGTTGTGCGTAATGCGGCGAGTCCAGCGCCAGCTGCTGGTTGCGCTTGACGTCCTTTGCCGACCAGCCGGCGGTGGCGGAACCATCGACGTAGTTGGCCGAGCGGATTTCGGCGTTGATCGCCCCCAGTTCCTCGGCGCTCAACACGTTAGGTATGCAGACAATCACGTAGCGTCTCCCCGTGGCATGGCTGCGGCGCATTGACCCGGTACATGGCGCGCCGCCTGTGTTGCGGGCATTGTAGAGGGCGCATGAGATGCGCAGCCATGGACAGGCAAGGGTGTTTTCTGTACTATTCGGTTTATCAAATACAGCGGAACTTCGATCCGCCTTAGCACTCCAAGGTGTCGAGTGCTAATCTGAGGTTTCATCGGGAGGTTTGATCCATGTCGCAAGCTTTGGTTGCCGCCAACCTGTCGTTGCCGAGCGTCGTCGGCAGTCTGGACGCGTACATCGCGGCCGTGCACCGCATTCCGGTGCTGAGCCAGGAAGAAGAGCAGGCCTTGTCGCGGCGCTATCTCGCCGAAGACGACCTGGCTTCCGCGCGCAAGCTGGTGATGTCGCACCTGCGCTTCGTGGTGCACGTGGCGCGTGGCTACTCCGGTTATGGCCTGCAGCTCGCCGACCTGATCCAGGAGGGCAACATCGGCCTGATGAAGGCGGTCAAGCGTTTCGACCCGGACCAGGGCGTGCGCCTGGTGAGCTTCGCCGTGCACTGGATCCGTGCCGAGATGCACGAGTTCATCCTGAAGAACTGGCGCATCGTCAAGGTGGCCACCACCAAGGCACAGCGCAAGCTGTTCTTCAACCTGCGCAAGAGCAAGAAGCGCCTGGGCTGGATGAACGCGGCCGAGGTCACGGCGGTTGCCAAGGATCTCGGGGTGCCCGAGGCCACCGTGCGCGAGATGGAATCGCGGCTGTCCGGTCGCGACATCGGTTTCGAGGCGCCGGCGGAGGCCGACGACGATGCGAAGCCCGCGCCCGAGGCGTTTCTGATCGACGACGGCGCCGATCCGTATCAGAACGTGGCCGACGAGGACCAGACTGAAAACCAGCTGGCCTCCCTGGCGACGGCGATGGACAAGCTCGATGCGCGTTCGCGCCGCATCATCCAGCGGCGCTGGCTGGACGAGACCAAGGCCACATTGCAGGAACTGGCGGACGAATACGGCGTCTCGGCCGAGCGCATTCGTCAGGTGGAAGCCAACGCCATGAAGAAGATGCGCGGCGCGTTCGCGGCCTGAACCGCTTGCCCGAGTATGACCGACGGCCCGCCTTGTGCGGGCCGTCGTGTTTCCGCAGCCCTTAATCGCCTTTTTCGTGCTCGCCGCGCCCGGTGACGATGCGGGCGTGGCGCGCCTGCGTCCAGTACGCCGTAGCCCAGTCGAGCATCACCACCATGCGGTTGCGAAAGCCGATCAAAAACCAGATGTGCGCGCCCAGCCACACCCACCACGCGATGAGGCCGGAGAACCGCACGCGGCCGAACTGCGCCACCGCCGCCATCCGGCCGATGGTTGCCAGCGCGCCGGCATCGCGGTAACGAAACGGTTGCGGTGCGCGCTCGCCGCGCAGGCGCGCGGCGATCAGGCGACCGGCATGCACGCCCATCTGCTTGGCTGCCGGGGCGACGCCGGGCACCGGACGGTCGTCGCAGCGGATGCTGGCGAGGTCGCCGGCCACCAGCACCTCGGGGTGTCCAGGCAAACTGAGGTCGGCTTCGACCAGCACCCGGCCGGCACGGTCGCGCGGCGCATCCAGCCACTGGCCCAGCGGCGAGGCGGCGACGCCGGCGGCCCACAGCACCGTGCGTGCGGCGATCTGTTCGTTGCCCACGCGCACGCCATCCGCGTCGACGCCGGTGACCGCCTGGCCGAGCCGCACCTGTACGCCGAGGCGTTCGAGCTGGCGTTGCGCCTTGGCCGAGAGCGACGGGTCGAACGCGGTCAGCAGGCGCGGCCCGGCTTCGACCAGCAATACGCATGCCTGTCGCGGGTCGGCGCGGCGGAACTCGCCGGTGAGCGTATGCCGCGCGATTTCCGCCAGGGTGCCGGCAAGCTCGACGCCGGTGGCGCCGCCGCCGATCACGACGAAGCTCAGCAACGCACGTCTGCGCACGGGGTCGGGCGCCTGCTCGGCGCGCTCGAACGCGGTCAGTACGCGGCGGCGGATCGCCAGCGCGTCGTCGAGCGATTTCAGGCCTGGCGCGAAGGGTGCCCAGTCATCGTGCCCGAAGTAGGCGTGGGTGGCGCCGGTGGCCACTACCAGATAGTCGTAGTCCAGCGTTTCGCGCGTGAGCCGCACTTGCCGCGTGGCGAGATCGATGCCGGCGACCTCGTCCATCAGCACGGTGACGTTGCGCTGGCCGCGCAGGATCTGGCGCAGCGGCGCCGCAATCGACGGCGCCGCCAGGCCGGCTGTGGCGACTTGATACAGCAGCGGTTGGAACAGGTGGTGGTTGCGCCGGTCGACCAAGGTTATCCGCGCCGGCGCACCAGCCAGCGTGCGCACGGTGGAAAGCCCGGCAAAACCGCCGCCGAGGACCAGGACGTGAGGCAACTGCGCAGGCATGCCGATGTTCCGTTCGCAAGAATCGGATCGAGTGTAAGGTGCGTGACGCGCCGCAGCATCGACTTGCGTCAAGGTCGGCCGGGCGCGGGGCGCATCCCGCCGTACCCGCCAGTCAACCGCGTGTCGGGCTGAAGCTCGACCCACCGGGAAACAGCGCTTTCGTGGGTCGGAGTTCAGTCCGACAACAGGGAACTGGACATCGCCGGGCGCTTTGTGGAGCGACGCGCGCAGCGGTGCCCACGCGCCTAATACAAGTCGATCGGGTCGACGTCGAGCGACCAGCGTACCTTGCGTGCAGCCGGCAACTTGCCCAGTGCGCTGGCCCATGGTCGCAGTGGCCCGTGCAGCGCCGGGCGGGTGGCGGCTTCGAGCAGCAACTGCCCGCGCTGGCGCCCGCCGCGCAGCGGCATCGGCGCCGGCATCGGTCCGGCTACGGTGATCGTTTTGCCGGCCGGCAGGGTGGCGCGGGCGGCGGCAAGAAATGCGTCCACCTCGGCCCAGGTGCGGCCTTCGGCGCGCAGCAGCACCTGGCTCGCATAGGGCGGCAAGGCGCCGCGGCGGCGCTCATCAAGCAGCGCGTGTGCCGCGGCAGCGTAGCCTTCGGCCAGCAACTGGCGCAGCAGCGGGTGCTGCGGGTGGTGGGTCTGCAACAACACATGGCCGGGTTTGGCTGCGCGCCCGGCGCGCCCGGCCACCTGCACCAGTTGCTGCGCAAGCCGCTCGCTGGCGTGGAAATCGACGCTGAGCAAACCCTCGTCGACGCCGACGATGGCGACCAGGGTCAGATTCGGCAGGTCATGGCCCTTCGCCAGCATCTGGGTGCCGACGAGGATCGCGGGCCCGTCTTCGCGCTGCAGCTTGCCCAGGAGGTGCTCGAACGCATCACGCCGACGCGTGGTCTCGCGGTCGATGCGCAACACCTGCACGGTAGGGAAGTGCGTGGCCAGCGCCTCTTCCAGCCGCTCGGTGCCTTGTCCCAGCGGCTTGAGGCCGGCGGCGCCGCAGGCGGGGCAGGCTGGCGGCACCCGCGTGCGGTAATCGCAGTGATGGCACATGAGCAGGCGGCGGGTCGCGTGCAAGGTCAGGGGCCGCTCGCAGTGCGGGCAATCGGCGTGCCAGCCGCAGGCGTGGCACAGCAGCACCGGCGCATAGCCGCGGCGGTTCTTGAACACCAGCGCCTGCTCGCCGCGCGCCACGGTGGCGCCAACCGCGGCAAGCAGTGCCGGCGACAGGCCATGTTCCAGGCGCTGCGCGCGCATGTCCACGATCTCGACCCGCGGCGGCCCAACCGCGGCGGGGCGGGCGCGCAGGCGCAGCAACTGATAGCGGCCGGCTTGCGCGTTGGCCAGCGACTCCAGCGAAGGCGTGCCTGAGCCGAGCACCACCGGTACTCCGAGCGCGCGCGCGCGCACCACGGCCAGGTCGCGCGCGTGGTAGCGAAACCCGTCCTGCTGCTTGTAGGCGGCGTCGTGTTCTTCGTCGACCAGGATCAACCCGGCGTGCGGCAGCGGCGTGAAGATCGCCGAACGGGTGCCGAGGATGACCTTGGCGGTGCCGGCACGGGCGCGCAGCCAGGCTTGCGCGCGCTCGCCGTCGGGCAGGTTCGAATGCAGCACTTCGACCGGTATGCCGAGCCGGTTGCGCAGGCGGTGCAGGGTTTGCGGTGCCAGCCCGATCTCCGGCACCAGTAGCAGGCTTTGCCGGCCTTGCGCCAGCGCCTGTTCGATCAGCGCGAGATACACCTCGGTCTTGCCGCTGCCGGTCACGCCGTCGAGCAGGAATGGCTGGAAGCGTCCGAGGCTGGCGCCGACGGCCGCCACCGCGGCGGTTTGTTCGGCACCCAGTATCGGGCCGGGGTGGCGCGGCAGTGCCTGGGTGGCCGCGCGCTCCGCACGGGTGATCAGGCCGGCGGCGACCAGCCGCCGTGCCGCCGCGCGCCAGCCGGGCAGGCAGGCGTCCAGTTCGCCGGCGCCAAGCGCGCCGGCGACCAGCTCCACGAGCAACGCGCGGCTGCCGCCGCGGCGACTGCCGGCATCGAGTGCGCTTTGTCCGGCCGGTGTCAGCGCCCAACACGGCTCGCCCAACGGTGGCAGCGGGCGATCCTCGCGCAGCGCGAGCGGCAGTGCATTCGCATACGCCTCGCCGGGTGCTGCCAGCCAGTAATCGGCGGCCCATGCCAAGGTGCGCATCAGTTCGGCGTCGAGCAGCGGGGCTTGGTCCAGCAGCTTGTGCACGGGTTTCAGTTTTGCCGCGCCTACGCTGGGGGCGACCTGGCTGGCGACGACCACCCCCACGGCGGTGCCGCGCCCAAACGGCACCAGCACGCGGCAACCGGGCGCCGGCGACTCACCGCCAAGAGGCGGCAGGTAATCGAACAACGTGGGCAACGGCACCGGTAGTGCGACGCGCAGGACGGCGGGCATCATGCCGGCCAGTGTACCGGCGTCGCGCTGCGCGGCTGCGGATGACGACTTGCAGCACAGTGCTGCCGAAAGCTTGAGGAAAGCTGCGCAAGTCTTGCCCCCGTGCAGGTTTTTCCGCTTATCCACAGAACCGGTGGACAAGTCTGTGGATGACGCGTTGACGAAGACGCGCCAAGCGCATGCAATCGCCCTTCTTGACGCAGTGGGCAGGAATTCATCAATCTGAAATGTTGTTTCGCATCAGTACGTTACGTTTCAAAAAAGGAGCGCATACGGTATTCCAAGTCCGTCGCTTCAATTGCTTGACAAGTATTTGGTGCTGTGCAAAACGCCGCGCCGCAAGCCGCCTGGGGACCGGTGGCGAAGGGCGTTTCCGCTAGAATGACGGCCTGCCGGAGTTCTCGTTTCCATGAAGTCGTTGCACCCCGATCGCGCGCGCGTGCGCCGCGAGATCGGCGCCACCGTGCGCCTTGCGATCCCGCTCATCCTTGCCCAGCTGGCCGCCGTCGGCAGCAATGTCGTCGACGCCGTGCTCTCCGGGCACGTCGGCGCGCATGTGCTGGGCGCGGTGGCGGTCGGCGCCAGCGTGTGGTCGCTGGCGATCGTTGCCGGCATCGGGGTGATGATGGCGGTGCCGCCGTCCATCGCCCAGCTCGATGGTGCCGGGCGCCGCGGCGAGGTGGGCGCGGTGTTTCGCCAGGCGTTGTGGCTCGCGTTGGCGATGGGCGCGCTGCTGTGGTTTGCGGTACGCCATGCCGGGCCGCTGCTGGACATGATCGGCGTGGCGCCCAGCCTGCGCCACGACGTGGAGCGGTTTTTGCTGGCGATCAGCTGGGGTGCACCGGCGCTGACCACCTACTTTGCGCTGCGCGGGCTGTCCGAAGGCCTGTCGCTCACGCGGCCGTCGATGTATTTCGGGTTTGGCGGGCTCTTGGTGCTGGTCCCGCTGGGCTACGTGCTGATGTTCGGCAAGCTTGGCATTCCGCCGCAGGGCGCGCACGGCTGCGGTATCGCCACTGCCACCGTGCTGTGGCTGGAAATGGCGGGGTTTGCACTCTACGTCGGCAAGCACCGCAACTATCGCGGGCTGAACCTCATGGCGCGCTTCGAGTGGCCGCGCTGGCCGCGCATCCGCGCGCTGCTGCATATCGGCGCGCCGATGGCGGTGACGCTGCTGGCCGAAGCCGGCTTGTTCGTCGCCGCCACGCTCATCATCAGCACGCTGGGCGAGGACGCGGTGGCCAGCCACCAGGTGGCGATCAACGTCGCCTCGCTGTTTTTCATGATTCCGCTCGGCCTGGCGATGGCGATCACCGTGCGCGTCGGCAACGCAGTGGGGCGCGGCGATGCGGAAGGCGTGCGTTATGCGGGCTTCTGCGGCATCGGCCTCGGGCTGGCGACGCAGTTCCTGTCTTCGGCGCTGATGCTCGGCATCCCGCACCTGATCGCCGCGCTCTACACCCGCGACCCGAAGGTGATCGCGCTGGCGGCGCAGCTCATCGTGCTGGCCGGGGTGTTCCAGTTCTCCGACGGCATCCAGGTCGCCGCCAACGGTGCGCTGCGCGGGCTGAAAGATACCCGCGTGCCGATGGCGATCACGCTGTTCGCCTATTGGGGCGTGGGCATGCCGATCGGCTGGGTGCTCGGCTTCCGCGACGACCTCGGCGCGCGTGGCGTGTGGATCGGCCTGATCGCGGGGTTGACCGTCGCGGCGGTGATGCTGTTCACGCGGTTCTGGCGCAGCGCGTGGCGCGAGCGCTGGCGGCGTTCGCACGACACCACCAGCGTGGTTGTCCACGCCTGACGCACGGCGGCGCAAGCCGCTACGCTAGCGGCTGTTTCTCCGGATGCCGCCCATGCCCGTGCCACCCCTGCCGCCGCGTTCCTCCTCGCCGCATGCACCGCCGTCCCGGCGTGGTTTCTGGCGCATGTTGCTTGGCATCGGCCACGGTTTGAACCTGCTGCGGTTGGCCATCATCAACGTGGTGTTTTTCGGCTTTTTGCTGCTGTTCGTGTTGCTGATCGCCGCTGGCATCGCCGGCAGCCGGACTGCAGGGGAGGTTGCGGCCAACAGCGTGCTGGTGCTGAAACCCCAGGGCCGTCTGGTGGAGCAGTACAGCATCGACCCGATGCAGCGTACGCTGGCGCGGCTGTCGGGCGACGAGGCCAAGCAGGTGCGCATGCGCGACCTGGTTGCCGCAATCGACGCGGCCGCCAAGGACCAGCGCATCAGCCGCATCCTGCTGTTGCCGGAGGACTTGCAGGCTGGCGGTTATGCGGCGTTGCGCGAGGTGGGCGCGGCGCTCGACCGCTTTCGCGCCACCGGCAAGCCGGTGCTTGCCTGGGCGGCGAGTCTCGACCAGAGCCAGTACTACCTCGCGGCGCATGCCGACCGCGTGCTGCTTGATCCTCAGGGCAGCCTGATGCTGACCGGGCTCGCCAACTACCGATTGTTCTACAAGGACCTGCTCGACAAGCTCGGCGTCGACGTGCACCTGTTCCGCGTGGGCGAATTCAAGAGCGCTGCCGAGCCATACATCCTCGACCACGCCTCGGATGCCGCCAAGCAGGCCGATGGCTACTGGATGGGCGGCATCTGGGGCACTTGGCTCAGCGAGGTGGCGACGCTGCGCAAAGTCGACCCGGCCACGCTGCGCGCCGACGTCGACGATCTGCCGCAGACCATTGCCAGCACTCAGGGCGACCTCGCGCAGCTGGCGCAGAACGAACACCTGATCGACGGCACCGCGACCCGTGCCGAGCTGATCGCCGAGCTGCGCAAGGCCGGGGTGCCGGCGGGCAAGGATGGCCACGGTTTCCGCTCCGTCGACCTGACGCGCTACCTCGCCGACCAGCCCGCGCAAGTGCAACCGCTCAAGCCCGGGGTGACGGTGGTGGTGGCCGAGGGCGACATCGTCGGCGGCAAGCGCGGGCCGGGCGCGATTGGCGGTGAATCCACCGCGGCGCTGATCCGGGCGGCGCGCGAGAACAAGCACACCAAGGCGCTGGTGCTGCGCGTCAACTCGCCCGGCGGCGAGGTGTATGCCGCCGAGCAGATTCGCCGCGAGGTGGCGCTGACCCGCGCCGCGGGCATCCCGGTGGTGGTTTCGATGGGCGACGTGGCAGCCAGTGGCGGCTACTGGATCTCGATGAATGCGAACCGCATCGTCGCCGAACCCAACACCATCACCGGCTCGATCGGCATCTTCGGCATGTACTACACGGTGCCCGGCACGCTGGCCAAGCTCGGCGTCAAGAGCGACGGCATCGCCACTGGCCCGATGGCTGGCGCGTTCGACATCAGCCGCCCGCTCGATCCGAAAGTGGGCGGCGTGATCCAGGCCATCATCGACAAGGGCTATCGCGATTTCGTCGGCGGCGTCGCCAAGGCGCGCGGCAAGGATTTTGCGGCGATAGATGCGATTGCCCAGGGCCGCGTGTGGACCGGCGCGCAGGCCAAGGACCGCGGCCTCGTCGACCAACTCGGCGGCCTCGGCGATGCAGTGACCGACGCCGCCAGCCTGGCGAAACTCCCCGTCGGGTATCCGGTGCGCTACCAGCAGGCGCCGCTTGGCCGCTTCGAGCGCTTCCTCGTCGGCTTCAGCCAGAACGCCGGCGTGCGGCTCTTGCAATCCTGGGGCGTGCGTCTGCCGCCGTGGTTCGCGCAAGTGCACGCTCTGGTGCCCGAATGGTCACTGCTGCGCGAGGCCAAGGCCGGCGTGCCGAACGTGTATGCGTATTGTTTGTGCGAGGTGCGTTGAGGCGGCTGGGCCGGCTTCACGCCAACGATGCCCCATACCACCCATCCCGCTCGCGCACCCGTACCGGCATGCCGAAGGCATCGCTGAGTACGGCGTCGGTGAGCGTCGCGGCCTTGCGGCCTTCGTGCAGCACGCGGCCGGCTTTCAGCACCAGCACGCGATCGATCTCGGGGAGGATTTCCTCCACGTGGTGGGTGACCAGCAGCAACGTGGTGCCGCCGCGGGCGAGCGTGCGCAGGTGTTCGAGAAAGCGCCGGCGGCTGGCGAGGTCGAGGCCGGCGCAGGGCTCGTCCAGCAGCAGCGCGCGCGGCTGGTGCACCAGCGCGCGGGCAATCAGCACGCGGCGCGCCTCGCCGGTGGACAGGCTGGCCATCGGCCGGCCGATCAGGTGGCTGGCGCCCAGTTGGTCGAGCGCGGCGCGCGCGCGTTCGCGCTGCGGGGCGGTGGCGTGCAGGTCCAGCGCCAGCCCGCGCGCGGCAAAGAAGCCGGAGACCACGGCATCGAACACTTCCACCGGGTCGTCGCTGGTGTAGTCGCGCTGCAGCACCGGCGACACGATGCCGATCAAGCCGCGTAGCTCGGATACGTTCCAGCGTTCGCGGTCGAATACACGCACCGTGCAGCGGCCATCGTGCTCGGCCAGTGGGTAGAGCTGGCGGGCGATGAGTTGCACCAGCGTCGATTTGCCGGCGCCGTTCGGGCCGAGGATGACGGTGTGTTCGCCGGCGGCCATGCGCAGGCTGAAATGATCGAGCGCAACGTGCTGGCCGCGCATCACGGTGGCGGCGTCGATATCAAGCAGAGGCGTGGCGGGTGTGGGCATGCCGTGCACGATGCCGGCATGGTGCACGATGTGCAAGCCGTTTGGCCGTCAAGGCGGCTAAACGACAAAGGCGATAACGACGCCAACGCTTGCCGTTGCGCTGCCCTCGTCATCCTTCACGCCGGGTCCGGATTCGATGGCCGCCGTGTGGATGGAAAACCGCGCGTCGCCGCGCCTCTCCGGTGGCCATCGCGGGTCATTGCGTTTGCGCGTCGATCGCCTTGCGCTGTGCTTCGGCCTGCTTGTCGACCACCTTCCGCACATCCTTCGCGCGTTGTTCGTCCGCCTTCATCGCATCCCAGGGGGTGGCGACGCGCGCGGTGTTGGTGGCGGGCGGCGGCGTGGATTGCGGTGTCGGCGCCTTGCCGGAACAGGCGGCAAGCAGGCCGGCGCAGATCAACAGCAGCAATGTCTTCATGGCGATCCCCGACGCAGGCAGGCGGAAAGTGTCGTGCGGCCCCGGTGCGGCCGCAAGCGCATCGTGTAGAGTCACGGCATGAACGCTCGCAGCGAAGCCTGGCAGCTTGCCGGCCACACCGCACTGGTTACCGGCGCCAGCCGCGGCATCGGGCACGCGACCGCGCAGGAGCTCGCTGGCCGCGGCGCCAACGTGCTGATGGTGGCGCGCGACGAGGCCTGGCTGGAGGAGATGCGCGGCGAGCTGGCCGACGAGTATCCGCAGGTGGGGGTCTATGCGCTGGCCGCCGACCTCGCCGACGCCGAGGACCGGCTTGCCGTGTTCGACTGGGTCAGCGATCTCGGGCTGCCGTTGTCGCTGTTGGTCAACAACGCCGGCGGCAACCTCCCGCGCGCGGCGCTCGACTACACCGGCGAGGAGTACCGCGAGGTGTTCGAGCTGAACCTGTTTGCGGCGTTCGAGATGTGCCGGCTGGCGCATCCGCACCTGGTGCAGCACGCGCACGCCGCCATCGTCAACGTCGGCTCGGTCTCCGGCATCACCCACGTGCGCACCGGCGCGGCCTACGGCATGAGCAAGGCGGCGCTGCACCAGCTCACGCGCAACCTTGCCGCGGAGTGGGCGGTGGACGGCATCCGCGTCAACGCGGTGGCGCCGTGGTACATCCGCACCCGGCGCACCGACGAGGCACTGGCCGACGAGGACTACCTCGAGGAAGTGCTCGACCGCACCCCGCTCAAACGCGTTGGCGAGCCGGAGGAAGTCGCCGCTGCCATCGCCTTTCTGTGTCTGCCGGCGGCGAGCTACATCACCGGCCAGGTCGTCGGTGTGGACGGCGGGTTTCTCAATTTCGGATTCTAGGAGCCGGGATTGGGGATGCGGGATTCGGGGTTGGGCCAGTCGCATCTGCCCCCTCTCCCCACCGGGGAGAGGGCTGGGGTGAGGGGCGGGCTGGCCTCAGCCGCCGGCAAACAAGCGAACTCGCTTTTGCGAATCCCCAATCCCGAATCCCCAATCCCAGATTCCGATAAAAATCCCGATCAGAAATCCGCCACGTGCTCCTCGGCAGCCAGCCCGAGCGATACCGCGCCTTCGCCGACGTTGACCATGCCGGTGATGCTCATCGCCGCTTCCAGCAGCGTCACGCCGGTGTCGGCGCAGGCGGTGCGCAGGCCGTCGTAGCCGGGCAGGTGTTCGAGTACGGCGAGGTCGCCGCCGTAGCTCACGCACACCATCGGCACCAGCAGGCCGGCGCGGACGCGGCGGGCGGCGTAGTCGAACAGCATTTGCGCGCCTTGCTCGAAGCCGCGCGCCTTGCCCACCGGCCCGGTTTCGCCCTGGAAACAGCGCAGGATCGGCTTGATGTCCAGCGCCGAGCCCAGCATCGCGCTGAACAGGCCCACGCTGCGGTCGTTCTTCTTTTTGGCGCGGGCGCGCAGATAGTACAGGTCGCGTGGCACCAGGTAGCCGTAACTGTGGTTGGCCACATTGTTCAGGCGCTCGCGGATCGTGGCCGGCGGCTGATCGCTGGCGATCAGGCGCGCCGCTTCCCAGATGGCCGGCGCGGCGCCCGCAAAGATGTTGCGGGTGTCGATCACGCGCATCAGGAACGGTGCGGTACTGCCGCCCGCGCCGCGCCGCTCGCGGTACTCGCGCAGGATCGCGAAACTCGCGCGCACCACGTTGTCGTGGATCGGGCTGCGCGTGGCGGTCATCGTCAGGCAGAACACGCAGTCCCGTTCGAGCACCAGCTTGTCCAGAAACAGCTTCTGCACATCCTCGGCCGAGGTCGGCTCGGTTTCCGCCGCGTGGCTGCGGTTGCCCAGCCGGCGGTTGATGAAGCGCTGGATCTCGGCCGGGTCACGGTTGTCCATGAACGTGTCGCTATCGATCTTGACCGCGATCGGCAACACGGTGATGCCGTGCTCGGCAATGAACGCCTGCGGCAGGTCGCAGGCGGCGTCCATGGTGACTCCCATGCGCATGTGTTTTCCTCCCCCCCCTCGTAACGCCTCCAACATAGCATGCACGCGGCAGGTTCCGACCGCCTGCGGCAAGCAGACATAATCGGAAGCCATATCCGTTCCCCGCCGACGTGGCGTCGCCGGCATCCTCCGTGCGCGGAGGCCCATCGAACCAGGCGTCCTTCATGAAAGACAAGCAGGAAATCGTCACCAACTGGCTGCCGCGCTACACCGACACCCCGCTGGAAGCGTTCGGGGACTACATCCTCCTGACCAACTTTGCCCACTACGTGGATCTGTTTGCCGAGTGGCACGGGGTGGAGGTGCGTGGCCGCGAGTACCCGATGCCCAACGCCACCGCCGATGGCATCACTCTCATCAACTTCGGCATGGGCAGTCCCAACGCGGCCACGGCGATGGATCTCTTGAGTGCCATCGCGCCCAAGGCTGCGCTGTTTCTGGGCAAATGCGGCGGGCTCAAGAAAAAGAACCGGATCGGCGACCTCATCCTGCCGATCGCCGCGATCCGCGGCGAAGGCACGTCGAACGACTACCTGCCGCCCGAGGTGCCGGCGCTGCCGGCGTTCCAGCTGCAGCGCGCGGTCTCCACCATGATCCGTGACCTGGGGCACGACTACTGGACCGGCACCGTCTACACCACCAACCGCCGGGTGTGGGAGCACGACGAGAAGTTCAAGGCCTACCTGCGCCGCACGCGCTGCATGGCGGTGGACATGGAGACCGCCACCTTGTTCTCCGCCGGCTTTGCCAACGGCATTCCTTCCGGCGCGCTGCTCTTGGTGTCCGACCAGCCGATGATTCCCGAGGGGGTGAAGACCACGGCAAGCGATCGCAAGGTGACCGAAAAATTTGTCGATGCCCACGTCCGCATCGGCATCGAAGCCCTCAAGCTCGTGCGCCGCAATGGTCGCAGCGTCAAGCACTTGCGGTTCGGGGATATCGACGAGGGCGAGTAAAACCGGAAAAACCGGGCTGAAAACCGGGGTCGGGATGCGTTTTCCACAGGTGGAATACGCATCCCGACCCCTTCTTTTTTCGAGCAACAAGGCACGCTTTGTTGCGCAAGATAAAACACATTGGAATAGGGAACTTGCGAAAGAGGAACGCATTAACTTGTAAATCGAATTAGGTTGCGAGTTATATGAACACTTAATAAAGGCAATATGATAAAAAAGTGTTGACCGGGGATTTTCAAGAAACTAGCTTGATTGCGTCGAAGGCTCGGTGGCGGCAGGTAATGCATCGCGTAGCACATGACTGGTCGAACGCCTGGGCGCGTAACGGGAACGCGGGCAGATGCGGCGACAGTTCAAAGGCAAGCGGTGTAGCCGGTCTTCATGCAACTTATCGGGACGTTCCCGGGGAGCAAATGATGAGCAAGCATTCAACGCGGGATAACCATTACCGCCGCAACGCCCTGGCCGCCGCACTGGCCGTGGGTCTGGGTTTCACCGGTTTGGCCTATGGCCAAGCCACCACCGGTTCGGTGTTCGGCACCGCGCCGGCCACCGCCGGCGAGACGGTGCGCATCGTCAACAACCAGACCGGCCTGACCCGCGAGGTGGCGGTTGGCAGCGATGGTCGTTACGGCGCCAACCAGTTGCCGGTAGGTCAATACACCGTGTCGTTGATGCAGAAGGGCAATGCAGTTGCCACGCGCAACAACGTCACGGTGAGCGTGAGCGGCGGTACGCAGGTGCCGTTCGCCACCACTACCGGGGGCAAGAACGTCGAAAACCTGTCCAGCGTGACGGTCACCGCCAACTCGCTGCCGGCGATCGACGTGTCGTCCACGCGCCAGACATCCGTCATCACGGCACAGCAGTTGAAGACCCTGCCGCTGGCCCACAGCGCTGAGGCGATCGCCTTGCTGGCGCCGGGCGTGAACATGGGCGGCTCCACCCTCGGCACCGGTCCGACGGGTACGCCACTGGTTTCCATGGGCGGCAACAGCGTCGTGGAAAATGCCTATTATCTCAACGGTTTCAATACGACTGATCCCATCGGTGGTGCCGGCGGTGTTGCGTTGCCGTTCTTTGCCATTGCCGAGCAGCAGACCATCACTTCCGGTTACGGCCCCGAATTCGGCCGTTCGACCGGTGGCGTCATCAGTCAGATCGGTCAGCGCGGCAGCAATGACTTCCATGCTGGCGTGTACGTGTCGTACCGCCCGTCGTGGGCGCAGGGCAACTTCGATAACGTGTACTACAACAATCCGCGGACGCCGGTGGGTGCCGTGGACAACACTGGCACGCCATTCCTCGCGCCCAGCCAGGGCACCACGGCTTATGCGCCTGGCTATCGCAAGATCCAGGCGGGCAAGAAGCAGAACAGCAACTGGGAGGCGGTATATGACGCCTACGTCAGTGGCCCGCTGATCAAGGACAAGCTGTTCTTCTTCATTACGGCCGAGTGGCAGCACAACAGCGACAAGGCCGGGTTGCAAAACTACGGCATAACGTCACCGCAGGGTTTCTTCGAGTCGACCAGCAACAAGAGTCCGAAGATGTACGGCAAGCTGGACTGGAACATCAACGACAACAACGTGTTGGAGCTCACCGGCGTCCAGACCAAGGACGAGGAGCTCAGCAACAATTTCTACAACTACGATTACACGAACCAGAAGGTTGCAAACCTGTATGGCCCGGGTGTGGTGACCAAGGATACGTTCAAGATCGGCATCCTGAAGTACACCTCCTACATCACTGACAACCTTACGCTCGAAGCGATGTACGGCTTGATGAGCGGGCAGTACTACAGCAGCTTGAGTGGTGCGGCCGCGGCGCCCGTGACCTTCGGTCCGGGTGTGGCCGTACCGGCGGGCGTCTCGGTCCCGAACCTTGTCGACACCACCATCGGCAACCCTGGCCACACCACGAAGACCGCCAACATGCGCCTCGACTTCGACTGGCGGGTTACGGCCGACCACGATCTCAAGTTCGGTATCGACAACGTGCAGTACCGCGACGACGACGATGGCACGTCGATCCTTGGCGGCGGCTCTTACAACTACGTGCAGGGCATCCCGTCCGAGTTCTCCAACTCGCCCTTCGCTGGCAACCCGGGCTATGGCAACTACGTCGTCGAGAGCCTGGTAAGCCAGAACGTTTCGATTGCGGCGCGCCAGAAGGCGCAATACGTGGAAGACAAATGGCAGGTTACCCCCAACCTGTTGCTTGACCTTGGCCTGCGCAATGACCAGTTCAAGAACACCGGCCCGGGTGGCGTTGCCTACGTGAAGGAAACCAGCCCGCAATGGGCGCCGCGTCTGGGCTTCAGCTGGGATGTGTTTGGTGACAGCACGTTCAAGGTCTTCGGTAACGCGGGGCGTTACTACTTGGCGCTGCCGGCGGGCCTGGCGGCACGCAACTCGGCGTTTGGCTCGATCAACGGCACCATCGTCTACACCTATAGCGGCATGACGCCGACCGGCATCCCGACCGGGTTGGCCGCGCTTCCCATCACCAACCAGGCGCCAGGTACGCCGGCGGGGTACTTCTCGTCTGACGGCGAGAACGGCGTCCCCGGCAACATCAAGGATTACGCCTCGACCAACCTCAAGCCGCAGTATCAGGACGAGTATGTGTTGGGCTTCCAGAAGATGCTCGGCGATACCGGTCTGGTGTGGGGCGAGCAGGCAACCTTCGAAAAGGCAGGCAACCTCGTTGACGACACCGATGTCTGCGTCGAGGGATACAGTGGTTGCGCCGACGGCAATGCGATCGCAGGCTTGGTCAATCCCGGCAAGACCAACTACATACCGCAGCCCGGCGGCCCGATCACGTGGAATCCGAACACGGGCAATGGTGTTTACACGCAGGGCCAGCCGTTCATCGGGTTCCCGAAGCCGTCGCGCAGGTATTACGCCCTGGATTCCTATCTGCAGCACACCTGGGACGGCAAGTGGTTCGGCAAGATCGACTACCTGTTCTCCAAGTCGTACGGCAGCACCGAAGGCCCGACTGACACGCCGATCGGGCAGATCACCAACCAGCGGAATGGCGGGTTCTCCGGCTCGACCACGGCGCAGTGGGATTTCCCGGACCTCATGGCCTACGCCAACGGTGAGCAGGCCAATAGTCATCGTCACACCATCAAGGCCTTCGGCTCGTATGCCGTTACGCCGGAGTGGACGCTCAGTGGCACCTTCATCATGCAGTCGGGGGCGCCGAATGTCTGCCTGAGCGGTTTCGGCAACACCATCTTTGCGGATGCGTACAACGGCCCGTATCAGCACTTCTGCGGTGGCGTACCGAGCGCCATGTCGGCCACCGGCGTGGGTTATGGTGGTGCAGGGTCGCCTCCGGGCACCAGCGGCCACACCCCGTGGACCCACCAGCTCAACTTGAGCGTGACCTACACGCCAGACTGGGCAAACAAGCACCTTACCCTGCAGGCGGAAGTGCACAACGTGTTCAACGAGCAGAATGCGACGCTGTACTACACCCAGTACGCGATCGGTAATGGCGGCGGCGCCAGTGGCAACAACTCGGGTACGTTCCTGTATAACCCCGTGTACCACACCGCTGCCTCCACCGAGGCCCCGCGTTACATGGAATTCAACGTCAAGTACGACTTCTGAGCCACTTGCCTCCCCCATTCCACGTCACCGGCAAGACGGGTGGCGTAGGTTCGGGAAGGTTTCAGGAAATCAAGCCGCCGGTCATCCGGCGGCTTGATCGTTTTCAGCGCGCCAATTTCTCGCGAAGGGGGTGCAGCCATTCCTGATACGGCACGCTGCGAGCGGTGTCCGCGTGGATCGGCTGCCGCACCTGCGCCGCGCTGGCCGTACTGAGCACCTCGCGCCGGGTGCGGTGGGGTGTGAGGCAAGCGGCATCGAACGGCAGTTCGCAGAAAGCGAGCAGCCGGCGGATCTGGGTTTCGGGTTCCTGCACCAGGGTTTCGTACGGAAAATCGAGGATGTGCTGCGGATGGCGTGCCAGCCAGAACGTGCTGAGCCGTTCGTAGTCGCGGTAGCGCTCGGCCATCTCGTCCAGGTTGTAGCTGTAGTGCAGGCCGTGCCGGAACAATTGCCGGTAGCAGGAAAAGCAGGTCTCCACCGGGTCGCGGTGGCAGTGGATGATTTTTGCGCCGGGCAGCATGCGGCGTGCGGCGCCCAGCAGCGGCCAGTTGGCGACGTTCTTGTCGGTGAAACGCGGACGCTGCTCGCGCCAGCGCGTGGTGCGGGCCAGGTAGTCGCGGCCCAGCCGATGCCAGTCGGCGGGAGTGGCCGCGCCGGCCCAACCCGGAAACGGCTGGCCGCGACGATGCGATTCGTCCGCGATGACCTGGGCCAGATCGGGGATCTCGTTGGCGCCTTCGACCTCGGGGTGTGAGGCAAGGATGTGTTCCACCAGCGTCGAGCCCGAGCGCGGCATGCTGACGATGAAAATGACCTCGCGGCCCAGCTCCGGCTCCACCGGGGCGGGCTGCACGCCGCGAAAGGCCGCCATGATGCGATCGATCGCCGCATGCTCGCGGGCGGCATCCCATGTCACCAGCCGCCGCTGGTCGTCGTTGGCCTGGCGGAGCGCCGCGAAGGCGTCGGCGTAATCGTGTTGATCCTCGAGCGCGCGATACAGACTGAAGCCCAGCAGCACCCGCGCATCCGGCGGGATGCCGGGGCGCTGCAGGGCGTGCCGGATCTGTTCGGCATCGGTCGCGTCCAGTGCTCGGGTCTTGAGGTTGGCCAGCCCGTGCCAAGCCTCGGCGCGGTCGGGTTGCAGCTGGAGCACGTGCCGGTAGTCGGCCACCGCGCGCTCGATATCGCCACGCATGGTGGCGACGTCGGCCCGGCCGATGCGGGCCAGCGCGTGGTTCGCGTCCTGTGCGAGCGCACGCTCGAAAGCCCCGGCTGCGTCATCGAGCCGGGCTTGTTCCTTCAGCGCCTTGCCCAGGTTGTACCAGACGGCCGGCCGCTGCGGCGTCAGCTCGCAGGCCGCGCCCAAATGGCGCAGCGCCTCGTCGAAGCCGCCGATCTCCTGCAGTGCGCAGCCGAGGTACATGTGGGCGTCGGCGTGCTGTGGTTGCTGCGCCACGACTTGGCGCAGCAACGGGATGGCGTTGCTGCTCGTGCCACGCATCACGTGTGCAAGGCCAAGCATGAACAGGGCATCCGGTGCGCCGGGGCTACCCGCCAGGAAACGTTCGAGCAGAGGCATCGCCGCTTCGGGCTGACGGCGGTTGAGTGCCTGCGCCGCTTCGGCAAGGAGGGCGGGAGAGGGGGGCATGACGACGAACCGCAGTCAGTACGCAATTTCCATGATCGAAAACTACACCGTGCAGACTCCGCGCGGCGCGCCGTGGAGTCACGCGGCGCAGGGCCAGCATTGATTTCCCGCAGGCTCTTTGGACGTGACGTCCGGTCGGAGGCATTGACTCTGGCCTTGGCTCAGCGCCAACTCAACGCTCGACGTTCAGTGCTGCCTGCAAGGGCGCCAGCTGGGCGGCGTAACGGCGCCATTGATCCACGCCCCGGCGATGGATCGGCTCGCGCACCTGCGCGCTGCTCGGCGTGGCGACCGGTTGCGGGTTGCGGTCGGGGCGCAGACACGCGTCGCTGGGGGGCAACCCGCACCATGCCAACACCTTGGCCACCACGCCTGCGGTGTCTTGCACCAGCGCGGCGTAGTCCACGTCGAACATGGTGTCCGGCAAGCTGTGATGCCAATGGCGCACGAGCTCTTGATAGCCGCGGTAGTAGTGGGCAAGCGCGTCGAAGTCGTAGCTGTACGCCGATACGTTGCCGAACATCGCCTTGTAGTTGGAAAAGCAGGTGTCCATCGGGTCGCGCACCATGTGCAGGATGGGCGCATGCGGCAACGCCCGCCGGATGAATGCCACCATCTGGATGTTGGCCGGCAGCTTGTCCACGTACCAGCGCTTGCCGTGGGCGCGCCATTGGGTTTGCCGCAGGTAGCGCGCGCCCAGTTCGTGGTAGTCGATAGCGTCGCTGCGCTCGATGATGCGCAGCAGGCTGCGGGTCTTGTTCGGCGTGACGTCGGCGGCCCAGTGCAATTGGCGCCAGAAATCGATGATTTCCCCGGCCGACTCCACCTGCGGGTGGCTGGACAGGATGCGGTCGAGCAGCGTGGTGCCGGAACGTGGCATGCCGACGATGAAGATTGGGCACGGGCTGTCGGGTGGCGCCGCATGCGTCGCTGCAGTAGGCGACAAGGCCTGCATGGCGCGCACCACGGCGGCTTCGCCGTCGGCGTCGTAGGGATTCAGTTGGTGCATCAGCGCATTGCAACGCGCCAGTGCCGGCCAGGCGTCTTCCGGCTGGCCGAGGTCGTCCAGCGTCTTGAAACAGGCGTACTCGAACTCGGCGCGCACGAACGCGCGATCCGGTTGCTGCTCGTCCGGGGGCAACTGCTGCAGTTGCTCGCGCCATGCGGTAAGGCGGTTTGCCGTCGGCGTCTGCTTGTGCAGATTGACCAGCATCACTGCGGCATCGCCGAAGCTGGGCCAACGGGCAAGGCTGGCGTCGAGGGTGGCGGTTGCGGCATCAATGCGGCCATTGAACTGCAGCAGCATGGCGTGCATGTGGGCAATGCCCGGCGCGTCGCCACCGGCGCGGATGGCGTGCTCGATGAGGTTCAGCGCGGTGGGGATTTCGCCCAGCGAGAAGCGCAGATGCGCCTGGGTCGCCAGCAGATCGGGCGGCGCCTGTGGTGCGCCGGCGAGCAGATCGAGGCAGGCGCGTGCGGCGTTGACCTCGCCACACGCGATCAGGCGCTGCACCAGCGCCACGATCAACGGCGCATTGCGCGGCAGGTGCTGCGCCGCGCGCAACAGCAACGGCACGGATGCCCGAAATTGCCCGGCCGCAAATCGCAAGTTCGCCAGTTCGATCAGCGTCGCTGCATCATCCGGCGTGCCCGCAATGACGTGCTCGAGGCGTGCGATCGCGGTCCTGGTTTCCTGCGCTGGCGAGGATGCAACCGAAGAGGGGGGCAGCGGTGTCGAGGTCATTGTTGGATGGTATTGCGGCCGGCGTGCGCGGCTCAATTCGAGCCTGCGATGACGCTTGCCCGCGCTGTGTTTTGCGCGTGGCTAGCACAAAAGGACGCCCCGATGGGCACGTGCATTGTTAACGTTTGTGTGCGGCGTTCATGAAGTTTTTGTTGACGGCGGCATTTTCATGGGCTTACTTTCTGTGCCGAGGCCCATCAGAGTCGAGCCCGGTTCGCGAGTTCTTGTAACAAAGAGCGGCGGGACGTTTTCGGCGGATGGCCGGTTTGGCGTGACGTCGGCACGGGCGTCGGCCCACGTCATTTGCAATCATCTGGGGAGATACCACATGAATCAGCCATACCACGCGGGTGTCGGCCGCACCCATTGGCGCCGCACCGCACTGGCGGTGGCGCTCGGCTTGAGCTTCACCGGCATCGCACTGGCACAGAGCACGGTCGGTAGCGTTTTCGGTCAGGCGCCAGCCGGCTCCGGTGAGACGGTAGTCGTCACCAATGCCGGCGGCTTTTCGCGCGAAGTGCCAGTCGACAGCACGGGCCGCTATCGCGTTGACCACCTGCCGGTGGGTACCTACACCATCACCTTGAAGCAGAACGGCAAGGTGGTCAGCTCGCGTGACAACACCTTCGTATCCAGCGGCGGCGCTGCCGGTGTCGACTTCACCAGCAGCGCTGGCGCGGCGGCAAGCAGCTCCAACGCCAAGGAGCTGTCCTCGGTCACGGTCACCGCCAATGCGTTGCCGGCGATTGACGTCACCAGCGTCAACTCCAGCACCGTCATCACCTCCGCCGACCTGCAGCGCCTGCCGGTGGCACACAGTGCCGAGGCGATCGCCCTCCTGGCGCCGAATACCACGCCTGGCAGCAGCTTCTTCTCCGGCCCGTCCGGGAAGTCGCTGGTGTCCTTCGGCGGTTCCAGCGTGTCCGAGAACTCGTACTACGTGAACGGCTACAACGTCGGCGAGCCGTACAAGAACCTCGGCGGCTTCCAGCTGCCGTATGGTGCCATTGAACAGCAAGAGACCCTGACTGGCGGCTACGACGCCAAGTACGGCCGCTCCGATGGCGGCGTGATCAACCAGGTCGGCAAGCGCGGCACCAACGACTGGCACTTCGGTGGCCAGGTGCTGTGGCAGCCGCGTGCGCTGGAAAGCGACCCGACCAACTACCGTTACGGCCACCCGAACATTGCGCCGTCGAGCAGTCTGGTCAACTTCGCCATCGACGATCCGACCAAGCCGGGTTCGCTGCAGCGCTACCGCAACGACAACAAGTCGTGGGAGACCATCTACTCTGCGTACATTGGTGGCCCGCTGATCAAGGACAAGTTGTTCATCTTCTTGGCTGGCGAGCAGACCAAGACCAAGGGCACCAGTGTCCAGAACGTGGATAGCGGCAAGGTCGTGGAGTACAAGGACGACCAGAAGAAGTTCTACGGCAAGTTGGACTGGAACATCACCGACAGCAACATCCTCGAGCTGACCGCGCTGCGCAACAACACCAGCAACGGTGCCGGCAACACGTACTTGTTCGACTACGACACCCTGAAGAAGGGCGCGTTCTCCAGCCGCAACGACATCGCCAAGGACAACGCCCAGTTCTACATCGGCCACTTCACCAGCTACATCACCGATGCCCTGACCCTGAGCATCGTGTACGGCCAGGGCCGGTTCCAGGACCCGGTAAACTACGGCAACAACAGCCCACTGCCGTTCATTTCCCGTGGCAGCAACGCGACCCTGCCGGATGGCAGTCATCCGCACAATGCCCAGACCAACACCACGTGGACCATGCCGGGCGCCAAGAACGCCTCGCACGGCCTGCGCGCGGACTTGGACTATCGCCTGGGTGACCATGACCTCGCCGTCGGTATCGACAACATGTCCTACCGCGCGACCGATCAGGGCCCGAGCTTCACCAACCCGTTCAATCCGTCGATTGACTACTACTGGCGCTATTTTGCGGGCAACATCGTGCAGAAGCGCCACATCGGCTGGGCGACCAGCATGACCACGACACAGAAGGCGTGGTACGTGCAGGATACCTGGCAGGTGCTGCCCAACCTGTTGCTGAACATCGGCGTCCGCAACGACCACTTCACCAACTACAACGACTTGTCCAAGCCGTTCGTGGAAGAGAAGAACCAGTGGGAGCCGCGTCTGGGTGCCAGCTGGGACGTGTTCGGCGATTCCTCGTTCAAGGTGTACGGCAACTTCGGCCGTTACTACCTCGCCTTGCCGAGCAATGCGGCCGAGCGTGCGGCCAACCGTTCGACCTACCTGACGACGCTGTATTCCTACACCTCGATCGATCCGGTCACGGGCGTGCCGCAGGGCCTGACGCAGCTCGCGCCGACTTCTTCGCCGGACGGCGAAACCGGTGCACCGAAGGATCCACTTCAGGTCGCCGCGCGCAACCTGAAGCCGGAATACCTCGATGAGTTCATCGTCGGCTTTGACAAGAAGCTGGGCGACAACTGGGTGTATGGCGCCAAGGCCATGTGGCGTGACCTCAAGGCTGCGATCGACGACGAATGTTCGCCGGGCCAGATCGCCGCCAAGATGACCACGATGGGCCTTGACCCGAGCCAGTACGGGGATTCGCTGTATGGCGCGTCGTACTGCCGTCTGTTCAACCCGGGCCGCACCAACACCATGCTGGTGGTGTCCGACGACGGCACCCAGAGCCACCTGGTGCCGATGACGACCAAGGATTGGGGCTTCAATCGTGGTGCGGTGCGCAAGTACGGCGCCTTGAACATGTACTTGGAGCATCCGTTCGACGGCAAGTGGTTCGGCCGCATCGACTACACCTTCTCGCGTGGCTTCGGCAATACCGAAGGCCAGGTGCGTTCGGACTTCGGCCAGGGCGACGTGTCCAAGACCGAGGACTGGGATAGCTGGCAGCTGATGGACGGCCAGTACGGCGACCTGATCAACGTGCGCAAGCACCAGATCCGCGCGCGTGGCGACTACCAGATCACGCCGGAATGGATGGTGTCCGCGGTGCTCTTGGTGCAGTCGGGTGTGCCGAAAGAGTGCCTGGGTTACTACGGCCCGCTGGTGCAGGGTCCGGACGAGTACGCTCAGGGTGGTGCGGCGGATCCGACCGGTTACAACGGCTATGGTTCGGGCAACTACCACTGGTGCGCCGGTCAGCGCGTGACCCCGGGGTCGAATGGCCACACCCCGTGGACCGAGCTGCTGAACATGGGCGTGCACTACAAGCCGGCGTTTGCCGACCACAAGCTGGGCTTCAACTTCGACGTGTTCAACGTCTTCAACCAGCAGCGTGCCACCCAGACCAGCCCGTCGTACCCGGCGTCGTTCGATCCGACCAGCAACACGATCTTCGTCGACTCGTACTACCAGCAGCCGCTGTTCACCAACCCGCCGCGCACGATGCGGTTCTCGGTCACGTACGACTACTGATCCGGGATTCATCTGATGCACTTGCGCCGCCGGCCTTCGGGCCGGCGGTTTTTTTGTGGACGGGCACGAGGTCGGGGCCGATCCCCGGCAGGCGCTTTCGGGGGCGCTACCTAGTCAGGGGTATCGACGCCGATCCCGGTTTTTGTGATGTGCTGCCTGCGCGTGTCGTTTGCGGTTGTGCAGGGCGTAGCCGATGTCGGCCGATTTGGCTTCGGACAACCGGGCGACGCGTCGGTAACGGGCCGGCGGCCCGTGCCTCAGGGGCTGGTTGACAGCAGGCCGGCCGCATGGAGCCGGGCACGCAGCGGATCAAGCCTGTTGCCGTAGAGCGCGGCGCGTGCAGTGTCCAGACGCAACGGCTGGCGTACCTGGGCCGAGCTGAAGGTGAGTACGGTACGTGGCGTCTGGTGGAAGGAGAGGCAGGCGGTATCGAACGGCAGCGCGCAGAAATCCAGTACGCGATGGATCTGTCCTTCTGGATCCTGCTGCAGCAACTCGTAGTGGTGGTCGAAGTAGCGCTGTGGAAATTGTCGTTGCCAGAGGGCACTCAGGCGCTCGTAGCCGGCGCAGTAATCCACCATGTCGTCCAGGTCATAGCTGAAGTGGACGCCAGTGGCGAACAGCTGGCGGTAGCTGGCGAAGCAGGTTTCCACGAGATCGCGGCGCGCGTTGATCACGCGGGCTCCGGGCAGCATGGCCAGCGCGGCCCCCACGAAGGCCCAATTGCTGATGTTCTTGTCGGTGAGTCGCACGTGTTGCGGCCGCCAACGTCGTGCGCGGGCCAGATACGCAGTGCCCATTCGGTGCCAGTTGTCCGCAGTCGTTGATGACACCCATTGCGGGAAGGGCGTACCGCGGCGCGCGGATTCCTCGTCGAGTATTTCGGGCAACGCCTGGAACTCATCTCCGCCGGTCACTTCCGGATGGGCGGCCAGGATTTGCTCGACGAGAGTGGAGCCGGAACGCGGCAGACTCACCACGAAGATGATTTCCCGCCCCAGCTCGGCGTCCAGTGGATTTGCGATCGGGGTGGAGAATGCCTCCGAAATGGCCTCGACACGCGCCCGTTCTTCGCTGCGGCTCCAGTACAGCGATTGGCGTTTCAGCGCGTTGGCTTCGTGCACCATGTCGAAGGCTGCGGCGTAATCGGATTGATCCTCCAAGGCCTTGGCCAGGGTGAAGCCAAGCAGAATACGTGTGTCGTCGGGTGAACCCGATTGGCGGAACAGTCGCTGCAGGTGTGCGGTGTCGCCGCGGGTCAGGCGTTCGGTTTTGATACTGCCCAGGGCAAACCATGCGTCGGCGTTGTCGGGATGATCGCGCAGGGTTTCCCGCAGCAGCGTCACGGCGGCCGGGATATTACCCAAGTTGGTCAGTACGGTAGCCAGTGCGTTGCGTGCTCGGACGTAGCCCGGCTCGATTGCCACGGCACGTTGCAGGGCACCATGAGCCTGCTCCACCTGAGCCGACATTTGCAGCGCGCGGCCAAGGTTGTACCACGCAGCAGCCATCCCCGGGGCGAGCTCACAGGCACGCCGCAGGCTATCCAGTCCAGCTTTGGTTTCGCCAGTCTCAACCAGGGCATTGCCCAGGGTCATGTTGATGGAGGGATCGTCAGGGTGTGCGGCGACAACGCTGCGTAGATGGGCAATGGCGCGTCGGTAGTCGCCGCGCACCAGTGCGGCAATGCCCAAAAGGCGTTGGGCCTCCACGTTGCCTGGATCGAGTGCCAGCACTTGGCTCAGACCACGGTCGGCAAGGTTGGCCTGACCGTGGCCAAGTGCGTTGCCAGCCTCGCGAAGCAAGTGGGCAACTCTGGTGGCGGATGACGTCATCTCTGTCAACGAAGCTCTCCGTTTCGCCGTGCTGTCTCAAGCCATCGCGTGTCGCCCTCTTCAACGCACGAGACCGGAGTCAATCCCCGTGGCCATGGGCAGGGTAAAAGTCAGTGTCCGCGCTGCGTGGAGTCGGAGTCAATTTCCTTTGGAAGTGGCGACGCACCTCCGGGGGGGTACCGGAAGCTTCGGTTTTGAGGTTTCAGGCAAACAACTCCCCCTGCGCCTGATAGCTGTCGACCTCCACGAAGCCGCTGAGGCCGACGCCGACGAGGCGGTAGCGTTCTCCGGGAGAGCGTTGCACGCGGTCGCGCAGCGCACAGGCGATGTCGGCCAGTTCGGTTTCGGAAGCCGGGCGCTGCGCCGGCGTGAGGCTGCGGGTGAGGGTGTGGAAATCGGCGGTCTTGAGTTTCAGCACCACGGTGCGCGCGACGCGGCCGTGGCGGCCGCGGGCCTCGCGCTCGTGCGCGGCCCAGGTGTGCGCGGCGAGCGCACGAATGGCGGGCTCCAGCTCGTCCAGGTGCAGGTCGTGTTCGAAGGTGTCTTCGGAGGAGATCTGCAGCGTGGGACGGTCTGGTTCCACCGGGTGCTCGTCGATGCCGAACGCCAGCTCGTGCAGGCGCAGGCCCCAGCGGCCGAAGCGCGCTTCCAGCGCGTCCGCCGGCACGCCGCGCAGCGCCATCACCGTGCGCACGCCGAGCTCCGCGAGCTTGCGCTCCATCACCTTGCCCACACCGGGCAGACGGTTCACGGCGAGCGGCGCGAGGAACGCGAGCGCGTCGCGCGGGCGCACCACGCACAGGCCGTTCGGCTTGTTGAAATCCGAGGCGATCTTGGCGATGAACTTGTTGGGCGCGACGCCCGCCGAGGCGGTGAGCCCGGTTTCCTCGAGGATCGCCGCGCGGATCGCCTGCGCGATGGCCGTGGCCGAAGGCAGGCCGTTCTCCGCGTGCGTCACGTCGAGGTAGGCCTCGTCCAGCGACAGCGGTTCGATCAGCGCGGTGTGCCGCGCGAAGATCGCGTGCACCTGGCGCGACACGGCCTTGTAGCGGCTGAAATCCGGCGGCACGAAGACCGCCTGCGGGCACAGCCGCTCGGCGCGCGCCGCAGGCATCGCGGAATGGATGCCGAACTTGCGCGCCTCGTAGCTCGCCGCGCATACCACCGAACGGCTGCCGCGCCACGCCACCACCACCGGCCTGCCGCGCAGCTCCGGCGCGTCGCGCTGCTCCACCGACGCGTAGAACGCGTCCATGTCGACGTGGATGATTTTCCGCAGCGTAGGCATCACGCCGGAATTCTAGACTGCGCGCGGCGCCGCGCCGCCCAGGTGCCCTGTGGGTCGGGCTTCAGCCCGGCAGGCGTTCGGCAATTCGGCGGCTCACGCACCAGTCGGGTTGAAGCCCGACCCATAAGGGTGTGGCGCATCAGGCGCCGGGTTTCACTCCTCGTCCCACGTCGCCTCGACTGCGTCGGGCGACATCGTGCCCCACCAGAACGTGCCGAGCTTGATCCAGCCCTTGCGGATGCGGCGGGTGGTTTCGTCGAGCACTTCCACGCGGTAGAGGTACTGGTTGCGCGAGGTGGTGAACCACATGGAGAGCGGCGGGATGCCGCGGCGCTTGCGCAGGATGCGCAGGTGGTTGGCACGGGCCCAGTCTTGCAGCAGGGTTTGCGCGCTGCGGTATTGGCGCAGCGCGAGGAGGCCGATGCCGACGATCAGCAGCGGGAACAGCCGGGTGGCCGGGTGGATCGTCATGCGCGGTTCCCGCGGAAATGGGCGGCAGCGCAGCGTGAAGCCTCGGCGCCTGCGCGGCAAGGCTGGCCGGGTCCGGTGGCGGCCGCTAAGGTGGCGCGATGACGAGTTCGAACCAGGCCAGCTACCTGCGCCGCCTTGGGGTGTGGGATGGCGCGATGATCGTGGTCGGCGGCGTGATTGGCGCCGGCATTTTCCGCACCCCGGCCACGGTCGCCGAGCGCACGGCTTCCGGCCTGCCGCTGCTCGTGCTGTGGGTGCTCGGCGGCCTGCTGACGCTCACCGGCGTGCTGTGCTACGCCGAGCTTGGCTCACGGCGGCCGCAGGCGGGCGGCATCTACCTCTATCTGCGCGAAGCGTTCGGCATGCTGCCGGCGTTCCTGTTCGGCTGGACGATGGCGCTGATCAACTACCCCGGCAGCGTGGCGGCGGTGGCGATCACCTTTGCCGATTATTTCTGCAAGGCGCTGGGGCTCGGCTTGCCGTGGGTGACGCCGGTGGGCATCGCGGCCATCGTGTTCATCGTCGGCGTGAACTTCAGCGGCATCCGCGCCGGCGCGCTGCTGCAGAACGTGTTCGCGGTGCTGAAGCTGGCCGCGGTGGCGATGCTGGTGGCGGTGGGACTGGTGCTGGCGCATGGCCATCTGGGCGGCGTGCTGGCGCCCGATCCGGCGCACCACGTGTCGAACGGCGCGTTCGTCGGCGCGCTGCTGCCGGTGCTGTTCACCTACGGCGGCTTCCATTATCTGAACGACCTTGCCGGCGAGGTGCGCGACCCGCAACGCACGCTGCCGCGTGCCCTGCTGCTGGGCATGCTCGGTGTGGTCGCCGCCTACGTGCTGGCCAACGTCGCCTACCTGGCGGGCCTCGGCCACGCCGGCCTCGCCGCCAGCTCCGCGCCGGCCGCCGACCTCATGGGGCGGTTGTTCGGCACCGCCGGGCAACGCGTGATGGCGGTGGGCATTGCGTGTTCCACCTTCGGCTATTGCAGCATCGCCATTGCCGGCGGCGCGCGCGTGCTGCAGACGATGGGCGCCGATGGCGCGCTGTTCTCCGCGGTGGGCCGCATCCACGAGCAAAGCCGCGCGCCGCGCGTGGCGCTGGCGCTCCTGGGCGGCTGGACCATCGTGCTGATGCTGTGGGGCAACTTCGGCCAATTGGTGGACTACACCACGGTGGGCGAGTGGCTGGGCCATGCGTTCGGCATCGGCACGCTGTTCTGGTACCGCTGGAAATTCGTCGATGAGCCGGCTCCGTTCCGGGTGCCGCTGTATCCGTTGCTGCCGCTGGTGTTCGTGGTGACCGTGCTCGGCGTGATCGCCGCGACCGCCATCGCCACGCCGGGAGATGCCGGCATGAGCCTGGTGATCATTGCGCTCGGCGTGCCGGTGTACGCGGTGTGGCGACGTTGGCAGAAGCACGGCGCGGCGTGACGTACCGGCCGCATACTGGCCGGGGACTCGGAGGCGGCGATGAAACGATGGGCGTGGTGGCTGGTGGCGGGGCTCGGCCTCGCGGTGCCGATGGGCGCGGGCGCAACGCAGGTGGCCGACCTGACGGCGCCGGCTGCCGGCGTGCGCGTCGGGACGCAGCACGTGACCGCCGCACCGGCGGCGGAAACCGCCGCCGATGGCGTTGCGCAGCGTCGCTACACCTTCACGCCATCGCCCGCACCAGCCTTGACGCTGGCACCCGCGCACGGCGCCTGGGACTGGCGCAGTCAGGGCGAGCTGCACCTGCGCGTGCAGAACGCCATGCCGTGGGCGGTGACGCTCGACCTCGTGGTGGACAGCGGCCAGGGCCAGCATCTGCAGGCGACGGTGGGCCTGCCGGCCGGCCCGGCACAGACGCTGGTGCTGCCGCTGGCCGCCACCTCGCCGCTGGCGTTCGGCATGCAGAAGGGGCCGGCACGGCCGTTCGACGACGACGGCCAGCGCATCCTGCTGGCTACCGCCGTCAGCGGCCAGCTCGATCCGGCTGCGGTGCATGCGGTGCGCGTGTCGATGCCGGCGCCGCAGGCACCGCAATCCATCCTGCTGGGGCGACTCGACGTGGTGCGCGGCACGCCGCTGCTGCAGGCGGCCTACACCGGCATCGTGGACCGCTACGGCCAGTACACACGCGGGCAGTGGCCGGAGAAGATCGCCGATGACGCCGCACTGCGCGCCGCCGTGAATCAGCGGCTGCCCGCAGCCGCCACGGCACGCATGGATCGCTACGGCGGACGTCTGGACGTCCAATTGAACGGCACCGGATGGTTCCATGCGCAAAAGGCCGACGGCCGCTGGTGGCTGGTCACGCCGGATGGCCATGGCTTCTTCTCGCTGGGTGTGGATGCGACGGTGGCGGATGGCACCCGCACCTACGTCGAGGGCCGCGAAGCCATGTTCCGCGACCTGCCGCCGGACACTGGCGCGTGGGCCGCGTTCTGGGGCACGGGCGACAGCCGCGATCCGCAACGCGGCGCGGGTGCCGGCCGCTGTTGCGAGCACGGTCGCTGGTTCGATTTCTACGCCGCCAACCTGTACCGCGTCGATGGCAAGAACTGGCTCGCCGCCTGGCGCACACGCACGCTGGCGCGGTTGAAAGCGTGGGGCTTCAACACGCTGGGCAATTGGAGTGATCCTGCGCTGGGCGCGATGCACCAATTGCCGTACACGCGCGAGCTGGAGCTCCGCGGCGACTTCGGCAACGTCAGCACCGGTCACGACCTGTGGGGGCGCATGCCCGATCCCTTCGACCCGCGCTTCGCACCGGCAGTGGAAGCCGCTGCGGCAAAGGCCGCCCAGGGCGTGCGCGATGACCCGTGGCTGCTCGGTTACTTTGCCGGCAACGAGTTGTCGTGGGCGGCGTGGGGCCCGGGTGGGCGCTGGGCGCTGGCCATTGGCACGCTGCGGGGCGAGGCGCGCAGCGCGGCCAAGCAGGCGTTCATCGCCGATCTGAGGGCCAAGTACGGCACGCCCGATCGGCTCGCCGCAGCTTGGGGCATCGCGCTCCCGACGTGGCAGGCACTGGCCGCCACCAATTTTCCGGCGCCTGAACCGGATGCGGCGCATCCCGCCATTGCCGCCGATTACAGCGCGTGGCTGAGCCGCTACGCCGGGCAGTTCTTCCGCATCGTCGCCGCGGCCATCCATCGCCACGACCCGCACCATCTCTACCTCGGCAGCCGGTTCGCGATGAAAACGTCCGAGGCCATCGCGATGTGCGCGAAGTACTGCGACGTGGTGAGCTTCAACGTGTATGCCGACCTGCCTCAGCACGGCTTCGATGCGGCGGCGATGCGGCAACTCGACAAGCCGGTGCTGATCTCGGAGTTCAGCTTCGGCTCGGATGACCGCGGCCCGTTCGGCAACGGCGTGGTGTCGGTGGAGACCGAGGCGCAGCGCGGCGTGGCCTATGCGCGTTACCTGCAGGCGGCGGCGAGCGACCCGGACATCGTGGGCGTGCACTGGTTCGAGTACGTGGACGAGCCGGTGACCGGCCGCTTGCTCGATGGCGAGAACTCGCATTTCGGCCTGGTCGGCATTACCGACATTCCGTTCAGGGGCTTCGTGGAGGCGGTGCGCAAGGCGAACGCTGCCGTGCGGCATTGAACGGCACAGTGGCTATGCTGAAGGCCATTCCCCGCGAGGTGCCGAGATGTGTCTGATTGCCGTGGCCTGGCGGGTTCATCCGCGCTGGCGGCTGGTGCTGGCCGGCAACCGCGACGAGCAGCATGCGCGCCCCAGTGCGCCGCTGGCGCGCTGGGCTGACCTGCCGATCCTCGCCGGCCGCGACCTCAAGGCCGGCGGTACTTGGCTGGGCGTGACCGACGGCGGCCGCGTGAGTGTGGTGACCAACGTGCGCGACCCACGCGACCCGCAGCTCGGCGCCTCGCGCGGGTTGCTGGTGAGTGATTTCCTCGCCGGCAACGACGATGCCGCGACGCACGCGCAAACGCTCGCCGTGCACGCGGCCGAATACCGCCCGTTCAACCTTTTGACCTTCGACGCCCGCGCCGGCTACTACCTCGGCAACCGCCCCGGCCCGCGCGCGCAGGCCGTGACGCCCGGCGTGCATGCACTCTCCAACGCCGCGTTCGACACCCCGTGGCCCAAGACCTGCGCGTTGTCCGCCTGCGTCGAAGCGTGGGTTGCTGCCGGCAGCGACGACTTCACGCCGCTGTTTGCGGCGCTGGCCGACGAACGCCCCGCACCCGATGTGGCGCTGCCCGACACCGGCGTCGGCATCGAGTTGGAACGCCGCCTGTCGCCGGCTTTCATCCGTGCCCGCGAATACGGCACCCGCGCCAGCACCGTGGTGGCGATCGACCACGCCGGACACGGCATCATCGTCGAGCGCCGTTTCGGCCCGGGTGGCGTGGCGCTGGGGGAAACGACGATGCGGTTTGGAGCCGGGAATCGGGAATAGGGAATCGGGTTTTGGAAGATCGCGCGGCACCAGGCAGCCTTTGTGAATCCCAAATCCCGAATCTCAAATCCCGGCTCCAAGCACTCAATCCACCACGCCATCCAGGTAATACCAGCGGCCGTCTTCGCGCACGAAGCGGCTGACTTCGTGCTGGCGTTGCGCGCTGGCACCGCCAACGCGGTAGCGGGCGATGAACTCGACGGTGGCGTGGTCGGCGTCGCGCGTGGTGTTGCGTTTCACCGTCAGCCCGAGCCAGGTGGGCGCGGGGTGCTGGGCAGCAAGACCGAGTGCGGCCGGGCGCGTGCGCGGGTGCCAGGTGGCGAGCAGGTAATCCTCGCGGCCCAACGCATAGGCGGTATAGCGCGAACGCATCAAGGCCTCGGCACTGGCAGCGGGATGCTCGCCTTCGATCAGCGGCCCGCAGCACGCGGCGTAGCCCGCCGGATTGCCGCACGGGCAGGGCGCGGCACCTGCTTTCACGTCGGCCGTCCGCGCAGCAACCGCGCCGGCAGCATCAGCAGTGCACCAAGGAAGGCGAACACCGCGCCCACGGTGATGCCGACCAGCCGCAGCGGCAGGCAAACGAGCCACACGACGGGGTAGAGCACCAGCGCGAGCAGCGCCAGCGGCCAGCACAACAGGAACAGCAGCAGCCAGAGCAGGAAGGCGACCATCGCGGCGTCTCGCGGTGAGGGGGCACCATTGTGCCGCGATCAACCCGCGGGCATCACTTGGACGACCAGCGCGACGGCGTCCGCATCCAGCACGAGCGCGCCGCGACCTGGCCGCCAGGCGTCACCCGCGTCGAGCGCGCCCTCCGTGCTGTCGATGCGGCCGCGCGCGCAATACACCAGCACGGTATCGGCGTTTGGCACGTGCGTGCCGGCGCCACGCCACACCTCGACGCCGCCACGCACGTGGTCGCGGCGCAGCATCAGGTTGAAGTCTCGCCCCGGCTGGCCGGCCAGCGTCATCGTCACCGGCGCCTCGCCGGCAAACGCAAATGGTGCGCACGGTATGGTCAGCGCATGCTCGCGACCATCACCCAGGTGCATGGTGAAACCGTCGCCATCGAGCAGGGCGATCACGCGATCCACGCCGGGGTACGCCGAAAACGGCGCCGCCGCGCTCACCTCGGCCACGCTTACCCGCCAGTCGAAATCGTCCATGCCGGCACCTGGCGGATGGACGGCCAATTCGCGCGTGCGCCCCAGTCCGTTTTTCCACGGCCGCGGCGGGCACTCGGCGAGGTGCAGGATGCTCACCGCTCGATCACCCGCTGGAATGGCGGCAGCGCGCGCAGCATGCCGGCGCCGTAGCGTTTGCTGACGATGCGGCGGTCGAGGATGACGACCCGGCCGTGGTCGGTTTCGGTGCGGATCAGGCGGCCGCAGTATTGAGTGAGCAGGCGCGTGGCGTCAGGCACGGAGACTTCCATGAACGGGTTGCGCCCGCGCGACTCGAGCCATTCGGCATAGGTCGCCCCCACCGGGTCGGTGGGCACCGCAAACGGCAATTGGGTGATGACCACGGTTTCGCACAGCTTGCCGGGGAGATCCAGGCCCTCGCCGAAGCTGGCCAGGCCGAACAACGTGCTGCCCTTGCCAGCGCCGATGTCGGCGCCGTGCTCGGCAATCAGTTGCGCCTTGCCGAGCGAGCCTTGCGCGCGCACCTTGCGCACCTTGTCCAGTGGCAGGCATTGCAGCACGCGGTCGAGCTTGGCGCGCGAGGTGAACAGTACGAGGTTGCCGGCGGCCCAGTCGAGGTGGGCGTCGAGCCAGTCGCTGATGGCTTGCGCATGTTCCTCGCGCGCGGTGGGCAGCACATCGAGCGCGGGCACTTCGAGCCGTGCTTGCGCAGCCAGGTCGAACGGCGAGGGCAGGCTGACGGTGGCGGCGTCGCTCGGCAGGCCGACGGCGTCGGCATAGCCGCGGAAATTGCCGCCGCTGCTGAGTGTGGCCGAGGTCAGCACCACGCCGCTGGCGTTGCCCCACAGCACGTGGCGCAGGAGGCTGGAGGCCGACACTGCCGAGGCGTGACAGGTGAGTTGCTGCTCGCCGTTCAGGCTGACCCAGCGCGCGAGCGGCGGCGCGGCCTCGCCGTCTTCCGCCGCCCACGCCTGCCAGCAGGCGGCTTGCCGCGCGACGCGTTCGAGGCCGATGCCAAGTTCGCGCGCGAGCGCATCCTGCGTGGGCCCACCATCGGTCATTTCCACCACCGCACGGCGCACGGCCGTGAGCCAGCGCTGCACTTCGCCGGTCAGGAGGCTCAGCGCGTGCGCGTGGTCCACCCATGCCGCGGGCAGGCAGCCGAGCGAGCCGCGGTACATCGGTTCCAGCTCGCCGGGGTCGGGTACCCAACCCAGGCGGATTTCCTTCTCCAGCGCTTCCAGGCCATCGCTCAGTTGCTGCAGCTTGGCGTCGCCGGCATCCAGCGTGAGGCGGCCGAGGTTTTCCTTGTCGGTGAGCGAGTAGGCCGCGTGCACTTGCCGCCCGAGGCGGTTCAGGTGACGCAGCGTGGCAGCCAGGTGAACCTCCGCGGCACCGCGGTCGATCGCCTTGGCCGGCAGGTGGTGCGCTTCGTCGAGGATGTACAGCGTTTCGTCCGGGCGCGGCAGGATCACGCCACCGAAGCTTTCGTCGTCCGCCGGCATGGTGAGGTCGGCCAGCACCAGGTCCTGGTTGGCGACGATGATCTCGGCGTCGTCCACCGCGCGCCGTGCAGTGAAGAATGGGCACTGCATGAAATACACGCACTTGCGGTTGGTGCAGCCGCCGGCGCTGGTGGTGAGCAGCGGGCGCAGCGCGTCGCCGATCGGCTCCGGCGCGGCATCCATGTCGCCGTTCCAGCTGCCGGCGTCCCACGCTTTGGCGAGCTTGCCGAGCGCGCGTTTGTCGCGCTCACTCGGCGGCTTTTGCCACAACGCCAGCTCGGGGTCGAAGCCGAACCCGGCTTGCGTGGGGCCGTCCAGCCCCTGGCGCGCCATGGCCAGGTTGCGTGGGCACAGGTAACGGCTGCGACCCTTGGCCAGCGCCACCTTGGCGCTGTGGCCGGAAAGCTTGAGGTACAGCGGGATGTCGCGCTCGACCAGTTGCTCCTGCAGCGCCACGGTGGCGGTGGCGATCAGCAGGCGCTTCTTCTGTGCGCGGGCGGCGGCGTGGCCAGCGATCAGGTAGGCCATCGACTTGCCGGTGCCGGTGGGTGCCTCGATCGCCGCAACGCCATGCGGCGCCGCCAGCGCGTTGGCCACCGCGGCGATCATCCGCGTCTGCGCCGGACGCGCGCGAAAGCCGGGCAGGCCTTCCTTGAGGCGCGCGTAGGCGGCGCGGATCGCGTCCTTGGTGGTGTCGGCAAGCATCACATCATTCTACCGGCACGTGGTTTTCGGCCCGGTCTTTGCTTGGCACCACTGGTGGTGCCAAGCCCGCGGGTAGGTGCAAAACCGTGACCGAATCTCAAGCCTGTGGTCGGTTTGCCGATGCAGGATGGGGCGGGACAACCGATTGAGAGCGTACGGGGTGGGAACGAGGCAGGCGGGGCAAAGCCGTTTTCAGGTCGTTTGCGTGGTGGTTGGCGGTTGCATCGGCCCAAAGCCGGCGCAGAGGATGGCTGAATCGGCGTCGCCGTCCGCGTCTCCAGTGACATAGGGCTCAACGCGTGCAAGGGTACGCAAAGCACATGGGTTTCGAGGAAGGCAGCATGAAAGCGACACCTGCTGTCGTGCCAGTTGCAGGGCGCGTCGAACCGGCTGTGTGGCTGAGGCGTCTCGTGAGTGCCTCCGATCCGCGCGACATTGCGGCGCTGGCGAGTGAGCGGGTGTGTGCGCAACCGGGTTGCGCCTCGGCGCGCGTCGTGTGGTCACCGTTCTCTGCCGCGTTGCGTGACGACGCGGCGGCGCCGTTGTCGGCGCCGCTGGCCATGGTACGTGGTCGGCTTGAACGCAGCGGCGAAGCCTCGGTGGTGTTTGGCGAGGTGATGGCAGTGCGGCTGTTGTCGCGCGGGCGCGCCACCTTGCTGATCGAGCTGGAACACGCCGGCCGGCATGCCGGACTGCTTGCCGCGATCGAAGCGTGGTTGCCGCTGGTGACCGAAAAGCTCGAACGCGCCTTGCGCATGCACGATCTCGAAGCGACGCAACGCCAGATGGAGCGCTCGGAGGCGCTGCAACGCGCACTGTTTGCGATCTCCGACCTTGCCGGCTCCGAGCTCGACATGGGCGAGGTGCTGGAGCGCCTGCACGCCATCGTCGGCACGTTGATGTATGCGGAAAACTTCTTCATCGTGCGCTGCAACCCGCAGCGGCAGACCGTGCGTTTTTTGTATTACGCCGACAGCGAAGACACCGATGCACCGGTGCTCAACGTCGACGAGCCGCTGGATGCGATGCGCGACACGCTGACCTGGCACCTCTTGACCGGCGGCCGTTCGTTGATGGGCGACCTGGCTTCGATCGGCAAACGGCTGCGCGGCGGCTTGGTGCCGATGGGCCCCGGTGCGGTCGACTGGCTTGGCGTGCCGATGCGGCGCGAGGGTGAGGTGCTCGGCGCGTTGGTGGTGCAAAGCTACCGCGCCGGCATCCGCTTTACCGAAGAGGACCGCGCGCTGTTGCAATTCGTCGGCAGCCACGTGCTCACCGCGCTCGAACGCAAGGAGAGCCGCGACGAGCTCGAAGAGCGCGTGCGCCTGCGCACGGCGGAGCTTGCCACGGCCAATGCCGATCTGCAGCAGGAGGTTGCCGAGCGCAAGCGCGCCGAGCGCCTGCAGGCCGCGCTGTACCACTTGGCGCAGCTTGCCACCGCTGACATCGACGAGGCGAAGTTTTACCAGCGCGTGCACGCCGTGGTGGGCGAGCTCATCAATGCCGACAATTTTTTCATAGCCCTGCTGACTGACGACGGCACGCGCCTGCAGTTTCCGTATTACGTGGATGGCGGCGTGCGGCAACAAGAGGAGCGCGAGCTGTCGCGCGGCCTGTCCGAGTATGTGCTGCGCACCGGCAAGCCGCTGCTGGGTGGACCCGATGACATGCGGGCGCTGGCGCAGCGTGGCGAAATCGACCACGACCATTTCGGGCCGGCGTCCCAGTGCTGGCTGGGGATGCCACTGCGGGTGGACGACGCCGCGATCGGGTTGGTGGCGGTGCAAAGCTACACCGCCGACGTGCGCTACGACGAGGCCGACGAGGAGTTGCTCGGCTTTGCCGCGCTGCAGATCGCCAGCAGCATCCATCGCCGGCGCGCGGCGGAAAAATTGCAACGGGCGTATGCCGATCTCGAACAGCGCGTGGCCAACCGCACGCGCGAGTTGCGGCGGGAAATCGAAGAGCGCGAACGCATCCAGGCGCGGCTCAAGCACGATGTCACCCATGACGCGCTGACCGGCCTGCCCAACCGCGGTTACCTGCGCGAGCGCCTCGACTTGCGGTTGGCGCAGCAGCGCCCGGCGGGCCAGAGCGCGCTGCTGTATCTGGACGTGGACCGCTTCAAGGTGATCAACGACAGCCTCGGCCACCTGGCCGGCGACGCGTTCCTGCAGGTTATCGCCAGTCGTCTGCGTGCCTGTGTGCGTGCGCCCGACGTGGTGGCGCGCCTGGCCGGCGACGAGTTCGCCATTTTGCTCGACGCGGTTACCGACGCGACCGAGGCGGAGCAGGTGGCGAGCCGCGTGCTGGCGACCTTGCACCAGCCGCTGACCGTGGGCGGCCGCGAGCTGGAGCCATCCGCCAGCATCGGTGTGGCGCTGGGCGGTGGCCGGACGCGCGCGGATGCGCTGCTGCGCGACGCCGACCGCGCGTTGTACCGCGCCAAAGAGCTGGGGCGTGGCCGCTACGTGTTGTTCGACGACAGCCTGGCGCGCAGCGCCGTCGACGAGCTGACGCAGGAAACCGAGCTGCGTCATGCGCTGTCGCATGCCGAGTTCGAGCCATTCTTCCAGCCGGTCTATCGGCTCGCCGATGGCACGGTCGCTGGCTACGAAGCCTTGCTGCGCTGGCATCACCCGCGTCGCGGGCTGTTGTTGCCGGGCGAGTTCCTGCGGGTGGCGCAGGACAGCGGGCAGCTCGAAGCGATCGACTGGCAGCTTTATGAACGCGTTTGCCGGCGCATGGCGCAGGCCGACACCGGAGCCACGTTCGTCACCATCAACGTGTCGCCCCAGCACTTGCGGCGTGCCGATTTCGAGCGCCGGTTGCTGCAACTGGTGGAACGCAGCGGCCTGGCGCCCGGGCGGCTGGTGATCGAGATCACCGAGGGCGCGCTGCTCGACGACCCGTTGCGCGTGCGCGATACCTTGGAACGTCTGCGCGATGTCGGCGTGCAAGCCGCGCTGGACGATTTCGGCACCGGGTATTCCTCGCTGAGCTACCTGCACTCACTGCCGCTGCGCATGCTCAAGATCGACCGCGCGTTCGTCGTCGAGCTGGATCGCCCCGGCGCGCTCGGCGCCAACAGCGTGGTGGTGGCCATCCTTGCGCTGGCGCGCGCACTGGGCATCGAGGTGATTGCCGAAGGCATTGAAACGCAGGCGCAGCGCGATGCGCTGCATACCATGGGGTGTGACTACGCGCAGGGCTTTTTGTTGGCCTGCCCAGTGTCCATGTCGTCAGCGCTGGGGTGACACTCAGCGCGTGCCGCGCACCACGATGGTCTTGCCGGACACGCCGATCATGCCTTGTTCTTCGAGCTGCTTGAGCACGCGGCCAACCATTTCGCGCGAGCAGCCGACGATCCGGCTCACTTCCTGGCGGGAGATGCGGATCTGGGTGCCGTCGGGGTGGGTCATTGCATCCGGCTCCTCGCACAGGTCGAGCAGGGTGCGCGAGATGCGGTTGGTGACATCCATGAACGCCATCCGGCTTACCTGGCGCGAGGTGCGCAGCAGGCGGTTGGTGAGTTGGGCACCGATCGCCACGAGAATCTTCGGGCACTCTTCCTGCAGCGGGCCCTTCATCAGTTGGAACAGCCGCTCGTAACTCACCTCGGCCATTTCGCACACGGTGCGGGTGGGCACCACCGATTCGCGCTGGGCCTGCTCGACGAACAGGCCCATTTCGCCGATGAACTGGCCACGGTTGATGTAGGCCAGGATCAGCTCGCGCCCCTGCTCGTCTTCGTTGCACACCACGAGTGAGCCGTCAATCACGTAATACAGAGTGTTCGCCGGATCGCCAGGGCGAATGATCGCGGTCTTGCTCGGGTAACGGCGGCGGTGGCACATGCCGAGAAAGCGTTCCATTGACGCCGGGTCGGGCGCGAACGCCAGGGGCGCGTTGGATTGCTCGAACGCCTGCTGCAGCTGGTACTTGAGTAGCGCCACGGTTTTGCTCTCCTTCCGGTTGGCTCGTGGAGCCTTCCGTACTTTGGCGTCGTCCGCCGGTCGATGGTCAGTCATATGCCCTCGTCGGTCACCGATTCGCGCTGGTCGCGCAAACCGGGCCAGCCAGGGTGACAAGGCCCTGGTCGCAGCAGCAGGTGACATCGACGCCCGCCACCCCCTGGATCGCCGCCGATCCCCGCCATTATGGCAAACCTGCAGTGCCTGCCGCAGTTTCAATTTTCCCCTCGTTTGCCGCATACTCCGCAGTCCTTCGCCGCGGTTTTGCCGGGGTGTTTGTCGGTCGACGGGCGACAAGGGTCTCCGTCGACCGGTTTTCCGCGGGGACCCTTGGTGCTAACCCGCCTCATCTGCTGACTGCCATGCAGTCATGGAGAGTCGTCGTGGTCAAGCCGCTTCCCCGTTTGCGCCTGCAGGGGTTCAACAACCTCACCAAGGCCCTGAGCTTCAACATCTACGACATCTGCTACGCGGTGTCGGAAGACCAGCGCCAGCGCTACATCGAGTATATCGACGAGCAATACGACGCCGACCGCCTGACCCAGATCCTCACCGATGTGGCCGAGATCATCGGCGCCAACATCCTGAACGTGGCGCGCCAGGATTACGACCCGCAGGGAGCGTCGGTGACCATCCTCATCTCCGAGGAGCCGGTGGTCGAAAAGCTCGGGCGCGACACCATTGCCGGCGCGATGGTGGCGCACATGGACAAGAGCCACATCACCGTCCACACCTACCCGGAGACCCACCCGCACAACGGCATCGCCACGTTCCGCGCCGACATCGACGTGGCCACCTGCGGCGTGATCTCGCCGTTGAAGGCACTGAACTACCTGATCGACAGCTTCGAGTCGGACATCGTGGTGTGCGACTACCGCGTGCGCGGCTTCACCCGCGACGTCACCGGCAAGAAGCACTTCATCGACCACAAGATCAACTCGGTGCAGGACTACCTGGCGCGCCACATCCGTCAGAAGTACGAGATGTTCGACGTCAACGTGTATCAGGAAAACATCTTCCACACGAAGATGCACATCAAGGACTTCGACCTCGACAGCTACCTGTTCGAAGCCCACGCTGACGACCTGTCATTCAAGGAACGCCAGAAGATCGAACAGCTCCTGCGCCGCGAGATCGAAGAGCTGTTTCATGGGCGGAATTTGATGTAGCCGGGATTCGGGATTCGGGATTGGGGATTGGGGATTCGCAAAAGCGGCAAGCTCGCGCCGACGCTGCTCTGACGGATCCCAATCCCGTATCCCCCATCCCGTCGCTACACCCGATACGCAACAACCTTCATCGCGCGCGACGCCATCCGCATCAGCGGCGGCAGCGGGAACGGCAGGTCGATGCCGCCGCGGGCGCGGGCGTTTTCGGCATGGCGGGTTTCGTCCGCCTTCATTTGCGTCAGCACGGCGCGCGAGCGCTCGTCCTGCGCGGGCAGTTTTTCCAGGTGCTCGGCGAGGTGGGCTTCGACCTGGCGTTCGGTCTCGACCACGAAGCCGAGGCTGATGGCGTCGCCGGCCAGCGCCGCGGTGGCGCCGATCACATAGCTGCCGGCGTACCACAGCGGGTTCAGCAGGCTCGGGCGGGCGTCGATCTCGGCGAGGCGGGCCGCGCACCAGGCCAGGTGGTCGGTTTCCTCCGCCGCGGCATGTAGCAGATGCTCGCGGTTGGCTTCGTTGCGCGCCAACGCGGCCTGGCCGTCGTACAGCGCTTGTGCGCACACCTCGCCGGTGTGGTTGACGCGCATCAGCCCGGCCACGCGCCGGCGCTCGCCCGCGTCCAGCTCTGCCTCGGCAATGCCGGCGGCAGGCGAAGGCCGGTTCGCCAATGGCGCACCGGCCACGGTTTCCAGCGCGCGTTGCAGCCCGGCGAGCAGGCGATCCAGTGGGGTGAGCGTACGGGTATCCATGGGGTTTCCTCGATGACGAACCGCGCGCGCCACAGCCGCGTGGGCGCGTGTGTTATGCTTGGCAGCTCGCAACCCGTCGGTCGACGGGCTTGCGCGGTTGATGACAGCTCCGCTATCATCTCGCGCCTTTGCTTCACCGATCAATGTACGCCCGCCCTTGCTTGGCGGCAGACAGGTATCCCGCAATGAAAACTTTCAGCGCCAAGGCAGAGAGCGTCAAGCGCGACTGGTTCGTGGTTGACGCCACGGACAAGACGCTTGGTCGTCTGTCCACCGAAATCGCCCGCCGTCTGCGCGGCAAGCACAAGCCCGAGTTCACCCCGCACGTCGACACTGGCGATTATGTCGTCGTGGTCAATGCGCAGAAGGTGGCGGTTACCGGCGCCAAGCTGGACGACAAGATGTACCACCACGTCACCGGCTACGTCGGCAACCTGAAGACCACCAGCCTCAAGGATCTGCTGGCCACCCATCCCGAGCGCGTGATCGAGATCGCGGTCAAGGGCATGCTGCCGAAGAACGCGCTGGGCCGCGAGATGTATCGCAAGCTCAAGGTGTACGGCGGTGCCGAGCATCCGCACGCCGCGCAACAGCCGCAGGCGCTGGAAATCTAAGGAATCATCATGGCGATCCAACAAAATTACGGCACCGGCCGCCGCAAGACTTCCGCCGCCCGCGTGTTCCTGCGCAAGGGCAAGGGTGCCATCGAAGTCAACGGCAAGCCGCTCGACCAGTTCTTCGGCCGCGAAACCTCGCGCATGATCGTGCGCCAGCCGCTCGCGCTGACCGAGAACACCGACAAGTTCGACATCAAGGTCACGGTCGAGGGCGGTGGCATCACCGGCCAGGCTGGCGCGATCCGCCTCGGCATTGCCCGTGCCCTGGTCGAGTACGATGAGAGCCTCAAGGTCACGTTGCGCAAGGCTGGTTTCGTCACCCGCGACGCCCGCGAGGTCGAGCGCAAGAAGGTCGGCCTGCACAAGGCTCGCCGTGCGACCCAGTTCTCCAAGCGCTAAACTTCGTTTACAGCCCCGTCGCCAAGCGGTAAGGCACCTGACTCTGACTCAGGCATTCGGAGGTTCGAATCCTTCCGGGGCTGCCAAAACCCCCAAAAGCCCGCCGCAAGGCGGGCTTTTTTGTGTGGGCGGCGCCTGCCGGGAAGCACAAGCCGTTTCCGGCTGCACCGAAACTCGGCCGGCGTAGAGCCCGTACCGCGTGGGGCGGACTTCCGTCCGACAAGGTCGGTACGGGGCCGTCAGGCTGAATCCCGCCCTGAAGGGAGGGCATCGAGCGCAAGCGGCAGAAATGCAGGCATTACGGCACCGCGGGCCTAAAGCAGGGCAGTGGCTGCGCCAAAGCCGATCGCGATGATGACCGCAGCGGCCAGACACGCGCTGCCGAGGCGGATGCGGTGGGCGTCGACGCGTGGCGTCAGGCGCCAGAGGAGAACGGCACCGAGCAGCATGTCGAGCACCAGCGCCCATTGCAGCAAGCGCATGCCGAGCAACGGACGGAAGGGTGGATGCAGGTGGCCGACGTGGGCGGCGACGGCGACGATCAGGACGCCACTGAAAAGCGTCCACACCAGGCTGGCCAGATAGACGCGATTGAACACCACGTTGGCGCGTTCGGAGATGCGCAGCACGACCCAGGCGAGCAAGGCGATCGCGGCGGCCCCGATGCTGCCGAACAGTACCCACCACACCAGCGTGCTGACGAGAGCGAGAGCGTTCATGGGCAGTGGATTCCGAAGCGTTGCAGCAGACGGGCCATCAACCACGCGGGGCCGATCAGCCAGTGGACGGGGTCAAGCGGGAAACCGGTACGGTGACCTTCAAACCGTTGGCCGATGAATCGGCCGATGAGCGCCAGCACTAGTGCGGTAGCCGCCAGCAGGATCAGTTGGTCGTGGCCGAACGCCAACGCCGCATAACGGGCGAGCAGCAGCAGCACGGCGAAACCGGCGAGCACGGCGGCGGCCAGCACCCGTGAGCGTTTCCAGTACCAGTAGAACGCCAGCACGGTGGCAAGCACCGCCCACGCCCCCGGCTGCAGCCAGCGCTGCGGTACCGGGATCGCCCACAGCAGGGCCAGCACCGCCCACGCTCCAAGCGGCATGCACACGGCGTGCAGTGCACGGTTGATCGGGTGCGTGTGCTCGCGCTCGCAGTGATCAAGCCAGTCGCGCATGCGCTGGGCATCGGGAGGTGGCGGCAGCGTCATCCGTGCAGGCCGCCGCGCGACCGCAAATGGAGTGCCCGAACGCCAGCGACGTGGCGCTCGATGCCGACGATGCGAACGGCATCGATGTTTGGCCGAGACCGGGCGGCCAGTACCGTGCCAGCATGCGACCGCGCGCCATACGCGCCACCCGCCGAAAACCGTTGCGGCGCCAGGCTCAAGAGACGGAATGCAGCGCGGCCGTCGCCCGGCATGACCGCCAGGCTGGGTGCCGCGCGATGGGGCTCGAAGTTGGCCTTTGGCGCGTCCGTGCCGACCACGGCCGCGGCGTTCGCTGTCGCCAGCCGTCGCCGTGCCTTCATGCGCTCATCCGAGGTGGATGCCGGCCAGGCGATCCAGCGCCTCGGCATACTTGGCCGATGTGCGGGCGATGATCTCGTCCGGAATCACCGGGCCCGGCGCGGTCTTGCCCCACGGCTGGGTTTCCAGCCAGTCGCGCACGAACTGCTTGTCGTAGCTCGGCGGGCTGATACCCACCTGGTAGCTTTCCGCCGGCCAGAAGCGTGAGGAATCCGGCGTCAGCATCTCGTCCATCACATACAGCTTGCCGTTCTCGTCGGTACCGAATTCCAGCTTGGTATCGGCAATGATGATGCCGCGCGCGGCAGCGTATGCCGCCGCCCAGCGGTAGATCGCCAGCGTGGCGTCGCGCACCTTGCCGGCCAGCTCGCGGCCCACCTTGCCGGCCATCACCTCGAAGCTGACGTTCTGGTCGTGGGTGCCGACGGTTTCCTTGGTGGACGGGGTGAAGATCGCTTCCGGCAACTGTTGCGCCTGTTTGAGCCCCGCCGGCAACTGGATGCCGCACACCGCGCCGGTGGCCTGGTAATCCTTCCAGCCCGAGCCGATGAGATAACCGCGCGCAATCGCCTCCACCGGGATCGGCTTGAGCCGACGGGTCACCACCGAACGCTTGGCGTACAGCGCAAGGTCGGTGCCGGGAGGCAGCACCTCGGCGAGCGGCACGTCGAGCAGGTGATTGGGCATCAGATGCGCGGTCTTGCCGAACCAGAAGTTGGAGATCTGGGTGAGCATTTCGCCTTTGCCCGGGATCGGGTTGGGCATCACCACGTCGAACGCCGACAGCCGGTCGCTCGCCACCATCAGCAACCGTTGGCCGTCCAAGGCATACACGTCGCGCACTTTGCCACGGTGGAGCAGCTCAAGGCCGGGCAGGTTCGATTGCGGCAAAGTGGTAGGCACGACGGCGTCCCGTGACGTTGAAGGAAGCGCCTATTGTAGCGGCAGCGCGTGCCGTCGGCCGGATGGAAACGGCCAGCCGCTGCTAGAATCAACGCCTTTGAACCCGGTCTGGTGTTGATGCATACCCTGCGGATTGCGGCGCCGCGCGAGGCGGCTGGCGGATCGGGCGTGGCCGGCATGTCGCCGCCGGCCACGGTACGGCGCACGCGTGGCGTGTCCGGCATCGCTGCCCGCTGCGAAAGTATCGCCTGAACATGGGCTACTCGTTCACGATCTGGTTCGCTCTCGGCGGCTTGCTGCTCGGCCACGGGCTGGTGGGTGCCGCGGTGGGCGGCATCATCGGGTTCGTGCTGGACAACCTGCGTCGCAGCCAGCGCGCGCGCACGGTGCCCGATGTCGGTGGCTTCATCGCGCCGCTGTACACCCTGCTGGGTGCGGTGGCGAAAGCCGATGGCCGGGTGTCCGAGGCCGAGATTGCGGTGGCCGAGCGGGTGATGACCCGCATGGGCCTCAACGCAACGCAACGTCAGCAAGCGATCACCAGTTTCAACCTCGGCAAGCGGCCGAACTTCGACGTGGCGTCCACGATCGACGCTCTGCGCCGCTGGGCTGGCCCGCGCCGCGATCACGCTTTTCCGATCCTGGACGTGGTGATCGATACCGCGCTGGCGGAAGGCGAGCCGCCGCCGGAAAAAATGGTAATCCTGCGCCAGCTTGCCTTCGCGCTGCGCGTGAGCGACATGGAGCTCATGGCGCTGCTGGCCATGAAAGGCTACGTGTGGAACGCGGCTGGCGCCGGCCAGCGCGGCAGCCGCGGCCAGGGTTCGTCCGGCGGCTACGTGCCGCCGCAACGCAACACCGGTGGCCCCGACCCCTACGTTGTGCTCGGTATCGGCCGCAACGTCGACGACCGCGCGGTAAAACGCGCCTATCGCAAGCTGATTTCCGAACATCACCCCGACCGCCTGGGTGACTTGCCTGAAGCCATGCGCCAGCAGGCCGAAGCCCGCGCCAGCGAGATCAACGCGGCGTACGAGCGGATCAAGGCGGAGCGGGGGTTCAAATAGCCGGGATTGGGGATACGGGATTCGGGATTCGAAAAGCAGCGGCCGTCGCGAGGCCGCATAATGCGGCGAATCCCGAATCTCAAATTGCGAATCCCGGCATGTCACACCAACCACCGCTCATCGCCCCCTCCATCCTTGCGGCCGACTTTGCGCGGCTCGGGGAGGACACGGCGGCGGCGTTGGCGGCGGGGGCGGATTGGGTGCATTTCGACGTGATGGACAACCATTACGTGCCCAATCTCACGATGGGGCCGATGGTGCTGGCGGCGTTGCGCAAGTACGGCATTGCGGCACCGGTCGACGTGCATCTGATGGTGAAGCCGGTGGATGCCATCGTGCCGGATTTCGCCAAGGCCGGGGCCAGCTCGATCAGCTTCCACCCGGAGGCCAGCGAGCACGTCGACCGCACCATCGGCCTGATCCACGACGCCGGCTGTCGCGCCGGGCTGGTGCTGAACCCCGCCACGCCGCTCAGCTGGCTCGACTACACGCTGGACAAGCTCGACCTGGTGCTGCTGATGTCGGTCAATCCCGGCTTTGGCGGGCAGAAATTCATCCCTGGCACGCTGGAGAAGCTGCGCGAGGTGCGCCGCCGCATCGATGCAAGTGGCTGTGCAGTGCGGCTGGAAGTGGATGGTGGCGTCACCGCGGCCAACATCGGCGCGATCGCCGCGGCCGGCGCCGACACCTTCGTTGCCGGTTCGGCCATCTTCCGTGCGCCGGATTACCGCGCCGAGATCGCCGCCATGCGCGCGGCCATCGGCTGACTTTCACGGCTGGTGACAAACCGGTCGGGATGAAGCCCGACCCACGTGCACCACAAAAAGCCCCGGCGTGCTGGAGCAAGCGCCGGGGCAAACGTCATTGCATGACGTGCGAGGAGACACCATGACTGGCGTCGTGACACCAGCGCGGCAACCGGGGAGAGATACATTGTCGCGCTGGCGTCTCCACGGCAATGGCGATGCCAGTCGCAATCTCTGACTGCGGCCGCCGCAAATGGTTCCCGAAAAAAAATCCCCTCGCACGGAGGGGATGAAGGAACCGACGAGTCGGGCGGGGCAGGTGCCACGGCGGTGCGCTTCCCTGCACACCGCCGTACGCGGCCTACCACGGCAAAACGGCGTTACAAACCCAGCAGCAGGCCCAACAGCAGCGCGCCCAGCGCCAGGCTCACGCGCAGCGGTTCGAAACTGCGCAATTCGGCATTGGGGTCGCGGTCGGCAGGGTTGGCGGGAGTCATGGACGGATCCTGAAAACGACGCTGACATGGAACGCCTGCGCGCGGCCCATGCGGCGTCGGGATGCGGCCATGATGGTGTCCGGTTGTGGCAAAACGCGGGCAGCGCACCGCGGCCGCTTGCGCCATGCGTTCGCGCATAGCACGCTGGCGGGTCTTCGCTACCGGGTGTGGACATGGGCCGCAGCATTGCCATCGTCGAAGATGAACCGTTGATCCGCGCCAATTACGTCGAGGCGCTGAACCGTTTTGGCTACGATGCGCGCGGCTACGGCTCGCGGCAGCAGGCATCCAGTGCGTTCGCCATCAAGCTGCCGGAGCTGGTCATCATCGACATCGGGTTGGGTGACGAGCCGGAGGGCGGCTTCGACCTGTGCCGCGAGCTGCGCGCAAAATCCGCCACGCTGCCGATCATTTTCCTCACTGCGCGCGATTCGGATTTCGACGTGATTTCCGGCTTGCGCCTCGGTGCCGACGATTACCTCTCGAAGGACACCAGCCTGCACCAGCTGGCGGCGCGCATCGCGGCGCTGTTCCGCCGCATCGAGTCGCTGAAGGCGCCAACCACCACCGAAACCGTGATCGAGCACGGCGCGCTCAAGTTGGAAGCCGAGCGCATGCGCGTCACCTGGCACGACGCCGAAGTGCCGCTCACCGTCACCGAATTCTGGATGGTGCACACGCTGGTGCGTTTTCCCGGGCATGTGAAAAACCGCGACCAGTTGATGCGCGAAGCCGAGCTGGTAGTGGACGATGCCACCATCACCTCGCACATCAAGCGCATCCGCAAGAAGTTTCTCGCGGTGGCGCCCGACTTCGACGCGATCGAAACCGTGCACGGCGTCGGCTATCGCTGGAAACCCTGAAGGGGCTCGACATGCAGTGGAACAAGTGGTGGTGCGTGCTGTTCGCCGGCGCGCTGGCGCTGCCGGCGTGGGCGGCGGGCGATGACGTGCTGGCGCACGGGGTGAAGGATGGCGCTGCGCCGGCGTGGGCGGTGGCGGTGGCCAGCCCGGGCGGCTGGACGCGCGATTGCTGCCTGTATGCGCGCGCGATCGGCGTCAACGCCGTGCTTTACCAGGGCGAATGGACCGGCAACCCGGAGCGCGTGATGGTGCTCAATGTCTGGCCGCGCAAGCTCGCCACGCTGGATGCCGAGCTGGCCGCCGACCGCAAGCGCTATTTGCAGCGCGATCCGGCGGGCAAGGCCACGCTGATCACCGTGCACAACGCGCACATGCCGTGCCAAGGCGTGGTGTATGCCGGCAGCGATCATGTCGACGACGTGGTGGTGTTCTGTGACCCCGGCGCAGCCAGCGGCGTGCGCCTGAGCTGGTCCATGAGTTTTGCCGATGGCGACACGATCAAGCGTGCGTTGCTGGACGACTTCATGCGCGTGGCGCAAGGTGCGCGCTACCAACACTACGTGGCGCCCAAGGCGGCCGCGCGCTGACCCATGAGCCTGCGTCGCAAGCTGTTGCTGGTGGCCTTGTGCACGCTGGCGCTGCCGGTGGCGGGCTGGCTGTACGTGCGGCAGATGGAAGCGCTGCTGCGCGAGGGGCAGGCGCAGGCGTTGCTGGCCTCGACGCGCGCGGTGGCGCGCAGCCTGGTGGTGACCCGCGCGGTGCCGGTGCAGGGCGCGGCGGTCTGGTACGTCGAGCCGACCTCCGGCCCGATCACGGTCGACGGGTATGGCGACGACTGGGCGCCGCTCACGCCGTGGGCACAGACGTTCGGCGCCCGCGGCAAACTGTTGCTCGCACACGATGCCAACGCGCTGTATCTGTACGCGGAGGTGCGCGACGCCAACCGCACGCGCGCGCACGCGCTCGACGGCAGCGATGCGCTGGCTGCCGATCACCTGAACCTGGTGCTGGTCAATGGGGCCGGCACCCAGCACTACCTGCTGGAAAGCGATGCGCCGGGCGCGATCACCGCCACCGCATTGGCTACCCCGGTGGCCGGCCTGCCGGCCACGCTCGCCGCGCAATGGCAGGAGGATGGCAGCGGCTTCCGCGTCGAGTTGCGCCTGCCGCGGGAGCTGGATCTGCGCGCGCTGGGCATCGGTGCCTATGTCGCTGAAAGCGGGGGCGACCGCATGGCGGCCGAGGTGCGGCCGCTGGCGGCGTACTCGTCGCGACTGGCGAGCGAGCTCGCCGGCCTCGCGCCCGACGGCGTACAGGCGCGCGTGCTGGCCCCGGAGGGCTGGCTGCTTGCCCGCAGCGGCAAGCTCGACGGCGCACCCGGAGCCCACGGCCAACCCGGCTGGTTCGCTTCGCTGGTGTATCGCTCGCTGTTGTCGACGCAGTTGGAGGATGCCGCACAGTGGGCGCAGGACGTGCCGCGGCTCACCACCCCCGAAGTGGACCAGGCGCTGGCCGGCCACCCGGTTGCGGTGTGGCGCAGTGGCGAGGCGCGTGGCAGCGTGGTGCTGTCGGCGGCGGTGCCGATCCGCAGCGGCAACCAGTTTGCTGGCGTGCTGGTGCTCGAACAATCCAGTCGCGCGGTACCGCTGCTGGCCAACCGCGCCTTGTTCGGGCTGCTGTTGACCAGCTTCGGCGTGCTGCTGGTGGCCGGCGTGATCCTGCTGTTGTTCGCCACCCGCCTCAGCCTGCGCCTGGGCCGCCTGCGCAATGCCGCTGAGCGCGCGCAGCTGGCCGATGGCCGGCTGGCGGGCGGGCGCTTTCCGATGACCGATGCGCCGGACGAGATCGGCGACCTCGCGCGCAGTTTCGAGCGTCTGATCGAGGCCGTCGGCGGCTATACCGATTACCTGCGCACCCTGGCCTCCAAGCTGTCGCATGAGCTCAATACGCCGCTCGCGATCGTCAAATCCTCGCTCGACAATCTCGAACACGCCGAGTTGAACGCCGAAGCACAGCCCTACCTCGAACGTGCGCGCGACGGCGTGACGCGCCTGGGCGCACTGGTGCGCGCGATGAGCGAATCGAGCCGGATGGAACGCGCGATCGCCGCCGCGGAGCCGGAAGATGTCGACCTGCGCGATGTGGTGCACGGTTGCGGCGAGGCGTACCGCGCGCTGGCCGGCGGGCGCCGCTTCGACTGTGTGCTGCCGGAGGCACCGCTGCACCTGCACTGCGCGCCCGAACTGGTGGCCCAGGCACTGGACAAACTGTTCGACAACGCGCTGTCGTTCACGCCCGCCGCGGGCTGGCTGCGGCTCAGCCTGCGCGCAGTGGAGGGTGGCGCGGAAATCGAGCTGGCCAACCAGGGCCCGCTGCTGCCGGCGGCGATGGCCGGGCGCCTGTTCGACTCGCTGGTCAGCCTGCGCGACAAGGCCACGCCGGGCGATGCGCCACACCTCGGGTTCGGCCTGTACGTGGTGCGCCTGGTGGCCGAACGCCACGGTGGCGCCGCCAGCGCGGCAAACCTCGCCGATGGCAGCGGCGTCGCCTTTCGTCTGCTGCTGCACAACCTGCCACGCCAGCGCCTGTAGCTTTGCAGATGGCCGCGGGTCGGGTTTCAGCCCGGCAGGTGCGCAGGGCGTTGCGCCCCGAGGGCACTGGCAACAGGCAGGCGATGCCCACGTTTACGGCCATCGGGGCGGAGATCGGGCTCGCCACGGCACGCCGGTTCTGGACGTCCATCCGGAAACCGGCAGCGCCCTGCTATCGTGTGCGACCTGCCCCGTCTGGATCGTTCCCGGTGATCTCCCACAGCGAATTCGATGCCCTTGCCGCCCAGGGCCACACCCGCATCCCGTTGGTGCGCGAGGTGTTTTCCGATCTCGATACGCCGCTGTCGGTGTATCTCAAGCTGGCCGATGGCCCATACACGTTCCTGTTTGAGTCGGTGGCGAGCGGCGAAACCTGGGGCCGCTACTCGATCATCGGCCTGCCGGCGCGGCGGGTGTACCGCCTGCGCGCGCACGAGCTGGAGGTGGAGGAGTGCGGCGAGGTGGTGGAGCGCCGCCATCTCGACGACCCGCTGGGCGAAATCGAAAAGCTGCGCCGGCAGTACGACGTGCCGCGCCTGCCCGAGTTGCCCGCGTTCAGCGGCGGCCTGGTCGGCTACTTCGGCTTCGAGACCATCGGCTATATCGAGCCGCGGCTGGCGCAGTGGGATCGCGAGGACGAGCTGGGCACGCCCGACGTGCTCCTGATGCTGGCCGAAGAAGTCGCCGTGTTCGACAACCTCAAGGGCCGGCTGTATCTGATCGTACATGCCGATCCCGCCGAGCCGCAGGCGTACGCCAGAGCGCAGCGGCGGCTGGATGCGCTGGTGTATCGCCTGCGCCAGAGCGGCGCCGCCTACCCGCAGCTCGTGCATTCCGAGGTGCTCGACGAGAGCGATTTCAAATCCTCGTACACCAAGCCGGAGTTCGAGGCGATGGTGGAGAAATGCAAGGAATACATCCGCGCCGGCGACGTGTTCCAGGTGGTGCCCTCACAGCGCCTGTCGGTGCGTTTCGGCGCGCGCCCGGTCGATGTGTACCGCGCGCTGCGCGCGCTGAACCCGTCGCCGTACATGTACTTCGTGGATCTCGGCGCCACCCAGATCGTCGGCTCCTCGCCGGAGATTCTCGCCCGCCTGAAGGACGGCAAGGTATTGGTGCGGCCGATCGCCGGCACCCGCAAGCGCGGCGCCAGCGCCGCCGAGGACAAGGCGCTCGAAGCCGAGCTCATCGCCGACCCCAAGGAGCGCGCCGAGCATCTGATGCTGATCGACCTCGGTCGCAACGACGTTGGCCGCATCAGCCAGACCGGCACCGTCGAGGTCACCGACTCGTTTGTGGTCGAGCGCTACTCGCATGTCATGCATCTGGTCTCGCAGGTGCAGGGCGAGGTGCGCGAGGGGCTCTCCTACATGGATGTGCTCAAGGCCACGTTCCCCGCCGGCACGCTCAGCGGCGCGCCGAAAATCCGCGCGCTGGAAATCATCCAGGAGCTGGAGCCGTTCAAGCGCAACATCTACGGCGGCGCGATCGGCTGGATCGGCTGGTGGGGCGACGCCGACACCGCCATCGCCATCCGCACCGCCGTCATCCAGGACGGTCGCCTGCACGTGCAGGCTGGCGCCGGCATCGTCCACGACTCCGATCCCGCGAGCGAGTGGGAAGAAACGATGAACAAGGGCCGCGCGCTATTCCGCGCGGTGGCGCAGGCGGCGAAGGGGCTATAGGCCCTGTCTGCTCAGTTGGTGGCGCTGGCAACGAAACCATCGTGCATGCCGGCGAGAAAACCGATGACGAGTTGATCGACGGAGCCGGCAAGCAACAGGACGATGGCCGCGGCCACCATCAGCTTGCGCTGATTACGCCGGTAGCCAGTGCCGGGCGACGCGGCGCCGACGACGAGAAGCAGCCCCTGCAGGCAAGCCATCGCGTTCATCCATGAAGTGATGGCGAGATGCCAAAGGTTCGCATCCGTTCCTGGGGGAAATGCCGCTGCATTTGGCCGGCTATACTGCAAAGCTTGCGGTGCGCGACGCGCGCCATGCCGATGTGATTGCCATGCTGCTGATGATCGACAACTACGACAGCTTTACCTACAACCTCGTGCAGTACCTGGGCGAGCTGGGGCAGGAAGTGAAGGTGGTGCGCAACGACGCGATCGATGTCGCCGGCATCCGTGCGCTGCATCCTGGGCACATCATGATTTCGCCGGGGCCGGGCACGCCGGACGATGCGGGCGTGACGCTGCCGCTGCTGCGCGAGATGGCGGGCGAGGTACCGATTTTCGGCGTGTGCCTTGGCCATCAGGCAATCGGGCAGGCGTTTGGCGGCAAGGTGGTGCGCGCCAAGCAGATCATGCACGGCAAGACCTCGCCGATGCATCACCGCGGGCACGGCGTGTTTGCCGGTTTGCCCGAGCCGTTCGAGGCCACGCGCTATCACTCGCTGGTGGTCGAGCAGGCGTCCTTGCCCGAGTGCCTCGAAGTGACGGCGTGGACGGCAAACCCCGACGGTTCGCTGGATGAGATCATGGGCCTCAGGCACAAGACGCTGCCGGTCGAAGGCGTGCAGTTCCACCCCGAGTCGATTCTCACTCGGCAGGGCTACGCCATTCTCGAAAACTTTCTCGGTCTGCCGCACCGGAGGCTTGCCGCATGAGCGCGCGCGAAATCACCATCACCCCGCGGGAAGCCTTGCAGCGCACGATCGAGCACCGCGAGATCTTCCACGACGAAATGATCGCGCTGATGCGCCAGATCATGGCCGGCAAGGTGAGTCCGCTGATGACGGCGGCGATCATCACCGGCCTGCGGGTGAAAAAGGAGACCGTGGGCGAGATCACCGGCGCCGCGCGCGTGATGCGCGAGCTGGCGAACAAGGTCGACGTGGCGGGCGACACCAGCCATCTGCTCGATATCGTTGGTACCGGCGGCGATGGCGCATGCAGTTTCAATATCTCCACCTGCTCGATGTTCGTCGCCGCCGCCTGCGGCGCGCGGGTGGCCAAGCACGGCGGGCGCAGCGTGTCGTCCAAATCGGGCAGCGCCGATGTGCTCGAAGCGCTCGGCGTGCGAATCGACCTGAAGCCCGCGCAGGTCGCGCAATGCCTGGCCGAAACCGGCATCGGTTTCATGTTTGCGCCGAACCACCACCCGGCCATGAAGGCGGTGGCGCCGGTGCGCAAGGAGATGGGCGTGCGCACCATCTTCAACATCCTGGGGCCGCTCACCAACCCGGCCGGCGCACCGAATATCCTGTTGGGCGTGTTTCACCCCGACCTCGTCGGCATCCAGGTGCGCGTGTTGCAGCAACTGGGTGCCCAACGCGCGCTGGTGGTGTGGGGGCGCGACGGCATGGACGAGATTTCGCTTGGCGCCGCCACACTGGTGGGCGAGCTCAAGGATGGCGTGGTGCGCGAGTACGAGATCGAGCCGGAGGATTTCGGCCTGGCCATGGCCTCCAGCCGCAACCTGCGCGTGGCCGATGCGGGCGAATCCAAGGCGATACTGCTTGGCGTGCTCGAAGGCAAAGCCGGTGTGGCGCACGACATCGTGTGCCTGAATGCCGGTGCCGCGCTATACGCTGTCGATCGCGCGGAGTCGATCGAAGCCGGCATTGCGCAGGCACGCGCAGCGATTGCGAGCGGCGCGGCGCGTGCGAAAATGCACGCTTTCGTGGCCGCCACCGTGCGCCTTGCCGCGCAGCCGCAACCGGCTTGACGGCATGACGACGTTTGCGTAACCACGATGCTTTTGACTTTGCACGCCATGACACCCATGACCGACATCCTCAACCGCATCCTCGCCCGCAAGGCGGAAGAAGTCGCCGAGCGCAAGGCGCGGCAGCCGCTGGCCGAGCTGGTGGCACGCATCGCCGACGTGCCGGGCACACGCGGCTTCGCGGCGGCGATCGAAGCGAAAATCAACGCCGGCAAACCGGCGGTAATCGCCGAGGTCAAGAAAGCCAGCCCGAGCAAGGGCGTGATTCGCCCCGATTTCGACCCGGCAAAGATTGCCAAGGGTTACGCGCACGGTGGTGCCACCTGCCTCTCGGTGCTGACCGACGCGGATTTTTTCCAGGGCAGCGAGGCGTTTCTGCAGCAGGCGCGCGATGCTTGCAAACTGCCGGTGCTGCGCAAGGATTTCATCATCGACCCCTACCAGGTGCACGAGGCGCGCGTGATTGGCGCCGATTGCATTTTGCTGATCGTGGCCGCGCTCGACGACGACGTGCTGCTGGAGCTTTCGCTGCAGGCCGCCGAGCTGGATCTGGACGTACTGTGCGAGGTGCATGACGAGGAAGAGCTCGAACGCGCGCAGGCATTGCCGGTGCCGCTGATCGGCGTCAACAACCGCAACCTGCGCAGCTTTGAAACCTCGCTGGAAACCTCATTGCGGCTGCAGGAGCAGATGGAGTACGACCGCATCCTGGTGGCCGAGTCCGGCATCCGCACGCCGGAGGACGTGGCCGTGCTGCGTGCCGGTGGCATCAATGCGTTCCTGGTCGGCGAGGCGTTCATGCGCGCCGAGGACCCCGGTGCGGAACTCAAGCGGCTGTTTGCCACAAAGTGAAACCCATGCCCATGCTGGAAACCGTGCCGCCACCGGCGGCCGGCGCGCCCGCGTCCCCTGCGCGCGTGGTGCTGTTTGATTTCGATGGCGTGCTGTTGCACGGCGACGCGTTCAACCTGTTCATCCGCAACCGCTACGCGCGTTCGTGGCTGCGTTGTTTGCTGGTGCTGCCATATGTGCCGTGGCTCGTCGTGATGTTGCCGTTTTCGCGGCGGCTGGCCGCGCGCGCGCTGGTGCACGCGGCGCTGTTTGGCATGAGCGCCGCGCACTATCGCGCGCGCGCCAGCGCCTATGCAGCGGACCTCGTGCGCCACTCGCGGCGCTTTTGCCGCGATGGCTTGCGCCAGTTGCGCCACCATCAGCAGGCCGGCGAACGGGTGATCGTGGTGACTGGCTGCGAAGAGGCGCTGGTGGGCGCGATCATGCGCGAGCTCGGGCTGGGCGACGTCGAGCTGTGTGCCTCGCGCCTGCGGCCCACCTGGCTCGGCATGCGCACCGGGTTCCACAACGTTGGCGCCAACAAGCTCAAGGTGCTGGCCGAGCACGGCGTGCACGCCTGCCGCTGTGCCTACACCGACGCGCTGCAGGATGTGCCCATGCTCAAGGTTGCGGCTGAGCCGGTGCTGGTCAACGGCACGCCGAAACTGTGCAAGAAAATGGATGCCGCGCTTGGCCGCGTGGTGGGTCGCGTGGCCTGGCATTGATGGCTTTTTTGCAGTGTCGCCCGGAACGGGCTTCTACGCGGTGATGGCAAGAGCCACGGCTTCCGCGACGCGGATGCCGTCCACCGCGGCGGAGAGGATGCCGCCGGCGTAGCCCGCGCCTTCGCCGGCGGGGTACAGGCCGTGGGTATTGACGCTTTGCAGGTCGCCGTCGTTGCGGCGGATGCGCACGGGTGACGAGGTGCGGGTCTCGACGCCGGTGAGCATCGCGTCGGGCAGGGAGTAGCCGCGGATCTGGCGCTCGAACGCCGGGATCGCCGCACGGATGGCGGCGATGGCGTAGTCAGGCAGCGCGGTGGAGAGATCGGTGAGCTGCACGCCGGGCTGGTAGGACGGCACGACGTCGCCAAGGGCGCGCGTGGCGCGGCCGGCGAGGAAATCACCCACCCGCTGCGCCGGCGCGCTGTAGTCGCCGCCGCCGAGCTGGTAGGCGTGCGACTCCCAGTGCCGCTGCAACGCGATGCCGGCGAGCGGCCCGCTGCCGTAGGCCGCGTAGTCGGCCGGCGCGATGTCGCACACGATGGCCGCGTTGGCGTTGCGCTCGCTGCGCGAGTACTGGCTCATGCCGTTGGTCACCACCCGCTCCGGTTCGCTGGTGGCGGCGACCACGGTGCCGCCGGGGCACATGCAGAAGCTGTACACCGAGCGGCCGGTGCCGAGGTGATGCACCAGGTGATAGTCGGCGGCGCCGAGAATCGGGTTGCCCGCCTGCGGACCGAAACGCGCGTGGTCGATCAAGGATTGCGGATGCTCGATGCGGAAGCCGATCGAGAACGGCTTGGCCTCCAGATGCACGCCGCGGGCGGCGAGCAGCGCGAACAGCTCGCGCGCGCTGTGGCCTGGCGCGAGCACCACGTGGTCGCTGCGCAGCGTGCTGCCGTCGGTCAGGTGCACGCCGCGCACGTGGCGCTCGCCGCGCGCGTCGGTGTCCACGAGAAGATCATCCACGCGCGCACCGAAGCGAATTTCGCCGCCCAGCGCCTCGATGCTGGCGCGCAGACTCTGCACCATCGTCACCAGCCGAAAGGTACCGATGTGCGGTTTGCTGACGGTGAGGATTTCCTCCGGCGCACCGGCCTTGACGAATTCCTCCAGCACCTTGCGGCCGTGATGGAGCGGATCGCGGATCTGACTGTGCAGCTTGCCGTCGGAAAACGTGCCGGCGCCGCCTTCGCCGAACTGCACGTTGGAGTCGGGGTGCAGCTCGCGCTTGCGCCACAGGTCCCAGGTGTCCCTGGTGCGCTCGCGCACCGCCTTGCCGCGTTCGAGCACGATCGGGCGGAAGCCGGACTGGGCGAGGATCAGCGCGGCAAAGATGCCGCACGGCCCGAAGCCGATCACGATCGGCCGGTGTTCGAACTGCTCCGGCGCGCGCGCCACGAAGTGGTAGCCGGTATCCGGTGTGACTTGCACGTGGCGGTCGTCGGCGTGGCGTGCGAGCAGCGCCGGCTCGTCGGCCAGTTCCACGTCCACCGTGTAGATCAGCGCGATGTGCCCGCGCTTGCGCGCGTCGTAGCCGCGGCGCGCCACGCGGAAGCTGCGCAGCGCGGCGCGCGCGATGCCCAGCTTCGCGCAGATGGCGGCGGGCAGCGCCTCCTCGGCGTGGTCGAGCGGCAGCTTGAGATCGGTGAGGCGAAGCATGGCGGGCGGAGGTGGAGAAGATGCGGCGATTCTCGCAGATCGCAGCCGTCAGCCCGAAAAAACGCCCCTGCCGCGAACGGCAAGGGCGGGTTGCAGCGACGAATCAGATCTTGCCGAGGAAATCGCTCTTGCCGATCTGCGTGCCGGCGCGGCGCAGCAGCGCGTAGGCCGTGGTGCAGTGGAAGAAGAAGTTGGGCAGCGCGTACTCGTGCAGATAGGCCTCGCCGCTGAGCTTCACGTCGCCGGAGTGGCGCGGCAGGGTGATGGTGCGGGTTTCCGCGCCGTCGATCTGAGTCGGCTTGAAGCTCTCGATGTAGGCGATGGTGCCGTCGATGCGGGCGTAGAGATCAACCAGTGTGGCCTCGTTGTCGGGGAACGACTTGGCCTCGGCGTTCGCCAGCCGCGCGGCGCTGCGCGCGGCGGTATCGCAGGCGATCTGCACCTGCTTCACCAGCGGGAACATGTCGGGGATCAGCCGCGTCTGCAGCAGTACGGCGTCGCTGACGTTGTGGCTTTTCGCCCATGCCTCGCCCTGTTGCAGCACGTGGCGCAGGTTGCGCAGCGCGCGGGCGAAAACGGCGATGGAAGATTGGTGCATCGAAAGACTCATGACGTTTGCTCCATGGAACCGGGGGAAGAATCCTTGTGGCTGCCGCCATTGTCGGCGGTTCGCATCCGCATCGCACGCAGCGCGACCCAGACCGCCAGCGCGCACAGCAGCGCGGCCAGCAGGAACGCGGCGCCGGGCAGGTGCGGCACCGGCGCGTGCTTGCTGATGGACAGCGCGAACAGATCGGCGAACAGCACCGGGCCGACGATGCCGGCGAGCCCGCGCAGGCTGGACAGCGCGCCCTGCAGGCGGCCCTGTTCGTGCGGATCGACCTGATGCGTCATCAGCGATTGCGCCGGCGGGCCGGCGAGGCCGCCGAGGCTGAACACCGGGATGGCGAGGATGAACAGCGTCACCGAACCGGCCAGCCCGAACAGCAGGTAGCCGGCCACGCACAACGCCAGGCCGGCGATGATCATGCGCCGCTCGCCCAGCCGCGGCATCAGCCGGCGCACCATCCCGCCCTGCACGATGCCGGCACACACGCCGAGCAGCGCCAGCGCATAGCCGACCGCCTGCGGGCCCCAGCCGAAGCGGTAATCGGCATACAGCACGTAGGTGGAGTTGAGCGAGAACTGCGCGAGGTTGATCAGGAAAAACACCACCGCCAGGCCGAACACCTGCGGGTAGCGGCGCAGCAGCACGATGGCGCCCAGCGGGTTCGCGTCGCGCCAGACAACCCGCGGCGTGCGGCGCTCCTTCGGCAGCGACTCGGGCAGCACGAACCAGCCGTAGACGAAATTGGCCAGCGCCAGCGCAGCGGCGACCCAGAACGGCAGGCGCAGGTGCCAGTGGCCGAGCACGCCACCCAGCGCGGGCCCGAGCACGAAGCCGATGCTGAAGGCCGCGCCCAGCATGCCAAATGCCGCCGCGCGTTTTTCATGCGGTACCACGTCGGCAATGTAGGCGTTGGCGGTGGAGAAACTCGCCGAGCAGATACCCGACACCGCACGGCCGATGAGCAGCAGCCACATCACCGGCGCCAGCGCCATCAGGATGAAATCCACACCGAGCCCGAAGCTCGACACCAGGATCACCGCGCGCCGCCCGTAGCGGTCCGACAGCGCGCCCTGCACCGGCGAAAACACGAACTGCATCAGCATGAACAAGGTGCTGATGACGCCCACCCACATCGCCGCGTGCGCCAGCCCGCCGCCGGTCAGCTCCAGCACCAGGTGCGGCAGCACCGGGATGATGATGCCGAACGCCAGCATGTCGAGCGTGACGGTGACGAAGATGAAGGCGAGCGCGGCATGGTGGCGCGACGCAGAGAGGGCAGGCTCGTTCATGCAGGCGGAAACGGCAACGAATGGACAACGATAACGCAGTGCCGCACCGTGCGGCTGGCCCGTGGCGAAATGCGCCGGTCAGCCCGGCGGCGCCGTGAGTTCTTGCGCGTCGAGGCAGCCGGTATGGCGGCGGTCGAGCCGATGAAACTGGCGGTGCAGATCGGCTTGCCACTGCGTGCGCGTGACCGGCTTGCCATGGTGGCCAGGCAGCTCTTCGGCTGCGAGCGCGCCATCGTGGTTGGTGTCCATCTGGTCGAAACCGCGCATCATGTAGGCCACGTATTCCGCCTCGCTCACGCAGCCATCGCCGTCGGTGTCGAATTGATCCAGGTAGGCGTGGCGCGTGGTTTGCGCCGCCGCCGCGAGCGGCAGCAGCGCAAGCAGCGCGGCGACTGCCGCGGCTCTCACCGCCGCATGCTGCCGTGCAGGCCTATGAATTCGAGGAACTCCGCGCGGGTGCGGGCGTCGTTGCGGAACGCGCCGAGCATGTGGCTGGTGATCATCGACACCCCCGTCTTGTGCACGCCGCGGGTGGTCATGCAGCCGTGGGTGGCGTCGATCACCACCGCGACGCCGGCCGGCTGCAGCGTGTCCTGGATGCACTGGGCGATCTGCGCCGTGAGTTTTTCCTGCACCTGCAGGCGGCGCGCGAAACCGTCGACCACGCGCGCGAGCTTCGAGATGCCGACCACGCGGTTGGTCGGCAGGTAGCCCACGTGCGCGCGGCCGATGATCGGCGCGAGGTGGTGTTCGCAATGGCTCTCGAACTCGATGTCGCGCAGCACCACCATCTCGTCGTAGCCGTCCACTTCCTTGAACGTGCGCAGCAGGAATTCGGCCGGGTCCTCGTCGTAGCCGGAGAACCAGTCGCGGTAGGCGCGCGCGACGCGCGCCGGGGTGTCCAGCAGGCCTTCGCGCGCCGGATCGTCGCCGGCCCAGCGCAGCAGCGTGCGCACGGCGTCTTCGGCCTGTTCGCGGGTGACGGTGCGCGGCGACGGTGGTTCGCTCATGGGATTCTCGAAGGTTCCGAAAGCATCAGTGTAGCGTTCGCGCCCGCTCACGCTTCATCGTCGCCGGCCTCGTCACCGATCTCGTCGTCGACCGCGGGGCCGCCAAGCAGGCGTTGCGCATCGTCGCCGCCAAGCGACTCGACGCCGCGCAGCTTGCGCGCGATCGCGCGGCTGCGCTTGCCGACCAGGTCGTCAAGGTTGTTGCGCGCGCTGTCGAGCTGGCGCTTGGCCTTGTCCAGAATGTCGCCGAACTTGCCGAACTCGGTTTTCACCGCGCCCAGCAGTTGCCACACCTCGCTCGAACGCTGCTGGATCGCCAGCGTGCGAAAGCCCATCTGCAGGCTGTTGAGCAGCGCGCTGAGCGTGGTTGGCCCGGCCACCGTCACCCGCTGCTCGCGCTGCAGTGCCTCGAACAGGCCGGGGCGGCGGATGACTTCGGCGTACAGGCCTTCGGTGGGCAGGAACAGGATGGCGAAGTCGGTGGTGTGCGGCGGGGCCACGTATTTGTCGCGGATGGTCCTGGCCTCGTCGCGGATGCGGCGTTCGAGCGCGAGGGCGGCGGCGCCCGCGGCTTCGGCATCGGCACGCTCCTGGGCGTCGAGCAGGCGCTCGTAGTCCTCGCGCGGAAACTTCGCGTCCACCGGCAGCCATACCGGGTGGTCGCGTTCGGCGCCCGGCAGGCGGATGGCGTATTCCACGCGCTCGTTCGAGCCCGGCACGGTGGCGCAGTTGGCGGCGTACTGGTCGGGCGTGAGCAGTTGTTCCAGCAGCGCGCCGAGCTGCACTTCGCCCAGGATGCCGCGGTTCTTGACGTTGCCCAGCACGCGCTTCAGGTCGCCCACGCCGGTGGCGAGGCTCTGCATTTCGCCCAGCCCGCGCTGTACCGCTTCGAGCCGCTCGGAGACCAGCTTGAACGATTGGCCGAGGCGGTTTTCCAGCGTGTTCTGCAGTTTTTCGTCCACCGTGGCACGCATTTTTTCGAGCTGTGCGGCGTTGTCCTCGCGCAGCGTCTTGAGCTGGCCTTCGAGCGTGGCGCGCACTTCGCCCATGCGCTTTTCGTGCTCGGCGCCGAGCGCGCCCAGGCGTTGCTGCTGCTGCTCGCCGAAGTTCGCCAGTGCCTGTGCCAGCTCGGCGCGGCTCTTGCGCGCGTCCTCGGTGAGCCGCTGGGCCAGGGTGTCCAGTCCGCCACTGGTTTGCGTGGTCAGTGTGGCGAGGCGCTGGCCGAAGCCGTCGATGCGCTCGGCCTGCGCGCGCGACATGCCGTCGAGCTGCTCGTTGACGTGGCCGCGGAAGCGCTCGAAACCCTGCTGCAGCTCCTCGCGGCCGCTGCGTTGTTCCTCGCGCAACGCGCGCTCGAGGCGTTCGTTGTCGTCACGCAGGCCGTCCAGCCGCGTCGCGAGGCCGTCGTCGCCGCGGCCACGCACGAGCAGCACGCCTTGCAGCACGAGCACGAGGATGAGCAGCAACAGCAGGACGATCAGCATGATGGAGCCAGCTTCCATGAACGGGTTTCACGCAGGTAGGATCGACCGGCAGTTTACGACCTGACGTCGCACGGCTTGCGACGCCGGATTCACGCGGCTTTCGCCATCGTCACCGACGACGCCAGCCGCCCAGCGAGGGGAGTGGAGATGGAACATACGCACGATTACCTGATTGTCGGCGGGGGCATGACCGCGGATGCGGCAGCCAAGGCCATTCGCGAAGTGGATGCGGCAGCAAGCATCGGCATCGTCGGCGCCGAGAACCACGCCCCGTACCAGCGCCCACCGCTGTCCAAGGCGCTGTGGAAGGGTGACAAGACGGTGGCCGAGATCGATCTCGGTACTGCCGCCACCGGTGCCACGTTGCACCTCGGCCGACGCGCGGTGATGGCGGACCGCAAGGCGCACGTGGTGCACGACGACCGCGGCGACCAGTACCACTATCGGCGGTTGCTGTTGGCGACCGGTACCAGCCCCAGGCAGTTGCCGCTGGAAGGCGGCGAAAAGATCATTCACTTCCGCACGTTGGACGACTATCAGGCGCTGCGCGGGCAGGTTGAGCGCGGGTCGATCGTCGGCGTGGTCGGCGCCGGTTTCATCGGCGCCGAAATCGCCGCTGCACTTGCCGGCGTGGGCTGCGAGGTGTGCATGTTGTTTCCGGACGCGCACATCGGCGCACTGCGCTACCCCGATGGGTTGGCGAAGTTTCTCGACGACTATTACCGCCAGCACGGCGTGATCGTGCGCAACGACACCCGCATCGCCGGCAGCCAGCCGATTGACGGCGGCGTCGAGCTCACCCTGCCCGAGCGCGAGCTGTTGCGCGTGCAACTGGTGGTAGCCGGGATCGGCGTGGTGCCCAACGTGGCGCTGGCCGAGCAGGCCGGGCTGGCGGTGGACAACGGCATCCTGGTCAACGCGCACATGCGCACCAGCGACCCGGACATCTGGGCCGCCGGCGACGTCGCCAATTTCCGCAGCGATGCGCTCGAACGCAACCTGCGCGTGGAGCACGAAGACGCCGCGCTTTCGCAGGGCCGCGTTGCCGGCCTGTCGATGGCCGGCAAGGACGCCAGCTACGACACTCTGCCGTTCTTCTATTCCGACCTGTTCGACCTGGGCTACGAGGCCGTCGGCCTGCTCGACGCGCGCCTGCAGATGGTCGAGGACTGGAAGGTGCCGTACCGCGAAGGGGTCGTGTATTACCTCGAGCACGGCCGCGTGCGCGGCGTGCTGCTGTGGAACGTGTGGGGCCAGGTCGACGCCGCGCGCGCGCTGATCGCGGAGAAGGGGCCGTTCGACGCCACCACGCTCAAGGGGCGGTTGCCGGTGGCGGGGTGATGGCGGCGCTTTAGGTAGAAGCCGGTCGGGCTGAGGCCCGACTGGGCTTTTCGCGAGGTCGTTGTCGGACTGAAGTCCGATCCACGAAGCGCCGCGTCTTGTGGGTCGGGATTCATCCCGACCGGGATTGCCGCAAGCCGCGCGGCGAGACGTCATTCCACCCGGCAGAACACCGCCTTGAGGTAGCGGCTTTCCGGCACGTCGGTGCGCACCGGGTGGTCGGGGCCGGCACCATGCACGCCGAGGATCTGGATCCCGCGCCCGGCGTTGAGCGCCACCCGGCGCAGCATTTCGAGAAAATCCGCGGTGGTGACCAGCCCGGTGCATGAGCAGGTGAGGAGGATGCCGCCGGACGCCAGCGCATCCAGCGCGAGGCGATTCATGGCGAAATATTTTTTCAGCGCGTCGTGGAGCTTGCTGCGGTCGCGCGTGAGCTTCGCCGGGTCGAGCACCACCGCGTCGTAGCGCTCGCCGCGCGCAACGGCGGCGCGCAGCCAGTCGAAAATGTCGGCCTGCTGGAAATCCACCGCCACGCGGTTGGCCTGCGCGTTGGCGCGGGCGATGTCGAGAATGCCGGCATCCATGTCCACGCCAATGGCCGCCTGTGCGCCGTGTGCCCGCGCGTGCACCGCGAAGCCGCCGGCGTTGCAGCACAGGTCGAGCACGCGGCGGCCGCGGGCGAGCTGGGCGAAGCGGCGGCGGTTATCGCGCTGGTCGGCAAAGAAACCGGTCTTGTGGCCGGCGCCGGGGGCGGCGTGGAACGTGAGGCCGAATTCATGCACGGCAACCGGTGCGGGCGGCTCCTCGGCGCGGCAGTCGAAGGATTCCTGCTTCTGCACGTGGGCTTCGGCAAAGCGGTAGATGCGCGCGCCGGGAAACTGCGTGAGCAGCGCGGCGTGGATCGCATCGCGGAACTTCCACATGCCGGCGGCGAAGTATTCGACCACCAGCACGTCGGCGTAACGGTCGACGACCAGGCCGGAAAGCCCGTCGCCCTCGCTGTGCACGACGCGCCAAGCGTCGGTGTCGCGGTCGAGATCCAGCAGCTCGCGGCGCAGGCGCACAGCGCGATCGATGCGCGCGGCGATCCAGTTGGCGTCGATGATTTCATTGGCGTGCTGGGTCAGGAGGCGCAGCGCGATGCGCGCGTGGCCGTTCCAGAAACCGCGGCCGACAAAGCGGCCCTTGGCATCTAGCACGTCGACCACGCTGCCGGGCGGCAGCCGGGTTTCGGGCTTGACCACCTGGGCCGACCACACCCACGGGTGGCCGGGCGCGCGGTCGGATTTGAGCTGGATGGCGGGCAGTGCGGCAGGGGAGTCGGGCATGTGGCCATGATAGCGGTCGTTGTCCGGCTTCCCGCGCCTTGGGCGCCGGCGATCCGGCAAAACAAAGCCCCGGCTTGCGCCGGGGCCTCGTCGTGTCGCGTCGGCCAACCGTCCGGTCAGACCGCTTCCAGCCACCCCCACTGGTCGTTGGTCTTGCCGTTGAACAGGCCGAAGAACAACTCCTGCAGGTGGCGGGTGACCGGGCCGGCCTTGCCGGCGCCGACCTGCTTGCCGTCCACTTCGCGGATCGGGGTGATTTCGGCGGCGGTGCCGCACATGAACACCTCGTCGGCGAGGTAGAGATACTCGCGCGGCAGGTCGCGCTCGATCACCTCGATACCGTTTTCGTGCGCCAGCGTGATCAGCGAGTGGCGGGTGATGCCGGACAGGATCGATGCGCTGGCCGGGGTGGTGTGCAGCGCGCCGTCAAACACCAGGAACAGGTTTTCCCCGGCACCCTCGGACAGCAGGCCGTTCGGCGTAAGGGCAATGCCTTCGCCGAACCCGCGGCTGCGCGCTTCACGCGCGATCAGCTGGCCGGAAAGGTAATTGCCGCCGGCTTTCGCGCCGGCCGGGATGGTGTTGGGGGCAAACCGGTGCCAGCTCGACACGCACGCGGTGATGCCGTTTTCCAGCGCCTCTGGCCCGAGGTAAGGGCCCATCGGCCAGGCGGCAACCGCCACTTCGATCGGGGTTTCGGCCGAGATGCCAAAGCCGCCCAGGCCGCGCCAGGCGACCGGTCGGATATAGGACGCCGTCTGCTTGTTCTTGCGCAACACGTCGCGGCATACCGCCGCGAGTTCCTCGCGCGTGTACGGTAGCGCCATGTCATAGATCTTGGCGGAGTTGTAGAAGCGCTTGAGGTGGTCGGTAAGGCGGAAAATCGCTGCGCCGTCCGGCGTCGCGTAGCTGCGGATGCCTTCGAACACCGAGGAGCCGTAATGCAACGCGTGCGACATCACGTGGGTGGTGGCTTGGGCCCACGGCTTCATCTCGCCGTTCTGCCAAAGCCAATCCGGGTACTGCTGCGCCATGACAATGCTCCATTGGGGGACTGCGTATGGTAGTCCGCGCCCCGCACGCAAGCATGCTGCGCCCGCACGCAATCAGCCGGCGAAACGCAGCCAGAGGCAGCCCGCCCGACGCGCGATCTCGAAACGTGCGCGGCGTCCGCCGGCGCCGCCGGTACGCACTTGCAAGCTGCGGGCGTCAACGGTTTGTGTGGGAGGTGGCGCGCTGGTCGCGGGCGCGGCTTCGGTTTCTTCCTCGTCGCCCAGATGGATGCCGATCAGTGGCGCGCGCACCAGCGCGTCCAGGGTGCGGATATCGCCCACGGCTGCATGGCTGCCGTAGCCGCGCCACAGCATGAGGCCGGCGAGTCGGTTGGGGTCGCGTGCGGCGAAGGCGTCGATCACGTGCTGGCGCAACGCTGCGGGCGAGGCAGCGCAACGCTGCAGCGGGACCGGCCCACCTGTCGGCCCTGCTGCGCTGCGCGCGGCAGCGGGTTGCTGCACCGGTGTGGCAGCCAGCGTGGCGCAGGGTTGATCGCTGAACACCGGCGAGCCATGGGCGTCGATGCAGCGATGCACGGTGGTTTGCGCGTGCGCCGGCAAGGCGCAGGCAAGCAAGGCCAGCCACCACAGGAAGATCGTGCAACGCATGGCCTCGAGCGTAGCGTGTGCGCCCGCCGCGAACCGTGCGTCAGTCGAGCTGCTCCAGCACCGCACGGGTCGCCCGCACGCGGTTGAGCGTGTAGAAATGCAGCCCCGGCGCACCGCCATCGAGCAGCCGGCGACATAGTTGCGCCACCACTTCGGCGCCCAGCGCGCGGATCGACGCGGCATCGTCGCCGTGCGCCTGCATGCGCTTGCCGATCCAGCGCGGAATCTCGGCGCCACACATGTCGGAGAACCGCTGCAGCTGGCTGTAATTGGCGATCGGCATGATGCCCGGCACCACCGGCACGTTCACCCCGAGCTTGCGCACATCGTCGACAAAGCGGAAATACGCATCCGGGTTGAAAAAGTACTGGGTGATGGCGCCGTTTGCGCCGGCGTCCACCTTGGCCTTGAAGTTGCGCAGGTCGGCATGCGCGTTTTCCGCCTGCGGGTGGGTTTCCGGGTAGGCGGCCACCTCAATGTGGAACTGATCTCCGGCGTGCTCGCGGATGAAACGCACCAGCTCGGCGGCGTAGCGGAAATCGCCCGGCGAAGCCATGCCCGAGGGCAGGTCGCCGCGCAGCGCGACGATGCGCCGAAAGCCCGCTGTCCGGTACTGGTCGAGCAGCGCGGCAATCTCCGCGCGGCTGCCGCCCATGCATGACAGGTGCGGGGCCACCTTGAGCCCGTGGGTCTGCTTGAGGTGCTGCGCGGTTTCCGCGGTGTAGCTGAGGGTGGAGCCCCCGGCGCCGAAGGTCACCGAGACGTAATCCGGGTGCCAGGCCAGCAGCTGCGCAGCGGTCTGGTCGAGCTGCGCGCGCTGTTCGTCGGTCTTGGGCGGAAAGAATTCAAAGCTGAACGCGGCCATGGAGGTCCTTCGGGGCGTGGCGGCAGTCATTGTATACATCTATCGCGATGCAAAGATAGACGTCCGAATGCATAAGGTAGGAAATGCCCTGCCGGCGCTTGGGCTACGCTGGCGGCCGGTTTCCGCAGCGACCCTGCCATGTCGATCGAACTCACCCCGTTTGCCCGTGCCCGCCTGTTTCCGCGCGAGGCGCGGGCCAACACCATTCGCGACTGCACGCCCGAAAGCTTTGTCGAACGCCTGAACGCCGAGCCGCCGCTGCGTGTGCTGGATGGTTACGCGCCGTTCTGCAAGTTGCATGTCCACCGCAACTGGACCAGTACACGCTGCCTGACCCAGCCCATCACCGACGCCAACCGGCACCTGTTGCGCAGCGGTTACGAGGCGCGCACCAAGACCGAACTGCCGGTGCTGGTGCGCTGGTTCGAAGGCGTCGAGCCGCCGGTGGCCGAATACCTCGTCGTGATTCTTTACAGCCGCGAGCAACTGGCCAAGGAGCACGAGCCGATCACTGCCCAGTGGGGCATCGTTGGTTGCCTGTATACGCTGGCGCCGGAAGAAATCCCGATGGCGCCGATCACCATGATGCGCAACGCGCTGGGCGTCGACGAGGGCGGTTCCGGCGTGCCGCTCAACCACGCCGCGTACCGCCACAGCGTGGATTTCTGGGAGCGGCATGCGAACTGGCGGGCGTGATGGGGCATGGTTGAATGCCGCGTGCCGCTCCGGTGATCGGTAGGGCGGGATGTATGCCGACCGGGGCTGTGATGTGAGACGGTCCGCCGGTGACGCACCGTTGCCGTTGTACGCACCTTTGTTTAAACCGCGTATAAACATCGGACAGGACATGCCATGACGAGCGTCGAGCTGGACATCAAGCACTGGGGCAACAATCTCGGCGTGCGCTTGCCTGCGGCCATCGTGCGCGCAGCCCGTCTGCGCGCGGATCAACGGGTGAGCGTGGCGGTGGAAGATGGCCGCGTGGTGGTGACGCCAATGGAAGGCGTGCCACTGACGCTCGAACAACGGTTGGCCCGGTTCGATCCACGCAAGCACGGCGGCGAGGCCATGGTTGCCGATGGGCGAATCGGTGCCGAACGGTGGTAGCCAAGGCGAAGCAGAGCTGGGTACCGGATCGTCAGGATGTGATCTGGATCGACTGCAGCCCGCAGGCCGGGCGGGAAATGCGCGATGTGCGTCCGTTCCTGGTGCTTTCGCCACGAGCCTTCAATGAACACACCTCGCTGGTCGTCGGACTGCCCATGACGACGGCCGCCCATAACGCCTCCAACCCGTTCGCGGTCGCGGCAGGTGTGGTCGGCGGACGCAAAGCCGGCGCAACCGGCTATGTGCTGTGCCACCAGCCCAAGTCGTTCGACTGGCGCCTGCGCGGCGGCAGGCCGCATCCGATGCGCAGCCTGGATGACCGGCCGTTTGCCGAGGTGCTGCTGGTACTGAACCAGATTGTGCAGCTGGCCTGAAACACAACGGGCGCCCCGCGGCGCCCGTTGTGTTTCACCGGCTTGAACCAGCGGCTCAATAACGGTAATGCCCCGCCTTGTACGGCCCTTCCACCGGCACGCCGAGGTAGGCGGCCTGCTTGGCGGTGAGCGTGGTGAGCTTCACGCCGATCTTGTCCAGGTGCAGGCGGGCGACCTCCTCGTCGAGCTTCTTCGGCAGCATGTAGACCTTGGGCTGGTAGCTGTCCTTGTGTTCCCACAGGTCGATCTGCGCCAGCGTCTGGTTGGCGAAGCTGTTGCTCATCACGAAGCTCGGGTGACCGGTGGCGCAGCCGAGGTTCACCAGCCGGCCTTCGGCGAGCAGGAAGATCGCGTGGCCATCCTTGAAGGTGTACTTGTCCACCTGCGGCTTGATGTTGAGGCGCACCGCGCCGCACTCGTTCAGCGCGTCCACCTGGATCTCGTTGTCGAAGTGGCCGATGTTGCAGACGATGGCCTGGTCCTTCATCGCCTGCATGTGTTCCAGCCGGATGATGTCGCAGTTGCCGGTGGTGGTGACGTAGATGTCGCCCACGCCGAGCGTGGATTCCACCGTGTTCACCTCGAAGCCTTCCATCGCCGCCTGCAGCGCGCAGATCGGGTCGACCTCGGTCACGATCACGCGCGCGCCGTAGTTGCGCAGGGAGTGCGAGCAGCCCTTGCCGACGTCGCCGTAGCCGCACACCACGGCCACCTTGCCGGCGAGCATCACGTCCATCGCGCGCTTCAGGCCGTCGGCCAGCGATTCGCGGCAGCCGTACAGGTTGTCGAATTTGCTCTTGGTCACCGAGTCGTTGACGTTGATCGCCGGCACCAGCAGCTTGCCCGCCTCGGCGAGCTGGTAGAGGCGGTGCACGCCGGTGGTGGTTTCCTCGGAAACGCCCTTCCAGTCGCGCACCACGGTGTGCCAGAAACCCGGGCGCTCCTGCGCCACGCGCTTCAGCAGGTTCTTGATGACCTGCTCCTCGTGGCTGCCGGCGGCGCCGTTGACCCAGTCGCTGCCGTTTTCCAGCTCGTAGCCCTTGTGGATCAGGAGCGTGGCGTCGCCGCCGTCGTCCACCACCAGCTGCGGGCCGAGAAAGCCGCCGTTGCCGTCGGGGAAGGAGAGCGCGGCGAGCGTGCAATCCCAGTATTCCTCCAGCGTCTCGCCCTTCCAGGCGAACACCGGGGTGCCGGTGGCGGCGATCGCGGCCGCGGCGTGGTCCTGGGTGCTGAAAATGTTGCACGAAGCCCAGCGCACGTCGGCGCCCACGGCTTTCAGCGTCTCGATCAGCACCGCGGTCTGGATCGTCATGTGCAGCGAGCCGGACACGCGCACGCCCTTGAGCGGCTGCGTGGCGGCGTGCTTCTTGCGGATCGCCATCAGGCCGGGCATTTCGTGCTCGGCAATGTCGAGCTCCTTGCGGCCGAAATCGGCGAGACCGATGTCGCGCACCTTGTTGGCGGCGGTGGCGAGGATCTGGGTGACAGCGTTCATGCGTACTCCGGTTCTTGTAGGGGGCCGGCCGTGTGGCCGGTGCCGCGCCGCGCCTGTCAGACAGGTGCATTGCAGCCAACCGGGCGCCGTTGCAGTCAGGTTCCGCCGAGCCTGGCCACGGTTCGATTGCCGTGGTCGCAGCGCCCCTCGACGGGAGCTGCAAAGTATAGCGGCGCACCTGCCACGCGCAGACCGTTGCGGGCTGGGGAGTCGGGGATGGCAGCGACGCCAGCCGCTGCGACCGCATCCGTCCTGGGCGTCTTGAGCGGCCAGTGGCACAGCACCGGGCAGGGGAACCTGCGTACGCGCTGACGCCAAACGGCTTTGCCCCATGCCCCGGGTTGCCGCGGCGGCTTTCCGCATTCAGACGTCCATTTGCAAAAAAAGTTTTGCGGCGATGCACAAAACCACGGCGCTTGCGTTAGGCTTGGACTTCCTTCGTGCGAGTTGACGCCGCTGTGCCGAATGCTTCCCGCAGTCCCGATGCCGCCCTGCCCGACGCGCCGTTGCGCAACGATGTGCGGCGGCTTGGCGCGCTTGTCGGCCAGATGCTGGCCGAGCAAGCCGACCCCGGCTTTCTCGCGGAGGTGGAGCGCATACGCACCGCAGCAATTGCACGGCGACAGAAAAACTCCCCGCTGGCAAAGCTTGCCGACCCGCTTGCCGGCTTGCCGCCGGCGCACGCCGAAGCGCTGGCGCGCGCGTTCGCCACCTATTTCCAGGCAGTGAATATTGCCGAGCGGGTGCATCGCATCCGCCGGCGTCGCGACTACCAGCGTGCCGGCGACGCGATGCAGCCGGAGTCGCTGCTGGATGTGCTCACCCGCCTCAAAGCCGCCGGCGTCACGGCCGATGAGCTGATCGCGTGGCTCAACCGCCTGCACGTCGAGCCGGTGTTCACCGCGCATCCGACCGAAGCCGTGCGCGCTTCGTTGCTGGAAAAAGAGCAGGCGATCGTGCGTGCCCTGGTCGACGGCTTTGACGGCGGGCGTACTCCGCAGGAGCAGCAGGAGGACGAGGCACGCATGTACATGGCGCTCACCTCCGGCTGGCAAACGGCCGAAGCCTCGCCGGTGCAGCCGAGCGTGCAGGACGAGCGCGAGCATGTGGACTTCTATCTGGCCGATCCGCTCTACCGCATCGTGCCGGCGTTGTATGAATCGCTGGCGCAGGCCCTGAACCAGGTGTACGGCGTGGCAGTGCCCCTGCCGCGCCTGCTGCGGTTTGCCAGCTGGGTGGGTGGCGACATGGACGGCAACCCGGCGGTGGGTGCCGACACCATTGAGGAATGCCTGCACGCGCAGCGCGAGCTGGTACTGGCGCGTTATCGCGAGGATGTTGCGGCGCTTGGCCGCCTGCTCAGCCAGACCGACGACCGCGTGGCGGTGACGGATGCCTTGCAGGAACGCCTTGCCGCCTACCGCGCGCGTTTCCCGCAGGCGGCGGCGACCATCCGCCCACGCCACGCGGACATGCCGTACCGCTGCCTGCTGCACCTGATCGGCGCGCGTCTCGCACTGACCCAGGACGATGCCGAAGGCGGCTACCCCAGCGTCGACGAATGGCTCGGCGATCTCCGCCTCATCGAGACCAGCCTGGCCGCCAACAAGGGCGACCACGCCGGCGCCTATGCGGTGCGTCGCCTGGTGTGGCGCGTGCGCAGCTTCGGTTTCCATCTGGCGCGGCTCGACGTGCGCCAGGATTCGCGCGTGCACGACGACGCACTGGCGATCCTGTTTGCCGACCCCGAGTGGGCGGGCCGCAGCGCCGAGGCGCGTGCCGAGCGTCTGCGCCCGTATGCGCGCGGCGAAGCGGCGTTTGCGGCGTCCGACGACCCCGTCGTCACCCGCTTGCAGGCGGTGTTCGCCACCGTCAAGACCAGCCGCACGCGCTATGGCGTGGATGCGACCGGGCTGTACATCATCAGCATGGCGCGCACGCCCGCCGACGTACTCGCGGTGCTGGCGCTGGCGCGCCACGGCGGGTTGGTCGATGCGGCCGGCAGCCGGGTGCCGATCGACATTGCGCCGCTGTTCGAAACCGTGGACGACCTGGAGAGCGCGCCGGCAACGCTGTGCGCCCTGCTGGCCGATCCGGTGTATCGCGACCACTTGCGTGCGCGCAACGACCAGCAGTGGGTGATGCTCGGCTACTCCGACAGCGGCAAGGATGGCGGCACCTTGGCCTCGCGCTGGGGTTTGCAGCGCGCGCAGGCGGAGCTGCTGAAAGTGGCGCGTGAGGGCGGCATCGAGCTGGCGTTTTTCCACGGCCGCGGCGGCTCGGCCAGTCGCGGCGGCGCGCGCGTCACCCCGGCGCTGATGTCCTCGCCGCGCGGCTCGGTGGCCGGCGTGCTGCGCGTCACCGAGCAGGGCGAGGTGATCCACCGCAAGTACGGCATCCGCGCGCTGGCGCTGCGCAACCTGGAGCAGACCGTGGGTGCCGTGCTGCGCGCCAGCCTGCGTCCGCGCAGCGCCGAGCCACGCGAGGAGCAATGGATCGCGCGCATGGGCGTGCTGTCCGCGGTGAGCCGGCAAACCTATCGCGCATTCGTCGAGCGCGAAGGCTTCGTCGAATATTTTCGCAGCGCGACGCCGATCGACGTGATCGAAAAGATGACGCTCGGCTCGCGCCCGGCGAGCCGCCGCAGCATGCACGGCGTACAGGATCTGCGCTGCATCCCGTGGGTGTTCGCGTGGACGCAGAACCGCTCGATCCTCACCGGCTGGTATGGCCTGGGCAGCGCGCTCGAACGCGGCGCGCAGCAATTCGGCGAGCAGGCATTGGCGGAAATGGCGCGTGACTGGCCGTTCTTCGCCAACGTCGTCGACGACGTGGAAATGGTGCTGGCCAAGTGCGACCTCGACATTGCCGAAACCTATTCCCGGCTTTCCGGCTCGTTGCATGGCGGCTTCTACGCGCTGATCCGCGACGAATATGAGCGCACCCGCCACTGGCTGCTGCGTCTGCAGGGCCACGCCGACCTGCTCGCCGGCAACCCCCGGCTGGCCGCCTCGATCACGTTGCGCAACCCCTACATCGACCCCGTCAGCCTGCTGCAAGTCGACCTGCTCCAGCGCTGGCGGGCCAGCGACCGGAAAGATGCCGCGCTGCTGAAGTCGCTGGTGGCCTGCGTCAACGGCGTGGCGCAGGGGCTGCAGAACACGGGTTGAGGCGGTGCATGCGGAGCGCCAGCCATGCTGGGCGACGCTATGCGATGCGGCCGCACGAGTTGACCAGTGATGCGTGATGCGTGATGCGTGATGCCTGACACCGGCCAGTCGTGCAGCTGGCGTCTGGAGCCTGCCATGCGCACCACGATCCAACTCGATGAAGACGTGCTGGCCGCAGCGCGGGCGCTGGCGGAGCGCGAAGGGCGCACGCTGGGCGAGGTGGTGTCCGAGCTGGCCCGCAAGGGGTTGGCACCGGTCGCAGCGCCGCAATTCCGCAACGGCATCCGGCTGATGCCAGTGCGCGCCGATGCGAAGCCGACCAGCCTGGCCGAGATCAATGCCCTGCGCGACGAGTCGCCATGGGCACCGTGACCCGCAAGGCGAAGCAAGGGGTGCGCGACGCACGCGGCGAGTGGTCGAACGGCGCCACGACGTGGCTACTCGACGTCAACGTGCTGCTCGCGCTGCTCGATCCGACTCATCCGCACCACGCCCCGGCGCACGCGTGGTTTGCCACCGCGCGTGCGTCGCGGGCCAGCTGCAACCTCACCGAGAACGGCGCACTGCACAACATGTCGCATCCGCGCTATGGCAACGCCGTGGCCACCACGGCCATCGCCGCCGACTTGCTGGCTGAGCTGTGCAGTCAGCCCGGCCACGTGTACTGGCCCGCCGACCTCAGTCTGCTCGATTCGCCGCTGATCGATCGCAGCCGGCTGCTCACTTCAGAGCAGGTCACCGACACCTGGCTGCTCGCGTTGGCGGTGCAGCGCGGCGGCAAACTCGCCACTTTCGACAAGCGCCTGGTGACCAGCGCGGTGCAGGGCGGCGACGCCGCCCTGCAGGTCATCGCGTAGATCGGCCAGGGGCGAAGGGAACAGCGTTTCCGAATCCCGGCCTTTCAGGCCCACTCCACCAGCGCTTCTTCCTCGCACATCCGCTGCCACGCCGGTCGTGCCTTGAGCCGCGTGGCCAGCGCCGCAATGTGCGGCCATTCGGTGGCGGGCCTGGGCATGTGGCGCGCCCAGCGCATCAGCATCAGGGCGTAGAGGTCGGGCAGGGTGAAGGTGTCGCCCAACAGGTAGGGACCGTGTTCGGCGAGATGGCGGTCGAGGAAGGTCCAGCCCTTCTCGATGCCGATGCGCGAATGTTCCTTGACGGCCTCAGCGCCTTCGGCGAGGTGGTCGCCCGGGTAGAACCACTGGCGGAACAGCGACTGCAGGTTGTTGGCGAGATAGAACATCCACTGCAGGTAATCGGCACGTTGGGCGCTGCCGACGGCTGGGGCGAGGCGTGCATCCGGGTGGCGTTCGGCAAGCAGCATCGCTAGCGACGCGGCCTCGGTATGCGCGACACCATCGACGATCAGCGTTGGTACCACGCCGAGCGGATTGATGGCGAGGTAAGCCGGCGTGCGCTGCTCGCCGTTTTCGATGTCGATCTTCTTGAGCTCGTAGCGGGCGCCGGTTTCGATCAGTGCGAGATGCACGACGAGGTTGGCCGATCCGGGGGCGTAATAGAGCGTGTACATGGCGCGTTCCATAGGATGTATCCGCCGATGATACGCGGCGCTCAGCCGTCCAGTTCCGTCCAGCGCACGTAGGCGGCGTCGAGTTCGCCCTGCAGCTTGGCCAGGGCCTCGTTGGCGGCGACGATGGTGGTGCTTTCCTGCTGGAAGAAAGCCGGTGCATTCATCGCTGCGCCGCGTGCGGCAATGTCCTGTTCCAGCGCTTCGATGCGGGCCGGCAGCTGTTCCAGTTCGCGCTGGTCCTTGTAGCTCAGCTTGCGCTTGGCGATGGCAACGGGTGGCGGTACCGCCGCCGGCGCAGGTGCGGGTACGACCGGGGTGGCGGCGACCGGCCGCTGGCGCAGCCAGTCGCTGTAGCCGCCCACGTATTCGCCCACGTGGCCATTGCCTTCGAGCACCAGCGTGGAGGACACCACGTTGTCGAGAAACGCGCGGTCGTGCGACACCAAGAGCAGGGTGCCGGTGTAGTCGGTGAGCAGTTCTTCGAGCAGCTCCAGCGTCTCCACGTCGAGGTCGTTGGTGGGCTCGTCCATCACCAGCAGGTTGGACGGTTGGGCGAACAGCTTGGCCAGCAGCAGGCGGTTGCGCTCGCCGCCGGAAAGTCGGGTGATCGGCGCGCGGGCGCGCTCGGGGGAAAACAGGAAATCCTGCAGGTAACCGATGATGTGCTTGCGTTGGCCGTTCAGCTCGATGTACTCGCGACCCTCGGCCACGTTGTCCAGCGCGTTCAGCGTGTCGTCGAGCTGCACGCGGTGCTGGTCGAAATACGCCAGTTCGATGCCGGTGCCGCGCGTCACGCTGCCGTGCGCGGGCGTGAGCTCGCCCAGCATGATGCGGATCAGCGTGCTTTTGCCGGCGCCGTTCGGGCCGATGATGCCAACCCGGTCGCCGCGCATCACGGTGGTGGAGAGGTCGTCAAACAGCACGTGCCCGGCAAAGCTTTGGGACACGTGCTCCAGCTCGATCACTTTTTTGCCGGAAGCCTGCGCGGTGGCGGCCGTCATCCGTGCCTTGCCGGTCAGTTCGCGCCGCTGCGCGCGTTCGACGCGCAGCGATTTCAGCGCCCGCACGCGCCCTTCGTTGCGCGTGCGCCGGGCCTTGATGCCCTGGCGGATCCAGGCCTCCTCCTGCGCCAGCTTCTTGTCGAAGTGCGCGTTGGCCTGCGCCTCGGCGTGCAGGCGTTCGTCGCGGCGGCGCAGGTAATTGGCGTAGTCGCCCGGCCAGTCCGTCACTGCGCCGCGGTCGATCTCGACGATGCGCGTGGCCAGCGCCTGCAGAAAGCTGCGGTCGTGGGTGATGAACAGCAGGGTGCCGGCAAACGCCTTGAGAAAGCCTTCGAGCCAGTCGATCGCCTCGATGTCGAGGTGGTTGGTCGGCTCATCCAGCAGCAGCACGTCGGGCTGCGCCACCAGCGCCTGCGCGAGCAGCACGCGGCGCTTCATGCCGCCGGAAAGCGCGGCGAAATCGGCATCGCCCGGCAACTCCAGCCGCTCCAGCACGCCGGCCACGCGGCGGTCGAGGTCCCACCCGTGACGCGCTTCGATCGCCTGCTGCACTTCGCCGAGTGCATCGAGATCGTTGGCGCCCAGCAATTGGTGGTAGCGCGCCAGCAGTGCGCCGAGGTCGCCCAACCCTTGCGCCACGACGTGAAACACGCTGCCCGCGGTGTGTTGCGGCACTTCTTGTGCCATGCGCGCAATCACGGTGCCGCTTTGCACGCGGATTTCGCCGTCGTCGGGTTTGAACTCGCCGTCGATCAGGCGCAGCAGGGTGGATTTGCCCTCACCGTTGCGGCCGACGATGCAGATGCGTTCGCGGGGTTCGATCGCAAGATCGACGTGTTCGAGCAGGAGCGGGCCGCCGATGCTGAAGTCGACGCGCTGCAATTGGATCAGGGACATGCCTTATTCTAACGGGCTGCCAAGCCAATACCGGCACGCGCGATGCTTCGCCGTCGACATTGTGTGCCAAAACATATATTTAACGCAGCGAGTTGATGCACCGCGTGTGGAACTGACGGCGGCGTTGCGTTATGGTCGGCGGCAATATGTGGTGACGATGTGGCTGTTGCGAGGAATCCGGGTGACAATGAAGCCGATGACGTGGGGGGGCGTGTTGCGGCGCTGGCGCATGCGCGCGTGGGTTGCGCTGCTGTGTCTGACCGGCTTTGCCGGTGCCGCGCACGCGGGTTACGCCGCCATCGTGGTCGACGCGTCGAGTGGCCAGGTGCTGCAGCAGGTGAATGCCGACCAGCGCGATTATCCGGCTTCGCTCACCAAGATGATGACGCTGTACCTCACGTTTCAGGGGCTGAAGAGCGGCAAGCTGCAGCTCGATGAACCAATGCAGGTTTCCGCGCATGCCGCCAACATGTCGCCGACCCGGCTTGGCCTGCGCGCCGGACAGACCATTTCCGTGCGGGATTGCATCCTTGGCATGATCACCAAGTCGGCGAACGATGCCGCCGCGGTGATGGCCGAGAACATTGGCGGCAGCGAACCGGCGTTTGCCGACATGATGACTGCGCAGGCGCATCTGCTGGGCATGGGCGAAACCCATTTCGCGAATGCCTCCGGGTTGCCCAACCCCGACAACACCTCCACCGCGCACGACCTGGTGCGGCTGGCAATGGCGCTGTATCGCGATTTCCCGCAATACGCGCATTTCTTCGCCACCCAGGAGTTCGTGTTTCGCGGCCAGATCGTGCGCGGACACAACCACCTGATGTACCGCTACCCCGGCATGGATGGCTTGAAGACGGGCTACATCGACGCTTCCGGTTTCAACCTTGCCTCCACCGCCGTGCGCGACGGGCGCCGGCTGTTTGCCGTGGTGCTGGGCGGGCGCACCGCTGCGGTGCGCGACAACCTCATGGCGCGGTTGCTGGACGACGGCTTCGCGGGGCAGGAAACGCCGCTGGCCGTCATCGCCGATGCCTCGCGCACGCCGTTGCCCGCCGTGGCCTCGCGGCGCGCCAAGTCCGCGCATTCGGTGCGGGTTGCCGCGCACACCCACCAGTCGCGGTCGGATCGCAAGGTTGCCGCGGCCAGCGCTTGCACCCGGCACACTGCCGCTTGCCGCCGCGCGACCGCGTCGCGCCGTGTGCGCCACGCGGCAACCACCCGCGTCGCCGCCCATCACCCGACGAAGAAGGCGGTGGTCGTTGCCGCCCGCCGCCAGGTGGATGGCTGAGCGCGGAGCCGCTTGAAATCCACCTTTGTGGGTTGGGCTTCGGCCCGACAACACGTTGCGGAAAGCCTGCCGGGCTGAATCCCGACCCGCGGGAATGCGGCTTTGGGGTGCCGGGGGTTTTGTGTGGCGCGTCGCGCAGAGGCGGAGTTTGCGGCGATATGGCCGCGTGTTCTGTGGCGATTTTCCGCACACCCCGCGTCGCCGGCCGGCTTGTCGGACTGAAGTCCGACCTACATCCGACCTGCAGGTACAGGGCGTCGACGCCGAAACAGGAACGGGCCGCTCAAGGGCGGCCCGTTTGCATGGCGGAGAGCCGTTGCCGGCTTACTTGAGCTTGGCGTCCGCGCGCAGCGCTTCGGCCTTGTCCGTGTTCTCCCACGAGAACGCGGTGAACACGCTGCCGTCGGCACCCTTGACCTGTACCGGCTTGCGGCCGAAGTGGCCGTAGCTGGCGGTGCGCTGGTAGATCGGGTGGATCAGGTCAAGCATCTTGAGGATGCCGTAGGGCCGCAGGTCGAAGTGCTTGCGGATCAGCCGTTCGATCTTGTCGTCGCTGATCTTGCCGGTGCCGAAGGTGGTGACCGAGATCGAGGTCGGCTCGGCCACGCCGATGGCGTAGCTCACCTGCACCTCGCAGCGGTCGGCGATGCCGGCGGCCACGATGTTCTTGGCCACGTAGCGCGCGGCGTAGGCGGCCGAACGGTCGACCTTGGACGGATCCTTGCCGCTGAACGCGCCACCGCCATGCCGGGCCCAGCCGCCGTAGGTGTCGACGATGATCTTGCGGCCGGTCAGGCCGCAGTCGCCCACCGGACCGCCGATCTCAAACCGGCCGGTCGGGTTGATGTGGAACTTGGTGCCCTTGTGCAGGAGCTTGGCCGGCAGCACCGGCTTGATGATGTGCTCGCGCACGGCTTCGATCAGGTCCTTCTGCTTGACGCCCGGCGCGTGCTGGGTGCTGAGGACGACCGCGTCGATGGCGGTGGCGACGCCGTTCTCGTAGCGCAGCGTGACCTGGCTCTTCGCGTCCGGGCGCAGCCACGGCAGCGGCGAGTTCTTCTGCTTGCGCACCTTGGCCTGGCGCTCGACCAGCCGGTGCGAGTAGTAGATCGCCGCCGGCATGTAGTCCTGGGTTTCGTTGGTCGCGTAGCCGAACATCAGGCCCTGGTCGCCAGCACCCTGTTCCTCCGGCTTCTTGCGGTCCACGCCCTGGTTGATGTTGGGCGACTGCTTGCCGATCAGGTTGATCACGCCGCAGGTGGCGCCGTCGAAGCCGACGTCGGACGAGTTGTAGCCGATGTCCAGGATCACCTTGCGGGTGATGGCCTCAAGGTCGATCCACGCATTGGTGGTGATCTCGCCGGCGACGATCGCCACGCCGGTCTTGACCATGGTCTCGCAGGCGACGCGGGCGCGCGGATCCTGCGCGATGATCGCGTCCAGCACGGCGTCGGAAATCTGGTCGGCAACCTTGTCCGGATGGCCTTCGGAAACCGATTCGGAGGTGAACAGGGAGTTGCTCATCGCGGGAAATATCCTTCTCTACGGATAGAGAGATAAACAAAGGTTCGACATCATAGCATTTGGCGCGATGCCGATGCAGCAACCATGTCGGGCAAATGGACGGATGGACGTCTGGCGGACGTGCTGACGGCTCCGTGCAATGCACCATCGCCGCATTCGCCATTCTCGGCCCGACACGGGGTGTAGCCGTGCACTGACTGGGGCCGCCGGCGGGTGGCGGTGCGCCGGAGGACCTGAACCACCCTGCGTGACGGGGCTGGTGTTACAGCGACTCGCAACGGTTGCGTCCGGCGCGCTTGGCGCGGTACAGCGCCTGGTCGGCGCGCTCGATCACGCTTTCAGGTGTGTCGCCCGTGCGCACCGCGGTGACGCCACAGGAAAGCGTCAGTTGCACCGGCTCTTGCTGACTGCGGAAGCGTGTGCGTTCGAGTCGGCTGCGCAGGCGCTCGGCCATTTCCAGCGCTTCGGGCAGATCGGCTTCGACGATGGCAAGGAATTCCTCGCCGCCGTAACGGGCAAGAAAATCGCCCGGGCGCAGCGTGGTTTGCAATTGCTCGGCCACGATGCGCAGTGCACGGTCGCCGGCGCCGTGGCCGAGACGATCGTTGATGCTCTTGAAATGATCGATGTCCATCATCAGCACGCACAACGTGCCGGTTGCCGGCGCCTTGAGCGTGGCCATGCGCGCGTCGAGCGCACGCCGGTTGGCGAGGCCGGTCAATGCGTCGGTATCCAGCAGGTGGCCCTTGGTCACCAGCATGGTTTCCATGTCGCGCGTGCTTTGTTCGAGCTTTTGCACGCGCCGGCGCAGGTTGTCGACGCGTTGGCGCCAGGCGTCTTCGCGTGCGTGCTCGCGTTTCTGGGTGGCGGCGAGGTGGCCGCGGATCGTCGCCAGGTGGGCGCGTAACGTGGTGCGCAGTTCGGCAAGGTCGCTGGCGGTTTCGATGCAGTCATCGATGGCTTCGACATCGTCCAGCACGCTGGCGTCCAGCGTGACGCGCGCTGCCGCGGCGTCGCTGTACTCGGCCGCGTTTTCCTCGATGAACTCCGCCATGTCGCCCAGCTCGCTGCCGATCTGGTGCAGCAGGCGCAAGGCGGCGCGGTGGTCGGTGGCGAGCCGGTGCAACTGGCAGCTCACCAGCTCGGCGAGTTTGCGGCCGTGTTCGCGCAGAGCCTCAACGTCGGTGCAACCGACGATGGCCGTACGCAAGGCCGTCATCTCGGCGGCCGAGCCTTCGTCGGGGTCGAGCCGGTCGAGCACGGCAAGCAGGAGTTCATCCAGCGCCGGCACGGGCGACGTGGCCGCAGCCGGGAGAGGCGCTGGCGCGCTGCCTGGCGGGTCAACGTTCTGCATCGCCTGTGCGAGGGCGCGCAGCAGGGTGGGGATGCGGGCGGCATCGGTCGGCTGGCGCACAATCCGGCGCAACTCTCCCAGCGTCGCATCCAGCGCGGCGCCGCCGGTTTCTGCGGGTTTTGCCAGTTGGGCGAGCAGCCGGTGCAGCAGTTCACCCACCCGCCGCCATTGCTGCTCGCGTTGCTGGATCTGTTCGATCGAGGCAAGCGTCGGCGAATCGGGTTGCACTGGTTCCATTGGCGGCTCCGGCCAGGCAGGACGCCGTGATTCTAGTGGGAATGGGTGCCGGCGGCAGGCGCTGGCGCGGGCGGTCGAGGCCCGCGCCAGCGCGTTTACACAGTGATTTCGCCGCGCAACTCGCGCGCACTGGCCGCCATGTGTTCGAGTGCCGGCTCCACCTCGGCCCAGCGCCGGGTCTTCAGCCCGCAGTCGGGGTTGATCCACAGCTGGTCGGGGCGCAGCACCTTGAGCGCCTTGTGCACCAGTTCGGTCATCTCGGCCTTGGCTGGCACGCGCGGCGAGTGGATGTCGTACACGCCGGGGCCGATCCCGTTCGGGTACTTGAAGCGCACGAAGGCGTCCAGCAGTTCCATCCGCGAGCGGCTGGTCTCGATCGAGATCACGTCGGCGTCCATCGCGGCCACCGCCTCGATGATGTCGTTGAACTCCGAGTAGCACATGTGGGTGTGGATCTGCGTGGTGTCGCGCACGCCGCCAGCGGTGATGCGGAAGCACTCCACTGCCCAGGCGAGATATGCCGGCCACTCGGCGCGCCGCAGCGGCAGCCCTTCGCGGAACGCCGGCTCGTCGATCTGGATCACCTGGATGCCGGCCGCTTCGAGGTCGTGCACTTCGTCGCGCAGCGCGAGCGCGATTTCGTGGCACACGGTTTCGCGCGGCAGGTCGTCGCGCACGAACGACCACTGCAGCATGGTTACCGGGCCGGTGAGCATGCCCTTCACCGGCTTCGGTGTGAGCGATTGCGCGTAGGTGGCCCAGGTCACGGTCATCGGCTGCGGGCGCGCGACGTCGCCCCAGATCACCGGCGGCTTCACGCAGCGCGAACCGTAGCTTTGCACCCAGCCGAGCTTGGTGAACAGGAACCCGTCGAGCTGCTCGCCGAAATACTCCACCATGTCGTTGCGCTCCGGCTCGCCGTGCACCAGCACGTCCAGCCCGATGCGCTCCTGGAAGCGGATCACGCGCTCCACCTCGGCCTTGATGCGGGCCTCGTAGCTGGCGTCGTCGAGCTTGCCGGCGCGGTGCGCGGCGCGCGCCTTGCGCACCTCCTCGGTCTGCGGGAACGAGCCGATGGTGGTGGTGGGCAGCGGCGGCAGCGTGAGTGCTTCGGCCTGCGCCACGCGGCGGGTAGCGTAAGGCGAGCGGCGCAGCGCCATCTGCGGGCTGATCGCATGCAGGCGGGCGCGCACCGCCGGGTTTTTCACGCCGACGTGTTCGGCCTGGTGGTCGAGCAGGGTCTGCTGCGCCTGGAGCGCGGCGGCGGCTTCGGTCTGGCCGGCGAGTGCATCGGCGTAGACGCGCAGCTCTTCGAGCTTCTGCCGGGCAAATGCCATCGTCGCGCGGCGGGTGGGATCGAGCGCGGTTTCCGCCTCGATGTCGATCGGCACATGCAGCAGCGAGCACGAGGGCGCGATCCAGAGCTGTTCGCTGCCGACCCGATCCTGCGCCTGGTGCAGGCGCGCCAGCACCGCGTTCGGCCGGCTGCGCCACACGTTGCGGCCGTCGATCACGCCGGCGCTGAGCACGCGGTCGGCGGGCAGCGCGGCGAGCACGGTGTCGAGCTGCTGCGGCGCACGCACGAGATCCACGTGCAGGCCGGCCACCGGCAGGCTCGCGGCCAGCGCAAGGTTGTCGCCGAGCGCGCCGAAATACGTGGCCAGCAGGATCTTCGGTCCGCCCGCGGCCGCCAGCGCGGCATAGGCCTTGCGGTAGGCGGCGTGCGTCGCGGCGTCCAGGTCGAGCACCAGGCAGGGTTCATCCAGTTGCACCCAGTCGGCGCCGGCAGCCGCCAGCTTCTGCAGCAGTTCGGCGTAGGCGGGCAGCAGCGCATCGAGCAGGGCGAGGCGGTCGCTGTCGTCCACTGTCTTGGACAGCAGCAGGAAGGTGACCGGACCGACCAGCACCGGCCGCGCGCGGTGGCCGAGCGCCCGGGCTTCGAGAAACTCCGCGACCGGCTTGTCGCCCACCAGCCGGAACTTCTGCCTGGCCTCGAGCTCCGGCACCAGGTAGTGGTAGTTGGTGTCGAACCACTTGGTCATTTCCAGCGCGTGCAGGTCGAAGCCATCGCGCTTGTGGCCGCGCGCCATGGCGAAGTAGCCGGCGAGCGGATCCTTCGCAAACACCGGGCGGTAGCGCGCCGGGATGGCGTCGAACAGCACCGCGGTGTCGAGCACGTGGTCGTACAGGCTGAAATCATTGCTGGGCACCACGCCGGCGCCGGCATCGCGGCCAAGTTGCCAGTGGCGGGCGCGCAGTGTGCGTGCGGTTTCCAGCAGGCTGGCGGCATCCAACTCGCCGCTCCAGTGGGCTTCCAGCGCGCGCTTGAGCTCGCGCTTGAGTCCGATGCGCGGGAAGCCTGCATAGGTGACGGTAGACATCGGTTGATTCCTCGTTGCAATGGTGTGGCGAACCAAAGGCGGCGGTGTGCCAGCGGGTGCATTTGCCGTCGTTGTTCCGCTGGTGAGCCGGTTGGCAGGGCCGGACCGATCGCGGTTTTCTGTCGTATATCTTTCGATTCGAATAGAAAGATGCAAGCAATTGACGCCAACGGTAGTGAGTCGGACGAGCGCGCGTCAATGACCATGGTCAGGCGATCCGGTTTGGCAAACATGCGTTCTGGTTATATCGGAATGCGCAAGCGTCCTTTGTTGCCGCACGCCGCCAATAAGTAACGTGCGCAGACGTCCAGACGTCCAAATGAAGGTCCTTACCATGAGTCGCATCGCCATCCAGACCCCCGACAGTGCACCGGCCGAGGCGCGCCCACGTCTTGAATCGGCACGCAAGGCCAGCGGGTTCGTGCCCAATCTGCTCGGGGTGCTGGCAAACGCACCGACTGCGCTCGAGACCTACCAGACCGTGAGCGCGATCAATGCGCGCAACGGCCTCACCGCGACCGAGCGCGAGGTCATCCAGATCACCGCCGCCAGCCGCAACGGTTGCGGGTTCTGCGTAGCCGGGCATACCAAGATCGCGCGCAACAAGCTCAACCTGCCGGCCGAGCTGGTCGATGCGCTGCGCCACACGCATGCGCTGGAAGACTCCAAACTCAATGCGCTGGCGCGCTTCACGCTGGCCGTGATCGAGCACAAGGGCGGCGTCACCGATGACGAACTCAAGCAGTTCCTGGCCGCCGGCTACAGCCAAGGCAATGCGCTCGAAGTGGTGCTGGGCGTGAGCCTCGCCACCTTGTGCAACTACAGCAACAACCTGGCCCGCACGCCGATCAATCCCGAACTGCAGGCGTACGCCTGAGTCCCGCGAGGCCTGCCGTGAACGCTTCCTTGCCATCCCTTGAGGCCATCGACGCCGCGGTGCACGCCGAGTTGGCGCCGCTGGCGGTCGATATCGACGTCGACGGCGTCTACCCGGAGGCGTTCCTGCGTCACCTCGGTGCGCTGGGTGGTTACGGCGCCAGCCTGGTGGCCGACGAGCACCATCCGCTCGATCTGCGCCACGTGCTGACGGTGGCTGCGCACGTGGGCGCGGTATCCGGTGCGGCGGCGTTTGCGGTGTGGTGCCAGTTCACCTGCGCGTGGTACTTGCGCCACGCGACGGTGCCGGCAACGCGCGCGCGCTATCTCGATGCCGTGGTGCGCGGCGAGCTGCTGGCCGGCACCGGCATGTCCAACACCATGAAGCACCTTGCCGGCATCGAGAAGATCCGCTTGAGCGCCCGCCGCGAAGGCGACGGCTACGTGCTGAACGGCGTGTTGCCGTGGGTGTCGAACCTGGCCGCGCACCATCTGGTGATCGTGGCCGCCGCGGTGGATACCGGCGGCTACGCGATGTTTGCGGTGGAAACCGGCACGCCCGGCTACGCCAATCATCCGTGCCCGGAGTTTTCCGGCATGGAGGGCTCGCGCACGCTCAGCCTGCGCTTCAAGCAGGTGCGGGTCGCCGCCGACCAGGTGCTGGCGCATCCGGAGCAGTTCGACGCCTTCATCGCGCGCATCAAGCCGGGTTTTCTGCTGGGCCAGGTTGGCATGGGCCTCGGCGTGGTCGACGCCTGCATCAAGGTGCTGCACGAACACGGCGGTGGACAGAACGACGTCAACGCCTATCTCGACGTGCAGGAAGACGATCTGCAGGCTGCCCGCGACGTGTTGGTGGCCGAGACGGCGTTGTTGGCCGCCCAGGCGCAAGTGGGCAAGGCCGCGCTGCTGCCGGTGTTGCGCCTGCGCGCGGAGGCTTCGGAGCTGGCGCTGCGCGCTGGCAACGCGGCGGTGCTGCATGCCGGCGCACGCGGCTACATTCGCCGCCACGCGGCGCAGCGTCTGCTGCGCGAAGCGGTGTTCGTCGCCATTGTCACTCCGGCACTCAAGCATCTGCGCAAGGAGATCCATGACCTTGAGCAGGCGGCGTCACGCGCCGAGGCGGCGTGACGGTGCGTGCGGTCGACGCATGGAAGTCGGACGCAGGGTGTGGCCCTGACACGGCTGTACGCAAGGACGAACCCCTCTCTCCGGCTGCGAGCTTCACCGCCATGACCGACCAACCCACGCCGCTACATCCGGCCCTTCTCGATGCCAGCCACATCGCCCTGAGCTACGGCCGCCACGGCCAGGTGCGGTACCCGGTGCTGCGCGATTTCTCGTTGCAGCTGCGCGCGGGGGAGATCGTCGCCGTGCTCGGCCCGAGTGGCGCCGGCAAATCCTCGCTCCTGCGCGTGCTCGGCGGCTTGCAGAAGCCTGACCGCGGCAGCGTGCGCGTGCGCGGCGAAGTGCTGCACGACACCCATCCGCGCGTGAGCCTGATGTTCCAGGACCCCTGCCTGTTGCCGTGGCTGACACTCGAAGAGAACGTCGGTTTCGGCCTGGATTTTGCGCGCCAGCCGGTGCTGGACCGCAATGAGCGTCGTCGCCGCGTGCATGCCTTGATCGACGAGGTTGGCCTGACTTCGGCGCTCGGGCGCTATCCGTCCGAGCTTTCGGGCGGCATGGCGCAGCGCGTGGCGCTCGCGCGCAGCCTGGTGCGTCGGCCGGAGCTGCTGCTGCTGGACGAACCCTTCAGCGCGCTGGACGAGATCACCCGCGGCGAGATGCAGCAACTGCTGCTCGTGCTGGCCAAGCGCAGCCAGACTGCAGCGGTGCTGGTCACCCACGACATCGACGAGGCCTTGCTGCTCGCCGACCGCATCCTGCTGCTCGGTGGCGTGCCGGCTGAACTGCTCGGCGAATGGACGCTCGCCGCCGCGCAGCCGCGCGACGCGGTGTCCGGCGAGCTGACGCGCATGCGGGTGGACATCGTGCAGGCGCTGCGCGCCGCGCGCACGGACGCGCCGGCCGCGGCCGAACGCGCCGTCGCCTGACGCCGCGCTACCCTTTTCCGATCGAGATCACCATGACTGCCGATACTGGGGATACCGTTTCCTCGCGCCGCCGCTTTCTCAAGCTGTCGGCGCTGTTCACTGCCGCCGGTGCCTTGCCGCTGCTGCAGAACTTCGAGCGTGCCGTGGCGGCCGAGCCGGATGCGCCGCTGCGCATCGGCTACCTGCCGATTACCGATGCCACGCCGCTCTTGGTGGCGCACGAGCGCGGTCTGTATCAGGCCCAGGGACTCAAGGTCGAACGCCCGCGGCTGTTCCGCAGTTGGGCCGAGATCGTCGAGGCGTTCCTGAGCGGGCAGGTGAACGTGGTGCACATGCTCTCGCCGATGACGGTGTGGGCGCGCTACGGCTCCAAGTCGCCCTCCAAGGTGGTGGCGTGGAACCACGTGTGCGGCTCGGCGCTCGCCGCCGCGGTCAGGCCGAACGTGGCCAAGCTGGCCGACATCGCCGGCACCACGTTCGCCATTCCGTTCTGGTACTCGGTGCACAACGTGGTGCTGCAGCACCTTTTGAAGCACGAAGGCCTGACCTCGATCGGCAGCGGCAAGCCGGGGCCGAAGCAGGTGAAGCTGGCGGTGATGGCGCCTTCGGACATGCTGCCTGCGCTCGCCGGCGGGCGCATCTCGGGCTACATCGTGGCCGAGCCGTTCGTGGCGCTGGCCGAGATTTTGAGGGTCGGCAAGGTGCTGCGCTTCACCGGCGACGTGTGGAAGGACCACGCCTGCTGCGTGGTGCAGATGCATGAGCGCGATCTGAACCAGCGACCGCAGTGGACGCAGAAAGTGGTCAACGCCATCGTGCAGGCGCAGGCGTGGACGCGCACGCACCGCGACGACACCGCGCGCCTCTTGGCCAAGGATGCGCCCGGCCGCTACACCCCGCACGGCTACCCGGCGCTGGCCAAGGTGCTGGCGCCGCCGGCGTCGGACGATGCCGCCTACGTCAAGAGCGGCGCCATCCGTCACCCGGAGTGGCACGAGCACCGCATCGATTTCCAGCCGTATCCGTACCCGAGCTACACCGAAACCCTGGTGCAGATGCTCAAAGGCACCTACGTCGAAGGCCGCAACGAATTTCTCGCCAAACTCGACCCGGCGTTTGCCGCGCGCGACCTGGTCGACGACCGCTTCGTCAAGCAGGCGATTGCGGCCGCGGGCGGCATGCAGGCGTTCGGCGTGCCGAACGGTTTCACCCGCACCGAACAGATCACCACCTGACTTTGCGCGGCACCACGCCACCGGTTTTTGCCATGAATGCCCGTATCGCCGTTCCCCGCTCCAGCACCCGCATCGCGCTTGGCCTCATCGGCCTCGGCGCCCTGCTGGCCCTGTGGTCGGTCGGTATCCGTCTGCTCCGGGACGACACCCCGATGGCCGCCAACCTTGCGCCCGCCGACGCGTTCCGCAGCCTGTGGGAACTCATCGCCGACAACGAGCTCACGCGCCACACGCTCACCAGCCTGCGCCGGGTGCTGGTGAGCCTGGCCGCCGCGCTGATCCTCGGCGTGCCGATCGGCGTCGCGGTCGGCAGCTCGCACACGCTGGATGCCGCCACCAGCGCGCCATTCCAGTTCCTGCGCATGATCTCGCCGTTGTCGTGGATGCCGATCGCGGTGATGGCGTTCGGCATCGGCGACATGCCGATCTATTTTCTTTTGACCATCACCGCGGTGTGGCCGATCATCCTCAACACCGCCGCCGGCGTGCGCCAGCTCGACCCCGGCTGGCTGCTGCTCGGCCGCAGCCTGTGCGCCACGCGCGGGGAGATGCTGCGGCGGATCGTGGTGCCCGGCATCCTCGGCCACGTGCTGACCGGTGTGCGGGTCGCGATCGGCATGATCTGGATCTTGCTGATCCCGTGCGAAATGCTCGGCGTGAGCTCCGGCCTCGGCTATTTCATCCTGGATACCCGCGACCGCCTCGCCTATTCCGAGCTGATGGCGGCCATCCTTCTGATTGGTGCGCTCGGCTTTCTGCTCGACGGCGCCGCGCAATGGCTGCATCGGCGCTGGGCGCGTGGCAGCGGCGAGGCTTGAATCCGGATCAGGCCGCCAGCGCGACGCCGGCGGCCAGCGCGGCGAAGTAATTGCGGGTGAGGCGCAGTTGCTCGCGCGCGGTTTCGGCACGGTTGACCACCTGCCGGAACGCGGCGTTCTCCGGGCGATCCTTGGCGTACCAGCCGAGGTGCTTGCGCGCGATGCGCACGCCGGTCTCCTCGCCGTAAAACGCATACAGCGCTTCGAGGTGGCCGATGAGGATCGCCGCCACTTCCGCCGGCGTCGGCTCCGGCAGCGTTTCGCCGGTGGCGAGGTAATGTGCGATCTCGCGGAAGATCCACGGCCGCCCCTGCGCACCGCGGCCGATCATCAGCGCGTCGGCGCCAGTGGCGTCCAGCACGTGGCGCGCCTGCAGCGGCGAGGCGACGTCGCCATTGGCGAACACCGGAATGCGCACCGCGGCCTTCACCGCGGCGATGGTGGCGTACTCCGCCTCGCCCAGGTACTTGTCGGCGCGCGTGCGGCCGTGGATCGCCAGCGCAGCGATGCCGGCGTCCTCGGCGACATGCGCGATCGCCAGCGCGTTGCGATGCTCGCGATCCCAGCCGGTGCGCATCTTGAGCGTCACCGGCACTTCGACCGCGCTGGCCACCGCGTGCAGGATGCGCGCCACCAGCGCTTCGTCCTGCAGCAGCGCCGAGCCGGCCCACACATTGCACACCTTCTTCGCCGGGCAGCCCATGTTGATGTCGATCAGCTGCGCACCGTTCGCCACGTTGACGCGCGCGGCCTCGGCCAGCACCAGCGGGTCGGCGCCGGCAATCTGCACGCTGACCGGCTCCGGCTCGCCGGCGTGATCCATGCGGTGCAGCGACTTGGCCGTATGCCACAGCGTGGGGTCGGCGGTGGTCATCTCGGATACCGCCAGCCCTGCGCCGAGCCGCTTGCACAGGAGGCGAAACGGTTTGTCGGTCACGCCGGCCATCGGTGCCAGCGCGAGCGGTGGGTCGATGCGGTAGAGCCCGATCTGCATGCGCGCATTGTAATGGGGCGCAGATTGGCATCGAAATCCGTATGATCGGCACCGATCAGGCGCTTGATGGGAGGCGGGCGACCGATGCGACGACAGGGGGCTTTTGGATGTCTGCTGCTGGTGGCGGCGTTGCCGGCGCTGGCGACGTCCATCAACACGTATCGCGAACGTGCGGTGGTCGACCCGCGCGGCGTGATTGCCGATGTGCGCCGGGCGCTGGATCAGGCCGGGTCCACGCTGGCACCGGAGCGTGAACGCGCGATGCTCTGGGGCATGGGCACTGCCGCGATCAACCTCAACGACGATGCGGCGCTGGCCGAGGCCACGCTGCGCCTGGATGGTCTTGCCACGGCAACCCATGATCCCGTGGCCGCTGCTACCGCCGGCTTTTTGCGGGCGCGGCACGGCATTGCCAATGGCGATGGCGACGGTCTGGGCGAGGCGTTGCGCGCCGCGAGCGCGGTGCAGGGGCAGGTCGAGCCGGCGCTGGCTGCGTGGGCGCGCTTCCAGTTGTGCGACGCCTATACGCTGGACGAAAAGCCAGACAAGGCGTTGCCCTCTTGTTACCAGGCGGTGGCGGCATACCGCGCGCTCGGCGACGCGTATGGCATGGGCGACGCGGAGAACGACGTCGGACTGGCGCTGGCCACGCAAAACCGCGTGGACGACGCCGCTGCCGCGTACCACCGCGCGCGCCAGCATTTCCGCGAAGCACGTGCGGACGAGCTGGTGGTCATGGTGGGCGACAACCTGGCCCAGATGTATCTGCAACAGGGCCGCGCACGGGAGGCGCTGGCCTTGTCGCGAGCCTCGCTCAAGCAGGAGCAGGCCTCTGGCCGCGTCAGCGACGCGCTGGGGTCGATGACCGACATCGCGCGCGCCGAAGCGGCGCTTGGCCATCACCGCAAGGCGTACGCCGGCATGCGCGCCGTGGTGGCGCAGGCGCGCAAGGCCGGCATCAAAGGGCAATTGATCGACTTTCTGCGGATCGAAGGCGGCCTCGCCGAGCGCGTCGGCGATCTGCACCAGGCATTGGCCGACGAGCGCGAAGCGACCGCGCTGGAGGCCCGTTACGAAACCCCGGCCGTGCGCGCGATCGAAGCGGAGCTGTCCCAGCGTTACGCGGTACGCGAGAAGGAGCTGCGCATCAACGAACTGGAGCGCGCCAACCAGATGCAGGCGCTGCAGCTCAAAGCGGTGCGCGCCGAAGCGGCGCGGCGGCACGAGCACGAGCAGCGGCAACGCATGGTCAGTGTCACCATCGTGACCGTGGCTATCGGCTTGCTGGCGGTAGTGGCGATGCTGGTGTTGCTGTTGCGCGCCAAGAGCCGGTATGCCGCCGAGCTGCAGCAGCAGACGTTGCGCGATCCGTTGACCGGCATCCCCAACCGGCGGGCGTTCATGCAGCGCGCGGGTGAGCTGTTGGCGACCGACCCCGGCCCGACCGCCGGGCATGTGCTGATGCTGATCGACTTCGATCACTTCAAGCGCATCAACGACAGCGCCGGCCATCCGGTGGGCGACCGTGTGTTGACGCTGGTGGCTGCCTGCCTCGCGCAACGCGTGCTCGAGCCCAGCTTGGTGGCGCGCGTCGGCGGTGAGGAGTTTGCCGTGCTGTGCCCACGGGTGGGGGCGGAAAGCGGTGTGCGGCTGGCGGAGGGTTTGCGTGCCGCGGTGGCGGCGCTGCCGATGCCGGCGGCCGTGGAGACACAACGCATGACGATCAGCATCGGTGTGGCGATGTTTGACGGCCGCTGCTGCCGCGACCTCAGCGGCTGGATGCGGGCGGCGGACAGCGCGTTGTATTCGGCAAAATCCTATGGGCGCAACCGCGTCGTGGCCGCGAGCGTCGTGGCTGGCTCATGAGTGGCGCCGCCGCGCGCGGCGTGAACGCTGCCGTGGGTTGATAACGGCTATTTCAAGCGCTGGGACAATTTGCCGCAGGTGCGCGTGGCGCCGGGGCAATCGCTGCGCAAGCCTTGTGGCATCCCGTTTCAATCCCCGGTGCTGGTCAATGTGCGCCGTGCCGAAGTGCCGCCACTCTTGATACGCGTCAAGCCCAAACCCCGGCCACACTTTCTATATTCGTCCGTGTCCACAGTGTCCGTTGCGCGTTCGACACGGTGGCGCGGTACCGATCCATCTCGGCCATCGTGTAAGGGGTTGTCCCATGTCTCAACGCACCATCGATTTATCGCTTTCCACGCTGGCGGCATTTGCCGGCGTTCTGCTTTCGTGGCCGTTTTTCCGCGACCACCGCTATTGGGCCGAATCGCCGGAAATGTGGTGGGTTTATATCGGCACCGGTTTCTTGCTGGCAATTTACGTGTTCTACGTTTTCGTCATTTGTCTGCGCACTTTGTTTGCGCACGACGCTTTGGGCAAGCAGGCCCCCATCAACGGTAAAGACGAGGGGCGTGCGCCATGAGTTGCCTCGACGAAAAAAACTGCCCGGAGGTGCGCCGACGGCGCCTCGCGCTGGTGATGTTCGGCTTGATGATGCTGGTATTCATCGTGCTGTCCGGCTTCTCGTTCCTCAGCTCGCGTGGGCAGGTCACGCCCGACCAGGTTTCGTTCGGCGCCAATCAGGCCACCGCCGGCAAGCGGGTATTCCAGGCGTACAACTGCATGGATTGCCACACGCTGGTTGGCAATGGTGCGTATCTCGCACCCGACCTCACCAAGGAGTACCAGGATGCCGGCCCGGCCTGGCTGGCCGCGTTCCTGCCTTCCGCCGGTGGCTGGCCGACCGAGGCCGCGCTGCGCACCCAGCTCCTGAACAAGGAGGTGGCGGCGGATGCCGGTGTCGATTCACTGGATGCGTATTACCGCAAGTATCCGGGCGCAAAGGATCGCGTTGATCGGCGTGGCGGCAAAACCACGTTCATGCCGAACCTGCCGTTCCACGGCAACGAGGTCGGCGAGCTGATCGCCTATCTCAAGTACACCTCGGAAATGGATACCGAAGGCTGGCCGCCGAAGGTCATGACCGGCACCCTCGATCACCGTTTGGCGCTGCTGCACGGCACACCACTCGTGGTCGCCGCACCGGTTGCACCCGCAGCGGCAGCCAATGTGGCAGACACGCACGATCTTGCCGAACACGGCGAGGCGGTGGCGAAGGACTTTGGTTGCCTCGCCTGCCACGCGGTCGACGGCAAGCCGCTGGTCGGCCCGGACTGGGGCCATTTGTACGGCGCGCAGGTCAAGTTGACCGACGGCAGCAGTGTGGCCGCCGACGATGCCTACCTCACCGAGTCGATCCTCAAGCCGAACGCGAAGATCGTGGCCGGCTATACCCCTGGCGTGATGCCGCAGCAGTACGACCAACTGCTCAAGCCGGATGACGTCAAGGCCATCGTTGCGTATATCCGCAGCCTGGAGAAGCGATGATGCAGATTTCATACCAGACACAACGCTTGAGCATGCGGTTCTTCATGCTGATGGCCACCTTGTTTGTCGTGCAAGTGGGCTTTGGCCTGTTGCTGGGCTTGCAGCAGGCCGACCCGACGGTGCTCGCCGGCACGCTCAATTTCAACGTGGTGCGCGCCGAGCACCTGAGCCTCGGCATATTCTGGATCCTCTCCGGGTTCATCGGCGCCATCCTGTTTGTCGGTCCGCTGCTGTCCAAGCGCGAGCTGGCGGCACCATGGCTCATCAAGTTCCTGTTCTATGCGCTGATCGTCACCATTGTCTGGAACATGGCCACCCAATCGCTGGCGATGAAGGGCATTGCCGGATGGTGGGAAGGCCAGCCGTGGTTGCAGCAAGGGTTGGAATATCTCGAAGCCGGGCGCGCTGCGCAGGTCGTGATCCTGATTGGCTTCAGCATTCTTGCCGGCGTGGTATTGCGCACATTCCCGCCCCGCAAGGAGTGGAATGAAATCCACTGGGGGTTGGCGATTGGCGTGGTGGCGTTGACCGCGGTTTGGCTGTTCGGCATGTTTTACGTAAGCCGCCTGGATTTGCAGGAATACTTCCGCTGGTTTGTCGTGCATTACTGGGTGGAAGGCGTGTGGGAGGTGATCCACATCAGCCTGATTGGTTTCCTCCTGGTATTGCTGTTCAAGGTGGATGTGAAATCGGTCGGTTATGCCGTGTTCTGGGGTGTGGCGCTGGTATGGTTATCCGGACTCTTGGGTAATGCACACCATTACTTCTGGATCGGCACGCCGGAGTTCTGGCAGTTCTGGGGCTCGCTGTTGAGCGCGATGGAACCGTTGCCGCTGGTGTTCTGTTTCTGGCACATCTATCTCGATGCGCACCAGAATCGTCGACCACTGGAAAACGCGCCCGCGTTCTACTTCATCCTGGGCTCGGTGGTACTGGAGCAGGTGGGTGCCGGCATCCTCGGTTTCAGCATGACGTTTGCGCTCACCAACGCATGGTCGCACGGCACCTGGATCACGCCGGCGCACGCGCATCTGGCGTTGTTCGGCACCTTTGGCATGCTTGGCATCGGTGCGGCGTATTACGCAGTGCCGGCGATGCGCGAGGCGGCCAACTTCGACCAGCGCATCGGGCGCCTGGCGTTCTGGATGGTGATGATCGGCGTGCTCGGCATGGCGCTCTCCTTTGCGCTGGGCGGCACGGTGCAGATCTACGTCTACCGCACGCTCGGATTGCACTGGTTTGGTGGCGACCTGTTCCCGGCGATGGGTGTGTATCGCCTGCTGGTGGCGGTGTTCGGTTTCCTGCTGGCCGTGGGTGCCGGACTCATCGCGTTCGATCTGGCGACCATCGGCAAACGCACCCGCAGTGTCATGGCCAACCATCGTGCGCCGCGTGCGGCATCCGGTTGGGGGCGGCCGTTGTCGGGGTTCGAGGCCGGGATCTGGCTGACCGCGATGTGGGTGTTCGGCGGTATCGTCACGCTCAGTCTCCTGAGCTACAACCTGCCGCGGGTACGCGTGGATGGCGATCCGACCTTGCCGTACCTGCTGGCTGGCATCGGCTATCCCGGCCTGCTGCTGGTGACGGTGCTGTTCGTGTGGCGGTTCCTGGCGTCGATGGAAGCGCGCACGGCCACCGCGCCGGCGGTGATGCCGGCCGCGGCGGTGGCGGTCGCCGGCTGAGCACGGAAGTCAGTGTGTCGGCACGACCCGGCGGGCTGCCGCCGGGTCGTGTTTTTGCTTGAACAGCGGCACGAACAGCAATGCCATCACCAGCGCATAGGCGGCAAACGCCAGCCAGATGCCCTGCCAGTTCTTGCAGATGGCGACCGCGTCGTTGCACACCGGGTTGGTGAAGAAACGGTCGATCATCCAGCCGGCGACGAGGCTGCCGAGCACCGCGCCGACCCCGTTCGTCATCAGCATGAACAGCCCCTGCGCGCTGGCGCGGATCTTCGGGTCGGCCTGGCTCTCGACGAACAGCGAGCCGGAGATGTTGAAGAAGTCGAACGCCATGCCGTAGATGAGGCACGACAGCACGATCATCCATAGCCCGTCGCCGGGGTTGCCGAAACCGAACAGGCCGAAGCGCAGCACCCACGCCAGCATGCTCATCGTCATCACCGCCTTGATGCCGAAGCGCTTCAGGAAAAACGGGATGGTGAGGATGAACGCGGTTTCCGAGAACTGCGAGATCGAAATGATGATCGCCGAGTATTTGACGGTCAGCAGGTTGGCGTAGGCCGGTACCTTGGAAAAATCCTTGAGGAAGGTGTCGCCATAGGCGTTGGTGAGCTGCAGCGCGGCGCCCAGCAGCATGGCAAAGATGAAGAACACCGCCATGTTGCGGTTCCTGAACAGCACGAACGAGGTGAGGCCGAGGCGATCGACCAGCGTGCGGCTGTGCGCGGCATCGAGTTTGGGTGGGCACTTGGGCAGCGTGAAGGCGTACACGCCAAGCAGCAGCGAGGCGCCGGCGGCCACGTGGAACTGCGTGGCGGAAGCCTCGAAGCCGAGCAGGCTCACGGTCCAGGTTGCCGCAATGAAACCCACCGTGCCCCACACCCGGATCGGCGGGTAGGCCACCACCACGTCCTGGCCATCCTGCTTGAGCGCGTTGTAGGCGACCGCAATCGACAGCGCGATCGTCGGCATGTAGAAACACATGTTGAGCAGCATCACCCAGAACATCAGGTGCGGGTCGCCGACCATTGGCAGCGCCAGCAGTACCAGCGCGCCGGCAATCTGGAACAGCCCGTACAGCCGCTCGGCGTTGATCCACTTGTCGGCGATGATCCCGGCGATCGAGGGCATGAACAGCGAGGCGATGCCCATGGTCGAAAAGATCGCGCCAAAGCTGGTGCCCGACCAGTGCTGGGTGTGGAACCACCAGGTGCCGATCGTCAGCAGCCACGCCCCCCAGATGTAGAACTGGAGGAAGTTCATCACGATCAGGCGCAGCTTGAGGCGCATGGCATCTCCCCGGGGTGGCCGGGAACGAGCCCGTGGCCTTGGTGCTGGAATCGTCGCAGCGTAGAAGATGGGTTGCTGACGCGGCAAGCCGCTGGACAGGAAGGAGAAGTGCGTGGGGCAATGGTTGACGCTGGCGCTGGTGCAATGGGTGGCACTGATGAGTCCGGGGCCGGATTTTTTCTATGTGTCGCAGACCGCGGCCAGCCGCTCCCGGCGCGAGGCGCTGGCCGGCGTGGCGGGCATCGCGCTCGGGGTCGCGATCTGGGCGGCGCTGGCACTGGCCGGGCTGACGTGGCTGTTCGCGCGGGCCAGCGTGCTGGCGCAGGTGGTGGCAGTGGCTGGCGGGGTGTACCTCGTGTGGATGGGCGCGCACCTGCTGCGCGGTGCACTGCGCCCGCTGCCCACGGCGGCCGTTGCCACCGTAGCGGCGGCCAGTGCCCGCCAGGCACTGCGCGCCGGGCTCGCCACCAACCTGTCCAACCCCAAGGTGGTGGTGTATTTCGGTAGCATTTTCGCGGCCTTCATCCGCACCCCGCTCACGCTGGCGCAACGCTGGGGGCTGTGGCTGATGATCGTGGCCGAGACCTTGGCGTGGTTTGCGCTGGTGGCCAGCGTGTTTGCGTTGCCGCGCGTGCGTGCCGGCTACCTGCGGCTGCGCCGATTCGTGGATGGCGGCGCCGGGCTGATCTTTGTCGGGTTCGGGCTGGAACTCATCGTCACCCGCGGCGCGCTCTGAGCCAGCGCCGCCGCCACGCGCTCGCGCAGCACCGGCAGCAGTTCCGCCTCGAACCACGGGTTGCGTTGCATCCACAGCTTGTTGCGCGGGCTGGGGTGCGGCAGCGGCAGCACGCTGGCGCGCGCGAGGTGTTCGCGCCAGGCGCGCACGGTGTCGGTGAGCCGCTTCGCGCAGTGCTCCTTGCCGAGCATGCCGACGAGCGCGTACTGGCCGATTGCCAACGTGAGCTGCAGTTGCGTCAGTCGCGGCAGCAGTTGCGGGTGCCAGGTGGGCGCGCATTCCGGCCGCGGCGGCAGATCGCCGCCCTTGCCGGTGCCGGGGTAGCAAAAACCCATCGGGATGATGGCGACCTGCGCCGCATCGTAGAACGTCTCGCGGTCGATCCCCATCCACTCACGCAGGCGGTTGCCGCTGACGTCGTTGAACGGGACGCCGCTCTCGTGCACCTTGCGTCCCGGCGCCTGGCTGGTCACCAGCAGGCGCGATGTCCGGGATGCCTGCAGCACCGGCCGCGGTCCGAGCGGCAGGTGCGCCGCGCAAAGGGTGCACGCACGGATGCGCGCCATCAGGTGATCGAATGGCTCGACGCGGTTCACGGCAGGACTTTGCCCGGATTGAGGACGCCGTCGGGGTCGAACGCGGCTTTCACCGCGTGCATCAGGCCCAGCGTTTCCGCGCCAATCGCGAGCGGCAGGTAGTCGCGCTTCACCCGGCCGATGCCGTGCTCGCCGGAGAGCGTGCCGCCCAGCGCAACGACCAGTTCAAACAGTTTCGGCAGCGCGGTTTCCGCACGCGCAATTTCCGCTTCGTCACGCGGCAAAAAGTTCACGTGCAGGTTGCCGTTGCCGGCGTGGCCAAAGCTCACCACTGGCACTGCGTGCCGCTCGCCGAGTGCATGCACGCCGCGCACCAGCTCCGGCAGGCGGCTGACCGGCACCACCACGTCCTCGTTGATCTTGTGCGTGGTGACCTGTTTCTGCGCCTGCGACAGCGCCTTGCGCGCAGCCCACAGCGCCGCATTCTCGCCGGCATCGCGGGCCACGTGCAGCGTTTCGAGCCCGTCGCCGCGTGCGGCACGCGCCACGGCGGCAGCAGCAACATCGACCGTGGCGTCCTCGCCATCCACCTCGACGATCAACAGCGCCGCGGCATCCGGCACGCCGGCATCGGAGTGGGTATCGCGCGCCAGCTTGAGCGCCAGCGCGTCCATGAATTCCAGTGCGCAGGGCGTGGTGGCTTGCGCCATGATCCGCGCCACCGCCTGCGCCGCGGCATCGGCGCTGGCATAGCTCGCCAGCAGGCTGCGCGTTGCCGGCGGCTTCGGTGTGAGCTTGAGCGTGGCTTCGGTGATCAGCGCCAGCGTGCCCTCCGAGCCGACCAGCAGGCGGGTCAGGTCGTAGCCGGTGGAATCCTTGGTGGTCTGCGTGCCGCAGCGAAACCCGACCCCGGTGCCGGCCACCGCGCGCAAGCCGAGCACGTTGTCGCGCGTGGCGCCGTATTTCACCGCGTGCGGCCCACCCGCATTGCACGCGAGGTTGCCGCCCACCGTGCACCACGGCGCCGAGCCCGGATCGGGCGCCCAGAAGAAACCGTGCGGCGCCAACGCCTGCTGCAGTGCCTCGTTGGTCACCCCCGGCTCGACCACTGCCAGGCGGTCATCCGGATCGATCCGCACGATGCGATTCATGCGTCCGAAATCCACCACCACGCCGCCCGCCAATGGCACCGACGCGCCGGTGGAACTGGTGCCGCCGCCACGCGCCGTGAGCGCGATGCGCTCGGCACGGCACAGCTGCACCAGGGCTTCGACTTGGGCATGCGTGCTCGGTAGCGCCACCGCATCTGGCAGGCCGTGGCAGCGCGAGTGGTCGTGGCTGCAGGTTTCGCGCCGCGCCGGATCGGTGACGAGGCTGTCGCCGGGGAAGATGCCGCGCAGGGCGGCGAGTGCAGAAACGGTCAGAGCCATGCGCGAAGAATAATGCCTCGGCGCTTCAATCCGCCTCGAACGCCGCGCGCAGCCAGTGCCCGCGCGCGGCGTCGGCACTGCCGTCGAACGTCACCACATCGAAGCGGCAGGTGCGGTGGGCGTGGGGCGGGTTGGCGGCGAGCCACAGTTGGGCGGTGCGGATGAGCTTGTCGCGCTTGCTGCGGGTGATCGAGGCGAGCGCGTCGCCGTGCTCGGCGTGCGCGCGCTGGCGCACTTCAACGAACACGACGGTGGCGCCGTCGAGCATGACGAGGTCGAGCTCGCCGTGGCGCGTGGTGTAGTTGCGGGCCAGGGTTTTCAGCCCGGCGCGCTCCAGCTCGGTGGCGGCGCGCTGTTCAAAGCGGGCGCCACGCTCGCGCATCAGCCGGCGCCGGCCGGGGCGGCGGCGCTGCCTGCCGGCGCCGGGGTGGCCGGCGTCGGGCTGGTGCCCGCGGGGGCCGGCGCGTTGTCGACCTGCAGGCTGTCGCTGAGTGGGCGGGCGACGCCGTTGTCGAATCTGGCCCAGGTCATGACGCGGCGGATCTGGCCGAACTCGTCGGCGGTGAGCTGGCCGGTGGCACCGGGCAGGTAGCTGCCGGGGTGGTCGCGCAACCAGTGCAGGTAGGGCACGAGGTTCCACGCATCCATGCCGAAGGCGAACAAGCGCGCGCCGGCATCGCGCGCGGCGGGCAGCAGGTTGGCGACATCGGCATGTTTCGGCAGGCCGGGTTGGGCGTCGAACAGCCACGGCGCGTCGGGAAACTCGACACCATTGAGATCGTTGTCGGCGGTGGGGTTGTCGTTGCCGGCATAGACGTGCGAGGTGGCGAACACCGGCAGGGTGATCTTGGCCGTCAGCAGTTGCGGCACCAGCAGGCGCGCCTGTGCCGGGCGCATGCTGATGAAGATGCCGGCACCGTCACCGGCGCCATTCGCGCCAAGCTGGGCGATCGTGCTGGTGTAGTTGACGCTGCCGGTGGGCAGTGTCGCCATGCCGGCGACGTTGCCGCCACGGGCTGCCATCTCGGCCTTGAACGCGGCCGCCGCGCGCTGGGCAAAGTCGTCGCTGGAAACGATCACGTAGGCCTGCAGCAGGTTGCGCTCGGCCATGTGGTCGGCGGCCTGTGCGCCTTCGGTTTCCGGCAACAACCCGAACTCGCTGGCCTCGCTCGCTGGCAACTGCTTGTCGTCCGGGTGGTTCAGCGCCAGCACCGGCACCGGCAGTTGCGGCAACGCAAACACGGCGGCGACGGCGTTGCGGGTGAGCGGGCCGACCACGAGTTGCGCGCCATCCTTGGTGGCCTGCTGGTAGGCGCCGACCGCGCCAGAGGTGGTGCCGAGCGTGTCGTAGATGCGCACTGATGCACGTGGCGCGTGGTTGCGCGCCGCTTCGGCGTAGGCGGCAAAAAAGCCCTCGCGGATGGCTTCGCTGGCATCGGCGAAAGCGCCGCTTTCCGGCAGCAGCAAGGCTACGTGTGCCGGCATCCGGTAGCCCTCGCGCACGTCCGCGCCGGTGCCGGGCAGCAAGGTGCCGACCGGCTGGTTGAGCGTGGGCTGTGGCTGCGCCACGGCGACACCGAGTTGCTGCAGGGCCTGGTTGATCCACGGCAGCATGCGGTCGCCCGGCTGCATCGCGGCGGCGCGTTGCTTGAGTGGGCCCACGCCCAGGGCGGTCAGTTCGTGCACGATCGCCCTGCGGTTTTGCGCGCGGTCGAGGCCGTGCAGCCGCGAGTCCATTTCGGCGCGTGTGCGGGCGGCGCCCCAGCGGTCGCCGGTGGCGGTAAGCGCGCGGGCGCGCAATTCGTACAGCCGCAGTTGCAGGTCGTCCGGCACTGCCACCGTGGGCTGCGTGGTCAGGCGCAACGCGGTGGCGGCGTCGTGGTGGTGCAGGGCGAGGTTGGCACGCAGCAGATCCAGACGCACCGGGTCGCTGCCGGTGAGGTTGTTGCGGCGAATCCTGGCCAGTACCGGCGCCGCGGTGTCGATATGGCCGCTCTCGCTCCACGCGTCGGCGGCCAGCACGCGGTAGTGGTCGGCGTTGCCGCCGTAGCGGTCGGCCAACACCAGGTAGGCCCGCGCGGCCTGGTCCAGTTGCCCCTGGCGCGCCAGCATTGCCGCGCTTTGTGCGGCGGCCAGTTCCTCCGGCGAGGTTTTCGTGGCGACCAGCGCACAGGCGCTCAGCATCAGCAGGCAGGTCAGCAGCACGACCAGCGGCCGGATCACGGAAAACGGGCGCATCGAGAGCCTCCTTGTCGGCATGGGCGACGAATGGGCGATGATAGCGGATCGCTTTTTTGGAGCTTGTGCATGTCCGCTGTCCCGCCCGGTTGCCTGTGGGTCGTTGCAACACCGATTGGCCATCGTGACGATCTTTCGGCGCGCGCGATCGCGACCTTGCGCGCCGTGGCGGTGATTGCCGCCGAGGACACGCGCCACAGCCGACCGTTGCTGATGCACCACGGCATCGATACCCCGCTGGTCGCGCTGCACGAATACAACGAGCGCGAGGCCGTGGCGGCCCTGGTGCGGCGCCTGGGTGAGGGCGAATCGGTGGCGCTGATTTCGGATGCCGGCACACCGCTGGTGTCCGACCCCGGTTTCCGCCTGGTGCGCGCCGCGCGTGCCGCCGGCATCCGCTGCGCACCGATCCCCGGCGCCTGCGCCGCGATCGCCGCGTTGTCGGTGGCCGGGTTGCCCAGCGACCGCTTCGTGTTCGAAGGTTTTCTGCCGCCGAAATCCGCCGCGCGGCGGGCGCGCTTGCAGGCGCTGGCCGGCGAACCGCGCACCCTCATCTTTTATGAATCTTCGCACCGCATCGCCGAGAGCCTGGCCGACCTGCGCGACGTGTTCGGTGGTGAGCGCGAGGCGGTGCTGGCGCGCGAGTTGACCAAAGTGTTCGAAACCGTCCTTGGCGAGCCGCTTGCCGCGCTCGCCGAGCGAGTCGCAGCCGACCCCGACCAGCAGCGTGGGGAATGCGTGATCCTCGTCGCCGGCCACGCCGACGAAGCCGACGTCGATGCGAAACTCGTCGAAGGCCGCCGCGTGTTCGCCATCCTGCGCGAAGAGCTGTCACCGGCCAAGGCCGCCAAGCTGGCGGCGGCGATCAGCGGCGCGCCGCGCAAGGCGCTATATGAGTCGTGATGGTTTCCGCAGGTGCGCCTCTCCAAATCCCGTATCCCAAATCCCGAATCCCAGCCATTACAATGGTCAGCGGAGTAGGCCAGACAGTCGCGTCGCGCGCGAGCGCGTCGAGGAAAGTCCGGGCTCCACAGGGCAGAGTGCCAGGTAACGCCTGGGCGGCGTGAGCCGACGGAAAGTGCAACAGAGAGCAGACCGCCGAACGGCATCTTCGGGTGCGCGTGGCAAGGGTGAAAGGGTGCGGCAAGAGCGCACCGCGTGCGGGGCCAACGCCGCACGGCACGGCAAACCCCACTCGGAGCAAGACCAAATAGGGGGACATTGGCGTGGCCCGCGTCGTCCCCGGGTAGGTTGCTGGAGCCAGGCGGCGACGCCTGGCCGAGAGGAATGACTGTCACGCCGCGAGGCGCACAGAACCCGGCTTATCGGCCGACTCCACCTCATCCATCACGGCTTCCGGCGCAGGCATGCGCCGGAAGCCGCGGCGGTGCGGGCGGTTCAGGTGGCATCCCCACCACGGCATCGCCATGGTTCATAAAAAAGCGACTGCATTCAAGCACCTCTAAAACGTTCCTCAGGAAGTGCTGGAAATACTGAGCAGGTGCGTCTTTCCCATTGATTCACAAGCAAAAACACCTTGACAGTCTCACTTGGCGAGACTAAGGTGGCAAACAGTGTGAAATCGTGGGTTTTAGTGGAGCCGACCCGTGTTCCAAGGCGAGACCGCCATCACTGTCGACGACAAGGGCCGCTTGGCCATACCAACCGCCTACCGCGAGTTGGTGGCGGGCGCCTGCGCGAACCGGCTGGTGGTGACCTACAACCCCTTCGAGCCGGGCTGCCTGTGGCTGTTTCCCTACGCGGAGTGGGAAGCGGTGCGCGATCAGGTCAACCAGCTCCCCAAAGTCGTGAAGGCGCATCGCGATCTGCAGATGAAGCTGGTCGGTGCGGCGACGGTGGTCGAGCCCGACGGCGCGGCACGCATCCTGCTGCCCGCCAGCCAGCGGGCCACCACCGGCATCGAGAAGAAGGCGGTTCTCCTGGGCATGGGCAACAAGTTCGAGTTGTGGAGCGAGCAGGCTCACCTGGCCAAGATCCGCCAGACCATCGGCGAAGACGAGATCACCGACGACATGGCGGCGCTGGCGCTCTGAGCCGGCGCGCGGCCGAGTGCGTGCTTGACTGGGCGGGAGGTGCGGCGTGACGCAGTGGCAGCACATCCCGGTGATGCTGGAAGAAGCGGTGGAGGGCCTTGCCGTGCAGGCAGGCGGGCGGTACCTGGATGGCACGTTTGGACGCGGCGGACATGCGCGCGCCGTGCTGTCACGCCTCGGCCCCGGCGGACGCTTGCTGTTGATGGATCGCGACCCGCAGGCGATTGCCGCCGCGCAGACGGATTTTGCCGGCGACCCGCGGGTGGCGATCCGGCATGCCAATTTTGCCGACCTCGCCGACTGGGACGCGACCGCCGCAGGCCTGGATGGCGTGTTGCTCGATCTCGGCGTCTCCTCGCCGCAACTGGACGACGCCGCGCGCGGTTTCAGCTTCATGCATGACGCGCCGCTCGACATGCGGATGGACACCACGGCCGGCGAAAGCGCCGCGGATTTCCTCGCCCGCGCCGACGAGCGCGACATCGCCGACGTCCTGTGGCGCTATGGCGAGGAGCGGTTCAGCCGCAAGATCGCGCACGCCATCGTCGAGCGCCGCGGCGCGGTGCCGATCACGCGCACCGGCGAACTGGCGGCGTTGATCGAGGCCACCATCGGCCGGCGCGAACCGGGCAAGCATCCGGCCACGCGCAGCTTTCAGGCGCTGCGCATTGCGGTCAACGGCGAGCTCGATGCCGTGCAGCGCGGGCTGGCGGGCGCGCTGGCCCGGCTGGCGCCGGGCGGCCGGCTGGCGGTGATCAGCTTCCACTCGCTCGAAGACCGCATCGTCAAGCAATTCATTCGCGACCATTCCGGCCGTGTGCAGGGCAGTCGCCGTGCGCCGCCGCGCGCCGCCCCGGTGGCCGAGCTGGCAGCGGTCGGCAAGGCACGGTTCCCCTCGGCTGCCGAGCTGGCGCGCAACCCGCGCGCGCGCTCGGCGGTGCTGCGCGTGGCGGAAAAGCTGCCCGCCCGGGAGGCAGCATGAAGGCGCTGCAGCTCACCCTGCTGCTGGCGCTGTTCGCCGCCGTGATCACCAGTGCCATCGGCGTGGTGTGGGCGCGCTACGAAAGCCGCGCACTGTTCGTCAAGCTGACGGCGCTGCAAAACCAGCGCGACGAAATGAATATCGAGTTTGGCCGGCTGGAGCTGGAGCAGGCGACCTTTGCCGAGCCGCGGCGGATCGACGAGGAGGCGCGCAAGCAGCTCGGCATGCTCGATCCGCGCCCGCAAGACATCCGGTTGTTGCACCGATGAGCTGGCGCGAGCACGCCATCGCCCGTCTCCTGCACGGCAGCCCGGCGAGCAACCGCCGCCATGGTGGCGGCCCGAATGTGCAGCACCGCATGACGGTGGTGGCGGTGCTGCTGGGCTTGACTTCGCTTGGCCTCGCCGCGCGTGCGTTCGACCTGCAGGTGGTGCGCAAGCAGTTCTACCAGAAGCAGGGCGATGCGCGGTTTCTGCGCGAGGTGCCGATCCCGGTTTCGCGCGGCACCATTTTCGACCGCAACGGCGAGCCGCTGGCGGTATCGACGCCGGTCACCTCGATCTGGGCCAACCCGGCAGAGTTGCTGGCGAACGATGACCGTTTGCCGGCGCTGGCGCAGGCGATCGGCGGCAACGTGGCGGACATCCGCCAATACCTCGAAGCGCGCGCCAACCGCGAGTTCGTCTACCTGCGCCGCCAGATGGCGCCCGAGGCGGCGCAGGCGGTGCTGGCGCTGGACATTCCCGGCGTCAACGGCCAGCGCGAGTTCAAGCGGTTTTACCCGTCGGGTGAAGTCACCGCGCACATCCTCGGTTTTACCAATATCGACGACCACGGCCAGGAAGGTCTGGAGCTGGCCTACGACGATTGGCTTGCCGGCAAGCCGGGGGCCAAGCGCGTGATCCGCGACGGCAAGGGCCACATCGTCGAGGATCTTGAACAGGTGCGGGCGCCCAAGCCGGGCCAGAACCTGACGCTCAGCATCGACCGCGGCATCCAGTTTCTCGCCTACAACGAGCTCAAGAACACGCTGGACAAGTTTCATGCCGCCGCCGGCTCGATCGTGGTGCTCGACGTGCACACCGGCGAGGTGCTGGCGATGGCGAGCCTGCCCACGTTCAACCCGAATGCGGTGGCCGACAGCAAGCCGGGGCAGCGGCGCAACCGCGCGGTCACCGACGTGGTGGAGCCGGGCTCGACGATGAAAGCGCTGACGCTGGCGGCGGCGCTGTCCAGCGGCAAGTACACCCCGACCAGCCCGATCGTCGATACCGGCAACGGCCACTGGTACTTCTACGGCCACGACATCCGCGACGACGATCCGAATGGCCTGCTGACCCCGACCGGCGTCATCACCCGTTCGAGCAACGTCGGCGCAGCGAAGATCGCGATGAGCCTCGACACGCCGCTCATGTACGACACCTATCGCGCGTTCGGGCTCGGCAACTCCAGCGGCAGCGGCTTTCCCGGCGAGGCTTCGGGTTACCTCAAGGTGGGGCGCGACTGGCGGCCGCTGGAAAAGGCGATCATGGCCTACGGCTACGGCGTCAACGTGACCCCGCTGCAGCTGGCCAACGCCTACGCCACCATCGCCGACAACGGCGTGTTGCATACGCCCACCTTCATCAAGGGCGACGACAGCCCCGGCAAGCAGATCGTTTCGCCGCAGGTCGCGCACGAGCTGGTGTCGATGCTGGAAACCGTCACCGGCCCGGGCAGCACCGGCTCGCGCGGGCGCATCGCCAATTACAGCGTGGCCGGCAAGACCGGCACTTCGCACCAAGCGATCGCGGGCGGGTATTCCACCAACACCTACAACTCGCTGTTCATCGGCATTGTGCCGGCGAGCCATCCGCGGCTGGTCGGCGCGGTGGTCATCACCGGCACGACGAGCCAGTACGGTTATTTCGGCGGGCTGGTGGCGGCGCCGGCGTTTTCCGCGGTGCTTGGTGGCGCGTTGCGTCTGCTTGACATCCCGCCGGACAACATCGGCCGCTGGTATGTCGGCGGTCCGTTGCAGGGCAACGGCGGGCTGGTCGGCAACCCGACCGCGCCGGCTTCGGCGCTGCCCGCGCCGGCGGTGGACAACGCGGCGCACGAGGCGCCGATCGACGAGGCGCCCACGCTCGGAGGCAAGCCATGAGCGGGCATCTCGACCAGCTGCTGCTGGGCATCGCCGACGCCCAACTGGCGGCGCAGCCGGCGGCGGCGCGCATGGTGGTGTCCGGGCTCAGCCTCGATTCGCGTCAGGTCGGTCGCGGCCAGGCGTTCGTGGCCCTGCGCGGCACGCACGGCCACGGCGCGGCGTATGCCGATGGCGCGGTGGAGCGTGGCGCGGTGGTGGTGCTGGCCGAGGCGCCCGCGCTGGAGCTGCCGGCAATCGGCGTGCCGGTGGTGTGGATCGACCACCTGCACGCGCACCTCGGCGAGATCGCCGCGCGCTTCTACGACCGCCCGGCCGAAGCGCTGCGCATCGTCGGCGTCACCGGCACCAACGGCAAGACCTCCACCGTGCAGCTCCTGGCGCAGGCGCTCACCGCGCTCGGCCACCGCACCGCCACCATCGGCACCCTGGGCACCGGGCTGCATGGACACCTGACGGCGGGCGCGCGGACCACACCGGATGCGATCAGCGTGCATCGCCTGCTGGCCGAATTCCGCGCCGCCGGCGCCACCCACGTGGCGATGGAGGTCTCCTCGCACGCGCTCGACCAGGGCCGGGTTGGCGCGGTCGATTTCGAGGTCGCCGCATTCACCAACCTCACCCGCGACCATCTCGATTACCACAAGACGATGGAGGCCTATGGCGCGGCCAAGGCGAAGCTCTTCGCGTGGCCGGGGTTGCGCGCGGCGGCGATCAACGGCGACGACGCGTTTGGTGTGCAACTGCTCGAACGCCTCGCGCCCGATGTACGCGCGTTGCGTCTGAGTGCCAGCGGCGAAGCGGCGGCCGAGATTGCCGCCGAGGGCGTCGTGACCTCGGCCGAGGGCCTGGCCTTCAGCCTGCGCACACCATGGGGACGGCACTCGGTGCGCAGCCATCTGATCGGCCGCTTCAACGTCGCCAACCTCATCACCGTCGCCGCCTGCCTCGGCGCGCTGGACGAACCGTTCGACCGCGTGGTGCAGGTGTTGCAGGGTCTCGAACCGGTGAACGGCCGCATGAGCCGCCTTGGCGGCCACCATGGCCTGCCGCTGGTGGTGGTCGACTACGCGCACACGCCCGACGCACTGGACAAGGTGCTGCACGCAGTGCGCGCGCATTGTGCCGGTCAGCTCATTTGCGTGTTCGGTTGCGGCGGCGAGCGCGACGCCGGCAAGCGTCCGCTGATGGGCGCGTTGGCGGCGCGGCTCGCCGACGTTTCCATCGTCACCGACGACAACCCGCGCGGCGAGGACGGCGACGCGATCGTGGCGCAGATCGTGGCCGGCATGGCCGACGGACATCCCTATACGGTCGAGCGCGACCGCGCTGCAGCCATCGCCGGTGCGATCGCGCAGGCTGGCCCGAGCGACGCGGTGGTGATCGCCGGCAAGGGACACGAGACCTATCAGGAGGGTGCGACCGGCAAGCATCCGTTCGACGACCAGCTGGTCGCGCGCGCGGCCTTGGAGCGGCGCGCATGATGAAACTCTCCTCCATTGCCGTGTGGACCCGCGGGCACCTCGTCGGCGCCGACGCCGAGGTGGCGGGGGTCGCGATCGACACGCGCAAGATCGTCCCTGGCGGCCTGTTTGCCGCGTTCAAGGGCGAGCACGTCGACGGCCACGATTACCTGCCGCAGGCGCTGGCCGCCGGCGCGGCCGGGGCGCTGGTGGCGCACAAGGTCGACTCGCCGCTTTCGCAGGTGCTGGTGGAAAACGTGGAGGCCGCGCTGGGCGACCTCGCCAGCGCGGTGCGCGCACAGCGGCATGCGCGGGTGATCGGCATCACCGGCTCCAACGGCAAGACCACGGTCAAGACGCTGACCGCGGCGATCCTCGCCCTGCACGGCCGCACGCATGCCACGCAGGGCAGCTTGAACAACGAGATCGGCCTGCCGCTGACCCTGCTGTCGATGCCGGAGGACGCCGAGTACGCGGTGCTCGAAATGGGCGCCGGCAAGCCGGGCGACATCGCCTACCTCGCCGCCATCGCACGGCCCGATATCGGCCTCGTCAACCTCATTGCGCCGGCGCATCTTGAGCGGATGGGCAGCGTCGAGGTCGTTGCCGAGACCAAGGGCGCGATGTACCAGGCACTGCCGGCCGATGGCACGGCGATCATCAATGCGGACGATGCGTTCGCGGGGTTCTTCACCGGATTGGCGGGTGCGCGGCGCACGCTGCGTTTCGGGCTGGAGCACAAGGCCGATGTGGGCGCCGACATCGTCGAGGAGCGCGCCGACGGCAGCCGGTTTCTGCTCAGCACGCCGGCGGGCGATACCGAGGTCGATCTCGCGCTGCCGGGGCGCCACAACGTGAGGAATGCGCTGGCGGCGGCCAGCATTGCGCTCGCGCTCGACGTGCCGTTGGCCACCATCGTCGCCGGCCTCGAACAGGCGCGCGCGGTGCCGGGGCGGCTGCGCCGGATCGCGACCGGCAAGGGCTGGACGCTGATCGACGACAGCTACAACGCCAACCCGAGTTCGATGGCAGCCGCAATCGACACCTTGGCGCTGGCCGCGGGCGAGCGCTGGCTGGTGATCGGCGACATGGCCGAGCTGGGGCCGGACGAGCGCGCCTTGCACGCGGCCGTTGGCGCCAAGGCCAAGGCGGCCGGCATCGACCGCCTGTACGCGGTGGGCCCGCTCAGCGCGTTGGCAGCCACCGCCTTCGGTGCGGGGGCGGAGTGCTACGCCGACAAGCCGGCGCTGATCGCGGCACTGACCGGCACGATCCACGCCGGCGTCAGTTGCCTGATCAAGGGCTCGCACTCGGCCGGCATGGGGGAAGTCGTCGCCGCACTCGCAGCGGCCGGCAAGGGGGATGCTAACGATGCTGCTTGAACTCGCGGACTGGTTGGCGCGCCACTTCACGGCGCTGCACCTGTTCCAGTACATCACCTTCCGCAGCATCATGGCCGCGCTCACCGCGCTGGCGATCACGCTGCTGCTCGGCCCGGCGATGATCCGCGAGCTGGCGGTGCTGAAAGCCGGGCAGGTGGTGCGCAGCGACGGCCCGAAGACGCACCTGTCCAAGGCCGGCACGCCGACGATGGGCGGGGTGATGATCCTGTTCGCGGTGACCGTCGCCTCGATCCTGTGGGCCGACCTGCACAACCGCTACGTGTGGGTCGTGCTGGCGGTGATGCTCACCTTCGGCGTGATCGGCTTCTACGACGATTATCGCAAGCTGGTGCTGAAGGACAGCCGTGGGCTGGCCAGCCGCTGGAAGTATTTCTGGCAGTCGGTGTTCGGCCTGGCCGCGGCGCTATTCCTGTATTTCACCGCGCCGCACGCGGTCGGCAGCCTGCCGGTGGCGGAAACCTCGCTGTACGTGCCGCTGTTCAAGCACGTGGTGATTCCGCTCGGCGGGTTCTTCGTCGTCGTCACCTATTTCATCATCGTCGGCTTCTCCAACGCGGTGAACCTCACCGACGGCCTGGATGGCCTCGCGACGATGCCGACGGTGCTGGTGTCCGGCGCGCTCGGCGTGTTCGCCTATCTCGCCGGCAACCGCGTGTTCTCCGATTACCTCGGCATTCCCGCGATCCCCGGCGCCGGCGAGCTGGCGATCGTCACCGGCGCGCTCGCCGGGGCGGGGCTGGGTTTCCTGTGGTTCAACACCTATCCCGCGCAGGTGTTCATGGGCGACGTCGGCGCGCTCGCGATCGGCGCCGCGCTCGGCTGTATCGCGGTGATCGTGCGGCAAGAAGTGGTGCTGCTGGTGATGGGCGGCATCTTCGTGCTGGAAACCGCCTCGGTGATGATCCAGGTGGCGAGCTTCAAGCTCACCGGCCGCCGCGTGTTCCGCATGGCGCCGATCCACCACCACTTCGAACTCAAGGGCTGGCCCGAACCGCGGGTGATCGTGCGCTTCTGGATCATGTCGGTGGTGCTCGTGCTGATCGGCTTGGCAACACTCAAGGTGAGGTGATGATGGCCGGGATACGGGATACGGGATACGGGATACGTGGGCGCAAGCCCGCGGCGCTCCCGTGTGCCCGCCTTGCCCAATCCCCAATCCCGCAAACCCAATCCCGTGCCGGAGGCGACCATGCTTGACGCCGCCTCTCAAGCCACGCGCCGCGACGATGCGCCGGGTCGCTATGACTTGCTGCTGCTGCTGGCGCTGCTCGGGCTGGTCGGCATCGGCGTGGTGATGGTGACTTCGAGCTCGATCGCGGTGGCGGAGAACAGCGCGCGCGGGGCGTTCTATTTCCTGAAGCGCGACTTGTTCTACCTCGCGATCGGCGTTGCCGCGGCGGCGATTGCCATGCGCACCGAGCTGAAGCTGCTCGAACGGCGCGCCTTTCCGCTGCTGGGGCTGGGCGTGTTGCTGTTGGCGGCGGTGTTTCTGCCGTTCATCGGCATGCGCATCAATGGTGCGCACCGCTGGCTCAATCTCGTGGTGACCAGTTTCCAGCCGGTGGAGGCGGTGAAGCTGATCCTGGTGGTGTACGTCGCCAGTTACCTCATGCGCCATCGCGACAGTGTCGAAACCAGTTTCCTCGGCCTGTTCAAGCCGCTGGTGGTGGCCGCGGTGCTGGTGCTGCTGCTGCTCGCGCAACCCGACTTCGGCTCGGCGACGCTGGTGATTTCGGTCACCATCGCGATGGTGTGGCTGGGCGGCGCGCGCCCGCTGCACCTGGCGCTGATGGGCTTGCCGCTGATGCCGCTGCTGTACATCGCGGCGACCGGCGAGAGCTATCGCGTCAAGCGCCTGACCTCGTTCATGGACCCGTGGGCGCACCCGTTCACCGATGGTTTCCAGCTCACCCAGTCGCTGATGGCGATCGGTCGCGGCGAATGGACCGGCGTGGGGCTGGGGTCGAGCGTGCTCAAGCTTTCCTACCTGCCCGAGGCGCACACCGATTTCATTTTTGCGGTGATCGGCGAAGAGCTTGGTCTGGCCGGCGTGCTGCTGGTGATGGGCCTGTTCGCGATCGTGGTCTGGCGCGGCCTGCGCATGGGCCTCAAGGGGATCAAGGTCGAACAGCGGTTTGCCGGCTACGTCGCGTTCGGCATTGCCTTGATGCTGGCGATGCAGGCCATCGTCTCGATCGGCGTCAACCTCGGCGCCTTGCCGACCAAGGGCCTCACCCTGCCGCTCATCAGCTACGGCGGCTCCTCGATGGTACTCACCTGCGCCATGGCCGGCGTGCTGCTACGCGCCACCTTCGAGATCAACCGCGCCCTCGCCCGCCGCGAAGCCGCCCGCCAGGGAGTGCCGCCTGTCGCGCGCGTGGAAGTGCCTCGGCACGAGGGGGCGATCGCATGACGCGCGCAGCCGGGATTCGGGATTGGGGATGGGGGATTCGTCGGAGCGCAGCTGGCGAGGCCGTTGCCTTGATGTCTGGTGTGGATCAAGAAAGTTCCAGTGTTCGCGCGCCGCGCTCCGACGAATCTCGGATCTCGGATCCCGAATCCCGGCCCGTCCTCATCATGGCCGGCGGCACTGGCGGACACATCTTCCCCGGGCTTGCCGTGGCCGAGGCGTTGCGTGCGCAGGGCGTGCCGGTGACGTGGCTCGGCGCAGTCGGCGGGATGGAGACGCGGGTGGTGCCGGCGCACGGGATCAACCTGCATGCGATTGCGGTCGGCGGGTTGCGCGGCAAGGGCTGGAAAACACGCCTCGCGGCGCCGTGGATGCTGGCGCGCGCGCTGCTTTCCGCGCTGGTGGTGCTGCGCCAGTGCAAGCCGCGGGCGGTGCTGTCGATGGGTGGCTACGTGGCCGGGCCGGGCGGCGTTGCGGCCCGCTTTCTGCACTGCCCGCTGGTGGTGCACGAGCAGAACCGTGTGGCGGGGTTCACCAACCGCAAGCTCGCCGGCTACGCGCAGCGCGTGCTTGCCGGCTTTGCCGACACCTTGCCGGGCGCCACCTGGGTGGGCAACCCGGTGCGCAGCGCGATCGCTGCGCTGACGCCGCCGGCCGAACGTTTTGCGCAGCACGCCGGGCGCGCCCGTTTGCTGGTACTGGGCGGCAGCCTCGGCGCGCGCGCCTTGAACGCGGCGTTGCCACGGGCATTGGCGCGCTTGCCGCATGATCGGCGGCCGGAAGTGCTGCACCAGTCCGGCCAGCGCGGCGAAGCCGAGGCGCGCGCGGCGTACGCGCAGGCTGGGGTCGAGGCGCGCATCGTGCCGTTCATCGACGACATGGCCGGCACCTATGCGTGGGCCGATCTCGCGGTTTGCCGGGCCGGCGCGCTGACCCTGGCGGAGCTCACCGCCGCCGGGCTCGGCGCGGTGCTGGTGCCGTTTCCGCACGCGGTGGACGACCACCAGACCCGCAACGCTGAAGCGCTGGTGGCTGCCGGCGCGGCGCAATTGATACAGGAGCGCGATTTGAACGTGGATGAACTGGCGCAGCGCCTGGGCGCGCTGCTGGACGACCGCGCGCACCTGGTGGCGATGGCCGCGGCGGCGCGCACCCTGGCAAAACCGGATGCCGCGGAGGCGATTGCCCGCGCCTGCATGGAGGTGGCCGCATGAAACGCCTGTCCGCCCACGAGGACTTGATGACCACGTTCCGCCGCGTGCACTTCATCGGCATCGGCGGCGTCGGCATGAGCGGCATTGCCGAGGTGCTGCACAACCTGGGCTACGCCGTATCGGGCTCGGACAAGGCGAACTCGCCGACCGCGCAACGCCTCGCCGGACTCGGCATCCTGGTGCACGTCGGCCACGACGCCGCGTATGTGGCCGATGCCGATGTGGTGGTCACCTCCAGTGCGATCCATCCCGAGAACCCGGAGCTGATCGCCGCGCGCGCCGCGCGCATCCCGGTGATTCCGCGTGCGGAAATGCTCGGCGAGCTGATGCGCTTCCGGCGCGGCATCGCGATCGCGGGCACCCACGGCAAGACGACGACGACCAGCCTGGTCGCCAGCGTGCTGGCCGAGGCCAACTACGACCCGACCTTCGTCATCGGTGGCCAGCTCAACGCCGCCGGCGCCAACGCGCGGCTCGGCACCGGGCAATACCTGGTGGCCGAGGCCGACGAGTCGGACGGCTCGTTCCTGCTGCTCTCGCCGGTGATCGCGGCGATCACCAACATCGACGCCGATCATCTGGAGAACTACCACGGCGACTTTGCCGAGGTGAAGCAGGCGTTCGCGAGTTTCCTGCATCGCCTGCCGTTCTACGGCCTCGCCGTGCTGTGCGTCGACGACGCCGAAGTGGCGGCGCTCGCCAAGTCGACCACGCGCCGGGTGATGACCTACGGCATTGCCGCGCAGGACGCCGACGTGCGCGCCGCCAACGTGGTGCAGCACGGGTTCCAGATGCAGTTCGACATGCACCTGCCCGGCGCCGACGTGGTGCTGCCGGTGACGCTCAACCTGCCGGGCCGGCACAACGTGTTGAACGCGCTGGCTGCCGCGAGCATCGGCTGGCAGCTGGGCGTGGGGGCCGAGGCGATCCAGCGCGCGCTGGCGAATTTCCAGGGCGTCGGTCGACGCTTCCATCGACGCGGCGAGATCGCGCTCGACCACGGCCATGCGCTGCTGGTCGACGACTACGGCCACCATCCGCGCGAAATCGCCGCCGTGTTTGCTGCTGCCCGTGGCGGCTGGCCGGAGCGTCGGCTGGTGGTGGCCTTCCAGCCGCACCGCTACACCCGCACGCGCGATCTCATCGACGATTTCGCCAACGTGCTGGCCGACGTCGACGTGCTGGTGCTGACCGATGTGTACGCCGCCGGCGAGGCGCCGATTGCCGGTGCCGATGGCCGCGCGCTGGCCCGCGCGGTGCGCGCGCGCGGCAAGGTCGATCCGGTGTTCATCGAACATCCGCGCGAATTGAAAGACACCTTGCCGGCGCTGCTGCACGACGGCGATCTGCTGCTGTTGCTCGGTGCCGGCGACATCGGTGCCGCCGCGGTGGAACTGGCGAAGCTCGGCGAACTGAAGACCAAGGGAGGCGCGTGATGCCCAATCCCCCATCCCGTATCCCGCATCCCGGCCACTTTGGCCGCGTGGCCGTGGTCATGGGCGGTACCTCCAGCGAACGCGCGGTGTCGCTCGATTCCGGGCGCAACGTGCTGGCGGCGCTCATCGCGCGCGGCGTCGATGCACAGGCGGTCGACGGCATCGGCGGCGTGCTCGATGCGCTGCGCGACAAGAAATTCGACCGTGTGTTCAACATCCTGCACGGCCAGCACGGCGGCGGCGAGGATGGCGTGCTGCAAGGCGTGCTCGAAGCCTTCGGCGTGCCGTACACCGGCTCCGGCGTGCTCGGCTCGGCGCTGTCGATGGACAAGGTGCGCGCCAAGCGCGTGTGGCTGTCGCACGGCCTGCCGACGCCGAAGTTCGTCGCCCTGCCGCGCGGCGCCGATGTGCACGCGGCCGCGCGTACCATCGGCTACCCGCTGATCGTCAAGCCGGCGTGCGAAGGTTCCAGCGTCGGGGTGACCCGCGTGTTCGCCGACCAAGACCTCGACGCCGCCGTGGCGCTCGCCGCGAAATACCCCGGCGACCTCTTGATGGAGACCCTGATCGAAGGCGCCGAGCTCACCGTCGGCATCCTTGGCCGCGAGGTGCTGCCGTCGATCCACATCGTGCCCAAGGCCGCGTTCTACGACTACAACGCGAAGTACGTCGCCGAAGACACTCAATACCTGTGCCCGGGCCTGGAAGGCGACGCCGAGGCGGAGCTGCGCGCGCTCGCGCTGGCGGCGTTCGACGCGCTGGGCTGCCGCGGCTGGGGGCGGGTCGACGTGATGCGCGACCGCCAGGGCCGCAACTGGCTCTTGGAAGTGAACACCGCGCCCGGCATGACCTCGCACTCGCTGGTGCCCAAGGCCGCCCGCGCCGCCGGCATCGACTACGAGACCCTGTGCTGGCGGGTGCTGGAGACCAGCTTCGCGGGTCCGGGACCAGCGACTGGTCAATCGGGAATCGGGGTTGCAGGCGGCGCTGCCCAAGCCCCCATCCCGAATCCCGAATCCCCAGCCTCCCGCGGAGGCCATCCATGAGAGGCACCCTCCGCCTTGTCGTGTGGTGCCTGGTGGCGGCGCTGATCGCGCTGCCGGTCGTCGGTGCGCTGCGCGGCTGGTTTGCCAGCGCGCGCTGGCCGATCACCCAGCTCACCGTGCAGGCGGAGTTTCGCCACGTGACCATGCCGGAGCTGCGCGCCGCAGTGCTGCCGCGGCTCGGCAAGGGGTTCTTTGCGCTCGATCTGGACGACGTGCGGCGCGCGGTGTCGGCGCTGCCCTGGGTGGAATCGGTGGAGGCGCGCAAGCGCTGGCCGGATACCTTGCAGTTGCGCATCATTGAGCGCCAGCCGTTTGCGCGCTGGAACCACGACGAGCTCATCAGCCGCCAGGGCCAGTTGTTCCGCGCGCCGCTGGATGCCGCCGATGCCGCCGCGCTGCCCAGCCTGTCCGGGCCGGATGACCACCTGGCCGAGGTGGTCGCGTTCTACGCCGACGTGCGCAAGGCGTTCACCCGCACCAATCTCGACATCAACGGCGTGACGCTCACCGCGCGCGGCAGCTGGAGCATCACCACCACCAGCGGCGCGCGCATCGTGATCGGCGACCGCGATCTGGCCGGCGCCCGCCTGCGCCGCTTCCTTGATGTCTATCCGCAATTGATCGCCGGCCACGACGCCGGTTTCCAGTCCGCCGACCTGCGCTACACGAACGGATTCGCGGTGCGTTGGCCGCAACCCGCCGCGCCCGCCGCGGCGCCTCCCGCGGTGCGCCGTTCCTGAGACCATGCACATGAAGACGCGCAACGACAAACAACTTGTGGTGGGCCTCGACCTGGGCACCTCCAAGGTCACCGCCATCGTCGGCGAATACGGCCCGGACGAGCCGATCACGGTGATTGGGGTCGGCACCCACCAGTCGCGCGGCATGCGCAAGGGCATGGTGGTCGACATCGAATCCACGGTGAATTCGATCCAGGCGGCGGTGCTCGAGGCCGAGCAGCTCGCCGGCTGCGACATTCGCTCGGTGACGGCGTCGATCTCCGGCAGCCATCTCGAAACCCGCAACCTGAGCGGCAGCGCGGCGATCCGCGATCACGAAGTGACCCGCAGCGACCTCGACCAGGTGCTGGAGTCGGCCAGCGCGGTGCAGATCTCGTCCAACCACACGGTGCTTTACCGCGAGCCGCAGGAATACCGCATCGACGGCCAGGACGGCATCCGCGCACCGATCGGCATGAGCGGCGTGCGGCTCGAAGCCAACGTGCACCTGGTGACCGGCGCCACCACCGCGGTGCAGAACATCACCAAGGCGATCCAGCGCTGCGGCCTCGCGGTGGACGATCTGGTGCCGGCCGCGGTCGCCAGCGCCAAGGCCGTGCTCACCGAAGACGAGCGCGAGCTCGGCGTGTGCCTGGTCGACGTCGGCGCCGGTACCACCGACATCGCGATCTACACCCAGGGTTCGATCCGCTACACCGCGTCGCTGCCGATCGGCGGCGATCAGGTGACCGGCGACATCGCCTACGGCGTCCACACGCCGACCGCCCACGCCGAGGAAATCAAGATCAAGTACGCCTGCGCGCAGGCGGCGCTGGCCCGGGCCGAGGAAACCATCCAGGTGCCCAGCGTCGGCGATCGTCCGCCGCGCCGGCTCGCGCGCCAGGCGTTGGCGCAGACGGTGCAGGCGCGCTACGAGGAAATCTTCGAGATGGTGCAGGACCGGGTGCGCACCTCCGGCTACGACAGCATGCTCGCGGCCGGCGTGGTGTTGACCGGGGGCGCCGCGCGGATGGAGGGCGCGCTCGAACTGGCCGAGGAGATTTTCAACAAGATGGTGCGATTGGGCGTGCCCCAGGGTGTTACCGGGTTGGGCGAAGTGGTCACCAGTCCGCAACACGCGACTGGCGTCGGCCTGCTGCTGCAGGCCGCGCGGCGCGGCGCGCCGGCGCACGCCGGCCTGCCGTCGTTCGGCCACGTGGGCGGGTTTCTGGGCAAGTGGCGCAGCTGGTTCACCAAAGAGTTCTAGCGCAAGGGTTCAGGCGCCACAGGAAGTGACGCCGCGGGCGGGGCAACCCGCCCATCACCGTGGGGCGACAGGAGACGCACCGCGGTTACAACGACAACAAACTGTGGAGGACGGGAAATGTTTGAACTGATCGAGAAACTCGCACCCAATGCGGTTATCAAGGTGATCGGTGTCGGCGGCGGTGGCGGCAATGCCGTGGCGCACATGATCAACGCCAATATCGAAGGCGTGGAGTTCGTGGTGGCCAACACCGACGCCCAGGCCATGGGCAGTTGCAACTCGCGTACGCACCTGCAGCTGGGCGCCAATGTCACCAAGGGCCTCGGTGCCGGCGCCAACCCGGAAGTCGGCCGCCAGGCTGCGCTCGAAGACCGCGAAGCGATCGAGGCCATGCTCGACGGCGCCGACATGGTCTTCATCACCGCCGGCATGGGTGGCGGTACCGGCACCGGCGCCGCGCCGGTCTTCGCCCAGCTGGCGAAGGAAAAAGGCATCCTCACCGTGGCGGTGGTCACCAAGCCGTTCCCGTTCGAGGGCCGGCGGCGCATGCAGGTGGCGAACAAGGGCATTGAGGACCTCTCCCAGCACGTCGACTCGCTGATCACCGTGCCGAACGAGAAGCTGCTCACCGTGCTTGGCCGCGACGTCACGCTTATTAATGCGTTCAAGGCCGCGAACAACGTGCTGCAAGGCGCGGTGCAGGGCATTGCCGACCTGATCACGGCTCCCGGTCTGATCAACGTCGACTTTGCCGATGTGCGCACTGTGATGAGCGAGATGGGCCTGGCCATGATGGGCTCGGGCACCGCCAGCGGCGACGACCGCGCGCAGGCCGCCGCCGAGGCGGCGATCAAGAATCCGCTGCTGGAAGACGTGAACCTCAACGGCGCCTGCGGCATCCTGGTCAACGTCACCGCCGGCCCGAACCTCACCATGCGCGAGTTCGACGAGATTGGCCGCATCGTGCACGACTTCGCCAGCGAGGACGCTACGGTGGTGATCGGCACCTCGCTCGACTCCGAGCTGAAGGACGAAGTTCGGGTCACCGTGGTGGCCACCGGCCTCAACCGCGCCCCGGCCTCGCGTACCGTGCGCGCGGCCGAGACCAAGCAGATCGAAATGCGGGCGCGCCCGCGTCCGGTCGTGCTGCGCACCGGCACCGGCAACGAAGTGGTGGACTACGCCCAGGCCGATCCCAGCATGCATGCCGGCCCGCGTGCGGAAACCCCCGCCGCGCAGCAGGATGCGGGTTACCTCGACATTCCGGCGTTCCTGCGTCGGCAGGCCGACTGACCACCGGCGATACGCATCGGCAACGGTGCGCGTCGTTTGTTACGCGCGTGTGCACGCGGCGTGGCTTGCCGCGTTGATGTCGTTTGCCAACGGACGATGTGCCGGGACGGCACATGAGCGCACCTCGGGCGCAGGCCTGATGCGCGCTCCGGCACCGGATAGCGGATTCCCGTCCTGCTATCCGGTTGTCGTGTCGTGCCTCGTGCCATTTGGCACCGGGCGTGCCGCCGGCAGGGCCACCTCGACAGGTGCCTGAACGCACACCAGACTGTACGGTACGGTTTGCTATTGCAGCTAGTTAAAACTGTGTTAGCATCCGTTCCCTGACTGGCTGCTACTTGGCAGGTAACAACGACGATGATCAAGCAGCGCACACTAAAAAACGTCATCCGCGCCACCGGCGTCGGCTTGCACACCGGTGACAAGGTGTACATGACGTTGCGTCCGGCCGCACCAAACACCGGCATCGTGTTCCGTCGCACCGACCTGAACCCGCCGGTGGAACTGCGCGCACGGCAGGACAACGTGGGCGACACCCGCCTCTCCACCACGCTGATGAACGGCGAAGTGCGGGTGGCGACGGTGGAGCATCTCCTTTCCGCGATGGCCGGGTTGGGCATCGACAATGCCTATGTCGACCTCTCCGCGCCCGAAGTGCCGATCATGGACGGCAGCGCCGGCCCCTTCGTGTTTCTGCTGCAGTCGGCTGGCATTGAGGAGCAGAACGTCGCCAAGCGCTTCATCCGGATCAAAAAGCCGTTGAAGGTGCAGGAAGGCGACAAGTGGGCCAGCTTCGAGCCGTTTGAGGGCTTCAAGGTCGGCTTCTCGATCGAGTTCAACCACCCGATCATCTCCAAGCGCACCTCGCACGCCGAGATCGACTTCTCCACCACCTCGTTCGTGAAGGAAGTCAGCCGTGCGCGCACCTTCGGCTTCATGCGCGACATCGAAATGCTGCGCGAGCACAACCTCGCGCTGGGTGGTTCGATGGACAACGCCGTAGTGCTCGACGACTACCGTGTGCTGAACGAAGACGGCTTGCGCTACGAAGACGAGTTCGTCAAACACAAGATTCTGGACGCCATCGGCGATTTGTACCTCCTGGGTCACAGCCTGATCGGCGCCTATAACGCGCACAAGTCGGGCCACGAGCTCAACAACAAATTGCTGCGTACCTTGGTGGCCGATGCTTCCGCCTGGGAAGAGGTCAGCTTCAAGGAGGAGCCGGCGGTGTCGCCGATCTCCTACATCCATCCCGCGCAGGCGATTTGATCGCATTGCGGGTTGCTTCCGACCGCCGCATCGCAAGATGCGGCGGTCAGCGTTTTGGGGTATCGGATGGCGTCGCGGTCGCTGCAAGGCGGTCGTAGAGCGCGCGCCATTCGGGGTCGCTGGCGGTGGCGGCGACCGCACGCAGGTGGGCCGCCGCGCGGTCCGACAGGATGCGTGCCGGTGGCGCCTCCAGCGTGATCCGCGGTAGCGGGGTCACTTTCACGATCAGCGTGTCGGCCGCGACATCGAGGCTGTGCGCGGCGGCGAAGATCGAACCCTGCATCAGGCGCAGGCGTGTGGCCCAGGCGGGCGAGCTGGCGAGGAACACCAGACGCGTGCCGCGCCGATTGGCAAACCGCACCTCGTCGCGCAGCGGCAACGGCAGGGTTTGGCGCAAGGCGCGATCGAGCGCATCCAGCGTGGCGCTGCGGCGTGCGAGGCTCGCAAAGGCACCGCACGCGCCCAGGGCACGCGGGCCGGAAGCAGGCGAACGGGCGCGGGACATGGATGGCGGCTCGGCAGACGTGACCCGCACATCATAGCGGCGTACCCGGCAGGCACCTCACCTTGAAAAGCGCGTGTCGCGTCGCCACCGGGGAACACGGTGCCGCGCGCGGCATGTCGAAAGTGGGCGTGTAGTAACATGCTCGATTGGCCCGCGTTGCGGGCCGTTGTCTCATCCACCCGGAAATTCGATGCTCAATCGTGCCCTTACCAGCCTTTTCGGCAGCCGCAACGAACGCGTCGTGCGCCAGTTGCATCGAACCGTCGGACGCATCAACGCGCTCGAGCCCGAGTTCGAGAAATTGACCGATGACGAGCTGCGCGGCAAGACGGCTGCGTTCAAGGAACGTTTTGCCCAGGGTGAATCGCTGGAAAAGCTCCTGCCGGAGGCATTTGCCACCGTGCGCGAGGGCGCCAAGCGCGTGCTCGGCATGCGCCACTACGACGTGCAGCTGGTCGGCGGCATCGTGCTGCATCAGGGCAAGATCGCCGAGATGCGCACCGGCGAAGGCAAGACCCTGGTCGCCACGCTGCCGGTGTACTTGAATGCGCTCGCCGGCAAGGGCGTGCACGTGGTCACCGTGAACGACTACCTGGCGCGGCGCGACGCCGCGCAGATGGGCGCCCTGTACGGTTTTCTCGGCCTTACCACCGATGTGGTGTGGCCGGGCATGGATCACGCCGACAAGCCCAAGGCGTATGCCGCCGACATTACCTACGGCACCAACAACGAGTTCGGTTTTGACTACCTGCGCGACAACATGGCGCTTTCCAAGGAGCAGCGCTATCAGCGCGGCCTCAACTACGCCATTGTCGACGAGGTGGATTCGATCCTGATCGACGAGGCGCGCACACCGCTCATCATTTCCGGCCCCGCCGAGGACTCCCCGCAGCTCTACCTCGCGGTCAACAAGATCGTGCCGCGCATGACGCGTCAGAAGGAAGAGGAAGGCGAAGGCGACTTCTGGGTCGACGAAAAGCAGAAGCAGGTGCATCTGTCCGAAGACGGCATGGAGCACGCCGAGGAATATCTGCACGAAGCCGGCGTCATCACCGCCGACAGCAGCCTGTATGACGCCAAGAACCTCGCTGTCGTGCATCACTTGAACGCCGCGTTGCGCGCGAATGCGATTTACCAGCTCGATGTGGATTACATCGTACGCGACGGCGAAGTGATCATTGTCGACGAGTTCACCGGCCGCACCTTGCCGGGCCGGCGCTGGTCCGACGGTCTGCACCAGGCAGTGGAGGCGAAGGAGGGCGTGCCGATCCAGCGCGAGAACCAGACGCTGGCCACGGTCACCTTCCAGAACCTGTTCCGCATGTACAAGAAGCTGTCCGGCATGACCGGCACCGCGGACACCGAGGCCTACGAGTTCCAGAGCATCTACGGGCTGGAAGTGGTGGTGATTCCCACCAACAAGCCGATGATCCGCAAGGACAACCCCGACCTCGTGTTCCTCGGCCAGCAGGCCAAGTACAACTCGGTGATCGAGGACATCAAGGCCTGCCACGCACGCAGGCAGCCGGTGCTGGTCGGCACCACCTCGATCGAGGTCTCCGAACTGCTCTCCGGGCAGCTCGACAAGGCGCACGTCGTGCATGAGGTGCTGAACGCCAAGCAGCATGAGCGCGAAGCGCAGATCGTCGCCCAGGCCGGGCGGCCGGGGCAGGTCACGATTGCCACCAACATGGCCGGCCGCGGTACCGACATTGTGCTCGGCGGCAGCCTCGAGGCCGAGTTGGCGGCGCTGCCGGCGGGGGCAACCGACGCCGACCGCGCCAAGATCAAGGCGGCATGGCAGCAGCGCCACGAAGAGGTGCTGGTTGCCGGCGGCCTGCACATCATCGGCACCGAGCGGCACGAGTCGCGCCGCATCGACAACCAGCTGCGCGGTCGTTCCGGCCGTCAGGGCGATCCCGGCTCTTCGCGTTTCTACCTGTCGATGGAAGACAACCTCCTGCGCATCTTCGGCGGCGAAGGCCTGGTGCGCTGGATGAAGCGTTTCGGCATGAAGGAGGACGACGCGCTCGAGGACAAGATGATCTCGCGCCAGATCGAGAAGGCGCAGCGCAAGGTCGAGCAGCACAACTTCGACATCCGCAAGCACCTGCTCGAATTCGACGATGTCGCCAACGACCAGCGCAAGGTGATCTACGGGCAGCGCAACGAGCTGCTCGAGGGCGACGATGTCTCGGCCACCGTCGCGGACATCCGTCAGGACGTGATCGAAACCATGGTGCGCAATTTCGTGCCACCCGATTCGATCGACGAGCAGTGGGATATCCCCGGCCTGAATCGCGAGCTGGAATCCAAATTCGGCCTTGCGCTTGAGTTGCCGAAGTGGCTCGAAAGCCAGTCGGAAATGGATTCGCAGATGCTGCTGAACCATGTGCGCGAAAAGCTCGACGAGCTGTTCACGGCGAAGGAGGCGCAGGTCGGTGCGGAAACCATGCGCGCGCTTGAAAAGCACATCATGTTGACCGTGGTCGACAATGCGTGGAAAGAACACCTGGCCAACATGGATTACCTGCGCCAAGGCATCTATCTCGTGGGCTATGCGCAGCAGGACCCGAAGCAGGCGTTCAAGCGCGAGTCGTTCCGCCTGTTCTCCGAAATGCTCGATCGCATCAAGGCCGACGTGGTGCAGATGCTGGCGCGCATCCGCATCCGCAGCGAAGAGGAAGTGGCCGCGATGGAGGCCGAGCAGCAACGCCTGGCCGAGCGCCTGCAGCGGCAGATGCTGGCCAGTGGCGGCGGCGCGCCGGAAGGCGGCGGCCTCGAAGCCGATCCGGCCGCAGTCGCGGCGGCGGCCGGCACCATGCATCTCGCGCAGGCCAATGCGGTCCCGCGCGTCGGGCGCAACGATCCGTGCCCATGCGGCTCGGGCAAGAAGTACAAGCACTGTCACGGGCAGCTGAACTGACGTGAGCCACAGGGAACTCCGCCGAGGCGGAGTTCTTCACGGGAGCGTCTGCATGGGATGGCTTGCGCCGTGGGTCTTCGGTTAGCCCGGCGCGAAGCAGAAGCCTGTACTGGTGCGCGGCGGCGCAACGTGCGATCCACGCATGGATCGCTGACAGCTCGCCTTTGGCGGCCTGTCAGTCCCCGCCGCCGGGTGGTCGTTGGCGGTACGGTTCCGCGTTGACAGTGATGTAGCGCGGCTCATCGAGGTCGATCTGCAACGCGGTGAGCTGGCCGCCCCACACGCAACCGGTGTCGATCGCGTGCACGCCAAGGCCGGCGAAACGACCCAGCGCCGACCAGTGGCCGCATACGATCTGCGTCGCGCGATGGCGCATGCCGGGCACGGCAAACCAGGGATACAGGCCGGGGCGCTGACTGCCCGGTTCGCCCTTGGCATCGAAGTCGATACGACCGTTGACGTCGCAGAAACGCATGCGGGTCAGGAGATTGATCGCCGCGCGCTGGCGATCCAGCCCCTGCAGGCGGTTCGACCAGCCGGCCGGGCGATTGCCGAACAGGTTCTTGAGGATGCGTCCGTGACGCGGGCTGGACAGCTCGCGCTCAACGTCCTGCGCGGCTTTCTGCGCCTGCCGCAGCGTCCATTGCGGCGCCAGCCCGGCGTGGATCATGGTCCAGCCGAGCGCCTCGTCGTGATGCAGCAGCTTTTGCATGCGCAGCCATTCAAGCAGCACCGGTGCGTCTTCGGCGTACAGCACTTCGCGCAGCTCGGGGTTGACCTTGGCCTGGGCCTCGGGCTTGCGCATCGCGATCGCCAGAAGGCTCAGGTCATGGTTGCCGAGGGTGATGACGGTGTGCTCGCGCAGGCTGTGGATCAACCGCAGAGTGGCCAGCGATTGCCCGCCGCGGTTGACCAGATCGCCGCAGAACCAGAGCTGGTCGGCGGCGGGATCAAAATGGATTTTTTCCAGCAGACGCTGCAGCTCCGGGTAGCATCCCTGCACGTCGCCGATCGCGTAAGTGGCCATGCGCGCTGCCCTAGTGCAAGGTGCGCGGGATGGACAGCGTGAAGCGCGGGATCTGCGCGTCGAACCGGGTGCCGTCGTCCGCCAGCATCTGGTAAGTGCCGCCCATGGTGCCGACCGGGGTTTCCAGCACCGCGCCGGAGGTGTACTCGAAATCGTCGCCCGGCCGCATCCACGGCTGCTCGCCCACCACCCCGTCGCCGCGCACTTCTTCCACCTTGCCATTGGCGTCGGTGATGACCCAATGCCGCGCCAGCAGCTGCGCCGGCACGCTGCCCTCGTTGCGCAGCGTGATGGTGTAGGCAAACACGTAACGGTTGTCGTGTGGTCGCGATTGCTCGGACACGAAGCGGGTTTGTACCTGCACGTCGATCGTGTAGGGATCTTTCAGTTTCATGCCGATGATTGTACGGCGTGCGCCGCGCGAAGCGGCGGTTGCAGATCAGGCGGTGCGCAGTGCGGCGTATTGCTGCGCGAGGCGCACGAAATCGGCAGGTGCCAATGCTTCGGCGCGCGCTTGCGGATCGATGCCGACGGTGCGGATCGCGGTGGCGTCGAGCACCCCGCGCAGCGCGTTGCCCAAGGTCTTGCGCCGCTGGCCGAACGCGGCCTTGACCAGTTGCTGCAGCATTTCGGCGTCGACTGCCGGCAACTCGTGCGCAGCACGCGGCACCAGCCGCACCACGGCGGAGTCCACCTTGGGCGGCGGGCGGAACGCCGCCGGCGGCACCTCGAACAGGGGAACCACGTGGCAGGCGAGCTGCAGCATCACCGACAGGCGTCCATACACCTTGCTGCCGGGTGCGGCCGCCATGCGGTCGACCACTTCTTTTTGCAGCATGAAATGCATGTCCCGGATGGCGGTCGCGTGTGCGATGCAGTGGAACAGGATCGGGCTGGAAATGTAGTACGGCAGGTTGCCGGCAATGCGCAACGGTGCACCGCCGCGTTCGCGCGCAAGGGCGCCAAAATCCACCTTCAGCACATCGGCCTGCAGCAGCGTTAGCAACCCGACGGGCGCTGCGCGCGCCATGAGCGCGGGGATCAAGTCGGTATCCAGCTCGATCGCGGTGAGCGTGCCCGCGGCCGCCAGTAGCGGCAAGGTCAGCGCGCCTTCGCCAGGGCCGATTTCCACCAGCGTGTCGTCTGCCTTTGGTGCAATCGCGCGCACGATGTCGTCGATGTAGCGCGTGTCGTGCAGGAAGTGCTGGCCGAAGCTTTTCTTGGGGCGGGCGCTCATGGGGCTTTTCGTGAGGGCGGCCCCTCAGTGCTGAGAGGGAGCGGAGCGGGCGACGAGAGCCATCGCCATCGTGGCTGCAGCGAGCAGGCTGGCGGGATCGGCCGTGCCGGTGCCGGCGAGGTCGAGCGCGGTGCCATGGTCGACCGAGGTGCGGATGAAGGGCAGGCCGAGCGTCATGTTCACGGTGCGGTCGAAAGCCTCGCTTTTCAGCACCGGCAGCGCCTGGTCGTGGTACATCGCGAGCACCGCGTCGTAGCGTGCGCGCTGTGCCGGCACGAAGGCGGTGTCGGCCGGTAACGGACCGATGAGCTGCATGCCTTCGGCGCGCAGCGCGTCCAGCAGCGGAATGATGAGATCCAGTTCCTCGCGACCGAGGTGGCCGTTCTCGCCGGCGTGCGGGTTGAGCCCCAGCACGGCGATGCGCGGCGCGGCAATGCCGAACTGCGTGTGCAGGGCATGGTGCACGATGCGCAGGCAGCGTTCGAGCAGCGCATGGGTGATCGCACCCGGCACTTCACGCAGCGGCAGGTGGGTGGTGGCCAGCGTGACGCGCAGCTCGGGGCTCGCCAGCATCATCACCACGTCGCAGTGCGCGCGCTGGGCGAAGAACTCGGTGTGCCCGGTGAAATCCGCGAAGCCGGCCTCGATCACCGTGGCTTTTTGCAGCGGCGCGGTGACCACGGCGGCGTAGCGGCCGGCCATGCAGCCGTCGGCGGCTGCGCCGAGCGTGGCGATCACGTGCGCGCCGTTGCGTGCATCGGGGTGGCCCGGGTTTTCGGTGGCACCCAGCGGCACGTGGTGCACGCGCAAGGCGCCGGTGGGCCGCGTGTCGAGTGCACGCCCGTCGTCGTCGTACAGGTCGAGGGCGAGGTGGCAGCGCGCCGCGGCGCGGGCAAGCAGATCGCGATCGGTGATGGCAATGAGATCGGCGGCGATCGGCATGGCCGCCAGGCGTGCGATCAGCTCCGGACCGACGCCGGCCGGCTCGCCGGCAGTGATGGCAAGCCGCGGCAACGACATGCGCGTGGCCGCGCTCAGGAAGCTTGCGCGCCGGCGCTCGGCGGCGTGTTGTTGTCGTCGCGCAGTGCCGGCACCAGCACGTGCACGTAGGCGTTGGCACGCAGGTCGCGCAGGAAGTCGTCGTACACCTGCTCGGCCTTGCGGTTGCCGATTGCCTGTCGCGCCTGGTCGCGTTCCATCTGGGTGGTGAGATCGCTCTGGCGCGTGCCTTCGAGTTTCACGATCACCCAGCCGGCGCTGGTCTGGAACGGATGCGAGACTTCGCCATCCTTGAGCTGGCCGAGCTGCTGCGCAATGGCGCTGCCAGCGGCCTGCTGGGTGATCCAGCCCATGTCGCCGCCGAGGTTGGCGCTGGTGTCGTCCGCGGAGTCGTCCTTGGCCAGCTTGGCGAAGTCGGCCTGCTTGGTGGTGAGCCGGGTGTAGAGCTCGTCGGCCTTCTGTTGTGCCTGTGCCGGCGTCAGGAGCTCGCTTGGCTTAATGAGGATCTGGCGCAAGTGGTACTCGGTCATGATCCGCTTGGAGGATGCCCGCTCGCCCACCAGCTTGAGGATGTGGAAGCCGGTCGGACCACGCAGCGCAGCGCTGACCTGACCGGGCTTCATGTTGGCGATGGTGTCGGCAAACGCGGACGGAATCTCGTCCATGCGCCGCCAGCCGAGGTCGCCGCCGTCAAGCGCGTCGGGGGCGTCGGAGTAGCGGATGGCCGCGGCGTTGAAATCCATCCCGCCCTGGATCGCCTTGAGAGCGGCCTCGGCCTTGGCGCCGGCGGCCTGGATCTGGGCGGCATCGGCACCGGATGGAGTGCTGATCTGGATGTGCGCCAGGTGCACTTCGCCGGCCTTGTAGGCGGGGCTGGTGAGCAGGTTGTCGATTTCGCTGTCGGTGACTGATACCTGGTCGCGCACCACGCTCTGGTGCAGGCGCTGCACGGTGAGCTGCTCGGCAATCTGCTGGCGGAACGCGGCGAAATCCTCGCCGTTGCGCTGCACGGCGGCGCGCAATTGATCGGCAGTCATTTTGTTCTGCGCGGCCACTTCGCCCACCGCCTGGTCGACGTCGGTGTCGGCGACGCGAATGCCCTGATCGTCGGCCTTCTGCAACTGCAGTTTCATCAGCACCAGGCGATCGAGCACCTGCTGCTGCAGCACGTTGAGCGGCGGCAGCTGGCCGGATTTGCCGGCGTACTGCTGCTGGATCGAGTGCACCGCGTTGTCGAGTGCGCTCTGCAGGATCACGTCCTCGTTGACCACGGCCACGATGCGGTCCAGCGGTTGCACCTCGCCGGGCTTGGCGGCCGCCGGAGCGGCCTGGTTGAGCAGCTGCGCGTGGACGGGCAAGGCCAGCGCAACGGCGGGCAGGAGCAGGGCAAGGAATCGCTTCATCAGGAAGAGCAGCCGGGGTAGGTGCAGCGGATTATTGATAGCCGAGAATATCACGGCGCAACAGCGGGTCGATCTGGCCGCCGGTCGAGCCCAGCCCCTTGAACACGACCTCGAACATCACCGCGTTGTCGCGCAAGTTGGTCTGTCCCGGTGCCGGGGTGGTGCCGTAGTAGCTCTGGTTGACGTAGCTGCGGTCGACCAGGCGCAAGGTGACGCAGCAACTGTCGAACTCGACGCCAGCCAGCGCTTCGACGGTGCCGTGCAAGGAGTTGACGACACCCTTGACCGGCTCCGCGTAAGTCCATGCGCCGATCAGGCGCCAGCGGTCGGTAAGCGGGTAGACCGCGGAGGCACTGTATTGTTCCATCAGCCCGCGGCGGTAGCGGTAGGCAAAGTTGACCACGCCGTCCGCCCCCAACCGCCCTTGCAGTTGCAGCATCGCCATGTCGGTTTCGCGCGTGTTCGGGCTCCACTGGTAGGCGCTGGACAGCCGCCAGCGGTCGGAAAGTTGCAGATCGAGCTGTGCGACGTAGGCCGAATGCACCCAGTCGGTGGCCGGCCTGCTGGTGTTCGCGCTGTTGGGCAGTTGCACCCGCTGCGGGGTGAAGTAGTGGATCTGGCCGATGCTGGCGGACAGGCGTTCGACGCCGCCGTCGTCGAGCAGGCGCGTGGTCAGCGCTGCGGTGAGGTTGTTGGCGTTCATCTGGCGGTCGGCGCCGGAGAATTGGTTGGTGGAGAAGAGCTGCCAGTAGTCGAAACTCATTCGATTGGTGTCGAACAGCGGCTGCGCGTCCTGGTTGCGGTACGACACGTAGAGGTAATACAGCCGCGGCTCCAGCGTTTGGGTGTAGCTCGATCCGAACAGCGAGGCGTTGCGGTCGAATACGAGGCCGCTGTCCACGCTCACGATCGGCAGCGAGCGGCTTGGCGAGCGGTTCGTGAACGGCGTGGTGACGCCGTTGGCGAGCGCGCCGAAGTAGCCGTAGCGCTGGTAGCCGTTGGAGAGCCGGTAGCCGGTATAGCGCCACGCCACGCGCGGGCGCACAAACCATCCGGGCGCGCCGAAATCGGCGGCCAGCCAGGGCTCGATATCCGCGCGGCCGCCTTCGACGTGGCCCGGCTTGCGAAACGCCACGTACTGATTCTGCATGCCGAACTCGAACCAGCGCGAGAGCGGCAGGTCGAGATTGAAGTTGGCGTACGGCAGCTGGCGGTACGGCAGCGAGGCGTCGGTGAGGAACGGGTTCATGTTCTGGTAGGCGGTGCCGCCCACCGAAGCGTTCCACCACTTGCCGCCGCCGGCGATCTGCGCGTTCGAGGTGAGCGCGTAGACCGGCGAGCCGCCAAGGTTGTTGCCGAAGTCGTAATAGAAGTTGTTGTCCGAGCTGCGGTCGATCGCGGTGGTGAAATTCCAGCTCTGCCACAGCTGCGTGGTATCGCTGAAGGTGACGCGATAACGGTTGGTGTCGGCGGTGTTGGCCGTGGTGCCGAGGTCGTTCGGGCCACGGTCGTTCGCCAAATATTGCGCGTTGAACGTGCCGTGCGAACCGGGCAGGAGATAGCGGAACTCGGCGCCCAGCATCGGGCCGCGCAGGGTATAGATGCGCGGGTCGAGCGTGGCGTCGTAGTTGGGCGCAAGGTTCAGGTAATACGGCACGCTGGCGTAGTAGCCCGAACGGCTGCTATGGCCGAAGGTCGGGTACAGGAAACCGGTCATGCGCCGGTTGTCCACCGGGAAGCTGAACCAGGGCAGGTAGATCAGCGGCAGGCTGCCCACGCGAAAGGTGGCGTTGCGCGCCACGCCGCGACCGGTCTCCTTGTTGACCGTGATCGACTTGCCGCGGAACTCCCACAGGTGGTGGCCCACGTCGCAGGTCGAATAGCTGGCCTGCGAGTAGCGCGTGCGGTCGGCGTCGAACATTTGCGCCTGGCTGGCGGCGCCGTTGCCGCGCGCAGCGAGCATCTGGTAGCGCACGTCGCTGGCGACGCCGGTGGAGGCGTCGTTGTTGCCGTGTACGCGGCTGGCCGCCAGCAGTTGTCCGGCATCCTGGTAATGCACGTTGCCGCGCGCGTCGTAGTCGCTGGTGGTGTTGTTGTAGTCGATGCTGTCGGCGCTGAGCTGCTGGTCGGCACGGTCGAAGCGTGCGTTGCCTTCGAGGTGGTAGACGTCCTGGTTCGAGCTGTCGATGTGCTGCGCGGTGACCAGGGTCTGGCTGGTGGCGCGCGCACTGCTGTCGCGGCTGAGCGTGGGATCGTAGAACCCGAGCATCGCGTTGGGCCGGCACATCGCGTAGTTGTACGGACGCGGCGCGCAATGGAAGGAACCAAGCGGGCACGCCGCCACGCCGCCATCGCGCGCGGGTTTGGGCTGCTGCCCGAAGCTGCTGCCGGCGGCGTCGGCCTGGCCGCCAACCAAGGCAAGGGCGGCCGCAATGGCCAGCAGGCGGCGGCGAGGGAACGAGCGCGTCACAATGGAAGTCCAACGAAGCGAGGCCCGTAAAACTAGCAGAAAGGCCCTGCGGCATATATCCACGACAGCAAGAGGGTTCAGTCATGGGCGAAGTGCGAGAGGCCAAGACCGACGCCGAATGGCGCGCCGAGCTGGGCGCGGATCGGTATGCGGTATGTCGGCAGGCGGCGACCGAGGCACCGTTCAGCGGCAAGTGGTACCGCCACCACGCAGCGGGGACTTACGCATGCACCGCGTGCGGCAACCCGTTGTTTGGTTCGGCGGCCAAGTTCGACTCGCCGTGCGGCTGGCCGAGCTACTTCCAGCCGCTGGCGCCGGAGGCGGTGAGCGAGCACGCGGATACCAGCCACGGCATGCGGCGTACCGAAGTGCGTTGCGCCCAGTGCGGATCGCACCTCGGGCACGTGTTCCCCGACGGCCCGCAGCCGACTGGGTTGCGCTACTGCATCAATTCGCTGGCGCTGGATTTCAAGCCGGCCGGCGAGTGATTCAGTCCATCAGCACTTCGACGTGCGCGGCGGTGCTGGCGGCCAGCGCCTTGAGGTCGTAGCCGCCTTCGAGGGTGGACACCAGCCGTCCGTCGGCGCAGTAGTCGGCGAGGTCGACGAGTTTGGCGGTGATCCACGCGTAGTCTTCGCTGCCCAGGCACAGGTCGGCGAGCGGATCGTTCTGGTGCGCGTCGAAGCCGGCGGAAACCAGCACCAGCTGCGGCTTGAACGCGCGCAGGCGCGGCAGCAGGTCGCCTTCCCACAGTTCGCGAAAAAGGTACGGGCCGTCGCCGGCCGACAACGCGCGGTTGATGATGTTGCCGACGCCGCGTTCGGCCGCCTCGCCGCTGCCGGGGTAGAGCGGCATCTGGTGGCTGGACACGTAGAGCACGCGCGGCTCGCGCCAGAAGATGTCCTGCGTGCCGTTGCCGTGGTGCACGTCGAAATCCACGATCGCCACGCGTTTGAGCCGATGCGCCGCCAGCGCGTGCGCAGCGCCGACGGCAACGTTGTTGAACAGGCAGAAACCCATCGCGGTGTCGTGGGTGGCGTGGTGGCCCGGTGGGCGCACCGCGCAAAAGGCGTGCTGCACATGCCCGGCCAGCACCGTATCGACAGCGGCGACGTTGGCCCCGGCCGCACGCAGTGCGGCTTCGGCGGTGCCGGGCGAGAGCACGGTGTCTTCGTCCAGATACTGCGCATGCCCCGGCGCCACCGGCGCCAGCATGCGTGCGACGTGGGCGGCGGTGTGCACGCGCAGGAGCTGCTGGCGCGTTGCGCGCGGCGCCTCCACGCGGTCAATCCTGGCGAAGCAGTCGCGATCGAGCGCGCGCAACACCGCGGCGAGCCGCGCGGGGGACTCCGGATGGTCGGGGCCGGGGATGTGGTTGAGGCAAGCGGGATGCGTGTACAGCCGCAGCATGCCGCGGTCAGCCGGCCGTCGGCTTGGGGCGCGGGCGCCGTTCGTGGTGCCACAGCACCTCGCCGTGGCCGCTCTCGCGTGCCAGCACGCGACACAGCACAAACAGCAGGTCGGACAACCGATTGAGGTAATGCTGCGGCTGCAGGCGGGTATCGGGTTCCTCGCGGCGCAGCGTGATGACCGCGCGCTCGGCGCGCCGGCACACGGTGCGTGCCAGGTGGCAATGTGCCGCCGCCAGGCCGCCACCGGGCAGGATGAACTCCTTGAGCGGCGGCAGCTGGTCGTTGAAACGGTCGAGGATGGTTTCCAGCTTCGTCACGTCGGCATCCTGCACGGTGACCATGCCGGGGATGCACAACTCGCCGCCCAGATCGAACAGCTCGTGCTGGATCTGGGTAAGGACTTCGCGGATCTCGGCGTTCACGCCATCGCACGCCAGCACGATGCCAAGCGTGCAATTGAGCTCATCCACCGTGCCATAGGCGTTGACGCGCGAGGCATCCTTTGGCACCCGGGTGCCGTCGCCCAGCCCCGTCGTGCCGTTGTCGCCAGTGCGGGTGTAGACCTTCGAGACCCGGTTGCCCATGTGGCCGACTTAGCGCTGGGCCAGACGGTCGTGCTGCGTGCTGCGCGCAAGCTGGGTAGCCAGCGCGTGCAGCACACCACCCAAGGCGACGTAGGCCGCGGTGCCAACCAGGAACGCGGCGTACCAGTCGCCGAGGTTGGCGAACCACGCGCCGAAGCTGCGCGGGCCAGGGACGGTGGCGCTGATCCAGTAGTAGCTGCCGTTGGAGATCAGGTAGCACGCGCCCTCGGCCACCAACAGCGCGCCGACGGCAAGCGCCAGCGTGTGGAGCGTGAGCCCGTTCTGGCGCTTGGCCAGCCAGCTGCCGCCGGCCCAGAGCGCGCCGTAGGCGGGGGCCAGGAACCAGTACGCCGGCGACACGCAGTAGGCACTCCAGAAATCGATGCCCTGGCCGGTGATCACGAAGTAGTCGACCAGCACGGCTTCGGCCAGCAGCAGCGGGAACGCCCAGCGCACTTGTCCGCGCAGCCAGAAACCGGCGAGGAAGAACACCCCCCACGACGCATCCCACAGCGAATGGTCGAGCAGCGAAAGATGGATGCGGGTGACGCCCATCACCACGGCCAAGCCGAGGAAAATGGCGAGGCGCCGGGTAGTCGAGGTGGTCATGAAAACTCCGTGTCGTGCGACGGTTTGCAGGCTTCGGAGTTTAGCGCAAGCCGGCGGGCCGATGCGCCGGCGCTGGCCCGCGTATCATCCCGCGCATGACTGAGACGAATGCTTTCACGCCCGGCGTGCTGATCGTCGGTGGCGGCCTGGTCGGCGCGAGCCTCGCGATCGCGCTGGATGCCGCCGGCGTCGCCGCCACCATGGTCGAGGCCGCCGCGCCACACGTTGCTGCGCAGCCGAGCTACGACGAGCGCAACCTGGCGCTGGCGCGCGCCACCGTCAATGGCCTGGCCGCGATTGGCGTGTGGCCGCACGCGGCGGACCAGGCCACGCCGATCCGCCACATTCGCGTGAGTCGCGCCGGTGAGTTCGGCAGTGCGCGCATGGAGGCGGCCAGCGAGGGCGTCGACGCGCTGGGGTGGACGCTGCCGGCACGCGAGCTGGGTGCGGCGTTGCTGCGCCGGCTCGACGCCTGCACCCAGCTGACGCGGATCGCGCCGGGCAAGCTCGAAGGGCTCGATGCGGTGGCCGATGGTTGGCGCGCGCGCATCCGCACGCCGGATGGCGAACGAGCGGTCATGGCCGCGCTGCTGGTGGGCGCCGATGGCACCGAGTCCTTTGTGCGCCAGACGCTGGGTATCGACGCCGCACGCTTCGACTACGAGCAGACGTTGTTTGTCGCTACCGTCACGCCAGAGCGGGCGCATGAAAACCGTGCGTTCGAGCGGTTTTCCGATGTCGGCCCGGTTGCCATGCTGCCGTTGGCCGAACGTCGCTGCGGACTGGTGTTGACGGTGCCCGCCGCCGACGCCGAAGCCGTTGCGGCATTGAACGACGAGGATTTCATTGCGCTCGCGCAACGCCGTTTCGGTTGGCGGCTCGGGCGGTTGTCGCGGCCGGGTAAGCATCGGCCGTATGCGATCCATCGCGTCGTCGCCGCGCGCGTCACCGGCCCGCGCGCGGTGCTGGTCGGCAACGCTGCGCAGACCGTGCACCCGATTGGTGCGCAAGGCTTCAACCTCGGCCTGCGTGATGCGCTGACACTGGCCGAGCTGGTGGCTGGCGCAAGCGACCCCGGTGCGGCCTCGCTGCTGGCCGACTACGCCACCCGCCGCGCGCCCGACCGCGACGGCACACTGCGCATGAGCCACGGACTGGTGCGGCTGGCCTGCCTGGCGCAACCGGCACTGGCGCCGCTGCGTTCGCTGGCCCTGCTGGCGCACGACCGTGTGGCACCGCTGCAACACCTGCTGGCGCGGCACGGCATGGGTTTTCGCGGCACGCCGCCACGCGCCGTGCTGGAGCGTTTGCCGTGAGCGCGGTCGATCCCGCGCACGCCGCGCGTCGCGGCCCGGCGCTCGACGTTGCCGTGGTCGGCGGCGGCATGGTCGGCGCCGCAGCGGCACTGGCGCTGGCGCGGGCCGGTTTTGCCACCGCCTTGGTCGAGGCGCATGCACCGAAACCGTGGCAGGCCGGTGATGAAGTCGACCTGCGCGTGGTCGGGCTGGCGCCGTCGTCGATCGCGTTGCTCGATGGCCTGGGCGTCTGGACGTCCATTCGCGCAGCGCGAACCGGCCCGTATGCGCAGATGCACGTATGGGATGCGGCAAGTGGTGCGGCGATCCATTTCGATGCCGCGACCGAAGGCCGCGATCTGCTGGGCCATATCGTCGAGAACAACCTCGTGCAGTGGACGCTGTGGCAGGCGCTGGACGCCGCCGGCGTCCAGCGGCGGTGTCCGGCGGCGGTGAGCGGCCTGGACGTGCGCGCGGATCGCGTCCAGCTCGAGTTGGCCGATGGCGGCACGTTCGGCGCGCGGCTGGTGGTAGCCGCCGATGGCGCAGCATCGCCGTTGCGCAAGCTGGCCGGCATCGCGGTGCGCAGTCGCGACTACGCGCAACGGGCGGTGGTGGCGCATGTTGCGACGGAACGCCCGCATGCACAAACCGCCTGGCAGCGATTCCTGCCGACCGGCCCGCTCGCCCTGCTGCCGCTGGCGGATGGCCGCAGCTCGGTGGTGTGGAGCCTGCCCGAGGCCGAGGCACAACGGGTGCTGGCACTCGGCGACGCGGATTTCTGCAATGAGCTTGGTGTGGCGAGCGACTTCCGCCTGGGGCGCATCACCGCGACCACGCGGCGGGCCGCGTTTCCACTCAAGCTGCAATTGGCGAGAACCTATCAGGCCGAACGACTGGTGCTGCTGGGTGATGCCGCGCACGCGGTGCATCCGCTCGCCGGGCAGGGCGTGAACCTTGGCCTGCGCGACGTGGTGGAGTTGCGCGACACCTTGCTCGCTGCGCGCGCGGCCGGTGCGGATTTTGCCGCGGCGCACGTGTTGCGCCGCTATGCCCGGCGCCGGCGCAGCGCGGATACGCTGGATGCCTGCAGTTTCGACGCGCTGGCGCGCGCGTTCGCGTGGCGGTTGCTGCCGGCGGTGGCGGCGCGCGGCGTCGGTGTCGCGGTGCTCGATCGTGTAACTCCGCTCAAGCGGCAACTTGCGCGGCACGCGGCGGGAGTCTGATTTATCTTCGGGTGGCCGCGCACAGCGCGGGCGGCACGACAAGCTGGCTGATCGGAGGAAACGACATGCGTTACATCCGGTATCTCGCGGCATGCATGCTGGCGACAAGCACGTTCGGCGTGCAGGCAAAGATGGTGCACAAGACGGTGGAGTGGACGCAGGGCGGCACGCAGTTCCACAGCGTGCTGGTCTATGACGATGCGAGCACGGCGAAACGTCCCGGACTGGTGATGGTGCCCAACTGGTTCGGCGTGAACGACGCCGCGATCAAAAAGGCCGAAGACATCGCCGGCAAGGACTACGTCATCCTGCTGACCGACATGTACGGCGCAAGCGTGCGCCCGACGCCGGGCCATGCCGACCAGGCGCAGGCCGCGGTGAAGCCGCTGTATGCCGACCGCAAGCTGATGCGTGCGCGCATCAACGCAGCGCTCGCGCAGCTCAGGGCGCAGGCTGGCAGCGCGCCGATCGATACCGCGAAGCTGGGGGCCATCGGCTTCTGCTTTGGCGGCGCGGTGGTGCTCGACCTGGCGCGCAGTGGTGCCGACGTGGCTGCCGTGGTGTCCTTCCACGGTGATCTGTCCACCGACGACGCCAAGCTGGCGAAACACATCAAGGCGAACGTGCTGGCGATGAACGGCGCGGACGACACCTGGACGATGAAGGACGCCGATGCCTTCATGGCCGAGATGCGGCAAAGCCCGGCGGACTGGCAGTTCGTGGTGCTTGGCCACGCCGTGCACTGTTTCACCGAAGTCGGCGAGAACTCGCCGGGCTGCAAGTACGACGCGAAAGCCGCCGCCCGCAGCTACCGGCTGATGCACGGCTGGCTCGCCGGGGCGTTTGCGGGCAAGCCGTGACCAAGGCGGGTTGCGGGCGGGTGTGACGCGGTGGACTTATTTCGCGGCGTCCCACGCTTCCATCCCGCCAGTCACGCTGTAGACGTGGGTGAAGCCGTGCGCGATGTAGCGCTCGGCCACGGTACGGCAGGAGATGCCGCGCATGCAGATGAAGGCGATCTCGGTGTCCTTCGGCAGCGTGCCGATCACGCCATCGCCCTCGTCTTCGAGGATGCGCGCCTGCGGCAGCGCCGGCAGCCCGTCGCGCGAAGCCGCGGAGCGCACGTCGACCAGGGTGATGTCACCCTTGGCCAGGCGCGCCTTGAGCGTGGCGACGTCGAGGTCGCGGATCTTGCCGGAGCCGGGAAAACTCAGGCTCAGGCCTTCGCCCTGTGCGGTGGAGACCCAGTCGATCACGATGCCCTTGGCGCGCTGCGCGCTGTCCGGGTCGAAGTGGATTTCCAGGCCGTTCGAGCTGGCGACGATGTCGCTGTCGCCGGCCGGCGCAAGCTGGAACCCGGCGCTCTGGTCGCGGCCGATTTCGAGATGCAGCGCGAGGCCGTCGGCGTGCTCCATGCTTTCGCGGATCGCCTTGGCGGCGGCGTCGGTCACGGTGATTTCCGGCGGCGTGCGATCCGGTGCCGGCAGCTTGAACAGCGCGTGCAGTTCGCCGCTGCCATACATCTGGCGGATGATGTCGGCGCCGCCGACCAGCTCACCGTTGACGTAGAGCTGCGGGATCGTCGGCCAGTTGCCGTACTCCTTGATGCCGTCGCGGATCTCGGCATCCTCCAGCACGTTCACCGTGTGGTACTCGGGCAAGAGCTCGTTGAGGATGTTGGTGGCCGCGGCCGAAAATCCGCACATCGGCTGCTGGCGGTCGCCCTTCATGAACAGCACCACCGGGTGGTTCTGAAGCAGCGTTTCGATACGTTCGCGGGTGGCGGAATCTAGCGACGACATGGATGGCTCCGGCTGGGGATCTCTGATGATACCGCCGATGGGCGGCGTGCCCGGCGGATGCGCGTCAAGCGCTGGCGAGCGCCGCGGCGGCCACCGGCAGTGCGTGCTCGGCCCAGTGCGCGTATTGCGCGGCGGCGGGGTGCAGGCCGTCCGCCGCGAGGGCCTCGCCCGTGCGGCGCGAGATGCCGGTGATGTCGACCCAGTGCGCGCCGGCGGCGTGTACCTCGGCCCGCGCGGCGGCATTGAAGGTGTCGATCTCGGTGCCGATGCGCACGGTGTCGCGCCCGCTGGCGGCAGCGAAGGGGGTCACACCCCAGTCGGGGATCGACAACGCCAGCACGTGCCCCGCGCGGTTGCCGGCCAGGGCGACGGCGCGCGCGAGCAAGGCACGAAACTCGGCGCGGTAGGCATCCAGCGGGTAGCCGCGGTACTGGTTGTTGACGCCGATCAGCAGGCTGACGAGGTCGTACGGCGGCTCGAAGCGCGCTGTATCCATGGCCAGCGCAAGCTCATCCGTCGTCCAGCCGGTGGTGGCCACCAGCGTTGGCGCCTCGATGCCCAGCGCCGCCGCCAGCCGCAGCGGCCAGCGCGCGTCGGCGGCGACGCCTTCGCCAATGGTGTAGGAGTCGCCGAGCGCGAGGTAGCGCCCGCTCAAGCGACGGCGCGCCGTGGCTGCTCTTCGGCCATCCGGGCGAGCACGCGCTCCATGCGCACGAACACTTCGCGCAATTGCGCCGGCTGCGGCAGCAGGGTCAGGCGCAGGTGGCGGCTCTCCGGCACGTTGAAGCTCGAACCGGGCACCACCAGCACCGACTCCTGTTCGAGCAGGCGCAGCGCGAAAGTCTCGTCGTCGAACGCGGCGATACGGTCGGTGCGGATCTGCGGAAACGCGTACAGCGCACCGGCCGGCTTCACCACGGCAAGGAACTCGCTGGCGGCAACGCCTTCGACCACCGCGCGGCGCGCCTCGTGCAGGCGGCCGCCGGGCGCGGTCAGCGCGCGGATCGTGGCCGGGCCGTGCAGCGCCACCGGAATCGTCCACTGCGCGGTGACATTGGCGCACAGGCGCAGCGCGGCCAGCAGTTGCAGCGCGTCGCGATACTCGGCGCTGCGCTGCAGGTTGCCGGAAAGGCTGAGCCAGCCCACGCGGTAGCCGCAGGCGCGGTACACCTTGGACAGCCCGCCAAAGCTCACGCATGGCAGGTCGCCGGCCACTTCCGCCAGCGGCTGGAACACCGCGCCGTCGTACAGCACCTCGTCGTAGATTTCGTCGACCAGCAGCAACAGGTTGTGCCGTGCGGCGACCGCGACGATGCGTTCGAGCAGTGCGCGCGGGTAGTTCGCGCCGGTCGGGTTGTTGGGGTTGATCAGTACCAATGCGCGCGTGCGCGGGGTCACCAGCGCCTCGATCTCGTCCGCGTCCGGCAGATGGTCGTTTTCGGCGAGGCAGGGGTAATAGCGCGGCGTGCCACCGTTCAGGATGGTGGCGGCGCTCCACAGCGGGTAGTCCGGACTGGGCAGCAGCACCTCATCGCCCGGTTGCAGCAGGGCGCGCAGGCTCAGGTCGATCAGCTCGCTCACGCCGTTGCCGATGAAGATGCGCTCGATCGACACTTGCTGTGCGCCGCGTGCGCGCTGCTGCTCGGCAATCGCCTCGCGCGCCACGTCCAGGCCCTGCTCGTGGCAATACGCCTCGCTGTCGTGCAGGTGTGCGGCAATCGCTTCGCGCAGATGCGCTGGCGTCTCGAACCCGTAGCGCGCCGGGTTGCCGATGTTGAGCTTGATGATTTCGTGCCCGGCGGCGTCGAGCTCGCGTGCGCGGCGGGTAAGCGCGCCGCGGATCTCGTAGCGCACGTCGGCCAAATGGGAGCTGGGATTGATCGAAGCCACCGCGAACATCCTCGAAAACCGGCGCCAGCGCCGATGCAGCGCCGATCCTAGCAGCGTTGTGCGGTGCAGCGCGAGCCGGTGCGCGGCCGGCTGTCGGGCAATTTCGGGGCAAGGCATAATGTGGCCGTCTGCCGGAAACCTCCCATGAGCGACGCCGAAACCCTCGAACGATTGCGGCACATCGGCTGGCGCGGCGACGTGCTGCCGGTGCGTCCGCTGGCCCGTGTGGTGGCACAACACCGCGCGGGCTATGCCTTGCACGACGGCAACGCGGAGTTCGGTGCGCAGCCCGCCGGGCAGTTCCTGAAACGCGGCATCGACCCCGCGACGCGGCCGGTGGTCGGCGATTTCGTCGAATATGAACCCGGTCATCCGGCGCATATTCTGACCGTATTGCCGCGCCGCACCGTGCTTTCGCGCGCGGCCGCCGGCGAGCGCTACCTGCGCCAGGTGATCGCCACCAACATCGACTACGTGCTGGTGCTGACCGGGCTCGACGGCGACTACAGCGCTGCCCGCATCGAGCGTTATCTCAGCCTGATCGAAGGCTCGGGCGCGCAGCCGGTGGTGCTCCTGAGCAAGCCCGACCTCAACGCCGATGCCACCGAGCGCGTCGCCGAGCTGCGTACGCGGCTGGTGCCCGGTACGCCGATCCACGCCATCAACGGCAAGGATGCCGCCAGCGTCACGGCGCTTGCGCCCTACCTCAAGCTGGGCGACAGCGCGGTGCTGGTGGGCTCCTCCGGCGCCGGCAAATCCACCCTCACCAACACCTTGCTCGGCATCGACAAGATGGCCACCGGTGCGGTGCGCCACCACGACAGCCGCGGCCGCCACACCACCACCCACCGCGCGCTGCTGTGCCTGCCCAGCGGCGGCTGCCTGATCGACACCCCGGGCATGCGCGAGCTGAAACTGACCGGCGAGGAGGATCTGGACCTGTTCGCCGACATCGAGGAACTCGCCACCGCCTGCCGCTTTGCCGACTGCGGCCACGGCAGCGAGCCGGGCTGCGCGGTACAGGCGGCGCTGGTCAGTGGTGAGCTCGCCCCCGAGCGCTGGCGCAATTACCTCAAGCTGCGCGACGAGCGCGAGGAACAGGCCGCCACCCTTGAGGCAAAACTGCGCCGTCAGCGCGGCGGGCGTCCGGTCGAGCGGCCGTTCGTGACGCGCAGTGCGCGCGAGCGGGAATAGCGGCGTGGCGTTGTCGCCGACATCGACCGCCGGCGCGCGCCGATGGTTCGCCGTGGCCATGTCGGTTTCGGGCGCACTGGCCGTCGTTGGTGCCTGGCGAACGGCGGGTGGCCATCACGCCGTGGTCTGGACGATGTGGCCCGCTGCGTTGATGCCGGTGGATGCCGGCTGGCTGGTGTGCCCATTGCGTTCCGGTAGCGACCATGACCGCTGACGCCGAACTGATGCGCTGCGCGGCGCTCGACCGGCGCCTGCTGGCCGCGGTACGCGGCATCCACATTCTCGGCACCGTCGCCTGGCCCGCTTCGCTGGAAAACCACCTGATCGCCGACTACGCCGCCGGACGCTTTGCGCTGCCGCAGGTGGACTACCGTCGCCCCGATCTGGCCGAAGCGCGCGCTGAGCTGGCAGCGATCGCCGGCGAGGCAGGCACGCTCGACGATGCGCCGCTACGCGATTATCTGGTGCGCACCGCCGATTCCTGGCGCATGGCCGCGCAGATGCTCGATGCGGTCGGCACCGCCGGTGTCAGCGCACCTTCGATCGCGCTCTACGGCAAGCCGACCGATTCGATCCCCGGCAGCACGCGCAGCAATCTCGATGCCGCCCGCTACTTCGTCGAGCTGGCCGATGAACTTGGCGCCGACCTGTTGGCGGACGAAGCGCCCGCAACCATCGCCGCGGACACCTTGCGCGACGAGCTGGCCGCCACGCTTGACGGTTTTTTCGGCGCGGGCGTGGTGCGCGTCGAGGTCGATCCCGAGCTGACCGCCAAGGCGGCAGCCGGCGCGACCCGCATCCGCCTGCGCGGCGGCGCGCAGTTCACTGCCTACGACCGCCACCAGCTGCTGGCCCACGAGGCGCTGGTGCACACATTGACGGCGCTGAACGGTAAGCGGCAGCCGCTGCTCGCTTCGCTGGCCCGCACCTCGCCGCGCGTCACCGCCACCCAGGAAGGCCTGGCCGTGTTTGCGGAACTCATGTCTGGCGCGATCGACATCGCCCGTTTGAAACGCATCGGGCTGCGCATCCTCGCGATCGACATGGCGCTCTCCGGTGCCGATTTCGTCGAGGTGTACCGGTTTTTCCACGCACGCGGGCAGGGGGCGGCCGACAGCTTCCACAGTGCGCAGCGCGTGTTTCGCGGGGTGCCCACCACCGGCGGCGCGGCGTTCGCGAAAGACAACGTGTATCTCTCGGGCCTGCTCACCGTGCACACGTTTTTCCGCTGGGCGTTTCGTGCGCGGCGCATGGATCACCTGCGTCACCTGTTTGCCGGCAAGCTCGCGCTGGCCGACGTGGAGAGCCTCGCGCCGCATTTCGCCTCCGGGGCGATCGCGCCGCCGCACTGGTTGCCGCCGTGGATGCGCGAGGTGCACGGGCTGGCCGGCAAACTCGCATTTTCGGTGTTCATCAACGGCATCCACATGGACGCCGTCGCGGCCGCCGACGTGGCGCTTGGCCGCACTGCAGCGGGTTCGCGCGAGGGGCCGGTGATACGATGCCGACAGCCGCCAGACGGCACCCCATAACCCCTGAAAAGCCCTTTCCAATGGCCCATATCGACGACCTGCGCCGCGCCGCGCTCGAATATCACCGCTACCCGCGCCCAGGCAAGATCAAGGTCACCCCAACCACCTCGCTGCTGACCCAGCGCGACCTGTCACTGGCGTATTCGCCGGGCGTCGCCTATGCCTGCGGCGCGATCGTGAAGGACCCACAGGCGGCGAGCGAAATGACCGCGCGCGCCAATCTCGTCGCGGTCATCACCAATGGCACCGCGGTGCTCGGCCTGGGCGACATCGGCCCGCTTGCCGGCAAGCCGGTGATGGAAGGCAAGGCGATCCTGTTCCAGAAGTTCGCCGGCATCGACGTGTTCGACATCGAGCTGGCCGAGCACGATCCGGACAAGCTGGTCGACATCATCGCCGCGATGGAACCGACCTTCGGCGGCATCAACCTCGAGGATTTCAAGGCGCCGGAGTGCTTCATCATCGAGCGCAAGCTGCGTGAGCGCATGCACATCCCGGTGTTCCACGACGACCAGCACGGCACCGCGATCATCGTCGGCGCGGCGATCCTCAACGCGCTTGAGGTGGTCGGCAAGAAAATCGAAAACGTCAAGCTGGCGCATACCGGCGCGGGTGCCGCCGGCATCGCCTGCCTGGACATGCTGGTCGCGCTCGGCCTGCCGCCGGAGAACATCATTGCGTTCGATCGCGACGGCGTGATCTACCAGGGCCGCCCGGGCCTCGATCCGGATCGCGCGCGTTACGCGCGCGCCACCGACAAGCGCACGCTGGCGGAGATCGTTGCCGGCGCCGACGTGTTCCTCGGCCTTTCGGCCGGCGCGATCCTCAAGCCGGAAATGCTGGCCACGATGGCGGAGCGTCCGGTGATCATGGCGCTGGCCAATCCGAATCCGGAGATCCTGCCGGAAGTCGCGAAGGCGGCGCGCCCGGATTGCGTGATCGCCACCGGCCGTTCGGATTACCCGAACCAGGTCAACAACGCGCTGTGCTTCCCGTACATTTTCCGCGGCGCGCTGGACGTCGGCGCGACTGGCATCAACGAGGCGATGAAAGTGGCCTGCGTGCGCGCCATTGCGCAATTGGCGCGGATGGAAGCCACCGACCTTGGCAGTGCCTACGGCGGCGACACGCCGAAATTCGGCCCCGAATACCTCATCCCGCGGCCGTTTGACCGTCGCCTGCTGGTGAGCCTCGCACCGGCCGTGGCACAGGCGGCGATGGACTCGGGCGTGGCCACGCGCCCGATCGCCGACATGGACTCCTACAAGGAAAAGCTCGGCCAGTTCATCTACCGCACCGGCCTCATCATGAAGCCGGTGTACGACCGTGCGCGCGCCGATCTGAAGAGCGTGGTGTACGCCGAGGGCGAAGAGGAAACCGTGCTGCGCGCGGTGCAGAGCGTGGTCGATTCCAAACTCGCGTTTCCGATCCTGATCGGGCGCCCGGACGTGATCGACATGCGCATCCAGCGCCTCGGCCTGCGGCTCAAGGCCGGTGTCGATTTCGAGCTGACCAACATCCACGACGATCCGCGCTTCAACGAGTACTGGCGCCAGTACCACGCGCTCACCGAGCGCCGCGGCGTGACCCCGGACGCGGCGAAGAACCTGATGCGTTCGCGGCCCACGCTGATCGCCGCGATGATGGTCGAACGCGGCGAGGCGGACGCCATGCTGTGCGGCCTGGTGGGGCGCTACCACAAGAAGCTCGGCTACCTGCGCAGCGTGTTCGGGCTCGACCCCGGTGTACGCGGCACCTCCGCGATGAGTTGCGTCATCAACGACAAGGGCACCTGGTTTTTCCTGGATACCCACGTGCAGCTCGACCCCGACGCCGAGCAGATTGCCGAGGCCACCTTGCAGGCCTCGTACCGGCTGAAACTGTTCGGCATCGAGCCGAAAGTGGCGCTGCTTTCGCACTCCAACTTCGGCAGCCACGACAACCCGCTGGCGGCAAAAATGCACCGCGTGCGCGAGATCCTCAAGGCGCGCGTGCCCAAGCTCGACGTCGACGGCGAGCTGCAGGCCGATACCGCCTGGGACGAGTCCCTGCGCCGGCGCATTTTCCCCAACACCACGCTCACCGGTCGCGCCAATCTGTTCGTGATGCCCAACCTGGACAGCGCCAACATCGTCTACAACATGGTGCGGGTGATGACCGATGGCGTGGCGATCGGCCCGATCCTGATGGGCGTGGACCGTCCGGCGCACATTCTCACCACGGCATCGAGCGTGCGCCGGGTGGTGAACATGACGGCGCTGGCAGCGGTGGATGCGCAGATTCGCGCCGCCCAGCGGCGCGCCGACTGACCGCCGCGCGCCTTGACGCAATGCACGAATCTCCCTAAGCTTGCCGTCTTTTCACGTTGCACCGAGCCCGCCATGAAGCCCGATATCCATCCGAATTACCACCCGGTGGTGTTCCAGGATCTGTCCTCCGATTTCGCGTTCCTGACGCGTTCGACGATTGCCACCAAGGACACCATCAAGTGGGAGGATGGCAACGAGTACCCGCTGGTCAAGGTGGATATCTCCAGCCATTCGCACCCGTTCTACACCGGCAAGCAGAAGACGCTGGACGTCGGCGGCCGGGTGGACAAGTTCCGCAAGCGCTACGCGCACAAGTAAGCATTCGGCCACGCCGTCGCTGACGGCAGCGGCATGACACACAGGGCAGGCCGCGCGCTTGCCCTGTGTGTTTTCGTGCGCGCCATTCGACCATCCGCGCACGCATGCGGATGGAGCGATGTGCGATAATCCCGGCAATCGCATCGAACGCTTTCCCCGGCGCGGTGCATGTATCCATGGCCAATCGGCGCCGCCCTGCAGTGCCCTCTGGCGGCGACTTTTTCAGGAGGTTCCCGTGTCCGATCCCAAGATCGTCAAGCTGGTGGATGAATCGAACCAGCGCAGTGCCGAACTGCCGCTCGTCGAGGGCACCCTCGGTGCGGCGTGCATCGACATTTCCACCTTGTACAAGCAGACCGGGCACTACACCATCGACCCCGGTTTCGGGGCTACCGCCAGCACCAAGAGCGCGATCACCTTCATCGACGGCGAGAAGGGCATTCTGCTGTATCGCGGCTACCCGATCGAGCAGTTGGCGGGGAAATCCAGCTTCCTCGAAGTGGCCTACCTGCTCTTGAACGGCGAGCTGCCGACCGTGCCCGAGTTCGCCAAGTTCAAGGACGAGGTGGCGCATCACACGATGATGCACGAGTCGCTGAAGAACTTTTTCCAGGGCTTCCACCACGACGCGCATCCGATGGCGATGCTGGCCGCCTCGGTCGCTTCGCTGTCGGCGTTCTACCACGAGGATCTCGACGTCGAGAATCCGGCCGACCGCAAGCTCGCCGCGATCCGCCTGATCGCGAAGATGCCGACGATTGCTGCCGCCTGCTACCGCTATTCCATCGGCTGGCCGTTCCGCTATCCGCGCAACAACCTCGAGTACGCCGACCGCTTCCTGCACATGATGTTCGAGGTGCCGAGCGAGCCGCTGGAGATGAATCCGGTGGTGGCCAAGGCGCTCGACCTGCTGTTCATCCTGCATGCCGACCACGAGCAGAACGCGTCGACCTCCACCGTGCGTCTGGTCGGCTCGACCGGCGCCAACCCGTATGCGTCGGTCGCCGCCGGCATCACCGCGCTGTGGGGCCCGGCGCACGGCGGCGCGAATGAGGCCGTGCTGAAGATGCTCAAGGAGATCGGCACGCCGGACAACGTCGAGTCGGCGATCGTGCGTGCGAAGGACAAGAACGACAACTTCCGCCTGATGGGCTTCGGCCATCGCGTGTACAAGAACTTCGACCCGCGTGCCACCATCATCCGCAACACCTGCCATGAGGTGCTCGACGCGCTCGGCGTCAATGACCCGCTGCTGGACGTGGCGATGAAGCTCGAGGAGCGGGCGCTGAAGGACGACTACTTCGTCAGCCACAAGCTGTACCCGAACGTCGATTTCTACTCCGGCATCATCTACAAGGCGCTCGGCATCCCGACCGAGATGTTCACCGTGATGTTTGCCATTGCGCGTACCGCTGGCTGGATCTCGCACTGGATCGAACAGCACGAAACCCCGGGGGCGCGCATCGGCCGTCCGCGCCAGGTGTACGTGGGCCATACCAAGCGCGATTACGTCGCCAGCGACAAGCGCTGATCGCGGCGCGCTTTCCGCATCGCCTGCTGCAACGCCCCGGCTCGCCGGGGCGTTGTTTTTTGGGACGCCGGGTTCCGTGCATTCCTTGTGGGCCGGGCTTGATCCCGACCGGCGTTTCGCCAGGAGCTTGTCGGGCTGAAGCCCGACCCACGGTGGTTGCGGGCGCGACGGCTATCGGCGCACCCGCGCCAGCATGCGCTCCAGCTCGTCGCCGGCCTGATCCTCCGCCAGCAGCGCAGCAACCATGGCGAGCGAGGCGCGCCGCATCGGGTGCTCGTCCACACGGTCGAGCGGTGCCTGGCGGAGTGCGTTGCGTGGCATCACCGTGAGGTCGAACGGCAAGTCGCCCGCGGCGAACAGCAGCACCGGGTACTCCACCTGGGTGTCGCGCGTGGCGCGCAGGCGCCGGGTTTCGGTCTCGAACGGCACGCCGCGTTCGTGCAGGAACTGGTAGATCGCATCCGGGTCGTCGCTGAACACGTGCAGGCACACCGCCGACCACTCATCGGCGGTGCCTTCGAGCACCGCGCCGACCAGGCGTGGCTCGAACGGCGCCAGGAAGCGCATCGCCTCGATTGCGGCCTCACGCCGCTCGCGCACGAGTTGCAGCTGGCGATCGCCCAGGAACAACCGCTGGTGCTCGCGCAGCGCGTCCTCGATCTCCTGATTGCGCGGCAGCGCCTGCGCATCATCGATACCGAGCCGCTGGGCCGCCTTGAGCTTGGCCCGGTGGTAGTCGCGGATGCCGTGCTCGGTCATCAATCGCGCGGCCTCTTGCGCGACCCGCCGCCGGTTGTGCTGCTGGCGGTCATTCGCATGGATGCGGTGATGCTCGTCTCGCGCCATGAGCTGCCTCCGCCCGGATAGACGCGCGCAGCGTAGCGCAAGCCGGCCGGTTGGGGAGCGACGTGAATCGCCGTGGACCGACCGGCAACGCGATGTGGCACGGCAAAATCGGTCGGGCCGCAACCCAAGCGCGAGCGCCGGCTCGGCCATGAGCTCATGCACTCGCGCGGTTCTGCTTTTCCGAATCCCGAATCCCGACCTGCGTCCATCCGCACCCAACCCTGTTCGCCCGGTCGGCGTGTCGCTAGAAAATGTCGTACGGGTTCGACTGGTTTTGCTGTTGTTGAGTGGCCTCTTGGCGCAGGCGGTCAAGGTCTTCGACCTTGAAATACTCGGTCATGCCGTTCGGGTCGCCCGCGGTCGTCGGCAGTCCGCTGGCGCGGTCGATGGTGGCGGTGGCGATGCCGGGCGGCATGGGCAGCGTCGCTGGCGGCAGTCCCTTGAGCACGCTGCCCATGTAGTCCATCCAGATCGGCAGCGCGGCTTTGGCACCGAATTCGCCGCGGCCAAGCGAGCCGTAATTGTCGAAACCGACCCACACGGTGGTGGCGATGTCACCGTTGAAGCCGGCGAACCAGGCGTCGCGGTGATCGTTGGTGGAGCCGGTCTTGCCGGCCAGGTCGGGACGGTTCAGGGCGCGTGCGGCCGAGCCGGTGCCGCGCAGGATGACGTCCTGCATCAGCGAGGTGATGAGGAAATCAGTGCGCGGCCCGAGCACGCGCGGCGCCAGCACCGGTGGATGCGCGCCACTGCCGTGCGCGTCGGCGGGCAGCGTACCCACGCCGGAGTCGTCGCTGCTGCTTGCGCTGGCCGGCGCGCCGGAAGCCAGGCGGTTGGCCGGGCGTTTGCCCATGTCGGGCGGCGGCGGACCGGCCGGCGTGCTTTCGAGCAGGCGCTCCTGACATTCGCCGCAAGCGCGCGCAGGGTTGGCGATGTACACCGGCTTGCCGTTGCGATCGTCGATCTCGCGGATGAAATACGGGGTGACGAGGTAACCGCCGTTGGCGAACACCGCATAGGCGCGAGCCATATTCATCGGCGACACCGAGGCAGTGCCCAGCGCCATCGAGAGGTTCGCCGGCAAGGCGTCGAGCGCGAAGCCGAAGCGGGTGATGAAGTGACGCGCATAGCGCACGCCGATGGCAGCAAGCAGGCGCACGGAGACGAGATTCTTCGATTGCACCAGCGCCTCGCGCAGGCGCATCGGGCCGGCGAATTTGTCGTCGTCGTTGCTGGGCGTCCACAGCCCGCCAGGGCGCGACGGGTCGGGCAGCGCGAGCGGGGCATCGTTGATGATGGATGCCGGGGTGAAACCGTGGTCGAACGCGGCCGCGTACAGGAACGGCTTGAAGCTCGATCCTGGTTGGCGCGCTGCCATTACCGCGCGATTGAACTTGCTGCGGGTGAAATTGAAACCCCCGACCAGGGCTTCGACCGCGCCGTCCTCCGGCCGTACCGAGGCCAGCGCTGCCTGCGCTGCCGGAATCTGCGCGAGCTGCCACGCGTCGTTCGCGTTGCGCATCACGCGCACGATGTCGCCGCGCTTGAGCGCGGCGTCGACCCGTTTCGGCGCCGCGCCAACCCGGCTGTCGTCGAGGTAGGGCCGCGCCCAGGCCACGGCGTCCAGATCAAGCGTGATGGTTTGCCCGCCCACCAGCTGGAGCTCGGCCGAGCTGGCCGAGCTGGCGGTGACCAGCGCCGGCGCCAGTCCGGAGATGTCGGTGTAGCCGGCGAGCGCGTGCGCAGCGCCGGTTTTGCCATCGGCGGCGGTGAGATCGACGTGCGCCTCCGGCCCGCGCCAGCCGTGCCGGCGGTCATAGGCGATGAGCCCGGTGCGCACTGCCTGCACCGCGGTGTCCTGGCGCGTGCTGTCGAGCGTGGTCTTGACCACGTAGCCTTCGGTCAGCGCGTCGTTGCCCAGGCGATCGAGCACTTGCCGGCGCACCATTTCCGCCAGATAGGGCGCGTCCACCTGGATCGGCGCCTCATGCGGGGCGCCATCGTTGGGTTCCGCAATGGCCTGCTGGTACTGCGCCTGCGTGATGTAGCGGTGGCGCAGCATTTCGCCCAGCACCCAGTTGCGCCGCGCCAGCATCCGGGCCGGGCTGTTGATCGGGTTCACCAGCGACGGCAGCTGGAAGGTTGAGGCGATGGTGGCGCACTGCGCAATGGTCAATTGGTCGAGCGTCTTGCCGTAGTAGTACGACGCCGCAGCGGCGACGCCATAGGCGCGGTGGCCGAGAAACATCTTGTTGAGGTAAAGCTCGAGGATCTGATCCTTGCTCAGCTCATGCTCGATCTGCAGCGCAATGAAAACTTCCGTCAGCTTGCGCGAATAGAGTTTTTCCGGGCTCAGGAAAAAGTTGCGCGCCACCTGCTGGGTGATGGTCGAGCCGCCCTGCGTCTTGTCGCCGCCGGACAGCGCCACATGCCACGCCGCGCGCACGATGCCGCGCCAGTCGACGCCGGGGTGGTGGTAGAAATCCGCGTCTTCCGCCGACAGCACCGCATGCTTGAGGTTCGCCGGCACCTGGTCGATCGACACCGGGATGCGCCGGGTTTCGCCAAACGTGGCGATCAGCTTGCCGTCGGCGCTTTCCACCCGCAGCGGCACCTGCATGTGGTAGTCCTTCAGCACCGCCACCGACGGCAGGCGCGGGGCGATCAACCAATACGCCACGCCAATGGCGCCGACGCCGAGCAGCAGTCCGGAAAACAGCAGGATCAGAGCGAGGCGCAAGAGGCGCTTCAGGATACGCATCAAGGGGCGGACCTAGGCCGGAAACCGCCGAAGTATACGGGCAGGCGCCGAAATGGCCGTGGTTGCGAGGCTGCGGACGGCGGTGGCGCTACATCTGCGGTTTTGTCGCGTCGCGCTTCACAAGATCGTCCGGATAGCTCGAAACGAGGCCTCCGTCACGGTAGAAAAACGTGCTTGGCCAAATGTGCCGCGCATCACGGGAAATACTTGAGAAACCGGCCGCAGACCATTGCACCTACGTAAAATTTTCGCTCTAATGCCGCCGAACATCGGCCGGAAACTCATCGGTTGGTGCCCAGGGGCAAAGGGGGTAACACCGTGGGGCTCTTCACACCCAAGAAGCCGGCGCTGATCGGGGTCGACATCAGTTCGACTGCGGTCAAGTTGCTGCAGCTCAGTCAGGCCGGCAATCGCTACCGCGTGGAAAGTTATGCGGTCGAGCCGTTGCCGCCCAATGCCGTGGTCGAAAAGAACATCGTCGAGGTCGACGCGGTGGGCGAGGCGATCCGCCGTGCGCTCGCGCGCTCCGGCTCAAGGCTCAAGCATGCTGCAGCGGCCGTTGCAGGTTCGGCGGTCATCACCCGCATCATTCCGATGGCGAGTGAACTGACTGAGGACGATCTCGAAGGCCAGATCCAGGTCGAGGCCAACCAGTACATCCCTTACCCGATCGACGAGGTCAGCCTTGATTTCGAGGTGATCGGGCCGGTGCGTGACAACCCGGAAATGAACAACGTGCTGCTGGCCGCCTCGCGTACCGAAAACGTCGACATGCGCGTGGCGGCGCTTGAACTTGGTGGTCTCACCGCCAAGGTGATCGACGTCGAGGCGTTCGCAATGGAAAACGCCTTTGCGCTCCTGACCGACCAGCTCAACGTCGGCCGCGACGCACTGGTGGCGGTGGTCGACATCGGCGCCACCATGACCACGCTCTCGGTGCTGCGCAACCAGCGCACGATCTACTCGCGCGAGCAGGTGTTCGGCGGCAAGCAGCTCACCGACGAAATCATGCGCCGCTACGGGCTCTCCTATGAGGAAGCCGGGCGCGCCAAACGCAAGGGCGGGTTGCCGGAGTCGTACGCCACCGAGGCGCTGGAGCCGTTCAAGGAGTCCCTCGTGCAGCAGGTCAGCCGCCTGCTGCAGTTCTTCTTTGCCGGCAGCGAATACAGCAAGGTCGATCAGGTCGTGCTGGCCGGCGGCTGCGCCACGATCGACGGCATTGCCGGCATGCTCGAAGAGCAGGTTGGGGTGCCCTGTGTGGTCGCCAATCCGCTGGCGCGGATGTCGGTGTCGCCGAAGGTGCAAGGCCAGATGCTGACCCAGGATGCCCCGGCGCTGATGATCGCGGTCGGCCTGGCGATGAGGAGTTTCGACTGATGGCACACGTCAACCTCCTGCCGTGGCGCGTCGAGCGCCGCAAACAGCGCGAACGCGAGTTCTACGGGCAACTGGGCGCGGCTTTGGTCGCCGCTCTGGGCTTTGTCCTGTTGTGGTCGTTCTGGATGGGCGCGCGCATCGACAACCAGAACGAGCGCAACACCATCCTGCAAAACGAAATCAAGCAGGTCGACGTCAAGATCGACAAGATCAAGGATCTCGAAAAGGTGCGCGAGCACCTGCTGGCGCGCAAGCAGATCATCGAGCAGTTGCAGGCTGATCGCTCGAAGATGGTGCACCTGTTCGACGAGTTGGTGAAAACCATTCCGTCCAGCGTGCGCCTGGCCAGCCTCAAGCAGGCCGGCGACACGATGACGCTGGATGGCGTCGCGCAGTCCAATGCCAGCGTTGCCGAATACATGCGCAACATCGAAGCCTCGCCGTGGATGGGCCACGTCGACCTGACCAAGACCGAAAACACGCACGATGCCTCGCGCACCCCGTACACGTTCGGCTTGAGCGTGACGCTGCGCAAGCCGAAGGCGGATGACAACGGTGCCGGCGGCGAGCCAGCTACATCCGGCAGCGCGCCCGCGCCGGCGACTGCAGCAGCGGCAAAGCCTGCGGCAACTCCGGCCCCGGCGGCGAATCCGGAGGCCAAGCCATGAAGCTCATCGATGATCTGCGCTCGCTCGACCGCAACAACGTCGGCGGCTGGCCAAAGTCGGTCAAGGTGTTCTTCACCGCACTGGCGTTTGGCGTCGTGGTGCTGCTCGGCTGGTACTTCTACGTGAGCAGCCAGCAGGACGAGCTGGCATCACTGGCCAGCAAGGAAGACCAGCTCAAGACCGAGTTCACCACCAAGCAGGCCAAGGCGGTGAACCTCGAAGCGCTGCAACAGCAATTGGACGAGATGAAAGACATGCTGCGCCAGTTGTTGCGCCAGCTGCCGAGCAGGACCGAGATGCCCGAGCTCCTGATCGACATCTCGCAAACCGCGCTGTCCGCCGGTTTGCAGGTCGACTCGTTCGTGCCGCAACCCGAGGTGCCGAAGGATTTCTACGCCGAGAAGCCGATCCAGCTCAAGATGGTGGGCACCTATCACCAGTTCGGCACCTTCATCAGTGGCGTGGCGTCGTTGCCGCGGGTGGTGATCCTGACCATGCACGACGTTGCGCTGACGCCCGAGCATGCCAGCAAGAACGGCACTTCCACCGATGGCGAACTGGTGCTGCAAGGCACGGTGAAGACCTACCGCTACCTTGATGAGGACGAAGCGGCGGCTGCGGCGAAGGGGCCGGGCAAGCAGGCGGGGGGGCACAAGTGATGACACGCTCCATGACCATCCGTCCGGCCACGCTGGCCAAGCTTGCGCTGATGCTGGCCACCGCGGTGATGCTTGCCGGGTGCACGCGCGGCACTTCCGACCTGCGCGAGTGGATCACCCAGCAAAAGGCCAAGAAGGGCGCGCCGATTCCGCCGCTGCCCGTCATCAAGACCTTTGAAACCTTCACCTACGCCGACCAGGATCTGCGCGACCCGTTCGCGCCGAGCGTTGCCGAGCAGGACACCGGTGCCACTGCCGGCCCGCGACCCGACCAGAACCGGCCCAAGCAACCGTTGGAAATGTTCGCGCTCGACAGCTTGAAGATGGTCGGCACGATCGGCACTGGCAGCGGCATCGAAGCGCTCATCAAGGACCCGACCGGCGTGATCCATCCGGTGCACGGCGGCGAATACATGGGCCAGAACTACGGTCATATCACGGCGATCAGCGACGACCATATTGATCTGGTCGAGCTGGTATCCAACGGCAATGGTGGCTGGATGGAACGTCCCGCCAGCATCGCACTCGGCGAGAAATAGGGGACACAGGGGCCGATCCAATGAGCAACCACAACCAATTCGTCCAGGGCCGGGTCATGCGCCACGCCATGCGTTGTCTCCTTTCCTTGCTGCTGCTTGTCGGCGGCGGTTTCGCCACCGCGGCGTTCGCCGCCGGCACCAACACGCTGAAGGACATCAACTACACCACCCTGCCCGACGGCAGCGTGCAGTTGCATCTGAACTTCACCGGCACGCCGCCGCAGCCGCGCATCTTCACCACCGACCACCCGGCGCGCATCGCGATCGACTTTGCCGGCACCGACACCACGGCGCCGCGGCACACCGCGATCGGACAAGGCGCCACCTCCGGCGTGTCGGCCGTCGCTGCGGGCGGGCGCACCCGTGTGGTCGTCGAGCTGATGCGCTCGGTGCCATACCAGTCGGCAGTGCAGGGGCACAGCCTGGTACTGACGGTTGCCAATGGCAGCGCGCCGCAGACTGCCGCCGCTCCGGCGCCGGTGCCGCGCAGCGTCACCACCGCGTCGGTCATCGATCCGTCCAAGCGCGTACCGGAAACCGCGGCCGGTGCGATCGCCGTCAGCAAGGTTGATTTCCACCGTGCCGCCAACGGTGCTGGCCGGGTGGTGGTCAGCTTCAACCGCGCCGGTGCCGATGCACAGATGCGCACCATTGGTGACAAGGTCGAGGTGAGCATCCCCAACGCCAGCGTGCCGGCCAATCTTGCGCAGCGGCTGGATACGCGTGATTTCGCCACGCCAGTGCAGTCGATCAATACCCGCACCAGCGCGGTGGGTGGCACGCAGCTCACGATTGCCACCCACGGCGTGGTGGAAACCTCCGCTTACCAGGAAGGCCAGCAGTACGTGGTCGAGGTGGCGTCCAAGCAGGGTACGACCGGCACGGGCCGCACGCCGGTGGCCGGGGGGGCGAACCAGCCGCTGGATCAGCACCCGGCCTATACCGGCAAGCGCGCCACGTTCAATTTCCAGGACATCCCGGTGCGCTCGGTGCTGCAGCTCATCGCCGACACCTCGGGCCTCAACATCGTTGCTTCCGACAGCGTCACCGGCAGCATCACGCTGCGGCTGGTCAACGTGCCGTGGGATCAAGCGCTGGATGTGATCCTGCGCGCCAAGGGCCTGGACAAGCGCCGCGACGGCGACGTCATCTGGGTGGCGCCGCAAGGGGAGCTGGCCAAGTACGAAGAGGATCAGGCCACTGCCCGCATGAAGGCGGAGGACAACGCACCGCTCGTCACCAGCTACATTCCGATCAGCTACGGCAAGGCCACTGATATCGCCAAGCTCTTGACCACGGGCAGCATGCAGGGTGGCGGCGGGGCGAGCGGTGGTGCGGGTGGTGCCAATGTCTCGCGCGGCTTCCTGTCCCCGCGTGGCAGCGTCTCCTTCGACGAGCGCACCAACACGTTGCTGCTCAACGACACGGTGGAGAAGACCGCACAGATCCGCAAGCTCGTCGCGCAACTCGACAAGCCGGTGCAGCAGGTGCTGATCGAGTCGCGCATCGTGATCGCCACCGACGACTTCGCCCGCGAGCTGGGCGTGAAGTGGGGCATCAACGGCCAGCGCACGAACCCGAGCGGCCAATTGGTGCAGATCGGTGGCGCGCTGGGCAGCAACCTGGGCAACAACCAGGGCGGATCGGCAACTGGCGGTACCGGCGCCATCGCGCTGGGTGATGGCACCGGACTCAACGTCAACCTGCCTGCCAGCACACCCGCCGGCCAACTGGGTCTCGCGATCCTCGGCAAGAACTACGCGCTGGATCTCGAGCTGTCGGCCGCACAGACCGAGGGCCGCAGCGAGGTCATCTCCAGCCCGCGCGTGATCACCGCCAACCAGCAGCAGGCCGTGATCCGCCAAGGCCAGGAGATCGGCTACGTCACCTATCAGGGTGGCTTGGGCGGCGGCGGCGCGATCGGCCAGACCGCATCGGTGCAGTTCAAGGACGCGGTGCTCGAGCTCAAGGTGACGCCGACGATCACTGCCGACAACCGCGTGTATCTCGCCATCAACGTGACGAAGGACTCGCTGGCCAAGTTCCTCACCACCCCGAACGGCCAGGTGCCGCAGATCGACACCCAGTCGGTGAACACCTCGGTACTGGTGGACAACGGCCAGACGGTGGTGCTCGGCGGCATCTACGAGATCAACAAGAACAACAGCGTGACCAAGGTGCCGGGCCTGGGCGACATCCCGGGCATCGGGTTCCTGTTCCGCCACACCACGCGCAACAACACCAAGGCGGAGCTGTTGATCTTCGTGACCCCGCGCATCCTGAACGATTCGCTGCAATAAGCCGGCTTCATGACGGCAAACGAAAAGGCGGCCACGGCCGCCTTTTCGCGTTCCGGGGCTGAACGGGTTTGCCGCCCGGCTAAACTTCCAGTGCTTGCCGCGGTCGATAGCGGCGCCGAATGACTGGAAGCCGATGATGGATATGCCCGAAACCGCGGCGCGCGATCGCCTGCAGCAAGCCTTTGCGGCATTGCGCGCCTCGTTGCAGGAAGCGGTCATCGGCCAGCCCAAGCTGGTCGATTGCCTGCTGGTGGCGCTGCTGGCCGACGGACATCTGCTGGTGGAAGGCGCGCCGGGGCTGGCCAAGACCACGGCGGTGAAGGCATTGGCGGCGCGCATCGCCGCCGACTTTCACCGCGTGCAGTTCACCCCCGACCTGTTGCCGGCCGATCTCACCGGCACCGACGTGTTCCGGCCGCAGACGGGCAGCTTCGAGTTCGAACGTGGTCCCTTGTTCCACAACATCGTGCTGGCGGACGAGATCAACCGCGCGCCGGCCAAGGTGCAGTCGGCACTGCTCGAAGCGATGGCCGAGCGGCAGATCACCGTGGGCCGCAATACCTGGCCGCTGCCCGAGCTGTTCATGGTGATGGCCACCCAGAACCCGATCGAGCAGGAAGGCACGTTTGCCCTGCCCGAGGCGCAGCTCGACCGCTTTCTGCTGCATGTGACCATCGGCTACCCCGATGCCGCGGCCGAGCTGGCGATCCTGCGCCTGGCCCGCGAGCAGGCACGGCATGACGGGTCGCAGGCGGCGGCGCCAGCGGCGCTGCTGAGCAAGTCCGACGTGTTTGCCGCCCGCGCGACGGCGATGGCGGTGCACCTGGCGCCGGCGCTGGAGGAATATCTCACCCAGATCGTGCTGGCCACGCGCGATGCCGGCCAGTACGGGCCCGAGCTCAAGCGCTGGATCGCATGGGGCGCCAGTCCGCGCGCCACCATCGCGCTGGATCGCTGCGCGCGCGCCGAGGCCTGGCTCGCCGGGCGTGACTACGTGCTGCCGGAAGACGTGCATGCCATCGTGCACGAGGTGCTGCGTCACCGCGTGCTGCTCAGTTACGAAGCCGAGGCCGAGGGAGTGCACGCCGACCAGGTGATTGCCCGCCTGCTCGACCTCGTGCCGCTGCCGTGAGCATTGCGGTCCCTGCCGATCTGCCGGCCGATGGCGATGGCGCGATCCGCGTCGCACTGGCCGAGCTGGTCGCGCTCGGGCGCCGTATCGGCCGCCTGCATCTGCCGCAGGCTGCCAGTCGCGCGATGCGCAGCGGCCAGCAGGTCAGCCATCTATACGGCCGCGGCATGGATTACGCCGAGTCGCGCGCCTACCAGGCTGGCGATGATGTGCGTCGACTCGACTGGCGGCTTACCGCACGCAGCGGCACCCTGCACACCAAGCTGTTTCAGGAAGAACGCGAGGGTCGGCTGCTGGTGCTGCTGGATACCCACGCCAGCATGCATTTCGGCACCCGCGCGCGGTTTAAGTCGGTGCAGGCCGCGCGTGCCTGCGCCGCGGCGGCGTGGTTGGCAATCGGTGCCGGCGAGCGCGTGGGGCTGGCGGCGTTTGGCACGCGCAACGATCTTTTGCGCCCGCAGGCCGGCCCACGTGGCGCACTGGCATTGTGCGGCGCACTGGCCGCCTGGGATGCCGCGCCCCGGCCGCCGCACAGCGAGCCGCTGTCGCAGGCTTTGCGTCGCCTGCGCCAGTTGCGCCAGCACGCGAACCACCTGCTCTTGGTCAGCGATGGTTTCAGTGTCGACGACGATGCGGGTGCCGCGCTTGCGGCGTTGCGTCGCGGCACCGACATGGGCGTCTTGGTGATTGCCGACGCGCTCGAACATGACGACCCGCCGGCCGGCCGCTTCCCGCTGGAACACGCTGGTGAGCGCCGGGAAATGACACTGGTCGGGGAGGGCCAGCGCCGCGAGTTTCGTCAGCGCATGGGCGCTGGCGTGCAGCGGCTGCAGGCGCTGGCAAGCGCGGCCGGCGCCCGTTGCCGGGTGTTGGATACGCGCGATGATCCGGTCGATGCGGTGGTGGCCGCGCTCGGCGCCACGAGGTCGCGGCGATGATCCTGTCCGCAGCGCCTGCACGCGGCCCGGTGTTGCGCGACATCCACCTGCCGCCGGCACCGCCGTGGTGGCCGCCGGCACCCGGGTGGTGGGTGTTGGCCGCCATGGTGGTCGTGCTGGCGTTGCTGGGTGCCTGGCTGTGGCGCCGCGAGCGCACCATCACGCGCCGCCGCGAGCATTGGTTTGCCGAGCTGGACCGGGTGCAACGCCAGGCCGTCGATGCGGGTGCCACGCTGGCCGGTATCCATCAGCTGCTGCGACGGGTGGCGCGCTTGCACGTGCCATCCGCGGCGCGGCAAAGCGGGGCCGCGTGGCGTGCCACGCTGGCGCGGGTGCGCGTCGATGCGCAGGTCGTGGAGCGCCTCGCCGCGCTGGACGCGGCGATGTACCGCCCGGCGCTCGCCACCGATGCGGATGCCGCGCGACAGGCAGCGCGTCTCTGGCTGCATGCGGCGGCCCGGCCGCGCGGCTGGCGACGGGCCGTAAAGGAGGCCACGCGTGTTTGAGTTCGCCTGGCCGTGGCTGTTTTGGCTGTTGCCGTTGCCGCTGCTCGCGCGGCGCTGGCTGACGCCGACGACGCCGGGTCCGGCGCTGCATTTGCCGCAGCCGGGTCTCGATCTCGCAGCCTTTGGTGCCCACCCGGCACGCCATGGTTCGCTGTGGCTGCTGGCACTGGCGTGGCTATGCCTGTTGACGGCAGCGGCGCGCCCGCAGTGGGTGGGCCCGCCGCAGGCGCAGCAGCACAGCGGCCGCGCGCTGCTGCTGGCGGTCGATCTCTCCGGCAGTATGCGCACGCCGGACATGTCGCTTGCCGGACAATCGGTAAGCCGCTTTGCCGCGGTCAAGGCCATCGCCGGCAACTTCATCGACCGTCGCCAGGGCGACGAGATGGGCTTGATCCTGTTCGGCTCGCGCGCGTTTCTCGTCACCCCGATCACCTACGACTTGAATGCCGTGCGGGCACAGCTACAGGGCGCGGCGGTGGGCCTGGCCGGCACCGAGACCGCGATTGGCGATGCCGTGGCGATCGCGGTGAAGCGCTTGTCGGCGCTGCCCGAGCAGGCGCGCGTGCTGGTGCTGCTGACCGACGGCGTCAACAACGCCGGCAGCATCAGCCCGCTCGAAGCCGCACGCGCGGCGAAGGCCGCCGGTGTGCGCATTTATACCGTCGGCATCGGCGCCACCCGCATGCGCATCCCCGGCTTTTTCGGCGCCCAGGTGGTGAATCCGTCGGCCGATCTCGACGTGTCGATGCTGACGCAAATGGCGACCGAGACCGGCGGGCGTTTCTTCCGTGCCACCGACAGCGGCGAGTTGGCCGATGCGTATCGCGCCATCGACGCGCTGGAGCCGATGCCGCAATCCGGCCCGACCCTGCGCCCCCGGCGCGAGTGGTATCCGTGGCCGCTGGCGGCGGCGCTGGGCTTGTGGCTGCTCGCCAGCTGGCCGCGCGAGTGGCGACGGGAGCGCGCCGCATGATGGGCGCATCCGCGGCGTTTCATTTTCTGCGGCCCTGGTGGCTGCTGGGCTTGCTGCTGCTGCCGTGGATCGTGTGGTCGGTTCGGCGGCGGCAGGCGGGTTGGCGATCGCTGGCGCGGCTGGTGGATGCCGCCTTGCTGCCGAGCGTGGTGCAGGGTCGCGCGTTGCCGCGGCGCGCGCCGCCGATGCTTGCCGCGCTCGCGTGGCTGTTGGCGACGCTGGCGCTGGCCGGGCCGACCTGGAGCCGGGTCGCCTCGCCGTTGTACACCCAGCGCGCCGCGCAGGTGGTGGCCATTTCGCTCTCGCAACGCATGTTGTCGCACGACGTCGCGCCCAGCCGCATCGACCGCGCGCGGCTCAAGGCGCACGCCTTGCTGATGGCAAACCGCGCCGGGCTCAACGCGTTGATCGGCTATGCCGGCGAGGCCTTCGTGGTCGCCCCGCTCACTTCCGATGTGCACAGCCTCGGCACGCTGCTCGATGCGATGGCGCCGGACACCATGCCAGTCGATGGCAACGACGCGGCCGCGGCCATCAAGCAGGGTGTGAGCCTGATTCGCGATGCCAAGGCCGGCAGCGGCACCATCGTGCTGCTCACCGACGCCGCCGACGCCGCGGCCCAGGCGGCGGCGCGCGAGGCGCGTGCTGCGGGTGTGCGCGTAGCGGTGCTCGGCGTCGGTACGCCGCAAGGTGCGCCGGTGCCGCTGCCCGGCGGCGGTTTCCTGCATGACGCCAAGGGCAACTTGCAACTGGCCGGCCGCAACGATGCCGCCTTGGCGGCGCTCGCCGCGGCGGGCGACGGGCGCTATGTGCCGATGAGCAGCGACGATGGCGATGTCGCTGCGCTGCACGCCGATTTGCAGACCGGGCGCACCAAGTCGGCGGCAGGCACCCAGGGCGACGCGTGGCAGGAGCGCGGGCCGTGGCTGTTGCTGCCGGTGTTGCTGCTCGCGGCGCTGGCGTTTCAGCGCGGCTGGCTGGTGCTGCTGGCGCTGGTATTGCTGCCGGCACTGCCGATGCCGGCGCAGGCGGCGAGTTGGCGCGACCTGTGGCAGCGCCCCGATCAGCAAGCTGCCGCGGCGCTGGCGCGTGGCGATGCAAAACAGGCGCTGATGCTGGCGCGCGACCCCGCGTGGCGCGGCGCCGCCGCCTATCGTGCGGGCGAGTACGCCGCAGCGGCGAAGGTTTTGCAGAAGGCGCCGGGCAGCGACGGTGCCTACAACCGTGGCAACGCGCTGGCGCGTGAAGGCAAGTTTGCCGACGCGATCCACGCCTACGACGAGGCGCTCAAGCGCGATCCGAAAAATGCCGACGCGATGGCCAACCGCAAGGCGGTCGAAGACTGGCTGCGCCAGCATCAGCCGCCCAAGCAATCGCCGAAATCCTCGTCGTCGCAAGGCCAGGGCAAGCCTTCCAATGGGCAGGGCAAGCAGCCGCAAAGCCAGGGCCCGGGCAACCAGCAGAAACCGCCGTCCGGCGCCGACCAGGCGGCAAAGGACAACCGTTCCCAGGGCAGCGGCGATGCGGGCAAGCCAGCGCCGTCGCAAGCCAATGGCGCAGCAAAACCGGATGCCGGCAAATCGGACAAAAGGCCGCCTTTCGGCAAGGGCCCCGACCAGCCGCCGCCGACGCCGGCGCAGCAGGCGCCGCAACAGGCACAGGCGGCGCGTGCGCAGCAGGCGCTCAAGCAGCAGCTCGATCGCCAGCTCGGCGCGGCGCAGCCGGCCAAACCGGCGGCGCCGACGCACGAACTGGGCGCGAACGCGGCGGACGACACGTCCGCCAAATTGCCGCCCGATTTGCGCGATGCGTTGCGCCGTGTGCCGGATGACCCCGGCGCGCTGTTGCGCCGCAAGTTTGAACTCGAATACCAAGAGCGCCACGGTGGCGTGCCGGACGCAGGAGGCCAGTGATGGGGCGTCGATGGTGCAGGGTGTGGCTGGTGCTGGGCTTGCTGCTGCCGGCACTGGCGGCGGCAACCACGGTGACGGCGACACTCGACCGCAGCCAGGTGCAACTGGGCGACACCGTCACCCTCAACCTGCACGTGCACGGCGCTAGCGGTTTCGGCGGCATGCCGGACCTGACGCCGCTGGCGTCCGATTTCGACGTGCTCGGCCAGTCGCAAAGCAGCAACCTCAGCATCGTCAACGGACGCGGCAGCGCCGAACTGGTGATCGGCGTGGTGCTGCGGCCCAGGCGCGTCGGCACGCTGACCATCCCGGCGCTCACCGTGGCCGGCGCGCAGACCGCGCCGCTGCAACTCGCGGTGACGCCGCCGAGCGCGGCCAGCGCGGCCGCCACGCCGGATCGCAACGTGTTCATGCAGGCCACGGTCACGCCACAAGGCGGCTACGTCGGTCAGCAGCTCAGCTACGTGGTGCGCCTGTATTACCGCGGCGATCTGAGTCGCGGCACCATCGACACGCCGCAGGTCGACGGCGTGGCGCTCGATCAGGTGGGCAAGGATCTGCGCTACGACGAAACCCGTGGTGGCCGCACTTGGCACGTGATCGAGCGCGACTACGCGCTGGTGCCGCAACGCGCCGGCACGCTGACCATCCCCGCGCTCGGGTTTCAGGGCGAAGCACTCGATCCGAACGATCCGGACAGCTTCTTTGGTCTTGGCACCACGGTGACCGCCAGCACTTCGGCGCTCAGCGTGCCGGTGCAGGCGGCGCCGGCCGACTGGGGCAAGACGGCGTGGCTGCCGGCGCGCGCGCTCACCCTCACGCTGGATGGCTGGCCTACGGCGGGCACCCCGGTGCGCGTGGGGCAGCCGATCAACCTGGTCATGCACCTTTCCGCCATCGGCTTGCCGACCGCTGCCCTGCCGAGCCTGAGCCTGCCGGCGGTCACCGGTGCGCAGGTGTATCCGGATCAACCCAAGACGAGCACCGCCAGCGATGGCCCGTGGCTGGCAGGCAGCCGGCAGCGCGCGTTTGCGCTGGTGCCCGAACGCGCCGGCACGCTGACGATCCCGGCCACTACGGTGCGCTGGTTCGATGTGACCAGTGGGAAAGCCAAGATGGCGGAAATCCCGGCCCACACGCTGACCGTGTTGCCGGCGGCCGGCGGCGCCAGTGCCTCGCCTCCTGGCATGCCGGCGGCGGGTGCGACGCCGAAGCCCGCGGCGCCGGTGGCGACCACGCCGGCGCCGGTGCGCACTTTCCCCTGGCGCTGGATCGCGGTCGCCAGCGTGGCTTTGTGGCTGCTGAGCATCCTTGCGTGGTGGTGGCAGCGGCGCCGCCGCGCACTGTTGCCGATGCCGACCCCCGCACGGGTGGCACCGGCATTGGCCCCGGATGCGGCGGCCCTGCGTCGTGCGTTCGATGCGGCGGTGCATAGCGGTGATGCTGGCCAGCAGTTGCGCAGCCTGCTCGCGTGGGCGCATGCGGAGCGGCCGGCGATCCGTCAGCCGGGCGAGCTGGCCGCAGCGCTGGCCAACGACGCGCAGCGTCGCGCGCTGGCGGCGCTGCAGCAGCGTTGCTACGGCACCGGGGGAGATACTGGGGCGACCGACTTGGCCAAGGCGTTTGCCCACGGCTTCGCCTGGCGCCGGGACACGCTGCCGCCGGACGACGGCCTGCCACCGCTGTATCCGTTCGAGCTCAAATAGCCGCGTTGCCCGCGCGCAATGCGGCCGCCACGATGCGTTGCATCGGCGCGCTGTAGCAGCACAGCGTGACGTCGAGGTCGCCATGCGCTGTCAACGCCGCCCGCAGACTTGCGACCGCGACGCCCGCGGCCAGCTCGGCCGGATAGCCGAACACGCCACAGCTGATGGCGGGAAACGCCATGCGCCGCAACTGCTGCGCGGCCGCGATTTCCATCGCGTGGCGGTAGCACGCCGCCAGCAGTGCCGGCTCCCCGTGCGTGCCGCCGTGCCATACCGGACCAACGGTGTGGATCACCCACCGTGCCGGCAGATCGAACCCCGGTGTGAGCCGCGCCTCCCCGGTCGGGCAGCGCACACTGGGGCGGACTTCCGGCAGCGCACGGCACGCCGCCAGCAGACGCGGGCCGGCCGCGCGGTGGATCGCACCATCAACCCCACCGCCGCCCAGCAGCGTTTCATTCGCTGCGTTGACGATGACGTCCACGGCGAGCGTGGTGAGGTCGGCTTCGATGGCGGTGATGGGCATAATTCCTCGCGGGGCGGCGGGCTCGAGTCGTTGCTAGGTTCGCGATCCATCGCTCACCAAGCAACCCGGCCTCCGGCATCCTGCCTCCGGCGCTCGCCGCGCCGCGTGAGTCCACCGGACTCGCGCAAACGTCGCGGCTCGCCCACCGCCCCCAGCAGCGTTTCATCCGCCGCGTTGACGATGGCGTCCACGGCGAGCGCGGTGAGGTCGGCTTCGATAGCGGTGATGGGCATGGGGTCTCTCGGCGCGAAGCACTCTTCCCGAATTTCGTATCCCGAATCCCGGCTCCCACCCAGACACTCTATGCTGCACGCAGCGCAGCGGGGGTGCAGACATGGCGAGAACCGAGGAACTGTCGATTGGCTATCTGCTGAGCGACGTTACGCTGCTGTTTCGCAAACTGTTTGATCGGCGCGCGGTGGCGTTTGGGCTGACGCGTGCGCAGTGGCGGGCAATGAAGATGCTGTACCGCCGCGAGGGCATGCGCCAGAACGAGCTGGCGGAGCACCTGGAGATGGAGCCGATTGCCGTGGGGCGCGTGATCGACCGCCTGCAGGCGTCCGGGTTTGTCGAGCGCCGCGCCGACCCGCATGACCGGCGTGCGTGGCGGCTGTACGTGACCGCGCAGGCACACGAAGTGGTGGACGACATGGAACGCATCGCGCGCGAGCTGCGCCGCGATGCGACGCGGGGCATTGGTTACGACGAGCTGCACGCAGCGCTGGCGGTGATGGAGCGGATCAAGACGAACCTGCAGACGCTGGACGAGCCGCCGGACGCGACGGAGAGTCGTTGACGCGTGCATCAGCGCAGCGGGCGATGCACCTCAGTGTGAACCAGTACGGGGCGATGCAGGCCGTCGCCGGAAGCGTGACCGGCTGCGGGCGCGCGCCCTGGCCGCTTGGGTTACCGTGGTATTCCCGGTCACGGAGCTGCCGCATGCGTATCCCCGCCCTGCTTGTGCTGCTTGCCGCGGCTGTTGCCAACAGCGCCTGCGCGCAAACCCGCGTGCCGCTGACCGACGCCGCCCTGCGTGCTTACGCCGCCAGCCCGGTCGACAAGGCGGCCACGATGGGCCAGACCGTCAGCCTGGGCACGCACGCCGGCACGCCGGTGGTAGTGGAGTTCCCGTGTGCCGACGTGTGCCCGCAATACACCGTGCGCATCATCCACTACCAGCTTGCGCCGGGCACCGACTGCGCCGCCGTCGGTGGCGTCGAGAAGAAGGTGCTGGTGCCGGTCGCCATCACCGTGCTGCCCAGAACCTTCTGCGTGCCGAAAGTGCTGGCGGATGGCGGGTACGAGACGCGCTGAGCGACCGAGGGTCGGGCTTCGGCCCGACCCACAAGTTGCAGGTGTCCGTAGCGAAGCGCAGCGGACTGGGGTCACTCCTCCCCGCCATCCCCCTTGAACGCCCCGGCTGCCGAGCCGAAATCGCCCTTGGCCTGCGCGGCCATGTACGTCCATGCGGCATACGCTGCGACGTTCTGCGCCAGATCCTTCGGGTTCACCTTGTCCAGCGTGTCGTTCGCGGTGTGGTGCCAGTCGAAGTAGTGCGTGGCGTCCTGGCTCAGCGTGAGCGCGGCCATGCCCTTGGCGTGCATCGAGCCGAGATCGGAACCGCCGCCACCGGGGCGGGTGGCGTCGTAGTCCACGCCCAGTGGCTTGAGCACGGCGGCGATCTGTTCGATCGCGTGGCGTGCCTCGGGTTTCACGCTCGCGCTCAGGCGGTACACCTTGCCGGCGCCGAGGTCGGAGTCGGTGCCGAGCTGGAAGTTGGCCACCTCGCCGGCGTGCCGATCCGCATACGCACGCGCGCCCCACAGGCCCATTTCCTCGTTGGCGAAGGCGATCACGCGGATGGTGCGGTCGGGCCGCTGCGGCAGGTTGGCGATGAGCTTGGCCGCCGCCATCGAAATCGCGATGCCGGCGCCGTCGTCGATCGCGCCAGTGCCCGGGTCCCATGAATCCAGATGGCCACCGATGGCGACCACCTGCTGCGGATATTTTTTGCCGGTGATTTCGCCGATCACGTTGGCGCCGGTGTAGTCGCCATCGAAGCCGCAATCCAGATTGAGCCTTACCGTCACCGGCTTGCCGTAGGCCAGCACGCGTTCGAGCTGGTCGGCGTCGGGATTGGAGAGCGCCGCGGCGGGAATGCCCTTGGCGCCGGGCCTGAAGCCGGTGAGGCCGGTGTGCGCGATGCGCTGATGCGCGTCGGTGCCGGCCGAACGCAACAGGTAGCCGGCAGCGCCCTTTTCCATGGCCACCACCGCGCCCGCCGTGCGCACCGCTGAACCCATGCCGTAATCGTGGCCATCGCGGCTGCGCTGCATGCGGTAGCCGACGTAGACGATCTTGCCGCGGATGCTGGCCGGGTCGGCGGCCTTCAGCGCGGCGAGGCTGTCAAAACCGATCACCTGGGCGGTGAGCCCACCTGCCGGCGTGCCCGGCGAGTAGCCCAGCGCGGTGAGCACCAGCGGCAACTCGAACGGCGCCACGATGGCGCCACTCTCGTGCCGCCGCACCCAACGCGGATACGTCACCGGCTCGGTGTACACCTTGTCGAAACCCAACGCCTTGAACTTCGCCACCGCCCAATCGCGCGCCCGCTGATCGGCCGCGCTTCCCGCCAGCCGCGGCCCGACTTCGGTGGTGAGCGAGGTCAATATCCGCATCGCGGTCGGATCGGTCAGCGCCTGATCGCGCAGGTGTTCCGCGGTGGTCACCGCCGTAGTTGGTATCCGTGTATCCGCAGCAGACACGCCGCCGCCGGCAAGCAGCAGGCCGGCGGCGATGAGGACGAGGGCGGGGCGAGGCATGGTGGTTGTCCAATGGGCGCAAGCCCTGATTATGGCCGCGCGACCGCGCCGCCCCTGCGGGCCGAAAGTCACGATTGGCCCCGACAGCGCACTGACGGGTGCGCGACCTGCGCCCGTTGCGATCGGTCGTCAGCCGATCCGCAATGTACTCGGCGTGCTGCTGCGTACATTTCCGCAGCAGGACCATTCCCGTGGCCCGGTTTCCCTACGGTGCCGGCTGCGGCGTCATGTGGAGCAACCCCCAGCCGTGGCCATCCAGGTCAACAAAGCTGTGGGTGTACATGAAACCGAAATCCTCCGGCTTGTCATAGGTCGAGCCGCCGGCAGCAAGCGCCTTCGCCACCAGCTCATCCACCCGCTCGCGGCTGTCGCGACTGAGGGAGATCAGCACTTCGATCGCGTCAGCCGTATTGCAAACCGCCTTGGGCGTGAACTCGCGAAACTTCGCATGCGAGGACAACATCACCGACGTGGTGTCGTTGATGACAATGCACGCAGCCGTGTCATCGCTGAAGGCCGGATTGCGGGTGAAACCGAGCGCCTCGAAGAAGGCAACCGACCGTTGCAGGTCGGCGACGGGAAAGCTGATGAAGACCTGGTCGATCATGGCAATCTCCGCTGGATATCAGGGATGAGCTCGCCTTGTGAGCGCGTGCACATCTGCCCTTGATCATCGCAAGTGTAAGCCCGACTTCATCCTCATCCCTGACGTTACTTGTGTACGACTTGATCTGCAGCTAAGTGAATCTGCCTCGTTACTGGTGCCCCCGCATTGTCCCCGGCACTTTCCCCGCAGCGCCTTTCCCCGCAGTACCGTAGAGCGGTACGCGCGCACGGTCGCAGGCGAACGGGAAGGGGGAGCAATGATCGACGTCGATCCGCAGTTGACCCAGTTTAACGAGCGCTTGGCTGGCTCCCGTTTGCTTCACGCGGCACCCGAGGCCGTGTTTGACGCGTTCAAAGCGGCCGCCGACAAAGGGGGGTATTTCTGCGGCGCCGACATCGAGGCCGCGCTGTTCTCGCGCAACGACCCGCAGATCAACCTCGCCTTGGCTGCATACGGCGAGAACAGCAGTGTGGTGCGCGCGTTGTACGAGGCCAGCGCACCGAAACCGGGTGCCACCGCGAGCGAACGCCTTCGTGATGGCAGCATCAAGGCGGCCCTATTGGCATTAAACGACCCGCGCATCAACACCCGACTTGCAGCCTGCGGCGACGACCTCACCATGCTGCAACTGGTGTATGAACGCAGTCCGCTGGAATTGCAGGATACGACCGTAGCCATCCAATACGACATCGAGTTGCGCCATGCGTGCCTGAGCAACCGGCGTGCGACACGGGGTTCCCGCTGGCATACGGAGCTACTCGGCGGGGATGTGCTCATCCATTCGCTTATCACTGCGAAAAACTACAAAGCGCTCGCCACGCTACTGGCGAACCCGACGGTGGGCGATGAGGTTCTGGCATGCCTGTACAATCGCGCAGGCGTTTTTGCACAGGCCGAGGACGACATATGGCGCCTGTTCGTCTTTTGGACAAGGAACAACCCACGCCTCGGGGAAGAAGTGCGAGACTCCCCGGACGGCCCGGACGATGGATCTGAGGCTATTCGGGCTGGTATTGAGCGTCTCCTGAACACGGCTCCGGCGACGGACGATTGGGCGAGGACACTGATAAGCATTCTGGACGCTACGGACCCGAGTCTGCGCCCTTACTCGCTCGAGGCACACGAGTTTTTTGCGAGGTGGCTTGCTGTAAAGCCCCGCAATGGCAGCGATGGAACGAATGACATCGAGGACAGCAGCCGCTACGGATCGCTTTCCGCGCCCCAACGACTTTGCTGTCGGGTCGCGGCTGTGTTCGGAACGCCACAAGTCGGAACCGCAAGTACAGGAAGTGCCACCGACGACTGGACCGCACGCCTGAGCCGTTGTGCGCATTACGGCAAAGACCGCCTTTCAAAGGAGGACTTGGATAGCGGTTACAACATCGATCAAGAAGCCTTCCTAATCGCTGTACTGTGTAACGACGCTCTGCTCCTCGACCACGACCTGCGCGGACACCTGGAATCGGAATATCAACTACTACCTGAAGGCGATTGGTCGGAATACAACGACTCCTACTGGTCGATAGGCGCGACATATCAAGAACGCTGCCAGCGGTTACAAAGGACTCATCCATGGGCTCGCGCAAACGCGCCAAACCAAGCAGAAGAGCAAATCGAGCCGCGCGATACGGCGCAGCATGAACTAGCAACGGCGGTCATTGAACTCTTGAAGGTTTTGACCAACGGATTGGAGTCACTTAAATGGTGGATGGTATCCGGCCTTATCGCGGTCATCCTGATCTTGCTTTGGCGCGGGTAGACTCTGCAACCACAATCTAAAGAGAACTTTCTCGCGTCTGGTGTGGTTAACACACGACGGATCTTGCGGTAGCCATTCGACAGCGAGGAAAGGTGTCGGGGACAATGCCCCGGACATTTCTCTGATGCTCTTCTCCGGGGGTAACGCCTTGCGATGTATGCAGCATCGGTCTGATGCCGGAAGCAAATGCCCGGGCCGAAAATCGCGACCCGGGCCGATAGCGCCTACTTGTTCTTCAGCAAATCCCGAATTTCGGTAAGCAGCGCCACATCCGCCGGCGGCGCGGCCGGGGCTTCTTCCTGCTTTTTCTGCATGCGGTTCATCATCTTGATGACCATGAAGATGGCGAAGGCGACAATGATGAAGGTGATGATGGTGTTGATGAAGGTGCCGTAGTTGATGGCGACTTCGGCGATCTTGTGTTTCGGGTCGCTGTCGTCGCCGGGTTTGAGGACCCATTTCATGGCGGAGAAGTCGATGCCGCCGGTGAGCCAGCCGATGGGCGGCATGATGACGTCGCTGACCAGCGAGCTGACGATCTTGCCGAACGCGGCGCCAATCACGATGCCAACGGCCATGTCCATCACGTTGCCGCGCATGGCGAACGCCTTGAACTCCTGCAGCATGCTCATGGTTCGACTCTCCTTTGGGTGGGCACTACGAAAGGGTCAGACGATGCGGCCGTCGAGCGTGGCGTAGCCGGCCAGCTCGGCGTGGTAGCGGTCGCCGCGCACGAGGGGGGCGACGCCGGACGGGGTGCCGGTGAAGACGAGATCGCCGGCATGCAGTTCGAACAGCTCCGACAACGCTGCCAGGATGTGTGGCACGTCGTGCAGCATCGCGCCGAGCTGCACGCGCTGGCGTTCGGCGCCGTTGACGGACAGGCTCAGTACGGTGGCGGCCGGCGGCAAGGCGCCGTCGATGCGGCGCAGCGCGGAGATCGGCGCGCAGTGGTCGAAGGCCTTGGCGGCGTCCCATGGGTGGCCCTTGGCCTTGGCCTGCGCCTGCAGGTCGCGGCGGGTGAGGTCGAGGCCCACGCCCACGCCCCACACCAGCGCCGCGGCGCGTTCGGCCGGCACGTTGGCGCCGCCGGCGCCGAGCGCCAGCACCATTTCCACCTCGTGGTGAAAGTCGTGGGTGACGGAGGGATACGGTACGTCGCCGCCGTCGGCCACCACGCCGTCGGCCGGCTTGCAGAAAAACATTGGGCGCCCCGGTTCGATCGTGGCGCCCATTTCCTTGGCATGCTCGGCGTAGTTGCGGCCGATGCAGAAGATGCGGCGGATGGGGAAACGTTGCGGGCTGCCTTGCACCGGCAGGGACGGAACGGCGGGAGGCGCGATGACGTAGTCCATGCCCCGTAGCGTAGCGCGGCAACGTGAGGGGCGGGGCATCGGCTGCGAGCCTGGGCGTTGCCACCGGCGCCCTCGTGGGTCGGGATGAATCCCGACCCACGGTAGCGAGGGGATTACGGCATCACGGGCGGCACGTATTGCAGGGTCAGGCCAAGCAGCCACAACAGGCCGATCACCAGCGGCAGGTGCACCACGAACTGCATGAAGGTGTAGCCCACCACGTCGCGCGCCTTGAGGCCCAGTACGCCGAGGAGTGGCAGCATCCAGAACGGGTTGACGAGGTTGGGCAGCGCTTCGGCGGCGTTGTAGACCTGCACCGCCCAGCCCAGGTGTACGTGCAGGTCATTCGCCGCCTGCATCACGTAGGGCGCCTCGACCAGCCACTTGCCGCCGCCGGAGGGCACGAAGAAACCGAGGACGGCGGAGTACAGGCCCATCACCGCGGGGAAGCTGTCGGTGGAAGCGATATGCACGAAGAGCTGCGAGAGCCGGTGCGCGAGTGTTTCGCCGCCGAAGCCCTGCGCCTTGGTGAGCAGCGCGGCAATGCCGCCGTACAGCGGGAACTGGATCAGCACGCCGGCGGTGCTCGGCACCGAGCGCGTCACCGCGTCGAGAAAACTGCGTGGCCGCCAATGCAGCAGCAGGCCCACGGTGAGGAACAAGAAGTTGTAGGTGTTGAGGTTGGCGATGGCGCTCACCGCGTGCTTGGTGATGAACTCGTGCCCCAGCCAGCCCAGCCCCATCACGCCGATCACGATGGACAGCAGCGGGCTGTATTCCAGCCACTCGCCCGGCTTTTGGCGCGGCGGCAGTTCCGGTACCGCGGCGCCTTCGGTAATGCCGTAGTCGCGCGCGGTGCGGGCGTTCTGGTCCGACGGCGCGGTGAACCAGCACACCAGCATCGAGGCCGTGATCAGGCAGGCGGTCATCACCAGCGACTGCCACAGGAAAATGGTGCTGGTGAACGGCAGCACGCCGGTGATGGCGAGCAGCCCCGGCGGCATGCTGGCCGGGTTGGCCTGCAGCTGCGCGGCGGAGGAGGAGAGCCCCATCGCCCAGATCGCGCCGAGGCCCAGATACGCCGCGGCGCCGGCAGCGCGGTAATCCATGCGCAGGTCTTCGCGCTGTGCCAGCGCACGTACCAGGAGGCCGCCGAAAATCAGCGAGAAGCCCCACGACAGCAGCGAGGTGAGCATCGACAGGAACGCGATGTAGCAAATGGCGCCGCGCCCGGTGCGCGGGATCTGCGCCAGGCGGTCGATCAGGCGCTTTACCACTGGGGCGGTGGCCACCACGTAGCCGCCGATCACGATGAACGCCATTTGCATGGTGAACGGGATCAGGCTCCAGAAGCCGTCGCCGAAGGCATTCATCGTCGCCACTGGCGTGCTGCCGAAGCCCAGTGTGGCCAACGCGACGATCACCACGCCGAGTGCGGCAAAGATCCATGCATCCGGAAACCAGCGCTCCGACCACGCTGCACTGCGCAGTGCCAGGCGCGCCATCCAGCCTTCGTTCGTCGCTTTCATGCGGTTCTCCCCAAAGCTGCCGCATCGTGGCGCCATTCGGGGGGAGCGACAAGCCGACAATGGTCGGTGCCTGCGGCGTGGGCAGTGGTCAGTGCCCGCCGCGATGCCCCAGCGTGATGGCGGCGACGCCGACCAGGATGATCGCCATGCCGGCCAGCTCGAAGGCGCCCGCATGCTCGCCGGCCAGCACCACGCCAAACAGCACCGCTACCGGCGGGTTGACGTAGGCATAGCTGGTGGCCAGCACCGGGCGCGCGTGGGCCAATGCGTAAAGGTAGGCGCTGAACGCGACCAGCGAGCCGAACACCGCGAGGTAGGCCAGCGCGAGCGTGGCGCTGAGCGTCGGCGCCTGCGGCCAGCGTTCGCCGGTGGCCAGCGCCAGCACCACCAGCACCGCGCCGCCGCACAGCATTTGCGCGGCGACGTTCATCGCCCCGCGCGGCATGTCGCGGCGCTTGCTCCACACCGAGCCGAACGCCCACGCGGCGGCGGCGATCAGCAGCGTCAGGGCGCCGACGCGCGAGCCGGAGAGGGTGTCGCCGAGGTTCAGCACGATCACGCCGGCAAAGCCGACGACCAGCCCGAGCGTTTCGCGCCGGTTCGGCCAGTTGCCGTACACGCCTTCGAACAAGGCCATGAACAGCGGCATGCTGGCGATAGCGACCGCGGCGACGCCCGAGCTCACGTACTGCTCGGCATAACACACGAAGCCGGTGCCGAAGGCCGGCAGCAAGGTGCCGGTAATGGCGGCATTGCGCCATTGCAGCCGGGTTGGCGCCGCTGCGCCGCGCAGGCGCAGCCAGGCGTAGAGCACGCCCCCGGCAAACACGAACCGGATCGCCGCAAGCAGGAACGGCGGCCAGCTTTCCAGCGCAAACCGGATCCCGAGGTAGGTCGAACCCCAGACGAGGTAGAGCGTGGCCAGCGCCAACGGGACGAGGTAACGCGGCGCGCCGGGCGTCGTGCGGGAAAGGGGAAAGGACATGCGGGATCGTTGCAGGAAATCGCGCATTATCGCTGCGCGCGATGGGTAACGGCACGTGGTCGTGCGTTGCCTCGGGCCGTTGCGCAAGGGGCAAGTCGGGCTGAAGCGCGACCCGCGAGTTCACCGCAGGCCTGGGGGGCGGGCGGGTTCAGCCTGACTGGCTTGGCGAGGGGTTCCTCAGTGCCGTTCGTGGAGTACCACGAACTCGCCTTCGAGCACGTTGGCGGGGGACTGGTGCGGCGGCGGCACCGTGGCGCGCGGGTGCCGCAAACGCCATTGCCGCCACAGCAGAAACACCGCGCCGCCCACCGTCAGGATGCCGGCCACCACCAGCCCGAACACCAGCAGCAGGCCCACCATTGCGAGGCCCAGGAGCAGCGACAGCGCGCGCACCAGCGGGTGGCGGGAACGGCGAGATATCGGCAGTTGGAGGATCATGTTAAAAACCTGTTGTGCAAAATCAAGCACTTGGGAGCGATACCATGGGGTCATTCCGGTTTTGAGACAAGTGCCAATGGATACCCGCGCAACCCAGGTGCCGCTGTGCCGGCTGGACGCCATCCCCGACGGCGGCACCACCGCGATCGAAGATGTGGCCGCGGTGGATGGCGAGAGCGTGATCGTGCAGCGCCGCGGCGAGGCGGTGACCGCGTGGCTCAACGTGTGCCCGCACGCGGGGCGCCGGCTGGATTACGCGCCGGGGCAATTCCTGCGCAAGAACGAGCTCATCATCTGTGCGGTGCACGGCGCGAGCTTCAACTGTGCCGACGGCGTGTGCGTGGGCGGCCCGTGCCGTGGCGAGCAGTTGCGCGCCTTGCCGGTGCGCGTCGAGGACGGCGACGTGTGGCTGGTGACGGCGCCCGCGCTGGTCAGTGGAACAGCAGGTTGATCGACACCAGCGTAACCACCAGCATCAGCAGCGTGAGCGGAATGCCGACGCGCAGGAAATCCGTGCCGCGGTAGCCGCCGGGGCCGGTCACCATCATCAGCGCCGGGTGGCCCGAGCTCAGCAGGAAGGTGTTGGAGGACGACACCGCCACGATCATGGCGTAGGCCGACGGGTTGCCGCCGGTGGCGATCGCCACGCTGATCGCGATCGGCACCATCATCACCGTGGCGCCCACGTTCGACATCACCTGCGAGAACAGCAGCGTCAGCACGGCAAGCGTGCCTTGCAGCACCCACGGCGAGGCGTCGCCCAGGTAATGCAGCACGTATTGCGCAAGCCATGCCGCGGTGCCGGTGGCGTCCATCGACCAGCCCAGCGGAATCAGGCAGGCGGTGACAAAGATCGTCTTCCAGTTGATGCCCTTGTACGCCTCGTCCATGTTGAGCACGCCGGTCAGCAGCATGCCGACCGCGCCGCACATCATCGCCACCGAAAGGTCGAGATTGGTGAACAGCGCGAGGCATTTCGCCATCACGAAAAAACCGATCGCCTGCCACACCTTGCCGGGGCGCTGGGTTTCCTTGGGGATGTCGGTCACCACCACGAAATCGCGATCCTCCGCCGCCATCGCGAGGTTGCGCCAGGTGCTGTGCACCACCACGGTGTCGCCGGCGCGCAGCGTGGTGGCGCGCACGTCGTCGCGCACCACCTTGTCACCGTGGGTCACTGCCAGTACCGAGATGCCGAAGCGCTTGCGCAGGTGCAGCCCGGCCACGGTGTGCTTGACGAAGCGCGACACCGGCGGAATCACCACTTCGGAAATGCCGGCGCGGCTCGAATTGAACAGCTCGCCCAGTTGGCGGATGCGGGTGGAAAGCTGGCACAGCTGGTTGTTGGCAAACTGGTCGAGCTCTTCGCGCGGACCGAGCACGCCCAGCACCGAGCCGACCCAGATCACGTAGTCGGCCGGCGGCGCCATGCGCTCGTCGTTGCCGCTCTTGATCGCCAGGATCAATGGCGCGCCGTGCAGTTGCTCGGCCTCGCCGATGCTCATGCCCACCAGCGGGCTTTCCGCGGTCACCGTGAGCTCGGCGGTTTCGCCGACGATGCCGTAGGTGTCGGCAAAGTAGCTTTCGGTGCGCCCCGGCGTGACCTTGAGCCGCGCATCCTCCCGCGCCGGCAGCAGCCGGTTGCCGAAGAAATAGAAGTACGCGATGCCGACCGCGGCCAGCAGCAGGCCCGCCGGGGTGATGCTGAACAGGCCGAACTTGGGGATCGTGTGCGCGCCGGCCGGCAGGTTGGCGTTGGCGCTGACGATCAAATCGTTCAGCACGATCAGTGGCGAGTTCGCGATCAGCGTGGTGTTGGTGCCGGTGAGGATGCAGAACGCCATCGGCAGCAACAGGCGCGAGATCGGCACCCCGGTGCGCGCCGAGAGCCGGCTGGTGATCGGGATCATCAACGCCGCCAGCGCCTGGCTGGGAATGATGGCGCTGAACACGCTGGCCATGAGGTTGATAACCACGCCCAGGCGCGACTCCACGCCTTTCGCCATGTGCATCACCAGCCGCGCGGCAGCGGCCAGCACGCCGGCGCGATCCAGGCCTTCGCCCATGATCATGATCGCGATGATCGCGATCACCGCGTTGCCGGCAAACCCGTTGAACACCTTGTCGGCGGGGATCACGCCGGTCAGGCCGATCACCACCACGATCAACAGCCCCACGAGATCGGCGCGGATCCACTCCAGCACCAGCATCAGCATGGTGAAGCCCACCAACCCGAGCACCAGCATCATTTCGGGGGTGAGCGAAAGCGTCACGAACGCGTGTCCTGATCGGGCGTGCGACAGGCGTGCGCGGCGGGTGACGGTGGCCGAATCACGCGGACGCCTGTCTGGGTGAGGGTCGGGTCAGTATAAGGGGGGATGCGGGATTGGGGATTCGCAAGAGCAGAATTGAAAGCGGCGTGTGAGGCCGGGGCTTTTGCAAATCCCCAATCCCGTATCCCGACTCCCGGCGCGTGGAGCCGTCAGGGCTCCACGCGCCGATACAGCAAATCCCGCACCCCGTGCCCGAGCGCAAGGCCGCGACGTTCGAAGCGGGTTTCGATGCGCCAGTCGGGTTTGGCGGCGTACTGGCCGGGGCCGGTGGCGTTGCGCCAGTCGGGGGCGGCCTCGAGGGTTTCCAGCATGTGCTCGGCGTAGGGCTGCCAGTCGGTGGCGAGGTGCAGCAGGCCGCCGGGCGCCACGCGGGTGGCGAGCAGCGCGACGAATTCGGGCTGGATGATGCGCCGCTTGTGGTGGCGTGCCTTGTGCCACGGGTCGGGGAACCAGATGCGCACTTCGCTGAGGGTGCCGGGGGCAAGCTCGTTTTCCAGCACTTCCACCGCATCGTGGCGGTAGATGCGCACGTTGCGCGCATCGCGTGCGGCCAGCGTGTTCATCAGGCGGCCGACGCCGGGGCCGTGCACTTCGACGCCGAGAAAATCGCGCGCGGTGTCGTGCTCGCTCGCCCACGCCAGCGCCTCGCCGTTGCCGAAGCCGATCTCCAGCACCAGCGGCGCCTGGCGACCGAAGTGCGCGGCGAAGTCCTGCACGCGGCCGGTGTAGTCGATGCCGTAGCGCGTCCAGTAATCCTCGAAGGCGCGTTGCTGCGCGGGGGTCATGCGCCCCTCGCGCAGCACGAAACTGCGGATGTGGCGCGGGTGGGCGGGGGGCAGGGTATCGTCGGTCATCGGGGAACAGGGGGCGCTGGAACGGAGGCAATGGCGCGCCGTGGTGGCCCGCCAAGGGAGCGCGCATTGTAGCGATACCCTCCCGGCGCCCGCCGTCGCGCCACGCGACCGGCCTTCCGGAGCCGGCTGCGTGGTGCGCTCAACGTTGCTGTTCGTCCTGCTTGGGATTGACCTTGCGGGGCGCTGGTTCGGCGTGCCGCCGCGGTTGTGCCGCCGGATGCGGCGCCTCCCGCGGCGGCGCGTTTTGCGGCGGCTGCTGGAAGCGCGGAGCCTCGTAACGCGGCGCGGCCTCTTGGCGCGGTTGTTGGAAGCGTGGCGCTTCGTTGCGCGGTGCCGCCTTTTGCGGGGGCTCCTGGAAGCGCGGGGACTCGTACCGTGACGCGGCGTTGCGCGGCGCAACCGACTCCGGGCGCGGGTAGTTGGGTTCTCCTTGCGGATCGGTTTGGCGGGGTGTCCTGAAGGCGCGTTGATCCTGCATCGACTCGTGCTGTGGGCGCGGGGCGTCGTAACGCGGCGACGGGTAGCGCGCCGCGTCGGCGCTGTTTTCCGCCGGCGTCGCGCGTTCGATGCGCGGCCCTTGCGGCAGCTGCGCCGGTGCCGGGGCGCGGTCGTTCATGGCCGGTGCCGGGTGCTCCAGGTTGCCGGCGCGTTGCGGCGCCGGTGCCGGTGCGGCGGCATCCGCACGCCGCATGCGCATGCCGCGCGGCAACTCGTCCGGGTGGGCAAAGCGCGATGACGGCAGCGCACCGGGCGACAGCGGCACGGCGGTTTCACCCGGCAGGCGCGACGCACGAGCCGGCGCGACGGGGGGCTGCGCGGTGGGACGGGCAGCTTCCGCGGCGGGTGGCGGCATGGGGCGGCCGGGGCGCGCCGAGGCATCCATCGCGTTTGCGTCCTCCCGCCCCGTGGCGCGCGGGTTCAGCACCCGCACATTGGTGAACGGGCGCGCGGCGGGGGCGCCGGCCGGCCGGATCGCGGCCGGCGCAAAGGGCGCGCGGGTGGCGGCGAGCGCAGCCGGCGGCGGCGTGCGCGCAACCACGTCGCGGTGGAAGTCCGCGACGGGCAACGGCCGTGCCCGCGGGTTGCGCGCTGGCGTGAAGCTCGCCGGCGTCGGGCGCACCGCAGTCACGCCGTGGGCCAGCACCGGTGCAGCAGTGAGCTGGCGTGGATCGATCCGCATCTGGTCGCGCTCCACGCGCTGCCCGCTGGCGAAATCCTTGCCGGGCATGGCGGTGAAGCCGTGCGCGTTGCCGCGGTTCGCGTAGCGCCGGTCGGGCGGCATCCGGCCGCTGCGGTAATCGTTGTACTGGCGGTCGATGTTGTTGATGACCACCGTGCGGTTGTAGGTGTTGTGCACGTAGATGTTGGTGATGTTCACGCGCTGGTAGTAGCCACGATCCACGTGGTACCAAGGGTTGTAGATCTCGCCCGGGCCGAGCGGGAACCAGCCGACCGGCGCGGCGCCGATGCCGATTCCGACGCTCCAGCCGCCACCGCCGACGAAGGCGACCAGTGCGGGCGCATACACCGGGCGCACGAAGATCGGGCCGGGCACCCAGCCCCAGGCGCCGCCGATCACCGCCCAGCGGCCGTAGTGGTAGGGCGCGAAGCCCCAGGGCGAGGCATCCACCCAGGTCCAGCCCCACGGCGCAATCCACGCCCAGTGGCCGTAGCGGTACGGCGCCCAGCCCACTGGCATCGCCCGCGGATACCACACCGCGCCGTACTCGGCGGTGGTCTGCCAGTCGCCGTATTGGTCGAGATCCTGTGCACCGACCATGTCGGCGGACACGTAGCGTCGCGTGCGTGACCGCTCATAGCGCTGGTTGCGCGCATCGCACCACGCGTCGAACGCATCCTCGCCCTGGATCTCGGTGATCATCAGCGCGCCGAGCGAGGCGTCGTCGAACTGGTAGTGCCGGCCGGCAAGCACATCGCGCTGCGCGTTGTTTTCGCCGTACACCGTGGCCTGTCCGTCGAACACCGTCACCTGCGTGCCGTGGCCGTCGCTGTCCACGTCGATGCGGAAATTGCCCGGCTGGGTCACCACCAGCGCCAGGGTCGGGGTGTCGATCTCGTAGCTCTGGCCCTGGTCAAGCCGGCGCACGGCGAGGTTCAGCGTGCCGCGGGTGAGCTCGACCTGGGCGATGCTGTCGCTGAGGTTCAACATGCCGAAGTCGGTATTGCCAGCCATGCGCAGCGTGCCGCCGCCCAGCTCCAGCTCGGCGCGCGAGTCGTTGGCGGTGGAGAGCTTGTCGCCGGTGGTCAGCGGGCGGTTGATGTCCGCGTCGCCCCAGTTGCGGCCGCCGGCCGGCAGCAGGCCGAGGTCGCCAGAAATGTAGGCCAGGCGCGCGACGCGATCCGGCGGTGCAGCATCTGCCGTGGATTGCGCATGCGCCAGCGTCGCGCCGGCCAGCAGCAGCAACGTCGCCAGCCACGGCAGCGCACGCCGGCGCAAGGTGGAGGCAGGGGACGGTAGGCGCATCGGGTCTCTCCGGGTTCCCGCGAAGCGGGTGGCGGTGTGCCGATTATGCGCAAGCGCGCGCGCTGCGCCGCGTTGCCGACCGCGTACCCGCGTGGCGATTCAGCCGGCGGACGGCGTGCGGCCAACTGCGGTTCATCCGCGCGCGGCGATTCCCACGGCGCCGCATCCCGGTTACCATCCGCAAGCCCCAGCGGGCGTAGCTCAATGGCAGAGCTGTAGCTTCCCAAGCTACTGACGAGGGTTCGATTCCCTTCGCCCGCTCCATCTTCCCCGACCGCGGCTTGCGGCCTCTGGTGATCGTGCGGCGCCGATGAAGATCGCCATTCTTTCGCGCAACGCGCGGCTGTATTCGACCCGACGGCTGGTGGAAGCCGGTCGTTCACGCGGCCACACCGTGCGCGTGCTCGACCCGCTGCGCTGTTATGTACGCGTGGCGCCGGGCAACGCGGCCATCCGCTACCAGGGCAAGCCGGTGCGCGACATCGACGCGGCGATTCCGCGCATCAGCACGCAAAGCACGTTCTACGGCACGGCCGTGCTGCGCCAACTCGAAATGATGGGGGTGTACACGCCCAACCCCTCCGACGCCGTGCTGCGTGCGCGCGACAAGTTGCGCAGCCTGCAGATGCTGGCCGCGCAGGGCATCGCGATGCCGGTGACGGTATTTGGCGACAACCCGGACGACACCGAGGATCTGCTGGCGCTGCTCGGCGACCCGCCGCACGTCATCAAGCTCAACGAGGGCAGCCAGGGCACCGGCGTGGTGCTGGCCGAAAAACGCGCGGCTTCGCAAAGCGTGATCGAGGCGTTTCGTGGGCTGTACGCCAATTTCCTCGTGCAGCAGTTCATTGCCGAGGCGAACGGCTGCGACCTGCGCTGCCTGGTGGTCGGTGGCCGGGTGGTGGCGGCGATGCAGCGCGAGGCGGGTGCCGGCGACTTTCGCGCCAACTTGCACCGCGGCGGCAGCGCGGTGGCGGTGACGCTGAATGCCGCGGAAACCGACATGGCCGTGCGTGCGGCCGGCGTGCTCGGCCTCGGGGTTGCCGGTGTCGATCTGTTGCGCTCGGCGCACGGGCCGCTGGTGCTTGAAGTCAACGCCTCGCCGGGGCTCGAAGGCATCGAGACGGCCACCGGCGTGGACGTGGCCGGCGCCGTGATCGAGCTGCTGCAGGCCAAGGTGGCGGCCAAGGTGTGTACGCGGCGACGCACCGGCACCACGCTGACATCGGGTTAACCCGCGTGTAACCCGGTCGTCCGTATAAAACCGCGCTGTCGATTTCCCATGGCGTGCCGCAGGGTTCGGCAACGATGGATGACGGTGACGGGTACCAACTCAAACCCGGATGCCACGGCAAGTGTCCGTGGCATCCGGGTTTTTTCTTGCGGCCGGTCGCAGGCGCGGCAAATGTTAAGCTTGGCAAGGTTGCCGGCCCTTCGCCGGCGGTGGCGCGGAGCGGTGCCATGCGCGTACTGGTGATTGAAGACAACAGCGATATCGCCACCAACATTGGCGACTATCTTGAAGACCGTGGCAGCGTGGTGGATTTCGCCGGCGACGGCGTCACCGGGCTGCACCTCGCGGTGGTGAACGATTTCGACGTGATCGTGCTCGACCTCACCCTGCCCGGCCTGGACGGCATCGAGGTGGCAAAAAAACTGCGCCACGAGGCGCACAAGCAGACGCCGATCCTGATGCTCACCGCGCGCGATGCGCTGGAGCAGAAACTCACCGGCTTCGAATCCGGCGCCGACGACTACATGACCAAGCCGTTCGCGCTGGCCGAGCTGTGCGCCCGGCTCGAAGTGCTGGCGCGTCGCGGCAAGGGCCCGCAAAGCCGGGTGCTCAAGGTGGCCGACCTCACGTTCAACCTCGACACGCTCACGGTGAACCGCGCCGGCAAGGCGATCCAGCTCAACCCGATCGGCCTGAAACTTTTGCAGGCGCTGATGGAAGCCAGCCCGTCGGTGGTGACCCGACAGGATCTGGAACAGAAAGTGTGGGGCGAGGAGCTGCCCGATTCCGATTCGCTGCGCGTGCATATCCACGGCCTGCGCGCGGCGATCGACAAGCCGTTCGACCAGCCGCTGATCCACACCCGGCATGGCATCGGTTACCGCATGGTCGAGCCGGATGCAGTCCAGGCGTAAGCTGCGGTTCCGCCTGGTCCTCTCGTTCGCGCTGTTCGGCCTCGGCCTCAGCGTGCTGTTTGCCGCTGCGTCGTTGTACGTGCGCGCCAAGGTCGAGAACCAGCTGGTGGTCACCGCCCTCCAGCACGACGTGGATCAGGCGGTCAACAAGGTCATCCACCACCCCGGCCAGCCCGCCACCTCGGAGCTGATCGACGCCTGGATGTGGAGCGACCGCACGATCTACAAGGCGCCGCTTGCCTGGCAGGATCTCGCCACCGGCGTGTACGACATGCACGACGTCGATGCCAATGGGCGGGCGCGCCACTACAAGCTGGCGGTGCGGCGCCAGGACGGCATCATCGGCTTCGTGCGCTACGACATCAGCCGCGAGGATCTCGGCAAGCGCCAGCTCATCACCTCGCTGGTGTTTTCGGTGTTGCTGTTCAGCCTGCTCTCGCTGGCGATCGGCCTGTGGTTGTCGCGCAAGGTGCTGAAGCCGGTGACGCTCCTGGCGCAGCGCATCCGCGATTTCCGCAAGGCCGGCAAGGCCGAGCCGCTGGCGCAGAACTTTGCCGACGACGAGGTCGGCGAGCTGGCGCATGCGCTGGACGAATACTCGGTGCGGCTCACCGCGATGGTCGAGCACGACCGCGAGTTCAACTCCGACGTGAGCCACGAGTTGCGCACGCCGCTCGCCGTCATCGCCAGCACCACCGAGCTGTTGCAGGGTTCGCCCGATCTCACGCCGAAACTGGCTGAGCGCCTGAAGCGCATCGAGCGCGCCTCGCGCCAGGCGACCGAGCTGATCGAGGCGCTGCTGCTGCTGTCGCGCGCCGAGCGCCGCGGACCGACGCGCGGCGAAACCACCGAGGTGGCCAAGGTGGCCGCCGACGTGATCGAAAGCCAGCGCCCGCAGGTGCGCGGCAAGCCGCTGGTGATCGAGCTGGAGGCCACGGTGCCGCTCAGCATCAACGCTCCGGCTTCGGTGCTGTCGGTGGCGCTGACCAACCTCATCGGCAACGCCATCAAGTACACGCTCGAAGGCAGCGTGCGGGTGGAGGTGAGCGCCGACCGGGTCGAAGTGGTCGACACCGGCCCCGGCATCAAGCCGGAGGATGCCGAACGCCTGTTCCAGCGCGGCGTGCGCGGCGAAGGGGCCGGCGGCAGCGGCGCGGGCCTGGGTCTCGCCATCGTGCGCCGGCTGTGCGACCTCTATGGCTGGCACGTGTCGATGCGTCCGCGCGCAGGCACCAACGGCGCCATCGCCAGCATCGTGTTTGCGTGATCGTTCGCGGCGGTGGTTGCCCGGCGCGCCGGGTGGTTCCGCAGTCGTCGCCTACCGCAGTTTCAGCACCAGCCACGACAGCAGCGCCAGCAGGTTGAGGCCCAGCCGCGCCGCCGCCGGCCCACCGACCGCCAGCACGAACCCCTCACTGCCAAAGTGCCAGTCGATGCCCGGCGCCAACGGCAGCCGCAGCAGCGCATACACGTTGACGTAGCCGCCGCAGTGCACCGCGTAGCTCAGCAGCGGCGTGGCGATGAGCGGCAGCTGCAGCAGCTGCGCCCAGCGCGAAAAACGGATACCACGCTCGCTGTTTTCCAGCAGCAGCACGCCCGCCACCAGCACGAACGCATACGCCGCCAGCGCCAGCACCGCCGTGATCGACCCGTGCGCAAAACCCGACGCCAGCAATTGCTGCAGCCGGCGCACAAAGCCGTAAAAACCGCCGGCAATCTCCAGGATGGCGATCAGGCGAAACAGGATGAGGCGCATGGGAAGTCCTTCGAGAAGTGTGCATTGTACGGGCGCTACGCCGTGGCCGGACCGAGGCCTTGTGCGCAAGGCCCGTGGGGCGGGATGCATCCCGACGAGGCTTTTGGCGCGGTCGCCGTCGGGCTGAAGCCCGACCTATATGGGCGACTTTCAGCGCTGGCAGTGTGGGCACCAGAACGTGGAGCGCTGGCCGGTGACGGTGTGGCGGATCGGCGTGCCGCATACCTTGCATGGTTCGCCGGTGCGGCCGTAGACCATCAGCTCGCGGAAAAAATAACCCGGCCCACCATCGGGGCGGAGGAAATCGCGCAAGGTGGTGCCCCCGCGTTCGATCGCGTAGGCAAGGATGCGCTTGACTTCGCGGGCGAGTACCGCGTAACGCTCGCGGGAAACGCGGCCGGCGGCGCGGCGTGGGTCGATGCCGGCGGCGAACAGGGACTCGCCGGCGTAGATGTTGCCCACGCCGACCACGACCGCGTTGTCCATCAAAAAGCTTTTGACCGCGGCGGTGTGGCCGCGCGAGGCGCGCCACAAGAGGTCGCCGTCGAACGCATCGGTGAGCGGTTCGGGGCCGAGGTGAGCGAGCAGGGGATGCCCGCTGCCGGGTGGCTGCCAGAGCAGGCAGCCGAAGCGGCGCGGGTCGGTGAAGCGCAGCACGCGCGGGCCCTCGTGGGCGCCGCGCGCAAGTGCGATATCCACGTGGTCGTGCGGGCCGATCGGCGTGTCCGGCGGCAGGATGCGCAACATGCCGCTCATGCCCAGGTGCAGCAGCGCGCTGCCGACGGGCGTGTGCAGCAGGAGGTATTTCGCGCGGCGCTCGACCGCGTCGATGCGCTGGCCGGGCAGCAGGGTTTCCACTTCACGCGGAATCGGCCAGCGCAGGTTGCGCCGGCGCAGCACGACGGCGGTGACGCGGCGGCCGACGAGATGTGGCTCGAGCCCGCGCCGGGCGGTTTCGACTTCGGGCAGCTCGGGCATCAGTGCAGCTCGACGTGCTTGGGCGCGGGTGGACGCGGCTGGTAGCGCAGGGAGACCAGTGCGACGCGGTTGCCGACCTGCACGTAGCATTGCGGGCCGGTGGCCGACATGGCGCCGAAGCGCAGCACGTGGCCGTCCAGGGTGAGTACGGACTGCGCTGGTGCGAGGCCGATCTTTGCCGGGGCGAAATCCGCCAGTGCGCGCCATTCGAGTACCGGCGCGGCGGCCGTGGCGACGAGGCCATTCACGTAGCGATCGTCGGCACGCTGGCCGTTGTTGGTGTACCAGTGGCCGTCCCGCTGCGTCCACTGCCGCGGCACGGCGGTTCCCAACGTGAGCGCGACTCGGGTGACCGAAGTGGGGTTGAGCGCAAGCAAGGTGCCTGGTGCGCGCGCGGCGTCGTGCCGCCACTGCCAGGTGGCAAGCGCGACCAGGGTCGCGACGGCGGCCAGCATCACGAGGCGTGTGCGTGCCGCGCGTTTCATCGCCGCCGGCGCCGCCATGCGATCCACCCGCCGACCGCCAGCAGCAGCGCAGGCAGGCCGGCAAGGAAACCGATCGACACCGCGTTGAGCGTGCGCTGGTCGATGGCGAGTACGCGGTCGGGCACGCCGCGATGGGGCACGTTCACCAGCGCGTCGTCGCCCAGCAGCCAGTTGACGACACGCTCGCCCAATTCGCGGTTGCCGCCTTCGCCGAGGTAGGCGTTGGAGAGGAAGTCGCCGTCGCCGATCACCACCACGCGCTGCTCGCGCTTGTCCGGGCTGGGCGACAGGCGTGCGAGGGCCAAGCCGAAATCGAGCGGACCGCGCAGCTCGCCGGCCGCGGCGTCATAGCGGATGGCGGACGGGTGCGCGTTGTCGATCGGGTGGAAGGCCGTCCAGCTTTGCGCGCTGGAACGCAACAACGGCGTCACCGTCCAGTCGCCGCCGGTGCGCGCCAGCGCGGCCACCTGCGGGAAACGCGTGGCGAGCTGGAACCCCAGCGTGATCGGGTTCGGCGGGTATTGCGCCTGCACCAGCACGCGCGGGTCGTGCAGGCCGAGCGCGGCGCCGGCGCCGTCCACCAGCACGCCGGGCAGCACCTGCACGTCGAGTGCCTTCGCAAGCGGCGCGAGGCCGAGCTCGCCGTTCGCCGGGTCGCGCAGCCACAGGAGGTTGCCGCCATCTTTCACGTAGGCGACCAGCGCGTCGACGGCGCCGGCGGGCAGAGCCACGGTGGGGCTGGCGAGCACCACGAGATCGGTGCCCTGTGGCACCGACGGCACCTGGGCAAAGCTCAGCGGCACCGCGCGCAGGCCGCTTTGCGCGAGCGGCGCCAGCAGCATGCCGAGGTCGGCCTTGCCGTCGCCCGACGGCAAGCGCTCGCCATCGCCGGTGACGAAGGCGACGATGCGGTCATTGCCGCGCACGAGCCGTTCCAGCGCATTGGTGACGTCGCGTTCGGAAAGTTCGGTGAGCCGTTGCTGGCGGCCGTGCCAATGGAGGATCACCTCGCCATCGACGCCGATGCCGAGTTCACGCATCTGCGCCGGGTCCTGCTGCGGGTCGACGAAGCGCAGGGTGAAATCCGGCTTGGCTTGCGTGTAGCGTGACAGGAAGGCCGCGATGCTGGCGCGCAGGTCGCCGCGCGGGCTGGCATAGCTCACCGCTTCCACCGGCCCGGCGAGGCGCTTCAGGATCGCGCGGCTCTGCGGCGACAGGCTGACGCGGCCATTGGCCGTCCAGTCGGCCATCCACACGTGGCGGCTGCCGAGGTAGCCCAGCGCGCCCGCGCCGGCGAGCAGCAGCAGGGCGAACAGGGCACGGTCGAAACGGCGTGCCCAGCGCATCAGCCGCGCTCCCGGTCGGTGGCGATGCGCCGCGTCGCCAGCGCAAGGCACGCTGCGATGACCAGCACGAACCACAGCAGATCCGTGCTGGAAACCAGTCCGCGCAGGAGGTTTTGCACGTGCGTGCTCATGGCGATGGCGTTGATCGCGCCGTCATCGATGCCGGCGCGCTGCGCGCCGAGATTGAGCGTCCACAGGCCGAGCCCGACCAGCAGGCCGACCACCGCCGCCAGCGCCGGGTGGCTGGTGAACGCCGAGGCGGCGACCGCGATGGCGGAGAGGCTCGCCAGCATCAGGAACAACCCCAGCGTGGCCGCCGCGAGCTTGCCCCAATCGGGCGACGTTGCATGCGCGAGCGACAGCGGCATCGCCAGCGTCAGCGCGAGCCAGACCAACAGCCAGAGCACCAGTGCCGCGTACTTGCCCAGCACGATGCGCGACGCCGGCACGCCGCTGGCAAGCAGCACGGCCAGCGTGCCGTTGCGGCGTTCGCCGGCCAGCGTGGACATGCCCAGCAGCGGCACCACCAGGAACGCGAGCTGCGCCAGCGCCCCCAGCAGCGGCACGGCGACCAGATCGACGTAGCCGGGGCTGTCCGGCAGCCCTGCGCGCTGCACCTGGCTGGCGAGGAACGAGCCCACCATCAAGGTGAAATTCCACCCCAGCCAGCCGATGCCGAGCGCGAGCAGCACCCAGCCGAACGGGCGCACGCGCAGGCGCAGGAGTTCCAGCCGCAACATCGCGATGAAGTTCATGCGGCGCGTGCCGCCGGGTTGGCGCCGTGCATGGCGATCTCGAAGAACGTGCGTTCCAGCGCGGCCTGGTCGCCGGCCGCAATGGCGCCGACGTGGCGCAGGCGACCCTCATGCAGGATTGCCACGTGATCGCACACGGCGGTGGCTTCGGCCAGCAGATGGGTGGACAGGATGACGGCCGTGCCGCCCTGCGCCAGCGTGCGGATAGTCTGCTTGAGCGCGGCGGCATGTACCGGATCGAGCCCGTTCGCCGGCTCGTCCAGCACCAGCAGGGCCGGGCGATGCAGCAGCGCGCAGGCCAGGCAAAGGCGCTGGCGCTGCCCTTGCGACAACGCGCCGGCCAGCCGCTGGCGCAGCTCGGTCATGCCGGCCTGTGCCAGCGCGGCATCGCCCGCGGCGCGCAATGCCGTGCCGCGCAAACCGCGCAGACGGCCATGGGTGGCGAGATGCTCCGCCACGGTCAGCTCCGGCCACACCGGCGCGCGCTCGGGCAGCCAGCCGACGAGCTGGCGCGTGGCGATCGGTTCCTCCGTCAGGTCCTTGCCGCCGATGCGGATCGTACCCATATCCGGCTGCAGGGCGCCGACGATCATCGCCAGCGTGGTCGACTTGCCGGCACCATTCACGCCCAGGAGGCCGAGCACCTGCCCGGCGCCGAGTTCGAGGGTTACCTCGTCGACCACCATGCGCCCGGCGCGGCGGCGGCCAACGTGGTCAAGCTGAAGGACAGGGTTTGCCGCGGCAACGGTCATGCGGCGATTGTCCGTGGGTGCGCCGTTGCGCACAACCGCCGTAAGCACCGCCGCTTTAACGAAAGTGGGAACCGTGACCCTTTAACATGCTGGATGGTATGGCGTTTCCCGCCTAAACTCCCCGTGCATTTGCCCGAGTACTTCGTCGATGTTCGATAGCGTGCTGAACTTCCTGTCCGGCGGCCTTACCCACTGGGGTTGGGCCGGCATTCTTGTGTATCTCCTGGTGGTCACCCAGCTCACGATCTTCACCGTGACGCTGTACCTGCACCGCAGCCAGACCCACCGCGGCGTGGATTTCCACCCGGCGCTGGCGCATTTCTTCCGCTTCTGGGGGTGGATCACTACCGGCATGGTCACCCGCGAATGGGTGGCTGTGCACCGCAAGCACCACGCCAAGGTCGAGACCCCGGAAGATCCGCACAGCCCGGTCGTGTACGGCATCAACAAGGTGTTCTGGGATGGCGTGTCGCTCTACCGCGACGCCTGCCACATCAAGGCCGACATGGAAAAGTACGGCCGCGGCACGCCGGACGACTGGGTCGAGCACAAGGTGTACGGCGGGCACCCGTATTTCGGCCCGGCGTTGATGCTGGTGATCGACCTCGCCCTGTTCGGCGTGATCGGCGGCGCGGTGTGGGCGGTGCAGATGATCTGGATCCCGTTCTGGGCCGCCGGTTTCGTCAACGGCGTTGGCCACTGGGCCGGCTATCGCAACTTCGAGACCACCGACACCTCGCGCAACCTCATTCCGTGGGGTTTCTGGATCGGCGGCGAAGAGCTGCACAACAACCACCACGCGTTTCCCAGCTCGGCCAAGTTCGCGCTGCGCAAGTGGGAGTTCGACATCGGCTGGTCGGCGATCTGCGCGTTGCGCGCGGTCGGTCTGGCCAAAGTGCTGCGCGTGGCACCCACGCTCAATGTGCGCCCGAACGTGGCCTTGCCCGACACGGAAACGCTGAAAGCCGTGTTGACCCATCGCATCGAGGCGATGACCGATTTCTACCGCCAGGTCATCGTGCCGACGTTGCACAGCGAAGCGCAGCGTGCCGGCAACAACCTCAAGGCGGTGCCGCGCCGCCTGCGCCGCGCGCTCGCCAACGGCGGCCGCTGGCTGGATGCCGAAGGCAACGGCAAGCTGCAGGCCGTGCTGTCCAAGCGTCCGCAGCTCAAGGTGGTGTGCGAATTCCGCAGCCGGCTCGCGGCGCTGCTCGACCAGCGCGGCGCCGACCAGGCATTGAAAGGCCTGCAACAGTGGATTCGCGAAGCCGAGGAAAGCGGCATCCGCGCGCTGCAGGAGTTTGCCGAACGGCTCAAGGGTTACGCGGCAGCCGGCGCCTGATTCCACGCGCTATGTAGCAACGAAAGCGCCCGCCAATTGGCGGGCGCTTTTTTGTGAGTCTGGCCGAAGCCCACCCCACGGAACCACCGGTACTTGCCGCAAGCAGCTGTGCCGAATCCCGAATCCCAATATCCCGCATCCCATTCCTCAAAAGGTCGCCACGCCTAGAGCTTGTCCGGCCCCTTCGCGAGCCAGCGGTCGAGCAGGGCCTTTTCGTAGCGCAGGTTGCCGCTGCCGAAGCGCGTGGCGGTGTCGTACATGAAGCCGGGGTCGCGCAGCTTGCGGGTGCCTTCGCGCACGAGCTTGCCTTCACCATTGGTCAGCCGAAAGTGCAGGTCGATCCGCGGCGGGTAGATGTCCTTGATGATGCGCACATCCTGCAGGCGCGGCCCCAGCCACGGCTCGAAACTGCCGGCGCGGTCGATGTCGGTCACCGTGATGGCAAGGTGGTCGCCCGGCGGCAGCATCCTGCCGGCGCGGGTTTCGATGAACGTCTTGAGTGTTGCCAGATAGCCATCGTCCAGCCGGCTGGGCGCCAACGCGCGCAGCTTGCGCGCCTCGGTGAACTGGTCCGGATGTTCGTAGGTGACGGTGATGTTGCCGGCGGGGGTCTCGGCAGCGTGCACCGGCGCAGCCAGCAGGGCGCCCGTGGCCAGGAGTGCGTACGCGAGGATGCGAGAGAGCATGACGACCTCCGACCGGGCCTCGATGCCCGATACAAACACCATAACGCCGGTGTGCGGCTTCGGTGCACGGACACGAAAAACCCGCCACGCGGGCGGGTTTTTCGACAACGCTTTCGGCTTGCGCCCAAGCGTCGGGTCTTACTTGATCTTGCCTTCCTTGTAGATCACGTGCTTGCGCACGACCGGATCGTATTTCTTGAACTCGAACTTTTCCGGCGTGTTCTTCTTGTTCTTCTTGGTGGTGTAGAAGTGGCCGGTGCCGGCCGAGGAAATCAGGCGAATCTTGTCACTGGAACTCTTGGCCATGATGGTCTCCTCAGATCTTCTCGCCGCGGGCACGCAGCTCGGCTACCACGGCCTCGATGCCCTTCTTGTCGATGGTGCGCAGCGCGTGGTTGGAAACGCGCAGCTTGATCCAGCGCTTTTCGCTGGGCACCCAGAAGCGACGCTCGTGCAGGTTGGGCAACCAGCGGCGACGGGTACGGTTGTTGGCGTGCGAGACGTTGTTGCCGGTCTGCACACCCTTTCCGGTGACTTGGCAAATGCGGGCCATGATGAGCTCCGTAGTATTCGTTGACCGCCCGTTGGCCAGGGCGACATCGGCCCAGCGGCGCCATGCGCCACGCGATGCTGGAGGGGTGAAACGGATCGCCGTCGCAATTCCGCACCGCGTGGCGGAAGCCCCGGAAGGCCCGGGTCGATGTCGAAGAGCTGTGTATTGTCTACTGAAAACAGGCGTTGGCGCAATCCCGTGCGACCGGTCGCAAGCGCGTGCGGGGTGCAGCGTGCCGGCAGGTATGAAACAATCAGGCTCTTTTGACGCCATTCCCAACCGAGGCATACCCATGGCAGAAGTCGCCACCAACGGCCAGGCCAGCGCGCAGGGCACCGCGCCGCAGCTCGTCCTGCAGAAGATCTACGTGAAGGACGTCTCCTTCGAGGTGCCGGGCGCGCCGAAAATTTTCCAGGAATTCAGCGGCGAGGGCAGCCAGCCGGCGCCACAGGTGCAGTTGAACCTCGGGCACAAGGCAATGGACCTGGGCAACGACCTCTACGAGGTGGTGCTCAGCGTCACGCTCACCTGCACGCTGGGCGAACACACGGCTTATCTTGCCGAGGTGGAGCAGGCCGGCCTGTTCGGCATTGCCGGGTTCAGCAACGAGGATCGCGCCGGCGTGATCGGCAGCTACTGCCCGAACCTGTTGTTCCCGTATGCGCGCCAGATCATCTCCTCGATGGTGCTGGAGGGCGGTTTCCCACCGTTCCTGCTGCAGCCGATCAACTTCGATGCGCTGTATGCCGAACAGCTGCGGCGCATGACCAGCGGCGGCGACGCGCCGGCCACGCTCAACAGCTGAGTCGGTCGCATGGCCGAACCAATCCGCCTTGCGGTGCTGGGTGCCGGTTCCTGGGGCACCGCGCTGGCGGCGCTCACGGCGCGCAACGGCGTCGCTACCACATTGTGGGGACGCGACCCGGCAGCCCTCGCCGCGATGGCGGCCAGCCGCTGCAATGCCCGCTACCTGCCAGGCATCGAGTTGCCGGACACGCTGGTGTATCAGGCCGATCTGGCTGCCGCCGTGCAGGGCGCCGACATCGTGTTGCTGGTGGTGCCCAGCCACGCGTTTGCGGCGATGCTCGATGAGGTGGCGCCGCTCCTGGCCGACCACGCGACGCTGGCGTGGGCGACCAAGGGCTTCGAGCCCGGCACCGGGCGGTTTTTGCACGAGCTGGTCGCAGAGCGCCTGCCTGAGCATCCGGCGGCGGTCATCACCGGGCCGTCGTTTGCGCGCGAAGTGGCGGCCGGACTGCCGAGCGCGGTTACCGTGCATTCGGAGGACGCCGCCTGCGCGCAACGCCTCGCCGGCCTCTTGCATGCCCCCAACCTGCGCGCCTATACCGGCGGCGACATGCTGGGCGCCGAGCTGGGCGGCGCGATGAAGAATGTGCTGGCCGTGGCCACCGGCATTGCCGACGGCATGCAGCTGGGCCTGAATGCGCGCGCCGGGCTCATCACCCGCGGCATGAACGAAATGCTGCGGCTGGGCATGGCGATCGGCGCCAAGCCGGAAACCCTGATCGGGCTGTCCGGTCTGGGCGATCTGGTGCTTACCTGCACCGGCGACCTGTCGCGCAACCGCCGGCTCGGCCTGGCGCTCGGCCGCGGCGTGGCGATCGACGACGCGGTCCGCGAGATCGGCCAGGTGGTGGAAAGCGTGCTGGCGGCCGACGAGGTGGCACGGCTCGCGGCCAAGCACGGCGGCCTCGACCTGCCGATCAGCGCCGGTGTGCGCGCCGTGCTGCATGGCGAAGTGACGCCCGCCGAAGGGCTCAAGGCGCTGATGGCGCGCGAGCGCAAACCCGAGTATCCGCACGGCTTGTTCGGCAACAGCTGAGCTGTCGCAGGCGCCAATCCGCCGAACTTGGCATCCAGCGCGGCTCCGGTCCGGCGGGACGCGCGCGTCGATGGCGCACTGGGATACCCACTGACACCGGCGTGGCGGCAGCCGTACGGGCCGGCGTTCGGCGGATCGCTGCGTGCGCGGACAGGACATCAAGCCTGCTAAGCTCGGGCTTTTGGTCGTCGTCACGAGGCGCTTGCGGATGTCGCAGCCGGAGGACAAACAGCACGCCTGCGATGTGCGCCTGCCGGCAGGCTGGCAGCGCGTGCTGACGCCATCGGTGCCGCCACTTGCGGCCGCGCCGGTCGTGCTCGGTTTCTTCTTTGAAGTCCTGCCCGAGGACGGTGCCGCGTGGGCGCACCTGGATGTCGCGCCGATGGTGCTCGACGTGGCCGAGCACGGGCACCACGTGCATCCGGTGCCGCTGGACAGCCACACGCTCGCCTCTTCGCCGTTGCCGCCACATGAGCAGCGGCTTGCCGCCAGCGTGCTGGGCCTGCCGCAGAGCCAGCGCAAGGGCCGCAGTTACGCGCGTCTTGCCGGTCGGCTCGGCGGCAGCCTGCTGACGGAACTGCTGGATACCGCGCCGTGTTTCCTCGGCGGCCTTGCCGGCCTGCGCCTGTCGCGCGGCAAGGCCATCCCGCTCGCCTGGGACTGGCAACTGGAAGCCGACGGCAGCCAGCGCCTGGTGCCGCAACTGCCGCACAACCAGCGCCTGCTGCGCATCGACAGCCTGTGGTTTCTCGACGCCGAGCACGCTACGCTCGGCCACCTTGACGCCGCGCCGGCGGAAACTGCGTGGCTCGACCTGCCGCCGCTGCGGCATGAAGACAGCGCGGCGTTTGCCGCCGCGATCGCCGGTGGCCCGGTTGCGGCGCGGGTGCCGTCGCCGCAAGTCTTCGCGCATTTGCAGCGTGCCGACCTCGCGCCCAAGCCCATCCTCACGCTGCAGGCGCTGACCCGGCACGCGCGGCTGGCCGGCGGCGCGGCGCCGCTGGCATGGGCGCGTCTGGCGTTCGACTACGGCGGCGAGCGCCTGCCCAGCCGCGGCGGCGATCCGCTGGTGCGTCGCGTGCGTGGCGGGCAACTGGTGGAAATCGCCCGCCGCCGTGCCGAAGAGCTGGCCACCATGGAGCAGCTCGAACGCATCGGCCTGACCCCGGTGGTGGATACCGAAGGCCTGCCCTGGGACATCGCCGACACCTTGCCCGACGACGCCTGGCTGTTCCCGGGCACCGGCCACGCCGGTGCGCTCGAAGTGAATACGCCGGCACGTTGGCTCGCGCTGCGGCCGCGGCTCGAAACCGAAGGCTTCACGCTCGACTACGCGCCGAGCTTTCCGTTCGAGGTGCTCGAAGGCCCGGTGCGCTGGTACGGCAGGGCGCAGGAAGACACCGACGACCACGCGTTCGATCTCGAGATTGGCATCGAGCTCGACGGCAAGCGCTGCAATCTGTTGCCCGCGGTGGCGCAGGCGCTGGCCGAGCGCCAGCTGCACCTGACGCCGGTGCCGAACGAGCCGGACGATGCCGTGTGGTACGCGCCGGTGGACGAGCGTCGCCGGGTGCCGGTGCGGCTCAAGGAGCTGCGCGGCCTGCTGGCGCCGCTGGCTGAATACCTGGAAAAGCCGCGCAAACAGTTGCACCTGCCGCGCGTGCAGGCCGGCCGGCTGGACGAGCTGGCCGCCGTGCTGCCCACCGACGGCACGCTGGAAGCGCCGGAAAACCTGCGCGGCTTCACCGCGCGCCTGCGCGATGCCGCCGCGCGCGCCAGCGACGCGATCCCGACCGGACTCGTCGCCGAACTGCGGCCCTACCAGCGCGAAGGCCTGCGCTGGCTCAACGCCCTGGCCGAAGCCGGCGTCGGCGGCGTGCTGGCCGACGACATGGGGTTGGGCAAGACGCTGCAGCTCATCACCCATCTGCTGGCGCTGAAGCAGGCCGGTGCGCTGGAAACCCCGGCGCTGATCGTGGTGCCGACCAGCCTCATCCCGAACTGGCAGGCCGAAGTGGCGCGCTTTGCCCCGGCGCTGCGCGTGCTCACCCTGCATGGTCCGCAGCGCGCCGAGGCGTTCGCCCAGCTCGGCGCGCAGGACATCGTGCTGACCAGCTACGCCTTGTTGCCGCGCGATGTCGTGCCGCTGCGCCGGCAGGCGTTTGCGCTGATCGCGCTGGACGAGGCGCAGCAGGTCAAGAACCCGCGCACGCAGGCGCGCCGCGCGCTGCTCACGCTGCGCACCCGCCGTTTCGTGTGCCTGACCGGCACGCCGCTGGAAAACCACCTGGGCGAGCTGTGGTCGCAGATCGACCTGGCGGTACCCGGCCTGCTTGGCGACGAGCACGCATTCCGGCGCTTCTACCGCATCCCGATCGAGCGGGCGCACGACGAGGAATGCCAGCAGCGCCTCAACCACCGGCTCGCGCCCTTCATCCTGCGCCGCACCAAGGGGCAGGTGGCCACCGAGCTGCCGCCGAAGACCGAGATCACCCGCCGCGTCATGCTCGAAGGCCGCCAGCGCGAGCTGTATGACGGCCTGCGCCTGTCGCTCGCCGAGGAGCTGCGCGAGGTGATCGCGCAGCGCGGCATCGCGCACTCCGGCATCGTCGTGCTCGATGCGTTGCTCAAATTGCGCCAGGTGTGCTGCGACCCGCGGCTGGTGAAATTGGAAACCGCGCGCGGCGTGCAGAACTCCGCCAAGTTCGACCTGTTGATGGAAATGCTGCCGCCGCTGCTGGACGAAGGCCGCAAGGTGCTGCTGTTCTCGCAGTTCACCAGCATGTTGCGGTTGATCGCCAGCGAGCTCGACCGCCGCCGCATCCGCTACGTCACCTTGACCGGCGAAACCCGCGACCGTGCCGCGCCGGTGGAAGCGTTCCAGCACGGCGAGGTGCCCTTGTTTCTGCTGTCGCTCAAGGCAGGCGGCGTGGGCTTGAACCTCACCGCCGCCGACACCGTCATCCACTACGACCCCTGGTGGAACCCCGCCGCCGAGGCGCAGGCCAGCGACCGCGCCCACCGCATCGGCCAGGACAAGCCGGTATTCGTTTTCCGCCTCATCACCAGCGGCACCGTCGAGGAGCGCATCGAGGAGATGAAGGCGCGCAAGGCCGAACTCGCGCAGGCCGTGCTCGACGGCGGCGGCAGCCGCACGCGGCTGGCGTTCGACCAAGGCGATCTGGACATGCTGCTGGCGCCCGACTGAGCACGGCCTCAATCCGGCGGCGCGCGGGCCGACAAAGCGCAGGGATGTTCCGTACGCACACGAGGTGCCACCATGCATGTCGAGCGTTACCTGCAGGATCGTCAGCACATCGCGCAGCAGATCGCGACGATGCGCCGGCTCAGCCAGGGCGGCATTGCCGTGCATACCCACGAGATCGCCGAGCACCTCACCGCCATCGCCGGGCAGATCAAGCTGCACCTCGCGCTGGAGGATCAGGTGCTGTATCCGGAACTGAGCCGCGTCGCCAAGCCGGGCATGGCGTCGCTTGCCGCGCACTACCAGTCCGAGCTGATGGCGCTGAGCGAATCGTTCACCGCGTTTGTCGAGCATTGGCGGGTGGCGTCACGCACCGAAGTGGATCCGGAAGGGTTCCGGCGCGATGCCAAGGTGGTGCTGAAAGCTCTGCACGAGCGGCTGCAGCGCGAAAACGCCGAGTTCTTTCCGGCCGTCGCCGAGCTGTAGGCGCGCCGCCGCCCGGGACCTCGCCCGGGCGACCGGTGCGCGCGGGGCAAAAAGAGGCGCCGGGCCCTTGCGGGTCCGGCGCAATTTGCCGTGTCGGGGGAGGAGTGCGTCGGAAACGGCGACGGCACCTTGACGACACGGCCAAGGTGGCGATGCGCCGGCCGGTGGCCGGCGCATCGATTCAGAACGACATGCCCACGCTGGCGCCGTAGGTGCGTGGTGCCAGGTACTGGGAAACGTACTGCAGGCTGCCGTCGGGCATCACGAAGCGCATCGCGTTGGTGCGCACCCGGGCATCGTTGAAGTTCTGCGCGTACACGCTGACCCACCAGCGGCCCTGCGGCTCGGTGTAGCGCAGCGCGATGTCGCCGCGAAAGTACGCCTTCTGCTTGTCGCCGTCGCCGAGGTTGAACGGGCTGAGCCATTGTGCGGTCTGGTACTGGCCGCTGAAGCGCGGGGTCAGGCGACCGCCGTTGGGCAGGTGGAAATCATGCTCGTAGAGGGCGGACACCGCGAGCGTCGGCGCATGGGCAAGGTCGTTGCTGGTGATGTCCATGCAACTGGCGATGCCCGAGGCCGGTGGGCAGGCCGGCAACCCCTGGTAGTCGTTGCTGCCCGCGTAGATCAGCGTGCCGAGCGTCTTCTTGGGGATGTACGACAACGTCAGGTTGGCGCGGTCGTCGGGCTCGAGCAGCGCCAGCTCCGACTCGAAGCCGGCCACCTTGGTGCTGCCGCCCACGTTCGAGAACGCCAGGCCGAGGTTGCCGTTCGGGAAGGTGACCGGCGCGGCGAGCTGGAAGTCCTTGAAGTTCTCGTAGTACGCCGCGTTGTTCCAGGTCAGGTGGCCGTCGAGGAAGGTGAGCTTGGCGCCGATCTCGTAGTTGGTCAGCTTCTCGGGCTTGTACAGCGAACCGGCATCCTGGGTGCCGCCGGATTTGTAGCCGGTGGAGACGCTGGCGTAGATCATGGCGTTCTTGCCGAGATCAGCGGCGACGCGGCCCAGCCAGGTCAGCTGGCCGTGCTTGTACTTGGCATCGTTGATAGTGGAGATGGCAAAGTTGGTCGCGGGGCCGGGAATCGTGCTGGGCGCGATCGGCAACTGCGACAGGTCGGGGTTGTAGGCCCAGCCCCAACCGCGGCCGTCGATGTTGCGCTTCTCGTCGTTGGACCAGCGCACGCCGCCGGTCAGGTGCCAGATATCGGACACGTTCCAGGTGGCCTGGCCGAACACGGCGCTCGAGTTCACCAGCTCCTTGGGCTGGATGAATGACCCCTGCCAGCTCACGCTACCGTGCTGGGTGCCATGCATCTGCGGGATGTCGAAGCGGATGTCATTGTTCTCATGGCTGTAGTAGGCGCCCACGACCCAGTCGATAACCTGCGAGCCGCGGGACTTCAGGTTGATCTCGTGGCTGTAGCTCTTGTAGTTGGAGTAATTGGTGCGGTCGTTCTGGTAGGTGGCGCCGGTGGTGAAGCTGGTGGGCACGCCGACACCGGCGTCCTGGTCGAATTCGCTGGCGCCGAAGAACTGGTTGTAGCCGGCAACGTAGGTCGCCTCGACCGAGTCGCTGATGTCCCAGGTCATGCGGCTGCGCCAGGTGCCGGAATTGCGGTGCAGGTAGGGCGGCGTGTCGATCAGCGCCGACCAGAACGACTGCCCGGGCCGCGGCGTCTGCATCAGGTTCATGTCGGGTGTGCCGCGGTCGATGAAGTACTCGTAGGAGAGGTTCCACTGGAACGCGTCGCTGGGTCTCCACAGCGCGCTCACGCGGGCCGCGGTCTGGTCCTGCGCGTTGTACTTGGCGCCGTTGTGCGCGTACTGGTTCGGGTCGATCGGGATGAACTTCGCCGGGTCGCCGCCGGTGGCGAGGTAGGTGGCCTGCTGCTGTGCCACGCTGGGCAACTGGCCGGCGGGGTTCTGGTAGTCGACGTAGCCGTCGTGTTGCTCGTGCGCCACGGCCACGCGCATCGCGAACGTGCTGCTGATCGGCAGGTTCACCGCCGCGCGGGTGCCCATCTGGTGGTAGTTGCCGGCCTCGATCTGCGCGTTGCCGGAGAAATCGCCGTCGATGTCGGGCTTGATGGTCTCGAAGCTGATCGCGCCGGCGGTGGAGTTGCGCCCCCACAGGGTGCCCTGCGGGCCGCGCATCACCTGTACGTTGTCGATGTCCAGCAGCAGGCCGGCCGCGGCTTCGGCGCGCGGGTCGTAGACGCCGTCGACGAACACCGCCACCTCGGGGTCGGCGTACTCCGTTTTGGCGCTGTCGTTGCCGATGCCGCGCATGGTCAGGGTGACCACGCCGTGGTCGCCTTCGGAAGTGGCCTGCAGGCTGGGCACCAGCGGCGCCAAGTCCTGCACCGTCATCACGCGCTGCTGTTCGATGGTGTCGGCGGCAATGACGCTGACGGCGACCGGGGTCTTCTGCAGCGGAGTCTCGTGCTTGACGGCGGAAACCGTGACCGTATCGAGCTGCTTGACCTTTTCGGCCGGAGCATGGGATGGCGGCGTCGCATCCTGCGGCGCTGCCTGCGCCAGGCAGGGCGCGAGTGCGAGCGACATGGCGGCATACAGCGCCGAGTAACGCGTTTTCATGTGGTATCCCCTCTTCGTTTTGTTGTGGCTGACGGGTGATGCCGGCGGTGCCGGTGGCGTAGCGACTGTTCCCCAATTGACAGCGTAATCCTGTCTATGTACGACAGCGCTGTCGTAAAACTCTAACTCCATTCCGGGTGCGGGCGCATCCGGTCGTGGGTGGCGATAAATGATTTTTGGGTATGTGTGGAAGCGTGTCCCACATATGGCGTGGTTCCCCGGCCGACCGGCCGGGCCCGCGCCGCGGGTGGCTGGCCATCAACCGCTGCCAGGTGGTCTCCGGTGTCACGTGCTCATTTCGCGCAACCCACCACCTGATCGGCGTTGGTGCCCAGCGTGGCGCTGGATACCGCCAACTGCGTGCCGCGGCTGGCCTCGAGCACGAGCGGCTGCACGATGTGGCGCATGTTGGCGCCGGCCGCCTGCAGGCATTTCAGCGGTACGCCCACACGCAGCCAGTGCGCCGGCGCGAGCGGTTTCAGCGCCACGCGGCCACGGCAGTCGTGGCCGCAACCCATGCCGATCCAGGCCGGCGCGGGGGACGGCGCGGCGAGGCGCAAGGTGGTCACCAACATCACGTCGCCGTTGGCCTGGCGGTCGAGATCGAGCGGATGGTCGGCATCGATGCTCAGGGCGGCCGGGCCGCCGGACCAGTCGAGGCGGCGCGCGTCTTCCTGCGCGCGGTAGTCCAGCGCGGTGAGGCGCAGGCTGCCGTCTGCACTGGCGGCCGGGGTGGCGAGGACCTTGCTGCGGCGGCCATCGACGCCGGTGAGGTTGAGCGTATAGCCGGCGACGGCGGCGCCCTTTTCCAGATAGTCGTCCACGCGCACGGTAGCGCCGCTGACGCCGGAATTTTCGGACAGTGCAGGCACCGTCACGTGGTCGGCATAGGTAAGGCCGTAGCCCAGCGGAAACGCGGGTGCGCTGTGGCCGGGCATGGCGGTGGAGGGCCAGGCGAAGGCCAGCTTGCCGTGGAAATCGAAATCCACTTGGCCATTTGGCTCGCGCAGCAGCACATCGGCCACGCCGCCGCCCTCACTGCCTGGCAGCCACGCGGCCACGAAAGCATTGGCGACGTTGATCTCGCGGCTCACCCACAGCGGGCGCCCGCTGAGGAACACCGCCACCACGGGAATGCCCTGGCCGCGCAGGCGGCGGATTAGGTCGAGGTCGTGGTCGTCACCGGGGTGGAACAGCAGGTTGGCGCGGTCGCCCTGGAACTCGGCATAGGGTGTTTCGCCGAACACCACGATGGCCACGTCGGGCTTGCGCGTGTAGTGGCCGGCGGGAGCGATCTCCGCCTGCCCACCGGCGGTCTTCACCTGCTGCGCGATGCCGGCGCCGATCGACTGCGCGCCGGGGAAATCGGCGTTGGTGAGCCCGGTACCCTGCCAGGTGAGCGTCCAGCCGCCGTTCTGCCGCGAGATGTCATCGGCGCCTTCGCCGGCCACCAGGATGCGTTGGCGCGGGTCGAGCGGCAGCAGGTGGCCGTCGTTCTTCAGCAGCACCAGCGACTCGCGCACCGCGCGCCGCGCCAGCGCGCGGTGCGCCGGGCTGCCCAGCACGTGGCTAGCGTCGCGCGCCAGCGGCTCCTGCGAGGGCAGCGGCGCGTCGAACAGGCCGAGGCGGAACTTCACCCGCAGGATGCGTGCGACGGCATCGTCGAGCCGCGCCATCGGGATTACCCCTGCCTTCACTTCGGCCAGCGTATTGCGGTACAGGCCGCGCCAACTGTCGGGCGCCATCAGCATGTCGGCACCATTGTTGAACGCGGCCGGGCAATCTTCGTTGGTGCAACCTGGCACCTGGCCCTGCGCGTTCCAGTCGCCGACCACGAAGCCCTGGAAATCCATGCGCTGCTTGAGCACGTCAGTGAGCAGGCCATGGTCGGCAAGGATCTTCACGCCGTTCCAACTGGAGAATGAGGCCATCACGCTCTGCACGCCGGCGTCGATGGCGAGTGGGTAGCCGACGGCGTGCACGTCGATCAGCGCTCGCTCGCTGATCTGCGCATCACCTTGATCCTTGCCGTCCTTGGTGCCGCCGTCGGCCAGGTAGTGCTTGGCGGTGGCGATGACGTGCGAGGCATCGAGGAAACCGGGGCTGCCGGGTTTGCCCTGCAGACCCTCGACCATGGCTGCGGCGTAGGCGGCGACTACGCCTGGGTCCTGTGAATAGCCTTCGTAGGCGCGGCCCCAACGCGGGTCCTGCGGTACGGCCAGGGTGGGCGCGAAGGTCCAGTTGAAGCCGGTGGCGCGCACCTCGGCGGCGGTGGCCGCGCCGATCGCGCGTATCAGCGCGGGGTCGTGCGCGTTGCCTAATGCCGAGTTTTGCGGAAACAGCGTGGCGCCGATCGTGCCGTTGTCACCGTGGACCGCATCGATGCCCAGCAGCAGCGGGATCGCCACGCCGCCGCTGGAAGTATCCGTTGCGGCGCGCTGGAACGCGTCGGCCAGCGACTTCCACTGTGCCGCGGTGGCGAAACGGCCGCCCTGCGGCTTGGAATTGCCACCGGCTAGCACTGAGCCGAGCCGGTACTTGCGCACGTCCTCCGGGGTGACGCTGCCGATGTCGGCCTGGATCAACTGGCCCACCTTGTCGGCCACCGTCATCTTCGCTATCAGCGCGGCGACGCGCCGTTCCAGGGCAGGGTCTGGCGGCAGCGGCCAAGTAGCGCGCGGCCATGCTTGCGGGTGCGCGGTGGTAGCGGCGTGATCCGCTGCAAAGCTCGCCGGGGCGAACGCGATGAAGACGGCGAGGGCCAAGGCAGCCGGAAGCCGGGATGTGCGTGCGATGGGCATTCGCGTATTCCTTTGACCAGCCGATCCCGGCCGCAGCGTGGATGCAGACATGACAGCGAATGTCTATCAGACAAGTCAGCGCTGTCAAGACATTCGTGAAAAATTGGGAGCGCACGCCTTGGCCGCCGACATGGTGATGGCGGTTCGGGTCGAAGGAGATACGCAGCCTGCGGCGGGGTCAGCCTGGTGCGGCAGCGGTCGATCCGCGCAATTGCAGCGTATATGGCACCTGCACGAGCTGGCCTTGGTCGAGGCCGCGCAACTGCCCGAGCAACTGCAGGGTGGCAATCCGGCCCATTTCGCGGCTGGGCTGATGCACGGTAGTGAGTGGCGGCCAGAGTTGAGTGGCCATCGGCGTGTCGTCGAAACCGCAAACCGACAGGTCACGGGGTACGGCAAGGCCGGCCGCATTGGCCGCCCACATGACTCCCGCGGCCATGTCGTCGTTGGCGGCAAAGATTGCGCTGGGGCGTTGCGGCAGGGCAAACAACTGACGCGCCGCAGCGACGCCCGAGCCGAAGGTGAATTCGCCTGGCACGATGTATTGCGGGTCGACGACCAGTCCGGCGGTGGCCAGGGCGGATTCGTAGCCGATCCGGCGCCACCGGCTGGCGCCGTGGCTGGCGATGCCGGTGATGTGACCGATGCGGCGGTGACCGAGGCCGACGAGATGGGCAACCAGCTCCGCCGCCGCGCGGGTCTCGTCCATACAGACGCCCAGCACACCTTTGCTGTGCAGCGGGCAGATGCTGGCGTGTGCCACCTTGTGCTCGCGCAGCCGGGCCAGCAGCTTGCGGCCGTCAGTGAGCGGCGGGGTCAGCACCACACCATCGATGTGATGGTCGACCACCAGCGCGTCTAGGCGGCGAATGAAGTCCTTGCCGAGCATACGCAGCGGACACGCCATCATGCTGTAGCGGTTTGTCTCGCAGGCATCGAGCACACCGTTCTGGATTTCGGCCAGGTAGGTCGAGGCGGGGTTGTTGCTGTTGTCGTAGAGCATCGCGATCAGGAGCGATCGGTTGCCAGCCAGACCGCGTGCGGCGGGGCTGGGGCGGTAGTTCATCGACTTCATCGCCGCGAGCACCCGCTGGCGCGTGGCGGCGCTGACCGACGGCTCCTCGTTGAGCACGCGGGACACCGTCTTGGGCGAGACGCCTGTCGCCCGCGCCACATCTTCCAGCCGCACCCGCATGATGGTTCCCGTGTCCGTGTTGCGTGTCGGGACTATGCCGGTGCTCGCCCCTTCGTTACAAGCGCGGCTTACTCCCGCGACGCCACCTCGTCGATGTGGCGCAGCAGGTCGGCCGGGTCTTCGTAGACGCGGAAGGCGCCGGCGCGTTCGAGCTCGCTGGCGCCGTAGCCGCCGGAGAGCAGGCCGATGCCAAGGGCGCGGGCGCGCTGGGCGGCGAGCATGTCCCACACGCTGTCGCCCACGACCAGGGCGCGCTGGATGTCGAAGCCGAGGCGCGCGGCGGCGGCGAGGAACAGGTCGGGATCGGGTTTGGCGTGGCGCACGCCGTCGCGGGTCACCACCGGCACCTTGTCCGGGTCGACGCCGAGCGCTTCGAGGTTGTGGATGGCGGTGCGCAACTGGCCGCTGGTGGCGATCGCCCATGGGATGTTGCGCTCGGTGAGCTTGGCCAGCAGTTCGCGCGCGCCGGGCAGGGGTTTCACCGCGCCCTGCGCGTGCAGGCGGTTGAACGCGGCGGCATGCGCCTCGTACAGCCGCGCGCGTTGCGCGTCGTCGATGGTCTGCCCGGTTTCGCCGGCCAGCACGTGGGTGAACAGGCCGCCGCTCATGCCGACGCGGCGGTGGATGCGCCACACCGACAGGTTCACGCCTTCGGCGTCGAGCGCTTCCTTCCACGCCAGCACGTGCTGGTAGACGCTGTCGACCAGCGTGCCGTCGAGGTCGAACAAAAAGGCGGTGTCGCGGCGTGGCATGGTGGTTCCTCGCAAAGGTGAGGCGGGCATCGTGGCGTAGCTGCCGTGATGCCCGCGCAAGCGATCAGGCCGCGGGTTTCAGACTGCAGCCTGCATTGCGCAGCGCGATGGCGGCGGCACCGAGCAGGCCGGGTTCGGGGTGCACGATGGCGAGCGTGGGCACGCGCTCCATGGTTTCGCGGAACCGGCCCTTGGCCTCGAAGCGCTCGCGGAAACCGCCGCGGTGCAGCCACGGCAGGAGGAACGGCAGCACGCCGCCGGTGAGGTAGACGCCGTCCCAGCCGCCGAGCGAGAGCACCAGATCCCCGGCGACGCTGCCAAAGATGCCGGCCAGGGTTTCCACCGTGCGCACGCACAAGGGATCGCTGCCGGCTTCGGCGCGCGCGGTGATGTCGGGGGGGGTGTAGTCCTCCGCGGGCTGGCCGGCGATGTCGGCCAATGCAAGGTAGAGATTCACCAGCCCGTTGCCGCAGATCATGCGCTCGTTCGATACCCGGCCGAAACGCGCGTTCAAGCGGTGCAGGATCTCCACGTCCTCGGCGGTGTGCGCGGCGAAACCGGCATGCCCGCCCTCGCTTTCCAGCACGATCCAGCGCTCGTCGCGCCACAGCAGGCCAGCCACGCCGAGCCCGGTACCGGGGCCCATCACCACGAAGGTCTGCGGTCGCGGGACGCACAGTTGCGGAGCCGGCACGGGGCCGACCGGCGTCAGCGCCGCCGGCGTCAACAGTGGCACCGACATGCTTTGTGCGGCGAAATCGTTGACCAGTTGCACGGCGGTCATGCCGAGCCTGGCGCGCAGCACCTGGGCCGAGATCGCCCACGGGTTGTTGGTGACCTTCACCGTTTCCCCGCCGGCGATGCGCCCGGCGGCGGCGATGACCGCCTGCGTGGCCTTGCCGCCGGTATCGGCGAAATACTGCTGCGCGGCGGCGTCGAGCGAGGGGAATTCGGTGACCCGGTAACGGCGGATGCTGTCCATCACCAGCGGCGTCGCCACGTTGGGGCCGGCAATTGCAAAACGCACATTGGTGCCGCCCAGATCGGCAAGCAGGGTGGCGGAAGTCGCGTGGGGCATGGGGTGTGGGCAGGTCGGGGAAACGCCTACGATGCATCGCAACACGGGTGCGCGTCCAGTCTGCAGCGCGCAGCGGCCCGGTTTCAGCCGGTCGGCTCGATCATGCACGCCGGCAATGCCACCGGCAGACGCTCGGCCAGCGGCGTCGGCAAAGCCGCAGGCAGAGTCAGTGGCGCGGATGGGCTACGGCATGCCGTCCCGGGCAGTCGGCACCGTGCTCTTCAGCCGCTGCCGACCGCACAAGGGCGGGAAGGCATGCGTCGTCCGGGCTTCCCCCGACCCGCATCGGGATGCGGGCGCGGCGCAACACGATGCGGGATACGGCACAGCGTGTCGCGACCCCCTCAAGCCTGCCGGCGATGGGTCGCAGTGGACTTGCCTTGCGCCGCCAGCGCCGCCAGCAGCGTTTGGCCGTCTGGACTGCCGAGCCCGGTGCAGGCATCCCAGCCTTTGCCGGCGGCATAGGCGCCATTGTTGCCGCGGGTCACGTCGTGGAAGGCCGCTTCGCCGATCTGGTAGAACGCGGTGTGCGGATTGCCCACGGCGCGCCCCAGCGACTGGTTGCAGCGCGCCAGCAGGGCGGCCCATAGCGGCGCCACGGCGCTGGTGCCGCCGATCACCGTGTCCTGGCCGTCCACCCGCACCCGATAGCCGGTGAGCGGGTCGGCATCGCCCGCCACGTCGGGTACGCCGCGGCCGGCGAAACCGTTCGGCGCCTTCGGCACCTTGCTGTCCTGCTGCCAGCTCGGCAGCACGTAGTCCGTGCTGACCCCGCCGCCGGTGGCGCCTTCATTCGCCGCGGTTTCGTTCCACACCACCTCGCTGGTGATCGCACTGGCGCTGGCGCTCAGCGTGGTGCCGCCGCAGGCCAGCGCGTACGGACTGGAAGACGGGAAATCCACATGTGGCTGGCCGTCGCTCTCGCCGTCGCTCGCACCGCTGTCGCCCGCGGCGGCGGTCACCGTGACGCCGAGCGCCGCGGCATCCGCCAGTGCACTTTGCATCGCGGTGAGCGCGGACGCGCTCCAAGTGTCCTCGGGGCCGCCCCAACTGATCGAGATGATGGACGGCTTGCGCTTGGCATCGTGCGCGGCCTGCGAGATCGCCTCGTAGAACCCCTGGTCGGTGTTTGGCGCAAAGTACACCGCGATCGCCGCGCCCGGCGCCAGCGCGCCGACCATCTCGATGTCCAGCATCACCTCCGCATCGGCCTGGCCACCGGGACGATTCTTGCCGCCGGCCACCGATACCGCGGTCACCGCGGGCGGCTTGGCGATGCCCAGTGCGGCAAAGTACGTGGCAAGGTCGGTCTTGCGGAAACCGCCGCCGAGCTCGATCAACGCCACGCCTTGGCCGCTGCCGTCGGTATTGGCGGGGAAACGGTAGAGCTGCCCCACCTGCGGCGGCGTGTAGGTCTGGTTCGGCGTCGCCCGCGCCTTGCGGAAATGCGGCTTTGCCACCGGGCGGCGATCCAGCCCCAGCACCGCGAGCACGGCTGGCGCGATGTTGTGCGGCAGGCTGGGCGCGCGATCGCAACACACCACGTAGCGGCGCACGCCGGGGAGCCGGTAGCGGCCCAGTTGCACGCCGAACGCGCGCTGCATCGCATCCAGCGAACCGCGCAGATGCAGTACGCGCCGCTGCGGTTCGCAGCCGGTTTCCACCAGCCCGTGCACCTGCGCATAGCCGCGCACGCGCTCGATGTCGGCCGGATCGGCGCCGCAGTGCAGACCGAATTCAGCGCGTGACCAGCGTGGGGCTTGCGGCCATGCCGCGGGCGCCGGTGCTGGCCCCCTGCGGCGCAACACCACGGTGACGTCGAACGGGATGTGGGTGCTGTGCGGGCCAAGGTAACGTGCCCCGACAGGGAGCGGATGATCGGCGTGGATGGCTTGGCGTGGGGAGATGCTCATGGCGATTCCTCGCAGGGGACGCGGTCACCGTGCACTGCGCAATGTAGGCATCGCGTGGGTTTGGTGTTGGCGCTTTGTTGTACCGCTGTCGCCGTGAACGGCGATGCACCGCGTTAAAATGCGCGAATTGCAACGTGAGATTCCGCCATGAGCTTTCCTGCCACCCGCATGCGCCGCATGCGCCACGATGCGTTTTCCCGCGCGCTGATGCGCGAGCACACGCTGCTGCCGAGCGACCTCATCATGGTGGCGTTCGTGATCGAGGGTCAGGCGCAGCGCGAGCCGGTGCCGTCGATGCCGGGCGTGAGCCGGCTGTCGATCGACGAGCTGCTGAAGCTGGCCGGTGAATGCGTGCGGCTGGGCATCCCGGCGCTGGCACTGTTTCCCTCGCCAGGCGATGCGGTGAAGTCGCTGGATGCGCGCGAGGCGTGGAACCCGGACAACCTCATGCATCGCGCCACCCGCGCGCTGAAGGCGAAATACCCCGAGCTCGGCCTGATCGGCGACGTCGCGCTCGACCCGTACACCACGCACGGCCAGGACGGCCTGATCGACGCCGCCGGCTACGTGATGAACGAGCCGACGGTGGAGGCGCTGGTGAAGATGTCCTTGGCGCAGGCCGATGCGGGCATGGACATCGTCGCCCCCTCGGACATGATGGACGGCCGCATCGGCACCATCCGCGACGCGCTGGAAAAAGCCGGCCACATCCACACCCGCATCCTCGCCTACTCGGCGAAGTACGCGTCGAGCTTCTACGGCCCGTTCCGCGACGCGGTGGGTTCCTCCGCCAGCCTCGGCAAGGGCAACAAGCACACCTACCAGATGGACATCGGCAACTCCGACGAGGCGCTGCACGAGGTCGAGCTGGACATCGACGAAGGCGCCGACATGGTGATGGTGAAGCCGGGCCTGCCCTACCTCGACGTGCTGCGCCGGGTGAAGGACACCTTCGGCGTGCCCACTTTCGTGTATCAGGTGAGTGGCGAATACGCGATGCTGAAAGCCGCGTCGCAGAACGGCTGGCTCGATGAGAAGGCGGTGGTGCTCGAAGCCCTCACCGCGATGAAGCGCGCCGGCGCCGACGCGATCCTCAGCTATTACGCGATTCAGGCCGCGCGCTGGTTGCGCGGGGAATAGGCGCGCCGACTGTCGGTGGAAATCCATGGCCGTGCCAGCGGAGCGCCCGTTGCGCAGGACATGCTGGCTGCCGTCATTGTCCGACGACGAAGGGGCGCCATGAAGCTGTGGATCGTGGCGCTGACTCTGCTGCTGGCCGGCATCAGCCTGCGGGTGGATGCCGGAACGTGGCAGCCCGCTGCCGGCCATGTGCAGGTGCCGCTGTGGCCCGGCACGCCACCGGATGCGCAGCCGATGCCGGGGCCGGAATCCGCAACGCTGCGCACGGAGCACCTGATCGCCGGCCGCCCGTGGCTGGCCGTGAGCAACGTCGGCCAGCCCACGCTGACGGTCTACGCGCCCGGCGAAAAGAACACGGGTACCGCGGTCGTGGTGTTCCCGGGTGGCGGCTTCCAGGTGCTGGCCATCGACCTCGAAGGCACCGAGGTCTGCGCCTGGCTTACCTCTCAGGGCATCACCTGCGTGCTGCTGAAGTACCGCGTGCCGAGCGCGCCCTATGACTGGCGCCGCCGGACCTACCCCGATGACTTTGCGTTGCCGCAGCCCGCGCTGCAGGACGCCCAACGCGCGATCCGCCTCGTGCGTTTTCATGCCGCACGGTGGCATGTCGACCCGCACCACGTCGGCGTGATCGGCTTTTCGGCTGGCGGTTATCTCGCGGCCGAAACCAGCACGCAGTTCAAGCGCGAGTCCTACCCGCCAGTCGATGCCGCCGACCGCGAAAGCGACCGCCCGGATTTCGTGCTGGCGATCTACCCCGGACACCTGGCATTCGACGATGGCAAGCTCAATCCCAATGTGCCGGTGACGCGCGACACCCCGCCCACCTTCCTGGTGCAGGCGGAGGACGACCACACCGATGGCGTCAGCCAGTCACTGGTCTATGCCGCCGCGTTGGCGAAAGCGCACGTGCCGGCCGAATTGCACATCTACGCGCACGGCGGCCATGCGTTCGGCCTGCGCCCCACCGCGGCGCCGATCACGCATTGGCCGGCGCTGGCCGCCACTTGGTTGCGCACGATCGGCGCGTTGCCGAAATAGGCGTCAGTGGTTGCGTGCGGGGGCGGTCAGCCGGATTTCGTACAACCACGGCCAGCATTTGCCGGTGACGAAGATGCGGTCGTGTTTGGCGTCGTAGGCGATGCCGTTCAGCACATTGTTGAGCGGGTCGGCCAGTGTGCTGGCGGGCGGCACCAGCCCGGCCAGTTCGATCCAGCCGACCACCTTGCCGCTGGCCGGATCGATGCGCGCGATGCGCGTGGTGAGCCACACGTTGGCCCAGATCTCGCCCTTCACCCATTCCAGCTCGTTGATGTTCCGCAGCGGCTCGCCGGCCACGGTGACCGCGATGCTGCCGGTCTGCCGGAGCGTTTCCGGGTCGAGGATGCGGATGGTCGGCGTGCCGTCGCTCATGTAGAGGCGTTGGCCATCGCTGGTCAGCGCCCAGCCTTCGCCCGGGTAACCGAACTTGGCGTAGGGCTCAAGCGTTGCCAGGTGGTAGAGGAAACCCTCCTGGTTCTTCCACGTGAGCTGGATCAGCCGATCCTTCCAGTTCGCGATGCCCTCGCCGTAATCCGGCCATGGCGTCGGCGCGGATTGCAGCACCTTGCCGGTCGCGAGTTCGACCTTGCGCACGCCGGAGCTGCCGACCTGCCCGGTGCTCTCGTAAAGGAATCCGTCGCGGTACAGCAGGCCTTCGGTGTATGCCTTCACGTCGTGCGGGTAGCGGTGCACCACGTGGTAGCCGTACACCGGTATGGCGGCGTGCGCGGCCACCGGCGCCAGCGGTGCGAACAGGACGAAGGCGAACAGTGCGGCGAAGGTTTTCATGCGCGGATGATCCCACGCGGCCGCGACGCGCGTTCGCATCGCCGATGAACGCGCCCGTGGAATAATCGGCCAGCGTCGTTGCGGGAGCGTCCGTGGACAGTCAGCATTTTCTCCAGCTTGCGGTGGTGTTCTTGCTGGCCACGGTGATCGCCGTGCCGCTCACCAAGCGCTTCCGGCTCGGTTCGGTGCTGGGCTATCTGCTGGCCGGCGTGGCGATCGGGCCGCAGGTGCTGGGACTGGTGGGCGATACGCGAGGGGTGGCGGCTGCGTCCGAGTTCGGCGTGGTGCTGATGCTGTTCGTGATCGGCCTGGGGCTGTCGCCGCGGCGCTTGTGGGTGATGCGGCGGGCGGTGTTTGGCACTGGCTTGCTGCAGGTGCTGGCCACCAGCGGCGTGATCGGTGTGCTCGGCTGGTGGGCGTTCGGCCTGCGGCCCGGTGCGGCGGTGATCGTCGGCGGTGGGCTGGCGCTGTCGTCGACCGCGTTCGGCCTGCAGATCCTGGCCGAGCGCAAGCAGGCGAACAGCGCCTATGGCCGGCAGGCGTTCGCGATTTTGCTGTTTCAGGATCTGGCCGCGATCCCGCTGATTGCCGCGGTGACGGTGCTGGCGCATAGCACGGCGGGACACGGCTTCGATCTTGCCGGCACGCTGCGTGCGATCGCCGTGGTTGGCGTGGTGATGGTCGGCGGGCGCTATCTGTTGCGGCCGTTGTTCCGCTTCGTGGCCAAGGCCGACACGGTCGAGGTGTCCACCGCCACTGCGCTGCTGGTGGTGACCGGGGTGACGCTGCTGATGGACCTGACCGGCATGTCGGCCACGCTCGGCGCGTTCCTCGCCGGCGTGCTGTTGGCTGATTCGGAATACCGGCACGAGGTCGAGTCGCACATCGAGCCGTTCAAGGGGCTGCTGCTCGGTCTGTTTTTCGTCAGCGTCGGGATGTCGATGGACGTGTCGCTGCTGCTGCATGCGCCGCTCGTGGTCGCCGGCCTGGTGGCGGCCCTGCTGGTGGTGAAGGGCCTGGTGCTGTGGCCGCTTGGCCGTTACCTGGCCGGGCTCGGGCGCGCCGATGCGCTGCGTCTGGCGGCGCTGCTCGCCTGCGGCGGCGAGTTCGCATTCGTGGTGCTGGGCGAAGCGGCGACGCGCCACCTCATCACCGTTCCGCAGCGCGACCTGCTGGTGCTGGCGATCAGCCTGTCGATGGCGCTGACGCCGCTGCTGGTCATCGGCGCCGCGCGACTGCTCGGTGCCGGTCACGCGGATGCCCCGGTGCGCAGCGCCGACCCGGCCGTGGTGCAGCCACCGCGGGTGATCGTGGCCGGCTACGGGCGCATGGGGCAGATCGTGGCGCGCGTGCTGCGCGCGCAGGGCGTGCCATTCGTCGCGCTCGACCATTCGGCCGAACAGATGGATCGCGTGCGCCATTTTGGCCAATGGGGCGATACCTTTTATGGCGACGTCACCCGCCCCGATTTGCTGCGTGCGGTGCACGCCGGCAAGGCCGAGGTGTTCGTGCTGGCGATCGACGATGCGGAAACCAGCCTGCAGGTGGCGCGCATGGTGCACCGGGTGTACCCGGGCCTGAAGATCCTGGCGCGCGCCCGCAACCGCCAGCATGTGTGGCGGCTGATGGATTTGGGTGTGGACGAGCCGGTGCGCGAAACGCTGTATTCCAGCCTGAAACTCACCGAACAGGTGCTGCTGGCGCTCGGTCTGCCGGCCGCCTATGCCGCCGGCCAGGTGGAGCGCTTTCGCGTGCACGACGCCGAGCTGCTCAAGGCGCAATACGTCGTTTACGACGACGAGGCCAAGCTGGTGGAAACCACCCGCGAGGCACAGGTGGAACTCGATCGCCTGTTCGAAGCCGATGCCGAGGTGCCTGCGGCGGCCGTTGGCAAACCCGGGAGCCCGTGAAAAAACGGCGCTTGCCGCGGCCTTCCGCGCTGCGTGGCCAGGGCGGACACGCGGTCACCGAATGCCCTGATTGGTGTGCCACGCCGATGACGTCGGAGGGCTTGGTGCCCTCCAGCGTTCGGGGTTTCCGTCAGCGTGAACGGGCTCTGCGCGAGGCGGCCGCTATTCTTCCGCGCGCGTGCGCAGGGTCTGGCGCACGCTGGGGATGGGGCTGCCGTGGCGCGTGCCGAGTTCCAGCGCGATGTCGATGTAGCCGAGCTGGTTCGCGACATCGGCCGCGGTGCGCCCGAGGCCGTCGACGGCGGCGCGATCGGCGCCGCGCGAGAGCAGCACGCGGGCAGGTGCGAGCAGCGCGTGCATGGCGCAGGCGTGCAGGGCGGTGAGGCCGTGTGTATCGGCGCGGGTGGCGTCGGCGCCGGCTTCGAGCAGCACCGGTACCAGCGCACCCAGGTGGGTGGCGTCGCAATCCTTCAGCGGGTGCATGTGGGCACCCAGCAGCAGCATCAACGCGGTCTTGCCGTCGTGGTCGGCCCGGTCGACGCTGGCGCCATGCCTGAGCAGGGTGTCGAACAACCGGCGTGCGCGCAGGCTGTCGTTGTGGCGGAAGCTGTATTGCGCGGCGGCGTGCAGGGCGCTGTGGCCGTCCGCGTCGGTGGCGTTGACGTCGGCGCCCGCCGTGAGCAGAGCATCGACCAGCGCCGGGTGGCCGAGCGCGGCGGCGACCATCAGCGCGGTGCCCTGGTTCGGCAGCCGCTGGTCCACGCTGACGCCGCGGTCGAGCAGCAGGTGTGTGGTGGTTTCCCGCTGACCGGCCACGGCGGAGGCGAGCGGCGTCATGCCGTTGGTAGCTGCGTGCTCGGGGTTCGCCCCGGCATCGAGCAGCACTTCGGCCACGTCGCGGTGGCCGGCGCCGCAGGCATGCAGCAGCGCGGTGGCGCCGAAGGCGTCGACGGCATCCACCGGGAAATCCAGCTCCAGCAGGCGCTGCACGGCAGCCAGGGCACCGTCGCGCGCCGCGGTCGGCAGGTCGTCGGCGCGCAGCGGGCGGTGCGGACGCGCCCACGCGCCCCAATCCAGCCAGTGCTCGATCTGCGGGTGCTCAAAGGCGAGGCCGAGCGGCGTCTCGCCGTTGGCGTCGGCAGCTTCGGCGTCGGCGCCGGCGGCAATCAGCGCGCGGACCAGCGGCAGCGCGGCAGCGCCCTGCTCAAGCGCGGCGAACAGCGGCGTGCGGCCGTCGCGGTCGCGGGCGTCGGGGTTGCAGCCGCGGGCGAGCAAGGCTTTGACCAGTTCACTCTGGCCGTAGGCCGCGGCGAGTTGCAGCGGCGTGCGCTCGCGCTGGTCGGTGCCAAACGGGTCAGCACCGGCGTCCAGCAGGGCCAGTGGCAGGCGCGCGTCCGGCGTGCTGCCAAGGCGCTGCACGGCCTGGGCGAGCAGGCCGGCGCCGGCGGGTGTCGCGCCGGCCTGCAGCAATTCGGTGACGGCATCGGCCGCCGCAGGCAACTGCAGCAGCAGTGCGTCGAACAGCCGCCGGCCAAGCGGCTGCCAGTGGGTCTCGCCATCGCCAGCTTCGTCCGCCTGCTGGGCGAGCAGGCGCGCCTCCGGGTCGAGGCCGTGCGCCAGGAGCCAATGGCGCGCCTGGCGTTGCTCCGGCTGGGCCAGTTCCAGGTAGAGCTGGGCGAGCTGCGCCTGTGGCCACGTCGGTGCGCGCTCGCCAAAACCGGCCACCACCGTCCAGTTGCCAAAGCGCAGGGCATCAAGCAGGTGGGTCGGCGTGTCGGCGCCGGGCGCCAGCGTGCCTGCGCCGAGGCTGGTGGGCAGCGGGGTATCCGGATCGAGCAGCGCAACGAGATCCCAGCGGCCGGCGGCGGCGGCGTAATCCAGCGCGCTGCGGCCGTCGCTGCCGGGTGCCTTGGGCTCGGCGCCGAGCGCCAGCAACGCGCGCACGGTGTCCGCGTGGGCGCGCGACGACTGGCAGGCAAGCGTGAGCGCGTCGCGCCCATGGCGGTCGCGCACGCGGGCGTCTGGCTGCGCCTCGGCCAGCCGCTGCACGATGCCGACTGCACCGGCGCGCGCGGCTTCCATCAGGGCGGTGCTGCCGTTGCGGTCGGCGAGCGTGATATCGGCGCCGGCGGCACACAACGTGCGGGCGATCAGCTCGTGGCCCTCGGCGGCGGCGGCGATCAGCGCGCTGCGGTGGCCGGCGTCCACCGCGTTGATGGCGACGCGGTGTTTCAGCAAAAGTTGCACGCCGGCGACGTCGTCGTCGGTGATGCCGGCGGCGGCGACCAGCGCCGGGGTGCCGCCGGCCGGCGCCGGCTTGGCGCCGCGTTCGAGCAGAAACTTCACCAGCGGCCAGTTGGCGGCCGCACACGCGATGCTGAGCGCACTGGCGCCGGACTGGTCGAGGGCGTTGATCGGCGTGCCGGCGTCGAGCAGCATCGCCGCCACGATCGGCTCCTCGCTCAGTACCGCGCCGTGCAGCGCGGTGCGCTGGTCGAGGTCGGTCACCAGCGGGTTGGCACCGTTGGCGAGCAACGTCATCACCGCATCGGCGCGGCCATGCCAGCTGTCGCGCGTGGCCGCGAGCAGTGGCGTCAACCCGCCGCTGGCCTGGTTGACGTCGGCGCCGTGGGCGATCAGCGCGCGCAAGAGGCGGGGGTCCGGCAGCAGGGCAGCGAGCATCAGCACGGGGCGCTGGTCGCGGTCGCTGGCGGGTGGTGTGGTGGCTGGATCGGCGCCGGCTTCAACCAGCGCCAGCGCCCGCTCGATATCACCTTCGCGCGTGGCGGCAAGCAGTGCGGTGGCCTGCTCGGCGGTGCCGGCGGTGCTTTCGGCCGCGGTCAGCGGCGGTGGCGGCAGGTCGGGGATCGGCGAGGGGACAGACGGATTGGCGGCTTCGGCCGTGCGTGGCCGCTGGCGGTCGCGCTGCGCGCACAACATGGCGTGCAGCGTGCGGTTGGCCAGCACCAGGCAGCCCAGCGGCAGCACCAGCAAGCCGTACACCGCCAGCAGTGCGGTGCGGATTTCGGGCGGCAGCATGCCGTACAGGCCGCTGAGCGCGATCGCGCTCCAGGTCAGCACCAGCAACGCCAGCGCGGCCGGCAGGAAGTGGCTGAAGAAACGCTCCTCGCGGGCGAGATAGCGGCCAAACATCAGGCTGCGCAACGTGGCGGTGAAGATCCACGAACCGTCGTGCCGCGCGGGATAGGCATCATCCCAGACGTAAACCAGGCCGAACGCCGGCCACGGGCGCCACAGCGCGGCCAGCGCCAGCACCAGCGTGGCGACCAGCGCCAGCGTGGCGGAGAGGCTGTGCGACTGGTTCAGCGCCAGCATCGGCCAGGCGACCAGGGCAAACACGATCACCGCGTACAGCGTGAACATCACCAGATGCGCCGTACCGCGGCGAAGCACGGTGCGCCTGAAACTGAACTCGGGGTCGAAGCCGATGGCGTGGCATACCGCCGCCATCACCAGGGTGTTGGCGAGCAGCAACGGGATCAGAGTGAGCGGATGTGCCACCACGCCAGCCAACGCGACCATGGCCCAACCGGGCAGGAACCACGCGAGGGAGGGCAGCAGCGGCGGGCGTCGACGTAATTTCGGTTGAGTCATCGGCACAGTATAGGAATCGTCGCCAAACGGGACGGTAACCTCGTGTTAACCCGTCATCGCGGCGGTCAGTGCGTCGACGTGGCGCCGCCGATGGCGGCTGCTTCCTCGACCGGCAATTGCAGATGCCAGCCGCGTTCGGTCAGGTGCGAAAGGATTTGCCCGGCGTCGTCGCGCGGCAGTCGGCGTTCGGCGTCGAGTGCCACTTCCAGTGCAAAGCGCAGCTCGCCGAGCATGTCGTGCAGGGTTTTCGGCAGCAACTCGAAACCGTCGCGACGCGACAGCCAAACGTAGGTATCCGGCTTGCGCCGGCTCGCGTAGACGAAACATTGCATGGGCGACATCCGGTAGCGACGGGATGGGCCGTGACGGGATGGCACGGTGCAGCGAGCTTGCTGCACGGGCACTTGCAAGCACACGGTCAAAAAGGCACAGTGCGGGCACGTATGTTAAACGTGTGTATGAAAATTGTTCGTTTTGGTAACACCGTGCGAGTCAACTGTCATGCATTTCAGGAGCCTGTGATGTCCAAGTCATTCCGTTCCCTTCCGAACGTCGCCCGCCCGCTGGCGCTGGCTGCGCTCAGCCTGGCCATTGCGGGCGCCCTGGTGCCGAACGCCGCCAACGCCAGCGCGTTCCAGCTCAAGGAAAACAGTGCGCAGGGGTTGGGCCGGGCCTACGCCGGTTCGGTCACCGCCGGCAACGACGTGTCCGTCGTGGCCAACAACCCGGCCGCGATGAGCGAGTTGGACGGCACTTACTTCCAGGCCGATGTCACCGCCATCAACTTCAGCGCCAAGTTCAAGGGCACCTCACGCGATGCTTTCGGCCACCCGATTGGCGGCGGCAACGGCGGCGATGCCGGCACCACGCTGCCGGTGCCGGCTTTCGCGTTTGCCACCAAGGTCAGCGACCGCGTGAACCTCGGTGTCGCGTTTGATGCGCCGTTCGGCTTCCAGACCGAGTACGACAGCAACTGGATGGGCCGCTACGACGCGATCAAGACCAAACTGCAATCGCTGGATGCCACGCTGTCGGCCTCGTTCAAGATCAACGACCAGTGGAGCGTCGGCGCGAGCGCCATTGCCGAGCGCACCAGCGCCGAGCTGACCAACGCGATCAACTTCAACGCCATCGGCGGCAAGATCATCGGCGGCATCAACGACCAGCTTGCGGCCGGTACCGCGCAGGCCACCGCCGCGGTCACCCAGATCGAGGCCGGCATGGCCGCCGGTCAGATCTCGGTGGCGCAGGGTACGGCGATGATCCAGTCGATCGTGGCGCAGGCCCAGGCGGGGGCGGCTGCGGCCGAAGCCGCCAAGGCCGGCGTTGCCGCAGCCACGCCGCCCGGCGTCGATGGCATGGCCCGGGTCAAGGGCGACAACTGGGCGTGGGGCTGGCAGATCGGCACGTTGTGGAAGCCCACCGCCAACGACCGCGTTGCGTTGGATTACCGTTCGCGCATCAGCCACGACATCGACGGCACCGCGAACTTCACCACCACGCCGGGCTACGACCTGCTGTTGGCCAACCCGCAGCTTGGTGGCAGCATTCCAGCGTTCCAGCACACCACCGGTACCGCACGGCTGACCAACCCGGCCACGGCCACGTTGAGCTACTGGCACCAGGAGGACAAGTTCGGCATTGGTGCCGACCTCGCCTGGACCCAGTGGAGCGTGATGCGCGAGCTCACCGTGAACTACGCCAACCCTTCGCAGCCTGATACCACGCTGCCGTTTGGCTGGCGCGACACCTGGTATGCCTCGGTGGGCGGCGAGTACTACGCCACCAACCAACTGACCCTGCGCGCCGGCTTTGCGCTTGACCAGGCGCCGATGAAAAACACCAACCGCGACCCGCGCGTGCCGGATGCGGCGCGCCGCATGGTTACCTTTGGCGTCGGCTACAAGGTCACCGACCACTTCAACCTCAACGCGTCCTACGCGCACATCTTCGTCAGCCATGCCGGCGTCGCCGGTGCGACCAGCGCCACCGGCGATGTGCTGACCGGCCGCTTCAGCGACTACGGCAACCTGCTCAGCTTCTCGGCGCAATACAAGCTCTGACGCTTTCCCATCGTGGCCCCTTGCCACCAAACCTCCCCGCGCAAGCGGGGAGGTTTTTTTCATCCCCGGAAACGCCACAGGGGAGCCGAAGCTCCCCTGTGATGTCGTCGCCAACCCGCGCGCGCGGGCCGCGGGCTCTTGCCATTACAAATCCCGAATCTCCAATCCCGAATCCCGGCCCTTACTCCCCGATGGTCAGCAACGACGCATTGCCGCCCGCCGCGGTGGTGTTGACGGTGAATGTGCGCTCGCCGGCGAAGCGCAGCAAATAGTGCGGGCCGCCGGCCTTGGGACCGGTGCCGGAGAGGCTTTCGCCGCCGAAGGGCTGCACGCCGACCACCGCGCCGATCTGGTTGCGGTTGACGTAGCAGTTGCCGACGCGGGCGTGGCTGCGGATGTACTCCACGGTGTCGTTGATGCGGCTGTGGATGCCGAGCGTCAGGCCATAGCCAGTGGCGTTGATCTCTTCCACCACCTTGGGCAGCTCGGTGCCGTTCCAGCGGATCACGTGCAGGATCGGGCCGAACACTTCGCGCTTGAGGGTGGCGAGGTCTTTGATCTCGTAGGCGCGCGGGGCAAAGAAGGTGCCGTGGGCGGCAACGTCGGCGTCGAGTTTCGCCTCGGTGATCTTTTTCGCCTCCCGGTCCATTCGGGCAGCATGGTCGACGAGAAGCTGCTTGGCGTCTTCGTCGATCACCGGGCCGACGTCGGTGGAGAGCTGGCCAGGGTCGCCCACTTTCAGCTCGGCCATCGCGCCGGCAAGCATGTCGATCACCTTGTCGGCGATGTCGTCCTGCACGAACAGCACGCGCGCGGCCGAGCAGCGCTGGCCAGCCGACTGGAACGCGGCGGCGACGACATCCTTGACGATCTGTTCGGGCAACGCGGACGAGTCGGCGATCATCGCGTTCTGGCCGCCAGTCTCGGCGATCAGCGCGGCGATCGGCGCATTGCGCGCGGCCAGGGTGCGGTTGATCGCCCATGCGGTGTCGGTCGAACCGGTGAAGGCGACGCCGGCCACGCGCGGATCTTTGGTGAGCGCGGCGCCGACCACCGCGCCGTCGCCCGGCAGGTATTGCAGCACGGCTTCGGGGATGCCGGCCTCGTGCAGCAGTTTGACCGCGGCAAAACCGATCAGGCTGGTCTGTTCGGCCGGCTTGGCGATCACGCTGTTGCCGGCGGCCAGCGCAGCGGAAACCTGGCCGAGGAAGATCGACAGCGGGAAGTTCCACGGGCTGATGCAGACGAACACGCCGCGGCCGTTCAAGTACAGCTGGTTGGCTTCGCCGGTGGGGCCGGGCAGTTGTTCCGGTTGGCCGAACAGGCGGCGCGCCATGGCGGCGTAGTAGCGCAGGAAATCGGCGGCCTCGCGGATCTCGGCAATCGAATCGCCCAACCCCTTGCCGGCCTCGCGCACGCACAGCGCGATGAACTCGGCGCGGCGGGATTCCAGGAGATCGGCCGCGTGTTCGAGGATGGCGGCGCGGCTGGCGGCCGGCAGGCGATCCCAGTCGCCCTGCGCGGCGACGGCGTTGGCCAGCGCCTGGTCCACCAGTGCGGCGTCGGCCGCGACGTAGCTGCCTACGGTCTGCCGACGGTCGGCCGGGTTGGTCACCGTCACCGTCGCGCCGTGGCCTTGCGCGCCCGGTACCAGGGGCTCGGCGTGCCACGGGCCGGCGTTCGCATTCACTGTGTCGGCCAGGGCCTTGAGTTCGTTGTCGTTGGAGAAGTTGATGCCCATGGAATTCTTCCGGGTGACCCAATTGGAATGCTGTGCCTGCGCCGCGTTGTCGCCGTAGAGGTTCACTGGCAGCGGGATGCGCGGGTGCGGGATGGAAGCGTAGCCGCGCACTTTCTCGCACGGGTCGGCCACCAGCTCGCGCACCGGCAGGGTTTCATCCACCACGCGGTTGACGAAGCTGGTGTTGGCACCGTTTTCGAGCAGGCGGCGCACCAGGTACGGCAACAGGTCCTCGTGCGTGCCGACCGGTGCGTACACGCGGCACGGCACGTCGAGCTTGTCCTTGCCGATCACCTCGGCGTACAGGTCGGTGCCCATGCCGTGCAGGCGCTGGAACTCGAAGGTGCGGCCGCGCGCGATGTGGTGGATGGCGGCGATGGAGTGCGCGTTGTGCGTCGCGAACTGCGGGTAGATGAGCGCGGTGCCGGCGTCGAACAGCTTGTGCGCACAGGCGAGGTAGGAGACGTCGGTGTTCGGCTTGCGCGTGTACAGCGGGTAGCCGGGCAGGCCCTGCTCCTGCGCCTTCTTGATCTCGGCATCCCAGTACGCGCCCTTGACCAGGCGCACATACCAGCGGCGGCCGGTGGTGCGTGCCATCTCGGTGACCCAGTCGATCACGAACGGGGTGCGCTTGGAGTACGCCTGCACCACGATGCCCAAGCCATTCCAACCCTCGAGCGAGGGGTGGGCGAACACCGCGCCGATGATATCCAGCGAGAGCTCGAGCCGGTCGGCCTCCTCGGCATCCACCGACAGCGCGATGCCGGCCTTCATCGCGAGCTGTGAGAGTTCCAGCAGCTTGGCGGTGAGCGCGGCGCGCGCCTCCTCGCGGCGGGCGACTTCGTAGCGCGGGTGCAGCGCCGAGAGCTTGACCGAGATCGACGGCGCCACCTCGTGGCTGGCGAACGGCCCGCGCGCGCCGATGCGCCCGATCGCGTTGCGGTAATCCTGCTGGTAGCGCTCGGCGGTTTCCGCGGTGAGTGCCGCCTCGCCAAGCATGTCGTAGGAATAGCGGTACACCGCGTATTCCTTCTTCGCGCAGCGGTCGAGCGCCTCGTCGATGGTCTGGCCCATCACGAACTGATGGCCCATGATGCGCATCGCCTGGCGCACCGCGAGGCGGACCGCCGGCTCACCGGCGCGGCCGGCCAGGCGCTTCAGGGCGCCGGTGAAGTCACGCCGGGTTTCCTCGGCCAACTGCACCAGATGACCGGTGAGCATCAGTCCCCAGGTGCTGGCGTTGACGAACAGCGACTCGCTCTGGCCGAGGTGCTTTTTCCAATCGGCATCGCCCAGCTTGTCGCGGATCAGCTTGTCGGCAGTGGCCTTGTCGGGGATGCGCAGCAGCGCCTCGGCCACGCACATCAAGAGCACGCCTTCCTCGCTGGAAAGATCGTACTGGCGCATGAAGGATTCGACCGCGCTCTGGTCTTTCACCCGGGCGCGCACCCGGGTGACGAGGCCGGCGGCAAGGTCGATCACCGCCTCGCGCTCGGTGGGCGGAAAGCTGGCCTGGGTCAAAAGGTCGTTGACCGCTTCGGTCTCGTCGCGCAGCCACGCGGCGGTAATCCGCGCGCGGGCCGGCTCGGCGCCGGTGGGGAGTTCGGGGCTGAGAATGGGCGAAGTCACGTTGGGAACTTGATGAGTGAGAGTGAACCGAAACCGGCGATTCTACGCTGCGTGCCGTACCAGTGACGGTCACTGGTAACCCGATGCCGGGACTCGCGGGCGGGTTGGCATGATTTGCCTCAAGCCCCTGCGACAATCTTGCCCATTGCATTTTCACGACCTATGATCGACCCGCTCTTGGCACGCGGTACTTCCATGATCGTGCTTCGCCCTGCAGTGGCCGATTCATCCGGCGTCACGATTTGGCTCAAACCCAATCGCGCGCTCAGTCGGCGCGGCATGCGCAGGCTGATCGTGGCGCTGGCGGTGCTGGCGCTGGCAACCGGCGTATGGGGCGGCTGGCAGGGCAACGTGTTTGCGCCGCTGTTTGCCGCGCTCGAGGCCGGTGCCATGGCGGTTGCGCTGGCGGTGGCGTGGCGTGCGGGGGATTGCAGCGAACGGATCACCCTGGGCGCCGCGGCGCTCGAGGTGAGCTGGTTGCCGGGGCATCGGCAAGTGAGTTTCCAGCCGTACTGGGTACGGGCACGGCTGGAGGATGGGGAAAACGGGCATCGACGTTTGTTGTTGGCGTCGCACGGCCGCGAGTTGGAAATCGGCACGTTCCTCGCCGAACCCGAACGCGTCGCGTTGTGGCGAAAACTCAAGATATTGCTGGGCGGCAACCACGACCAGCCGCACGGTTGGATCAACTAGGGGCGTAAGCATGGCATCTGGCAGGATCGGAACGGGCAGCACTGCGCGAGGCCGCGGTCGCGCGGTGACGGCGCGGGTGAGACGCGCGATGGTCGCCGCGGGCGGGGTGCTGCTGGCGCTTGGCGCCGGCGCAGCGCAGGCCGACCCGCGCCCGTGGCAACTCAACATGCCGCAGGGTGTCACCACTTGGTCGGGCGAGGCGTATTTCCTCAACCAGGTCGGTTTGTGGGTGTGCACGGTGATCGGCGTGCTGGTGTTCGGCGCCATGTTCATCGCGATGTTCCGCTTCCGCAAATCGCGCGGCGCGGTGGCCGAGAAGTGGGCGCACAACACCACGGTCGAAGTGATATGGACGACGATCCCGGTCATCATCCTTGCCACGCTGGCGTGGATGTCCACCGGTGGGCTGGTCACGTTTGCCGACACCACCGGCTCGCAGATGACGGTCAAGGTCACCGGCTACCAGTGGAAGTGGCGCTACGACTACGTCGATTACCAGGGCAAGGCGATCCAGAACGTCGGTTTCGTGTCCAAGCTGGATGCGCAGTCGGACAAGACGCGGCAGCTGCATTCCGGCATGGATCCCTACGCGGTGCAAGTTGATGGCGAGCACACCTATCTGCTCAACGTCGACCGGCAACTGGTGTTGCCGACCAACACCAAGATCCGCTTCGTCATCACTGCGGGTGACGTGATCCACTCGTGGTGGGTGCCTGATTTCGGCTGGAAGATGGATGCCATTCCCGGCATCGTCAATTCGGCCTGGGCCAACATCGTGAAGCCGGGCGTGTATCGCGGGCAGTGCGCCGAGCTGTGCGGCCAGGATCACGGCTTCATGCCGATCGTGGTCAAGGCGGTATCGCCGGCCGAATTCCAGACGTGGCTGGCGACGCAGGAAAAGGCCGCGCCGGCCACGGCCGCGGCGCCGGCGGCGCCGCCGACGGCACTCGCCGTGGCGCGCCAGTGAGCGCCTTCCCGTTTTCTGATCGCAGCCGCCACGGCTGCGCCATCGACAAGATTTGAGTCAGAGGTGCAAGGCCATGGCCACCGCAACCACGCAAGACCTACATGAAGAGCATCACGGCGCGCCGAAGAGTTTCGTCCAGCGCTGGCTGATGTCCACCAACCACAAGGACATCGGCACGCTGTACCTGATCTTCTCGCTGACGATGTTTTTCGTCGGCGGCAGCTTTGCCATGCTGATCCGCGCCGAGCTGTTCAAGCCCGGGCTGGAGCTGGTGCAGCCGTATACGTTCAACGAGCTGACCACGATGCACGGGCTCACCATGATCTTCGGCGCGATCATGCCGGCGTTCGTGGGGCTGGGCAACTGGATGATCCCGCTCATGATCGGCGCGCCGGACATGGCGTTGCCGCGCATGAACAACCTGTCGTTCTGGATTCTGCCGTTCGCGTTCATCCTGCTGTACTCGACCCTGCTCCTGCCAGGCGGGGGCCCGGCCGGCGGCTGGACGATGTATCCGCCGCTGTCGCTGCAAAGCGGGTCGCTGGCCTACGCGGTGTTTGCCATCCACCTCATGGGCATCAGCTCGGTGATGGGTGCGATCAACATCATCGCCACCATCCTAAATATGCGTGCGCCCGGGATGGACCTGGTCAAGATGCCGGTGTTCGTGTGGAGCTGGCTGATCACGGCGTTCCTGCTGATCGCGGTGATCCCGGTGCTCGCCGGCGCGGTGACCATGTTGCTGACCGACAAGTATTTCGGCACCAGCTTCTTCAACCCGGGCGGCGGCGGCGACCCGGTGCTGTACCAACACGTGTTCTGGTTCTTCGGTCACCCCGAGGTCTACATCATGATCCTGCCGGCATTCGGGATCATCTCGGAGATCATCCCGACTTTCGCGCGCAAGCCGATCTTCGGCTACAAGGCGATGGTGCTGGCGATCGCCTGCATCGCGTTCCTGTCGTTCCTGGTCTGGGCGCACCACATGTTCGCGGTGGGCATGCCGGTGGGCGCGGACATCTTCTTCATGTACGCCACCATGCTCATCGCGGTGCCGACCGGCATCAAGGTGTTCAACTGGGTGGCCACCATGTGGGGCGGGTCGCTCACGTTCGAGACACCGATGCTGTTTGCGATCGCGTTCGTGGTGCTGTTTTCGATCGGCGGCTTTTCCGGCCTGATGCTGGCGCTGGTGCCGGCCGATTTCCAGTATCACGACACCTATTTCGTGGTGGCGCATTTCCACTACGTGCTGGTGACCGGCGCCGCGTTCGCGATCATGGGGGCCGCGTACTACTGGATGCCCAAGTGGAGCGGGCACATGTACAGCGAGTTCTGGGGCAAGGTGCATTTCTGGTGCAGCCTGGTGTTCGTGAACGTGCTGTTCTTCCCGCAGCATTTCCTCGGCCTGGCCGGCATGCCGCGACGCATTCCCGATTACAACGTGGCGTTCGCCGGCTTCAACATGGTCAGTTCGATTGGCGGCTTCCTGTTCGGCGCCTCGCAGCTGATTTTCCTCGGCGTCATCATCCACTGCGTGTTCTTCTCCAAGCAGAAGGCTGCCAACCGTGCCTGGGAGGGCGCGAAGGGGCTGGAGTGGACGGTGCCGTCGCCGGCGCCCTACCACACCTTCGAGGTGCCGCCGGTGGTGCGCGACGAGGAGTTGGCACACAGTGGCGCGGATGATTGAGGCCGCCGCGGTGGGCGAGGTCGAGCCGCCGCGCCGTCAGGTGCGCGACGGCACCGCCGCCGTCGCGCGCACGCCGATGGGCCGCGCACAGCGGCGCGGCGTGCGGCGCACGGTGACGGTGCTGGCAGTGGTGATCGGCATTTTTTATCTGCTGTCGTTTTTGCAGATTCTTTTGATGAAATAGCGGCGCAGGAGCACGGCGTGCCGTGCCGGCGGTCACCAGGGAACTCCACGGGGTCTCATCATGGTTCAACAGCAAGACATCTATTTCGTACCGAACCGCAGCCATTGGCCGATCGTGGCCGCGGTGGTGTTGTTCCTTACCGTTTTTGGTGCTGCGCATTGGCTCAACGCCGAGCCGGGCGAGGCGGGTTTCGGCAAGACCGTCATCACCATCGGCGCGCTTGGCATCCTCGGCATGTTTTTCGGCTGGTTCGGCTCGGTGATCCGCGAGTCGCTGGCCGGCCGCTACAACGATCAGGTGGATACCTCGTTCCGCATGGGGATGATGTGGTTCATCTTCTCCGAGGTGTTTTTCTTCGGCGCGTTCTTCGGCTCGCTGTTTTACGTGCGCATGTTCTCGCTGCCGTGGCTGGCCGGTAGCGGCCATGGCGTGCTGACCCACCAGTTTCTGTACGACGCGTATGCGGGCACCTGGGGCGCGGATGGCGGCAACGGGCCGCTGGCGCTCGGTGGCGCGTTCAGCACCGTGGTGCCGTGGGGGCTGCCGCTGCTCAACACGCTGATCCTGCTCACCTCCAGCGTTACCGTGACGATTGCGCACCACGCGCTGCGCGGCGGGCATCGCGGGCGGGTGCTGGTGTTCCTGGGGCTGACGGTGCTGCTGGGCGCGACCTTCGTGACCTTCCAGGCGCACGAGTACGCCGAGGCGTATCGCGAACTGAACCTCACGTTCCAGACCGGCGTGTACGGCTCGCTGTTCTACATGCTGACCGGCTTCCACGGGTTCCACGTGACGATCGGCACGATCATGCTGGCAGTGATCTGGCTGCGCGTGCTCAAGGGGCACTTCAGCCCCGAGCATCATTTCGGTTTCGAGGCGGTGGCCTGGTACTGGCACTTCGTCGACGTGGTGTGGCTGTGCCTGTTCCTGTTCGTCTACGTGCTTTGAGGCAGGTGCCGGCAAGGCACGAAAAAACCGCCGGAAGGCGGTTTTTTCGTGGTGCGGCGGGCGGTGGTCATTGACCGACGTCGTGCGGATGCAGCCAACCCATCCAGATGCCGAAAATGACGATGCCGATCACCACCAGCGAGAGCACGACGCGGCGCGTGAGGGCCCACACCATGCGCCCGTCGCTGCCTTTGTCGGTCATCATGTAGTACAGCGCCTGGGCGAGGCTGAAGATGACCACCAGCAGCAACACCACCACGATGATCTTGAAGATGGAGCCCATGTGAGCGATCCGCGCGATGGAATGGCGTCGAGTATAACCACGCGCGGCGGCACACCGTGCTAGGCGGGCTGCGCCGACCACCATGGTGGGCCATCGTGCTGACGCTGGCGGCATCTGCCCTGTTCGTGCGGCTTGGCGTCTGGCAGTTGCACCGCGCGGATTTCAAGGTGGATCTGCTGCAGCGGTACGCCGCCGCCGCCACCGCGGCGCCGCAAAGCTTTGCCAGCGTGGCGCTCAACCCGCCGGCCGATGCGTTTCCGCGCATCGATGTGCGCGGGCAGTATGTTGCCGATCGCGTCTACCTGCTCGACAACCCCAAGCACGACGATCTTGGCGGGGTCGAGGTGTTCGTGCCGCTGCAGTTGACCGGCAGCTCGCGACTGCTCTTGGTCGACCTGGGTTTCCTGCCCGGCAACGGCACCGATAAAACGCCGCAATTGCCTGTGTTGCCGACCGGCGTGCAGCATTTGCACGGGCTGTACCTGCCGCCACCGCCGCGCGGGTTCGAAATGGGCGGCAATGCGCTGGCGCGGCAGACCACGTGGCCGAAAAAGTCGATCTACCTCGACCCGACGCAAGTGGCTGCCGACCTTGGCGCTACGCTCTATCCACGCATGCTGAGCCTGGATGCCGACCCGGCGTCGATCTATGTGCGCGTGCACACGCTGGATTTCGGCGACATGCCGCCGGCGCGCCATCGTGCGTACGCGTTCCAGTGGTTCTCGTTTGCCGTCGCGGTGATCGTCATTTTGCTCGTGGTGAACCGCGACAAGCGCCGCAAGCGGCGCCAACCTCCCACCGACCATGTGGATGGCCCATGACCGATACCGCCGCCGCCCTGCGCAAGGGCCGGGTGAAACTGCTTTTGGTTGGCGCGGTGTTTCTCGTGCCGTTTCTGGTGGCGCTGGCGCTGACGCTGGCCGGTTGGCAGCCGACGGCCAAAGGCAACGGCTTGCCGATCCTGCCGCAGCGCAACTTTGCACAGGAACAGCTGTCGATCCGGATGGCCGATGGCGGCGTCTGGGCATGGCGCGACGTCAAGCCGCGGTTGACGCTGATTGCGTTGCCCGGGCCCGATTGTGCAAGCCACTGTTACGCCGCGCTGACCGCGCTGGCCAAGGCGCGGGTGATGCTCAACCAGAACCAGTCGCGACTGCGGCTGCTGTATGTCGGCGCGCCGCCGACCGGCGCGGACGCCAAGGGCATGGCGAACTTCTGGCGGATCGGTGCCGATACCGACGGCAAACTCGACGCGTGGCGTCCGAGTGAGCCCGACAGCCTCGGCGCGGTGCTGGTCGAATCGGACGGCACCGCGCTGGCCAGTTACCCGGCAGGGTTTGATCCGGCTGGCGTGCTGCGCGACCTGCGCAAGGTGATCCGGTGAGCCGCGCCGGCGTGTCGCGCGGCCTGCGCTGGCTGAGCCTGCTGGCGGCCGTGTTCGCCCTCGGGTTGGTAATGTTCGGCGCCTTCGTGCGGCTGTCGGATGCCGGCCTGTCGTGCCCGGACTGGCCCACCTGCTATGGCGAGGCCACCTGGCCGCAGCACGCGCAGGCGGTGGCGCAGGCGGATGCGGCATTTCCGAACCGCCCGTACGTGGCGCACAAGGCGTGGCGCGAGCAGGTGCACCGCATGCTGGCTGGCACGCTGGGCATGCTGGTGTTGGCGATGGCGGTGATGGCTGCGTGGCGCCAGCGGCGCCTCTGGTGGCTGGTCGGCGGCAGTGCGCTGTTTGCGGCGATCGGGGTGACGCTGTACATGCGCGGCGAGCATGTGCCGTCGTCCGTGCTCGCCGCGGCCGCTATCGTGTTGCCGCTGGTGGCGGCCGGATTGTTGCGGGCGCCGACGGCAGCCAAGGTGTGCCTGGTTGCGCTTGGCGTCATCGTGTTCCAGGCCATGCTTGGCATGTGGACGGTAACCCTGCTGTTGAAGCCCATCGTCGTCACCGGGCATCTCCTGGGCGGCATGACCACGCTGGCGCTGCTGGGTTACGCCGCACTGCGCTTTGCCGGCATCGCCGCGAACAACGACGCGCTGCGCGGCCTGCGCCGCTGGGTGGCACTCGGCATCGTGCTGCTCGCCTGCCAGATCGCGCTCGGTGGCTGGACCTCGTCGAACTATGCCGCGCTCGCCTGCGGGTTTGGCGACGCCGCGTTTCCGCATTGCCTCGGCCAGTGGTGGCCCGCTGCGGATTACCACCAGGGCTTCATCCTGTGGCGCGGCATCGGGGTGGACTACGAAGGCGGCGTGCTCGACGGCGCCGCGCGCACGGCGATCCAGATGGTGCATCGCCTTGGCGCGCTGGTGGTGACGGCGTACCTGCTGTGGCTCGGCTGGCGGCTGGCACGGCGGGGGCTTCGGGTGTGCGCGGGCGCCATCGTCGCGGCGCTCGTCTGCCAGGTACTGCTCGGCATCAGCAATGTGCACTTCGGCTTGCCGCTGCCGGTGGCCACCGCGCACAACGGCATGGCGGCCCTGTTACTGTTGAGCTTGGTGGGAGCGCTGGCGCGCACACAGCGCAAGCCGTTGGTTGAGGGGGATGGCGCATGACCGGGGTGATGGGCGAATACTTTCAGCTGACCAAGCCGCGCATCGTGGTGCTGCTGGTCTTCTGCGCGGTGATCGGCATGTTTCTCGCGGTGCCGGGCCTGCCGCGCTGGCAGGCACTGATTTTCGGCACGCTTGGCATCTGGCTGGCGTCGTCATCCGCCGCCGCGTTCAACCAGCTGATTGACCAACGCATCGACAAGGTGATGGTGCGCACCGCGCACCGGCCGCTGCCCGCCGGGCAACTCAAGCCGCGGCAGGCGTTCGCCTTCGCGCTCACGCTCGGCATCGTGTCGATGATCGTGCTGGCGCTGTGGGTGAACGTGCTGACCGCGGTGCTGACCTTCGTCGGCCTGATCGGCTATGCGGTGATCTACACCGCCGTGCTCAAGCGCGCCTCGCCGCAGAACATCGTGATCGGCGGGCTGGCCGGCGCGATCCCGCCGGTGATCGGCTGGACCGCGGTCACCGGCTCGCTGCATCCGTATGCGCTGCAGTTGTGCCTGATCATTTTCGTGTGGACGCCGCCGCACTTCTGGGCGCTGGCGATCTTCCGCCGCGACGACTACGCGCGTGCCGGCATCCCGATGCTGCCGGTGACCCATGGGGTCAAGTACACGAGCTGGCAGGTGCTGTTCTACACGGTGCTGCTGGTGCTGGTGAGCCTGCTGCCGGCACTGACCGGCATGAACGGCTGGATCTACCTTGGTGGCGCGTTGGCCCTCGGTGCCGGGTTCCTGTACTACGCGATCCGGCTGATCCGCCCGCCGGATGCGTATTTCGCGATGCGCATGTTCAAGTACTCGATCATCTATCTGTTTGCGCTGTTCGCTTTTCTGCTGGCCGATCACTGGCTGGTGCAACCCTTCGGCCCGGCGGGCACCGTGTTCACTGCGGCGGGCTGATCGCGCGCAGGTTTGCGGCCGCGGGTTTCTGCGAGAATCGATGCATGACCCGCGCGCGGCTCCTGATCGATACCGACCCCGGCGTGGACGATGCGCTGGCCATCCTGATGGCGCACGCGCATGCCGACATCGTGGCGCTGAGCATCGCTGCCGGGAATGTCGGCCTCGGCCACACCGTGCGCAACGCCCGGGTGCTGAAGGACCTCGTCCATGGCCGCTTTCCCATCCACGCCGGCTGTGCGACGCCGCTGGTGCGCGCGCCGGACGAGGACGCCGCGCAGGTGCATGGTGCGGATGGGCTGGGCGACGTGGGTTTTCCGGAGCCTGCCGCCAGCGCCGAAGCCGAGGCCGCTGCGCTCGCGCTGCTGCGCCTGACCCGCGAGCGTCCCGGCGAACTGACGCTGGTGGCGCTGGCGCCGCTGACCAACATCGCGCTGGCGTTGCGGCTCGATCCGACATTGCCGCAGCGCGTGCGGCGGCTGGTGGTGATGGGCGGGGCGGTCACCGGCCACGGCAATACCCGCAGTTTGCCTGCGGAGTTCAACATCGGTTTCGACCCGGAAGCCGCACACGTCGTGTTCGAGGCGTTCCCCGCATTCGACCTCGTCGATTGGGAACTCACGCTGCGGCATGGTTTTGTGGACGCCGAGTTCGATGCGTGGCTGGCTGCCGGCGACGCGCGTGCGCGGTTCTTTGCCAAGGTGTTTGGCACGGCGCGCGCGTACAACGCCAGGCATGACCGCAGCGGCGTGGTGGCGGCCGATGCGCTGGCGATGGCGGTGGCGATCGATCCGACCATCGTCACCCGGGCGGAAACGCGCGCGGTCGCCATCGAATTGGACGGCCGTTTGACCCGCGGCATGACGGTGGTCGACTGGAACGGGCGATCGGGCTGCGCGGCGCAGGCGCGCATCGTGCTGGAGATCGATCAGGCGCGGTTTGTGGCGCTCGTGCGCGGCGCGCTCGGCGCGCACTGAACCCTGTTTTCCGCGTGCGGCGTATTCGCCGGGCAAGCATGCGCGGGCGCATGGTTGGCGCTCGACCTGGGTCGAATTGGCAGGCGTACGCAGCGGCCGCTAGACTTGGGGTTTGCTGACCGTTTCCCCGACGGTTGGCCTTCCGCAAGCATCAGCGCCGCATGGCGCCGTGGAGACTTTCCCATGGATCAGCTCGACGACATCCTTGACCAGGATCTCGACCCCACCGAAACCAAGGAATGGGTCGAATCACTGAGTGCCGTCATCAACCACGACGGCACCGAGCGCGCGCACTATCTGCTCGAACAGATGGTGGATACCACGCGCCGCGCCGGCGGTCATTTGCCGTTCGATCCGACCACCGCGTACGTCAACTCGATCGCGCCGGCGAACGAGGCCAAGAGCCCCGGCGACGCCGCGATGGAGTGGCGCATCCGCTCGATCATCCGCTGGAACGCGATGGCGATGGTGGTGCGCACCAATCGCAAGCCGGGCAAGCTCGGCGGCCATATCGCCAGCTTCGCGTCGAGCGCCACGTTGTACGACGTCGGCTTCAACCACTTCTGGCGCGCGCCGAGCGCCGAGCACCCCGGCGACCTGATTTTCCATCAGGGCCATTCCAGCCCCGGTATCTACGCGCGCTCGTTCCTCGAGGGCCGCATCAGCGCCGAACAGCTCGACAGCTTCCGACTGGATACCGTTTCGCACGGCCACTTGCTCACCTCCTACCCGCACCCGTGGCTGATGCCCGATTACTGGCAGGTGCCGACGGTGTCGATGGGCCTGGGTCCGATCCAGGCGATCTACCAGGCGCAGTTCTTCAAGTACCTCGAACACCGCGGACTGATGCCCAAGACCGACCGCAAGGTGTGGTGTTTCCTGGGCGACGGCGAGGTGGACGAGCCGGAGTCGCTGGGCGCGATCTCGCTCGCCGGCCGCGAAGGACTGGACAACCTCATCTTCGTCGTCAACTGCAACCTGCAGCGCCTCGACGGCCCGGTGCGCGGCAATGGCAAGATCATCCAGGAGCTCGAGGGCGTATTCCGCGGCGCCGGCTGGAACGCGCTCAAGGTGGTGTGGGGCAGCTACTGGGATCCGCTCCTGGCGCGCGACAAGAACGGCGTCCTGCGCAAGCTGATGATGGAAACCGTCGACGGCGAGTACCAGGCGTGCAAGGCCTTCGGCGGCGCCTACACGCGCGAGCATTTCTTCGGCAAGTACCCGGAAACGCGCGCGATGGTGGCAAGCCTTTCCGATGACGACGTGTGGCGCTTGAACCGCGGTGGCCACGATCCGCACAAGGTGTATGCCGCCTACCATGCGGCGGTGCACACCCAGGGCATGCCGACCGTGATCCTTGCCAAGACGGTGAAGGGCTACGGCATGGGCATCGGTTCGGGCGAATCGCAGAACCCGACCCACCAGCAGAAAAAGATGGAAAACGACGCGGTGCGCCAGTTCCGCGACCGCTTCCAGGTGCCGATTCCCGACGACAAGCTGGCCGACGTGCCGTACTACCACCCCGGCATGGATTCCCCGGAAGTGCAGTACATGCTGGATCGCCGCCGCGAGCTGGGCGGCTTCCTGCCGCAGCGCCGCCGGCGCACCGACGAGCGTACCCACGCGCCGGAGCTCACCGCATTTGCGCAGATCACCAAGGGCACCGGCGAGCGCGAAATCTCCAACACCATGGCGCTGGTGCGCGGCATGAATCTCTTGCTGCGCGACAAGGAGATCGGCCCGCGCGTGGTGCCGATCGTTTCCGACGAGGCACGCACGTTCGGCATGGAGGGCATGTTCCGCCAGATCGGCATCTACGCGCCGTTCGGCCAGAAATACCGTCCGCAGGATGCCGACGAGCTGCTGTACTACCGCGAGTCGAAAGACGGCCAGGTGCTGCAGGAAGGCATCTCCGAGGCCGGCGGCGTATCGGCGTGGATCGCGGCCGGCACCAGCTATTCGGTGTCGAACAAGCCGATGCTGCCGTTCTTCATCTACTACTCGTTCTTCGGTTTCCGCCGCATCGGCGACCTGATCTGGGCGGCCGGTGACCAGCGCACGCGCGGCTTCCTGGTGGGTGCCACCGCGGGCTGCAGTTTCCCCGGCGAAGGCCTGCAGCACAACGATTGCACCTCGCCGCTGGTGGCCGGCACCATTCCCAACTGCCGCGTCTACGACCCCACCTATTCCTATGAGGTGGCGGTGCTGCTGCAGCACGGCGTGAAGGAAATGTACGAGGAGCAGCACGACGTCTTCTACTACATCACCACCACCAACGAGAACTACACCCACCCGGACATGCCCGAAGGCTGCTACGACGGCATCATCAAGGGCATGTACCTGGTGCGCGACGGCGGTGGCGAGAAGGGCAAGGCCAAGGGCAAGGCGGTCGTGCCGCGGGTGCAGCTCATGGCCGCCGGCGGCGCGCTGCGCGAGGCGTTGCGGGCGGCGGAACTGCTCGATGCCGATTTCGGCGTCAAGGCCGACGTGTGGTCGTGCCCGAGCTACAGCGAGCTGTCGCGCGACGGCTTCGACTGCGAACGCTGGAACCGCCTGCATCCGGAAGCTAAGGCGCCGCGTATCGCGTACATGACCGCCAGCCTCGCCGACCACGACGGCCCGGTGATCGCCGCGTCCGAATACGTGCGCGCGGTGGCCGACCAGGTGCGCGCGTTCGTGCCGGATGGCCGCTCGTTCACCGTGCTCGGTGCCGACGGCTTCGGCCGTTCCGACACCCGCGAGCACCTGCGCGACTTCTTCGAGGTCGACGCGCACTGGATCGCGCATGCTGCCCTCGCCGCACTGGCGAAGGAAGGCAAGGTCAACGCCAAGGACGTCGCCCGCGCGCTCAAGGAATACCAGCTTGACCCCGAACAGCCCAATCCGATCACGATTTGACCCGGCGGCTGCAAGCCAATAAAGAAAACCCGCCATTGGCGGGTTTTCTTTTGCGGAGACGGCAAGGGCCTACCGGGTTCAGGGGCAACGCCAGGCGGCCAGCCCGCTAGTAAATCTCGCCCACGCAGCAGCGCAGGCTGCCGCCGGCCTTCTCGATCTCGGACAGATCGACGCTGCCCAGGCGAAAGCCCCACTGTGCCAGGGCATCGCGCTGCGCTTCGGTGAGCGACGCGGCGGCGCCGGCGCTCAGCCACACGCGATCCTCGGCAAGCGTGATCGCGTTCGCCGCATAGGCTTGTTTCTGTGCGGTGGTGAGCCACAACGCGCGTCCCCCGTAGGCGCCGGCAATCGCCTGCGGCACGGCCGGATCGGCAAAGCCGTCGGCGGCAAGGATCGCGGCGCGGCCCGCGAGCAGGGCGAACACCACGTTGGTGTGGTATTCGCCTGCAGCCAGGTCGAAGCAAAAGGTGAGGCGCAGGCCGAACGCCTGGTGCATGGCCTCGGCGCCGGCGCGGTCGCAGCGTTCGCTCAGGCCGCAGTAGCCGATGCCGCGCGCGCGGTCGATCACCAGCGAGCCGGTCAGCTCGGCAACGAGATCGCCGCAGCCGGAGAGGTCGACCTCGTCGTAGCCCAGCAGCTCGCCGAAGAACGCGCGGATGTCAGCGCGTTCGGCTTCGCGCTGGCGCACGGCGTGGTGCATGCGACCCACCACCAAGTTGCCGGGCGCGGTACCGAACACGTTGTTGGGGAACACCGCATCCGGCGTGGCGGCATCGCCAGGAAAGACGATCACTGGCAGGTCGGCGCGCAACGCCTGCGCCAGCGCCTGGTGCTGGGCCAGCGCGCGCAGCGGATCCACGGCCTGATCCATTGCCATGTAACGGTTGTCGCGCGCCGATTCCGCGGCCAGTGAAAACCCCGCCGGGGCGACCATAAATGCGGCGCGCGCGGTGGCCGCCGCAGCGGGCAGTGGCGCGAGTGCGGCAAAGGCGTCGAGAAAAGCTTCGGGCGTGGTGACGAGCATGGCGGAGCTGGTTGGCGTGAGGGGCGTCAAGTGTAACGAGCGGTTGGTTCGACGCCCGCACACTGTTCGCGTTCGACGTCGTGTCACCGCTCCGGCACCGGCGTTCCGGGTTGGAATCGCTTGCTCATTGCCACGCGCACGGTTTGGCCTCGCCGAACCCGGGAGCGAAGGGTGCGAACGCGGGGCGACGCCGCGCATGGCGCGGTTACCACTTTCGGGGCGAGCTGCAGCCCCACCGGTGCCGGCGCTGGCCGACAGCTAGCGCGTTGGCGTGGGCTGCTTGCGCTGCGTGGGCGGCTTGTTCCAATCTCGCCGCTGATGTTTCGCGCGAGAGCTTGCCGATGAAGACCGTTGCCTGCCGTTTGCTTGCCGCCGTTGCCGGCGGTTTGTTGCTGGCTGCCTGTTCGCAGGGCGGTGCACCGGCGCCGAACCCGACGCAGCAGGCGGCGCAGGTACAGGATGCTGCGGCCAAGCGCAATCTCGACACCTACCGCGAGTTGCTGCGCATCAAGAACGACGAGATGGCGGTGACGATGGGCAAGGACATCGTGCAGCGCTTCCCGGACAGCGCGGCGGCCAAGGAAGTGCAGCAGACGCTGCCGGAGATCGAGAAGCGCTGGCAGACGGTGAGCACCCAGCGGCGCCTTGCCGCGCTGTGGCAATACCAGACGGCGCCGATGGCTGGCGGCACGCAGTCCACGGCCTCGATCTACAACAGCACTCCGACCGATACCCGCGTGCGCCTTGTGCTGCGCCGGCATACCAGTTGGGGCCAGAGCGCATTCCTGTTCAGTGATGCGCATGGCTTCGTGTGCCACGCCAATTGCACGATCAAGGCGAAATTCGACGACACCGCGCGCGAGATCAAGGCGTATGCGCCGTCGACCGGCGAGCCGGCGCTGATGATCCGTGACGACAAGGGGTTCATTGCGCAACTGGCGAAGGCGCAAAAAATCACCTTGAACGTGACCATGCAGGATGGCGAGAAAAAGGTCGCGCTGGTGTACGAGGTGGGCGGCTTCGTGCCCGACCAATGGCAGGCGTTGCCGAAGAAGGGCGGCAGGAAGTAGTCGACTGCGCAGGTTTGATCCGGGCGCCCGGCTCGTATCCGACTTGCGGGCAATCGGCTGCCCATCCCAGAGTCTGGTCGGGATGCATCCGATGAATCCCGACTCACGGCGCGGTGACGCGCTGGCTGGCCGGGCAACGGTTCAGCGCACGACCGTGACCGGTACGTGCGCGCGCGCCAGCACGTTGCTGGAGACCGAGCCCAGCAGCCAGCGCGCCAGCGCGCCGCGCTCGGTGTGGCCGATCACGATGTGGTCGATCGCGTGCTGGCCCACTTCGTTCAGCAACACATCGCCGGGGCTGCCGTGTACCAGCTCGATGTCGGCCAGCTCCGCGGTGTCGGGTGCAATGGTGGCCAGTTCGGCGCGCAATTCCTGCCCACGCTGGTCGCCGGCATCGGTCATCATCAGGGCGACGGTGTCGCCCCCTTCGGCCACCTGCAACACCGAGACCACGCGCACACGGCCGTGGCAGGCACGCGCCAGGTCCATGGCAAACGCGAATGCGCGCCGGGCGGCATCCGAGCCGTCATAACCCACCAGCGAATACTTGGGCATACCTGTTCCGGTCGAAACGACGGCCTCAGTGTATGCGTGTGGTGTTAGCGAAGTATCAAGATGAACGGTGTCATCCGCCGCTCACGCGATCGTGACGGCGAGGCGTCAACGCTGGTCGGGCAATGATGCAAGCCAAGGAGATCACGATGAGCAAGCACACTCTGGCCCTGACTGTCGTCCTTTCGCTGGGCATGGTGGCGCTGACGGCAGCGCCGACCATGCCGGCCTACGCGGCCGAAGCCAACGTCAAATGTCACCTCGACTTCAGCCTGTCAGGCTGGTCGATCATCTACAAGCGCGCCGAGGGCAGCGGCACCGTGCGTTGCGACAACGGCGAGCAGGCCGCGGTGAAAATCAAGGTGATCGGCGGCGGTCTCACCGCCGGCAAGTTCCGCATCGACCACGGTACCGGCGATATCACCCACGTGCGCAACATCGGAGATGTGTTCGGCAATTACGCGCAGGCCGGCGCCGAACTTGGCGTGGTGAAAAGCGGCACCGCGCAGGTGCTGACCAAGGGCACCACCTCGCTGGCGCTGGCTGGCCACGGTGAAGGCATCAACCTCGGCGTGTCGGTGGGCAAGTTCACCATCAGCCGCCGCTGAGTTTGTGGCAATCGGCCACGGATGGCGCGGATGCATCGGCATCGGTGGAAAACACTGCCGCTTTCCGTTGGGACCGGCACCCGGCGCGCCTTGTCGCGCGCCGGGCGCGACCGGCGCGTAAACTGGACCGTCACCATCGCGATTGCGGAGGATCTGCCATGCGTCGCCTGTCACTGCTGCTTCTACTCACCTTGTTATGCGGCCTGCTGGCCGCGCCATTGCTGGCCGCCGAAGCCGGACCGCAGGTGGGCGACTCCGCGCCGAGCTTTCGCCTGCAGGACCAGAACGGCCATTGGCGCAGCCCCGCCGATTACCACGGCCACTGGCTGGTGCTGTATTTCTACCCGAAGGATTTCACCCCCGGCTGCACTACCGAGGTATGCACTTTTCGCGACGATATCGCCAAGCTGCGCCAGGCCGGCGCCGACGTGGTGGGCGTCAGCCTCGACAACGTGAAATCGCACGCGGAGTTTGCCGCGAAGTACCACGTGCCGTTCCCGCTGCTGTCCGATGCTGACCGCAAGGTGGCGACGACCTATGGCGTGCTCACCTCGATGGCTGGCGTGCATTACGCCGCGCGCACCACGTTCCTGGTCGACCCGCAGGGCAGGATCGCGAAGATCTACACCAAGGTCGACCCGCAGGCGAACTCCGGCCAGGTGCTGGCCGATCTTGCGAAGCAGCCCAAGGCGGCGCGCTGATGCCGGTGATGGCACGGCTGGATACCCGCAGCGCGCCGCGCGGCCTGATGCCGTGGCGGGTGGCGGTGTGGCTGTTGCTGCTGTTGGCCGGCTTCGGCTGCGTGCAGTACCTGATGCATGCGCAGCTGTTGTGGGCGCAGCGCGCACGGGTTTCCGCCGCCGACGCGGGGGCGCTGAACCAGCTGCTGGCGTGGGACGTTGGCTATTTTGCCGCGGCGTTCGTGCTGATCGTGCTGTGCGCCGGCTGCATCTTGCGCCAGGGCTGGGCGCGCGCGCCGTTGCGCGTTGCCTGTGCCGCACTTGCCCTGTGGATGTTGGCCAGTGGCGGCATGATGCTCGCACGCTGGTCGCAGTTCGACCAGGCCAGCGCGGATGCGCTGACGCAATTTGGCGCCGACGCCAAACTGCACGCGGCGGTGGCGCACGCGCGCCGGGTGTATCGCATCACGTTGGGCTTGAAGGCGCTGGCGGTGCCGTTTCTGGGGTGGCTGGTGTGGCGGCTCGATACGCCGGCGGCGCGTGCGCAATTCCGCCGGCGCCACTGACGCATTCAGCGTGGGTTGACGGCGTGCGGGCTATCGGTAGCCGATTCTTGCCACGGAACCTGTCGATGCGTACCCCGGTTTTGCTGACCCTGCTGTTGCCCCTGGCGCTGGCCACGCCGCTGCATGCACAGGATCTCGCCACCACGTGCCATGCCAGCAGCAGCTACGACGTCACCATTCGCCCGGATAGCGTGCTGTTCGACCGCCCCAGCCCGGCGCCGCTGCGGGTGGAACTGAGCCACGGCAGCTTGCAGGTGGATGGCGCGAAGGTGCCGCTCAACGCCGAGGATCAGGATCGCCTGAGCCTGTTCGAGCGCGACCTGCGTGCGCTGGTGCCCAAGGTCAAGGTGGTCGCCGACCACGGCGTCGACATCGCGGTGCAGGGCTTGCGCGACGAATCGGCGGGCCTCGGGCTGGATGCTGGTACGCGCGCGCAGATGGCGCAGAAACTGGCCGCCGAGTCGACCAGCCTCAAGCAGCGCATCGCGGCCAGCCAAAGCACCCACGACTGGCAGGGCAGCATGGCCGACCAGGTGATCGACCAGGTCGCCGGCGATCTGCTGCCGCTGGTGGCCGGTGCGCTTGGCCAGCAAGCCATCGACGCCGCGACCAGCGGCGATCTGCAGGCCGCCGGTGCACTGCGCGACCGCGCGGCCGATCTTGCCACCCAACTCGAGCCGCGGATGCGCCAACGCATGCAGCAGCTGCGGCCGCAGGTGCTGGCGCTGTGCCCGACGGTGCGCCAGCTGGTTTCGCTGCAGCAAGGCGTGCGTGACAACCACGGACGCACGCTCGACCTCATCGACCTCGGCCAGTAAGCCGCCAGCCGACGCCGACACCACGGCGCGCGTCGCGCTGACCGGTCGCGGTCGTACATGACGCTGGGCGCGGGTGGCGGAGGCCACCTAACGTGGGCGCGGGCGATGGGCCCGGCAAACGAACGGTGATGTCATGCGGCCATTGGCATGGTGGGGCCTGCTCGGGCTGGCGCTGATGGTGTCCGGTGCGCAGGCGGGCGATAGCTTGCGCGTGGGCAGCCAGGTATTGGTGACCGGCGATGGTGCGGCCACGGTGGTGGCCCTGCTTGGCAAGCCGTCGTACAAGTCCCATGCGCGAGCGGTGTCGAACCATAGCCGCAGTCGCAAGCGACGCGGCACGCGGGTGACGTCGGCTGCCGCCAGTCCGGGCGAGCATTGGCAGTATCGGCGCGATGGCCGGGTGATCGTGGTGACCTTGGTCGACGGCCGCGTCACCGACATCGACGAGCGCACGCGCTGATGGCTCACGCTCTCCGCGTGTGGCGCGGTCAGGCGATGATCGCGTGCGGCACGAAGCGCGCGCTGTCCTGGGTCACCAGGGTGCGATCCTCGCGTAGCCCCATGCCGCAGGCCGCGTCGCCCACCACCCAACTGCCCACCAACGGGTACTGGCCGGCAAATGCGGTGAGCGGGTGGCAGGCCTGGATGATGCACGGGCCGGCGTAGGGGCCGGGCGTGGCGACCTCGTGGCCATCGGCCAGGCGCAGCGTCACGTTGGCGCCTTCGCGCGAATGCAGTGGCTTGCGTACCCAGCCCGGCGGCAGCGGCGAGCCGTCGTCGAGGCGCGCCGGCAACAGGTTGGGGTGGCCGGGGTGGGCTTCCCACAGCAACGGCAGGATGCCCTTGTTGCTGAGGATCGCCTTCCATGGCGGTTCGATCAGTTGCAGCCCGGAACGCGGCAGGTAGCGGCCGAACGCTTCGGCAAACAGGTCTTCGAGCGGGTACAGCTTGAACAGGCAGCCGATGGCACGGTCGTCGAGATCGGTGAAGCGGCCGTCGACGCTGATACCGATGTCTTCGATGGCGAGCGTGCCGCACCGGATACCGGCCTGCAGCGCGCAATCACGCAGGTAGGCGATGGTGCCCTGGTCCTCGATCGAGTCGCGCACGGCGCTGAAATGGAACGGCTGCGTGATGCGCGGTGCAAGGGCGGCGAAGCGCTCGACCAGGCGCTCCTGGATCGCGTTGAACTGGTCGGCGTCGCGCGGCAGCGTGCCATCGGCGATGCGGTCCTCGAGCCATTGCCACTGGAAAAACGCGGCTTCGTACAGTGAGGTCGGGGTGTCGTAGTTGAGCTCGTAGAGCTTGGCGGCGCCGATGCCGTCGTAGGCAAGGTCCATGCGTCCGTAGAGGTGCGGCGTGCGCGTTTTCCAGCTGTGCGCGATCCAGTCCCAGTACGCCTCGGGGATCGCCAGCTGGCGCAGGCGCCGTTCGTCGCCCACGATGCGGTCGACGAGATCGAGCGCCATCTGGTGCAGCGTCTGCGTGGGCGCTTCGATCGCCCGCTCGATTTCGCGCAGGGTGAAGGCGTAGTACGCGGCCTCGTCCCAGTACGGGGCGGCGTCGATGGTGTGGAAACCGAAGCCGTACGCGGCGGCTTGCGCGCGCCAGTCCGCGCGCTCGGTGATGGCGATACGCTGCATCAGCCGCCGAAGCCGTGGAAACCCATGCCGCGCGCCGCGCCGCCGCTGCCGAAGCCGCCGCGGCCCACCGTGGTCACCGCGCGGTCGGGGGCGCTGGTAACGGTTTCCAGCGCGCGCCCACTGCCGCTGCGAAAACCACCGGCGTAACCCCCGCCGCTGCCGTAGCCGCCGCCTGCCGGCGGGTTTTGGTTTGGCGGGCCCTGGTTTTGCCAAGGCGCCTGGTGCCAGCCGTTGGCGTTGTCGCGAAACGCCGCCGCGCTGCGAAATGCGCCGGTGGCGGTGTTGCCGCGCATCGCCTGGGCCAGCATGAAACCGGCCATCATCGGCATGAAATAGCCGTGGCCGCCGACCGTGCGCTCGACGCATGCGAGCTCGCCGTAACGCGCTTCGCATTCGCGTGCGGTGGAGAACGCCGGGGCGTCGGTCTTGGCCTCTTGCGCGGCCTTGACGTAGGCGTCGCTGCATGCGGTGGCGTCGTTGCCGGCAGCAACGCAGGCGTCGACCGAGGTGTACAGGCCGCTGCGCACGGCGTCCGGCTCGTGGCTGCAGGCGGTGAGCAGCAGTGGCGCGCTGCCCATCAGGATCAGGCTGGCGGTGCGGGATCGTTTCATCGGTCGCTTCCTGCGTGGGAGGCGCCAGTCTGCCAGAGGCGTCAGCGGGGCGAAACCGCGGGCGTCAGGCGAGTTCCTCTGCCAGCGCATGCAGGTCGCCGATGTGCTCTTCCCACCAGCAGGGTTCGGCGGCAAACGGGAAGGCGGCAGGAAAGGCCGGATCGAGCCAGCGCGCGGCGATCCAACCGGCGTGATGCACCTGGCGCATCGCGCGCAGCGCCGGGATCAGCGCCAGCTCAGTGCGGTCGAAGTCGCGCCATTGCTCGTAGCCGTCGAGTAGCGCGGTAAGCGCGGCATCGTCGGCGGCGAGCATCCACAGATCCTGCATGGCAGGGCCCATGCGCGCGTCGTCGAGGTCGACGAAATGCGGGCCGGCATCCGTCCACAGGATGTTGCCGGCATGGCAGTCGCCGTGCAGGCGCAGCGTGCGCACTGGGCCGACTGCGGCCTCGCGGGTGGCGATCGCGCGATCGAGCGCGTGCACCGCGTCACGGTACGCCGGGTGCAGGTGCGCGGGCAGCAGGGACGAGGCGAGCACCGCGTGCATCGGGCGGGCGATGAAGCTTTCGCGGTTGAGCGCGCCGCGCTGCGCAAACGTTGCCCGTGAGCCGACCGCATGCACGCGCGCCAGCAGGCGACCGAGCCATTCAAGCGTTTCGCGCGCTTCAAGTTGTGGCGCGCGGCCGCCGTGGCGCGGCGCGAGTGCGTAGCGGAAACCGGCGTGCACGAGCAGGGTGCGGCCGGCAAACGCGAGCGGCGCGACGAGGGGAATCTCGGCGTCCGCCAGTTCCTGCGCAAACGCGTGTTCCTCGGCGATGGCTGCATCGCTCCAGCGCCCCGGGCGATAGAACTTCGCGATCACCGGCGCGGCATCCTCGATGCCCACTTGCCACACGCGGTTCTCGTAGCTGTTCAGGGCGAGCAGGCGGCCATCCGGCCATAGGCCGTAGGCAGCGACTGCATCGAGCACGAGGTCGGGCGTCAGCGTGGCGTAGGGCGCGGTTTTCATGTCGCGGCCACGGCGGCGGCCGGCACCACCGCCATTGTCAGCCGCGAGATGCACACCAGGTGGGCCGCGGCGTCTTCGATGCGGACCTCCCACACCTGCGTGCTGCGCCCGCGGTGGAACGGCCGCGCGGTGCCGGTCACCAGCCCGCTGCGCACGCTGCGCAAGTGGTTGGCGTTGATGTCGAGCCCGACCGTGCGGTAACGCGCCGGGTCGAGCGTGAGCATGGCCGCGGTGCTGCCGAGGGTTTCCGCCAGCGCCACCGAGGCGCCGCCGTGCAGCAGGCCGTAGGGCTGGTGGGTACGCTGGTCGACCGGCATGGTGCCGGCCAGCCAGTCGTCGCCGAACGCGGTGATGCGGATGTCGAGCGCCTCCATCAGCGTGCCCGCCCGCCAGGCGTTGACGCGCGCCAGGTCGATGTCGTGGTGCCAGATGCTCATGTCGCTCCAGTTTTACCGAAAGCCGTATTGTCGGCGCGTGGCCATCGCGGCGACAATGCACCAGTGTCCATCGTGACCCTGCAACGCACCGGACGGCGGTTTACCGTCGGCGCCGACGAAACCGTGCTCGAAGCCGCGCAGCGCGCCGGCGTGGCGTTGCCGTATTCGTGCCGCGCCGGCGTGTGCGGCAGCTGCAAGGCCACCTTGCTGGCCGGGCAGTGCGGCTACCCGCGCAATCCACCGCTGGCGCTGGATGCCGGCGAGCTGGCGCAGCATGCGATCCTGCCGTGCCAGGCGGTGCCAACGACCGATCTGTTGCTCGAGGCGCGCGAAGTGCCCTCGGTGGAAGACATCGCGCGGCGCGAACTGAGCGTGCGGGTGGTGGAAAAGTGGCCGCTGGCGCCGAACGTCACCGGCCTGCGGCTGCTGCCGGTGGCGGGCGAGGCGCGCCTGCGCTGGCTGCCGGGGCAGTATCTCGACGTGGTGCTCGACGACGGCCGCCGCCGTCCGTTTTCGATCGCCAACGGGCCGCGGCGCGATGGCTTGATCGAGCTGCATGTGCGCCACGTTGCCGGCGGCGGTTTCACCTCCGAGGTAGCCGAACGGCTTGCCGTGGGCGACACGCTGCGGATCGATGCGCCGTTGGGCACGTTTGTCGCGCGCGAGGACTCGGAGCGGCCGATGATCTTCATGGCCGGCGGCACCGGCATTGCGCCGGTAAAAGCGGTGGTCGAGCACTTTCTCGCGCTCGGCACCCGCCGCGCGATGACGGTGTACTGGGGCGTGCGCCACCTCGCCGACTTGTATCTGGCCGCGCTGATCGACCAGTGGCTGCACCGCTCGCGCCACCTGCGCTTTCACGCGGTGCTGTCCGAAGGCGAGGCCGAGCCGCCGTTGCGGCGCGGTCTGGTGCACGCGGCGGTGCTGGCTGATTACCCGGATCTTTCCGCGCACGACGTCTACATGAGTGGCCCGCCGGCGATGATCGAGACCGCGCGCCGGCAATTCATCGCTGCCGGCCTGCCCGAAGAGCGGCTGTACTACGACTCGTTCGAATACGCCCCCGACGTGCTGGCCAAACTCATTGCCAGGCGCGCCGGATTTCATCCGTAATGGCGCAGGCGATGGTCGGGCCAAGGGTCGACCGGCGCAAGCTTCGCCGCCCCCGGGGGTCGGACTTCAGCCCGACAGGTTGCCCGCGATTAGCCTGGCCTCAAGCCGGCCGGATACCGCCAGACGCCCGCAAGGTAGCCTTCAGCGACCTTTTGCCACCGGCAGTTGCGCGGCCTGCCACGACAGCACGCCGCCGCCCAGCGTGTACACCTGCTTGAAGCCGGATTTGACCAGCCGCTGCGCGGCCTTGGCCGAGTTGCCGCGGCCGTCCTTGTCGATCACCACCACTGGCAGCTCCTTCGCCTTGGCGAGGTCCTTCTGCTCCGGATCGAACTGGCTCATCAGCACGTGACGCGCGCCCGGCACGTGCATCTTCTCGAAATCGGCGATCGCCGAAAGGTCGATGAGCAGCGGGCTGTGGCGGTTGATGAGCAGCGTCAGGCCGCCCGGCGTGAGCTCTTTCACCTTGCCGAACAGAATGCCGAGCTGGGTCACGATGAGGCCGGCCAGGAGGATCGCGAACAGCGCCGCCAGCGCCGCGTGGTTGCCGAGGAATTGGGGCAGCTTGTGCAGGAAATCTTGCATGTCGGTTCCACCGGCGCACGCCGCGCCGTCAGGGTCAAACCACCGATTGTACAGGGGTGCTCAATCCTGCTGGATGTTGGGCGGGCCGCTTTCCAGCCACCAGCGGTGGGTTTTCTCGTCGTAGCGCCACAGCTGCTGCTGGACCACGCTGCGTTCCACCTGGGTGTGCTTGTTGACGAAGCTGATGCGCGCGGTTTGCCGCACTTCGGTGTCGCTCACCGGCGTCGGGCCGTTGCCGTCGTCGTAGTCGGTCACGGTCACCTGCTGGTAGCGCGCCAGGTCGAGATTGGTCGGCGGATGCGCCTTGAGCACCTCCGGGTCGACGAAACTCACGGCGCTTTGCAGACCGTTCCAGCGCACGGCGCCGGCATAGGCGTTGAGCGTGGTGGTCAGGGTATCGCTGCGCTTTTGCGCGGCGCAGCCAACCAGCAGCAAGGCGCTGGCGGCAAGCAGGGGCAGGAGACGGCGCATGGCAGAGGGTTCCGTGAAAGTCGCGCCATTGTGCGGCGCGGCTTCGGGGGCATCAATCGTGACGCTTGGCCACGAAGCGGGCGCTCAGGGTGGCTGCCGGCTTGCCGTCGGCGCCCGGCACGCAGCAGGACACCTCGGTGCGTGCCTTGCCGCGTGCGGCCAGCGTGGTGAAAAAGCGCGCCCAGTCGGCACCTTCGGCCAGCCGTGCCTCGGCGCTGAAATCGGCCCACACCGGCTGCAGGTAACGCACGGTGGATTCGCCCACGTAGACGTCGCAGACCTCGCCGCGGGCGCGCAGCGCAAGTTCCACCAGCCCCCAGCCCGCGAGCGTCATCAGGCTGGCAAGGCTGCCGCCGAAGGCACAGCCCTTGTCATTGACATTGGGCGCCAGCGGTACCCGCAGGCACAGGTGGTGCTCGTCATAGGCAGCCAGCTCCAGCGCCATGGCGCGGGCGAGGGGAATCCTGTCGTACATGAAGCGCACCAGCTCGTGCGCGGGGTCGGTGTTCGGGTTCACGGTGGATCCGTCGTCTTCGCAGCCCGCCATTACACTGCAAGTGTTCGCCCGATGGCAGTAATGGGAGTGCCGATGGCTTTCCACGATTCAGGCACAAGCGCGGCGCTTGCGGGGCGCACCATCGTCATCACGCGCCCTGCCGGCACCGCCGGCGGTCTGGTGCGCCGGGTGCGCGCGGCAGGCGGCATACCGGTGCTGCTGCCCGGCCTGTCGTTGCGCGGCCTCGGCGATGCCGCGGCCCTGCGTGCGGCGCTGGCGGATGAAGTGCTGGTGTTCACAAGCCCGGCGGCGGTGCGTTTCGCGGCGCGCCTGGCGCCGCTGCGCACGCGCGCCCTGGTGTTGGCGGTGGGGCACGGTACGGCGCGTGCGCTGGCCCGGCTCGGGGTGGCGGCGTTGGTGCCGGCCCGGCAGGACAGCGAAGGCGTGCTTGGCCTGGAGGCGACGCAACACTTGGCCGGGCGGCGCGTGGCGCTGATCGGCGCGCCGGGCGGGCGCGGCGTGTTGCGCGAGCAGTTGGTGTCGCGCGGTGCGCAATTGCGCGAACTGCATGTCTATTGCCGCGTGCCGCCGCGGCTCGACCGGCGGCACGCCGCGGCGATCGACCGCCTGCCGCGCAGTGCCCGCGTGTTGTTGTCCAGCGCCGAGGCGCTCGGCCACCTCATGCATCTGCTGCCGCCGGTAGCGCGAGCACACCTGTGCGCGGCGGTGGCCGTGGTGAGCAGCGAGCGTCTTGCACAGGCCGCGCAAGAGGCCGGTTTCCGGCGCAGTGTGCTGGCTGCGTCGGCCAATGCCGCCGATTTGCTGGCCGCTGCCGCGCGCCCCTAGGGCGCGCTTCACGGGCTGGCGATGAAGCCGCCGGGCCTGCCTGTTAGCATGCCGGACATGGACGAACACGATTCCGCAAGCACCACCGCCCCGTCACCCCGCGCGGCGCCGCGACCGCCGTCGCGCGGCGGCAGTATTGCGCTGGCCTTGCTGCTGGCCGTGATCGCGCTGCTCACCGCCGGTTACGTCGGCTGGCAGCAGTGGCGGCAGCGCAGTGGCCAGGCAGCCGATGCACATGCGCTTGCCGCCCTGCAGCAACGCGTGAGCGCGCTGGAAACCACGCTGGCCAGCGTCAGCGGTGGGCGTGCCAACCTTGCGCAGCGGCTGGATGCGGCCGACCAGCTCGACCACAACCTGCAAGCATCCGCCCAGGCGCAAGGCGATCGCCTGCGCCTGCTGGAAGAGGCTGTGGGCAAGCTTTCGGAGACCACGCTCTCGGCGCACGATGCCACCCTGCTGGATGAAACCGAGTCGCTCCTGCGCATGGCAAAGTCGCGCTACGACCTGTTCCATGACGCGCGCGGTGCCGTCCGCGCCTATGCGCTGGCAGCGCAAACGTTGGCGGAAGTGAACGACGGCGCGTTTGCCGGCCTGCGCGAAAGCATCGAGACCGAGCGCCGCGCGCTGCTCGCGACCCAGCCGACCGAGCAATCGGTGGCCTTGGGCAAGCTCTCCGCGCTGCGTGACGAGCTGCCGGGCCTGCCGCTGAAGCCGCTGGATACCCCGGTCGATGCGTCGGCCACCGGAGCGTGGGCGCGCATTGGCCGCGCGTTGGCCGGCGTGGTCAGCGTGCAGCGCGACAACGGTGCGCCGCTGGCGATTGCCGATGCGCGATTCGCGCGTGAATTGGTGGCGCTCGATCTGGCCCAGGCGCAGGCCGCGCTGCTGGCGCATGATCCGCGCGCCTGGGCGGGCGCCGTGCAGCGCGCCAGCGACGGCCTCGCCACCCAGTTCGACACCGGCAACGACGCCGTGCAGCAGGCGCGGGCCGGTCTCAAGCAGCTGGCGACCGCGTTGCCGCACAACCGGCCGGTGCCGCTGGGTGCGGCCCTGACGGAGCTGCGCAGCTTGCGCGCGCTGCACACGCTGACCGACACGCCCACTCCGGCGGCCACTACACCGCGCCCGACGAGGGCGGCACGATGAGCCTGTGGCGCTGGATCCTGTGGCTGGTGATCGCGGCTGCGCTGGCCGCGTTCGGCTGGCACTGGGTGGCTGCCGATCCGGGCTACGTGCTGGTGCGCCTGCACGGTTGGCGGGTACAGACCACGGTGGTGGCCGCCGTCGTCGTGCTGGTGGTGGCGTGGGCGGTGCTGACCGGCTTGTGGCGGCTCGTGAGCTGGCCCTTTGGTGCGCTGTCGCGGCGCCATCGGCGGGTCAGCCGCCGGCGTCTTGCCGCCGGCTTGATCGCCCTGCTGGAAGGTCGCCTTGGCGACGCCGAGCGCGATTTGAACCGCGCCTCGCGACTGGACTTGATGCGTGGTCCGGCGCTGCTGGCTTCGGCCGAGGCCGCCTCGCGGCGGGGGGAGCACGAGCGCGCGCTGGAGATTCTCGCGGAAGCCTCGCAGTCGGCGCCGATGGCGGCCCGGGTGTTGCGTGCCCGCATCCTGTGCCGCGACGGCAAGCCGGGCGAAGCGCTGGCCTTGCTGGCGCCCGATGCCGACAAGGGCACGCTGCCGCCGGGCGGTTGGCGCGAGCTGGCGCAGGCGGCGCTCGCGGCGGGCGACACCAAGCGTGCGCTGACCACACTCCAGCCTCTGCACAAGAGCGGTGCACTTGGCGCCCGTGGCTACGCGGCACTCGAAGCCGAAGTGCTGCGCGCGGCGATCGATGCGGCGCCGGACGGCGCCGAGCTCAACACCTTGTGGTCGAACCTGCCGAAGACGCAACGCCGGGTGCCGGCGGCGATCGACGCGTATGCCCGCCGCATTGCTGGCTTCGGCCTGATCCTGCCGGCGATGGACGAGCTCGAATCGGCCTTGCGCCGCGAGTGGTCGCCGCAGCTGGCGGAAACCTACGGCATCCTGGCCGGTGGCGATCTCGACGCGCGGCTGCGCCGGGTCGAAGGCTGGCTCGACGCGCATCCGAACGATGCCGTGCTGCTGCTGGCGGCCGGCCGCGTGTGCGTGCGCGACCACCTGTGGGGCAAGGCGCGCCAGTATCTCGAACGTTCGCTGGCGCTGGTGCCATCGAGTGGTGCGTGGGAGGTGCTCGGCGAGGCGCTGGCCGGGCAGGGCGATGCCGAGCGCGCGCAACGCTGCTGGCGCAACGCGCTGGCGATGACGCGCGGCGAAGCCGTGCAGTCGCTGGCCGGACACGGCGCGGGCGTCATCGACACCTCTGCGATTGCGCTGGAAGAGCGCGACGAGCACGGCGTGCCGCGCCTCAAGGGCTGATCGCACCAGGGCCATGGCCAGTACAGTGCTCGACCCGGCGACATCGCGCACGCTGTTCGTGCTTGGCGCGAAAGACCCGGAGATGAAGCTCATCCGCGAGGTGCTGGAGTTTCTCGCCTTCGAGTGGATACCGGCCACGCGCGCCGGCAAGCGCGTCTACCCCGGCAATGCATACGCCGCCGATCCGCCACCACTGGACGCTGCGGCGTTTGCCACGGTGCACGCGGTCGAATGTGGCTGGTCGCATGAGGCTGCGAACGTGACCCACATCGACCACCATCATCCCGGCGACCCCGGCTACGGCAAGCCGCCGGCCGAGTACTTTGCGGCGGCGTCCATTGGCCAGATCTTTGCGCTGGCCGCGCACGAGCTGCCGGCGCACGGCCAGCAGGCGCGGCTCGCCGCACTGCACGCGCGCTACGACCACGTCGCCCATCTTGCCGCTGCCGCCGATCATTGCCTCGGCGCCGCGTATCGCGGGCAGTGCCCCGGCGTCGATCCGGGCGAGCTGACGCAGTGGATCATCGAACGCCGCGCTGCCTTTCTGCATATGTCGCCGGATGCCTTGCGCGCACGGGTTGAAGCCTCGTGCGTGCGCATTCGCGCGCTCGCTGTGGATGGCCTCGCCGACTTGCGCGGCGAACCCGGCAGTACCGTGCCGGAGGCGCCGCACGCCGCGTGCATAGCCGGCATCGCGGTGCTGACCGAGGTCGTCGACCGCGATGGTCGCCACAAGGTGGGTCTGCTCGGAGCCAGCGCCGCGCAGGTCGCGCGCTTCCTCGCCGGTGAACTGGTGCCTGGCCTCACGGGTTTCTACGGCGACCCGGCACGCGGGTTTGCTGGCGGGTATCGGCCGCGCGCCGACAGATAGCCGCAGCGGCTACGCGGCGATGCGGGTGATCTTGGCCGCAGCCTTGCCGATGGTGCGATGCGCGAGTTCGAGATCGTAATCGGCCTGCAGGCCAAGCCAGAACCGCTCGCTGGTGCCGAGCGCCGCGGCCAGCCGCACCGCGGTGTCGGCGGTGACGCTGCGCTTGCCGAGCACGATCTCGTTGATCCGCCGCGGCGGAACCCCCGCTGCACGCGCCAGCGCGTTCTGGCTGATGCCGAGCGGCTGCAGGAATTCCTCGAGCAGGATCTCGCCCGGGTGGATGTTGGGCAGGGTTTTCACATTCGGCTCCGATGTTCAGTGGTAGTCGACGATTTCCACGTCGTGCGCCGCGCCGTCTTCCCAGCGAAAGCAGATGCGCCATTGGCCGTTGATGCGAATGCTGTACTGGCCGGCACGGTCGCCCTTCAGCCGTTCCAGCCGGTTGGCCGGTGGAGCCCGCAGATCGTTCAACGTCGCCGCGTTGTCGAGCATGCGCAGCTTGCGGCGCGCGACCAGCTGGATCGTCAGCGGCAATCGACGCGTCGGGACACCGCGCCAGATCGTCTCGGCATCCTTGCTGGCGAAACTCCGAATCATGGGCGAACCATAACGGCTGGCGTCATGTAACGCAACACGTTATGGTTTGGCTCACTTCTCCGACTTCAAATCCGGAAAATCCTCTTCGAGAAACTCCTGCTCGCCGCGTTGGTCTGCGGCGCGGCGGCGGATCTCATCGGCGCGCAACTGCACCCGGCGGATCTTGCCGGAGATGGTCTTGGGCAGCTCCACCACGAACTGGATGCGACGCACGCGCTTGTACGCAGCGAGCTCCTGGCGGGCGAACACGAACACGTCGCGTGCCAGCGCGGGTGTGACCACTGTGCCAGCCGCCAGCGTGACAAACGCCTTGGGCACTGAGGTGCGCACTGGGTCGGGGCTGGGGATCACCGCGGCCTCGGTGATGGCCGGGTGCTTGATCATGGCGCTCTCCAGCTCGAACGGGCTGATGCGGTAATCCGAAGCCTTGAACACGTCGTCGGCCCGGCCGACGTAGGTGTACCAGCCGTTGGCGTCGCGCGCGGCGATGTCGCCGGTGTGGTAGTAGCCATCGCGCATCACTTCGGCGGTCTTTTCCGGGGCGTTCAAGTAACCCTGCATGAGCCCGGTGGGCCGCGTCGTCGTGAGCGCGATGCACACCTCGCCCTGGTCGCTGCGCTGGCCGTCGCCGTCGAGCAGCTCGATGTGGAAGCCAGGCATCGGCCGCCCGACCGAGCCGGCGATGAGCTTCTGGCCGGGGCTGTTGGCGATCAGCGCCGGTGTTTCGGTCTGCCCGTAGCCGTCGCGGATGGTGAGCCCCCATGCGCTGCGGATGCGCTCGATCACCTCCGGGTTGAGCGGTTCGCCGGCGCTCACCAGCTCGCGCAGCGCGAGCCGGTTGCGCCACGCCGCGAGGTCTTTCTGGATCAGCATGCGCCATACGGTGGGCGGCGCGCAGAAGGTGTTGACGTGCTCGTCGGCAAGGCAGGCAAGCAGCACGTCGGCATCGAAGCGCTCAGTGTTCAGCGCCACCACCGTGGCCTCGCCGTTCCACGGGGCGAAGAACGAGCTCCACGCGTGCTTGGCCCAACCCGGCGAGGAGAGATTGAAATGCACGCCGCCAGGCTGGATGCCCACCCAGTACATCGTGGTCAGGTGCCCGACCGGATAACTCGCGTGGGTCTGCACCACCAGCTTGGGCTGCGAGGTGGTGCCCGAGGTGAAGTAGTAGATCAGCGGATCGTCGGCGCGCGTCCCGCCGTCCGGCGCAAAGGTTTCCGGAAACGCGCGTGCGGCTTCGTGGTTCACCCAGCCGTCCGGCGCGCCGTCGCCGCCGATGCATACGTGCGCGCCGACGCCGGTCGTGAAGCGCCCGGCATACGCGCGGCTGGTGACCACGTGGCGCGCGCCGCTGCGCTGCATGCGCTCGACCAGATCCTGCTCGGTCAGCAGCACGCTGCAGGGGATGAACGGCGCGCCAAGTTTGATGCAGGCGAGCATGGTTTCCCACAGCGCGACTTCGTTGCCGGCCATCAGCATTACCGGGTCGCCGCGCCGCACGCCGAGGCTGCGCAGGTGGTTGGCGACCTGCGCCGAGTGGACGGCCATTTGCGCAAAGCTCAGGCGCCGGGTGGCGCCGTTGCCGACGATCACCAGCGCGTCGCGCGGGTTGTCCCTGGCCATCACGTCGAAATAGTCGAGCGCCCAGTTGAAATGGTCGAGCGCTGGCCAGGCGAAGTGCGCGACGGCGCTGGCGTAGTCGTCGCGATACTTCAGCAGCGTGTTGCGCGCGGTCAGGAAGGCCTCGGTTGCGGTACCCATGGCGCGTGCTCCGGATGATGTCGATGCGGCGACCATACACGCCCCGCACAGGCCAAAAAAGCGCCGCGTGTACACGCGGTTTTCACCTCGCTCGTAGTCTTGACCTGCCGCGCTTGCCGCCCCGGTGCACGGTGCGATACTGGTTGATGTCGTCCCAAGGAGTCACCCCATGAAGCTCTACAGTTTTCCCGGTTCCTGCGGTCTGGTCAGCAACATCGTGCTGGAGTGGGCCGGTGAGCCGTACACCGTCGAGTTGCTGAAAAAAGAGGATCTGCACCAGCCGGCGTATCTCAAGATCAACCCGAACGGCCAGGTGCCGGTGATCGACGAAGACGGCTGGATCCTCAACGAAAACGCCGCGGTGCTGAGCTATATCGCCGACAAGCATCCGCAGGCCAAGCTCGATGGCGATGGCACGCCGCGCGGCCGCGCCGAGGTGAACCGCTGGCTGGGCATGCTCAATTCAGACGTCCATCCGGCGTTCAAGCCGTTGTTCGGTTCCACCGACTTCCTCGGCGACGAAAAGCTCATCGCGAAGTCACATGCGGTGGCGCTTGACCGCCTGCGCGGCTTGTTCGGCATCATCGACAAGCACCTCACCGGGCGCGACTGGCTGGCCGGTACCACGCGCTCGATCGCCGATCCGTACCTGTTCGTGGTGCTGACCTGGGCGCATTTCGTCAAGGTTGACCTGACCGGTTACGAGAACCTCAAGCGCTTCGAGGCGAAGATGCGCACGGACGCCGGCGTGCAGAAGGCGCTCAAGGCGCAGGGGTTGGAAAAGGGCCACTGAGCTTTTCGCTGACATGAAAAAACGGCGATGCATGCATCGCCGTTTTTTTGTGCGTGGCGTTCAGAACTTTTCGACGTCCGGACGCAGGTCGAGCTCCTGTGTCCACGCGGTGTGCGTCTGCGCGTGCAGCATCCAGTAGGCGTCGGCGATGGCTTCCGGCGCGAGGAACGTGGCCACCGCGCGGCCGAGGTCGCGGCTGCGGGTGCGCGGGGAATCGATCTGGCCGTCGATCACGACGTGGGCGACGTGGATGCCCTGCGGGCCGAATTCGCGAGCGAGGCTTTGCGCCAGGGCACGCTGGCCGAACTTGCCTACTGCCAGCCCGGCGAAGCCGGCGCCGCCGCGCAGCGCGGCAGTGGCGCCGGTGAACAGGATCGTGCCCGCGTGTGCTTTTTGCATGGCCGGCAACACTTCGCGCGCGGCGAGGAAGCCGCCATAGCAGTTGGCCCGCCACGCGGCCTCGAAGGCTTCGGGCGTGAGGTCGAGGATGCCGCCGCGGGTGAAGCTGCCGGCATTGCAGATGAGCACCGTCGGGTCGCCGAGTGCGGCGCGCACCTGGGCAAACGCGGCGGCGACCGATGACGGACTTCCGGCGTCGCAATCCCACCCTTGCGCACGGCCGCCGGCGCTGGCGGCGGCGTCCAGCGCGGCCTGCCTGCTCGCCGGCGTGCGCGTCAACAGCGCCAGCGCGTGGCCTTCGCGCACGAAGCGCGCCACCAGCGCCGCACCGAGGCCGGGGCCGGCGCCGAGGATGGCGGTAACGGGTTGCTGCTTGTTCATGGTGCCTCCGTTTGGCCGTCCAATCAGGCTTTCGCCTTCGGGCTGACGTAATTGCCGACCGTGGTGCGGAACGCGATGTTGAACCGGTTCCAGCCGTTGATCGCGATGATGGCGAGCGTCAGGTCGGTCACGGCCTTTTCGTCGAAGTGGCGGCGTACCTCGGTGTACACCGCGTCCGGTACTTCACCGTCGCGCAGCTGGGTGACGGCCTCGGTCCATGCCAGCGCCGCACGTTCGCGTTCGCTGTAGCACGGCGCCTCGCGCCATACCGGAATGAGGTACAGGCGCTGCTCGGTCTCGCCTTCGGCGCGGGCGTCCTTGGTGTGCATGTCCAGGCACCACGCGCAGCCGTTGAGCTGCGAGGCACGGATCTTCACCAGCTCCAGCAGGGATTCCTCCAGCCCGCTTTTGCGCACGGTCTGTTCGGTGTGGATCATCGCCTTGAACGCATCGGGCGAGGCGGTCTGGTAGTTGAGACGTTGGGTCATCGGGGAGTCTCGATTCAGGCGTGGGGGAAGAGTTTTTGCAGGTCGCCGTAGCCGAAGTCGGTGGCGAGCCCGCTGAAATGGCCGCTGGCCTTGAGCCGCGCGGCGGCGTCGCGGGCGGCGGCGTAGGCCAGGGTGGCGAGGCGGGTGGCGGTGGTGACGCGGGCGACGCCGAGTTTGGCGAGCTCGGCGAGATCCGGCAGATTGTCGAAAGCGGCGACGTTGAGCGGCGCGTCGATCCGTGCGCACAGCGTCTTGAGCAGTGCCGGATCGCTGGCGCCGATCGGATAGATGCCATCGGCACCGGCGGCAAGATAGGCCTGCGCGCGGCGCACGGTTTCCTCCAGCCGTTCGGCGTCGCTGCCCTGCCACGGCACCATGTAGGTGTCCACCCGGGCGTTGATGAAGATCGGCACCTTGGATTGTTCGGCGGCCTCGCGCGCCGCGGCGATGCGGGCGGCCGCGTCGTCCACCGGGCGCAGGGTCGTGTGGCGCACGCCGTCCTCGAGGTTCAGGCCGGCGATGCCGGCGTCGATCGCGTTGCGTACGTGGGTGGCGACGGCCACCGGCGTGTCGCCGTAACCGGCCTCGAAATCCACGCTCACCGGCACCGCCGCCGCGCGCGTGATGCGGCGGATCGCCGCCAGCACGTCGGCAAACGGCGCCTGCTCGCCATCCGGATAACCAAGCGACCACGCCACGCCACCGCTGGTGGTGGCCACCGCGGGAAAGCCGAGACTGGCAAGCAGCGCGGCGCTGCCGGCGTCCCACGCATTGGGCAACAACAAGGTGTGCCGACGGTCGTGCAGCGCGCGGAACTGGCGTGCGTGCGCCAACTGGGTTTGCTGATCCATGCACCGACTCCTCGATAAAGGCCGCAAAGGTCGAAACGTTTGAGTTATGCGCCAGCGCCGCTCACAGCGGCGTGAGGTTGGCGTAGGCGGCCACCAGCCACTTGGTGCCGGCGTCCTCGAAATTCACCTGCAGGCGCAGGTGCGGGCCGCTGCCTTCGGCGGCGATCACCACACCTTCGCCAAAGCTCGGGTGGTTCACCCGCTGGCCGAGCTGCACGCCGGGGTCCTCGCGCCAGGTGGGCAACGCACCGCCGGCGCGCCCGGCATACACCGGGCGGCTCACCTGCACGTGCGGACGCACTTCGTCGATCAGCTCGGCCGGCATTTCATTGAGGAATCGCGAGGGCCGGGGGAACTGCTCGCCGCCGTGCAGGCGCCGCGATTCGGCGTAGCTCACCACGAGTTTTTCGCGCGCGCGGGTGATGCCGACATACGCCAGCCGGCGCTCTTCCTCCAGCCGGCTCTCGTCCTCGGTGGAACGCTGGCTGGGGAACAGGCCTTCCTCCATGCCGACCAGGAATACCAGCGGAAACTCCAGCCCCTTCGCCGAGTGCAGCGTCATCAGTTGCACGCAATCTTCGTACGCCTCGCCCTGGCCCTCGCCGGCTTCCAGCGCGGCGCGCGAGAGAAAGGCGGAGAGCTCGTCGAGCCCGGCGTCGATGTCCTCCTGCGTGCGCTCGAAGCGACCGGCGACGTTGACCAGCTCGTCGAGGTTTTCCACCCGCGCCTCGCCGTTGCCGCGGGTGTCCTTTTCGTAGTGGTCGCGCAGGGCGGTGGCGGCGAGGATGTGGTCGATCCGCTCTGCGAGCGGAAGGGATCCGGGATTGGGGATAGGGGATTCGGCAGAGCCGGCGCCGTCGTCGACCTGGCGCTTTTCCGAATCCCGCATCTCGTATTTCGAATCCCGCGCCAACTCATCCACCAACGCGAGGAACCCGCGCACGGCATTTTTCGCGCGGCCGGCGAGGCTGCCGTCGGCGAGTTCGCCCAGCGCGGCTTCCCACAGCGAAGTGTCGGCGCTGCGGGCGCGGCGGCGCAGGGTGTCCAGCGTGCGTTCGCCGATGCCGCGCGGCGGGGTGTTCACCGCGCGCTCGAAGGCGGCGTCGTCGTGGCGGTTGGCGGTGAGGCGCAGGTGCGCCAAGGCGTCCTTCACTTCGGCGCGTTCGAAGAAACGCACGCCGCCGTAGACCCGGTATTTCACCTTGAACTGGTTGAGCTGCTCCTCGAAGTTGCGCGACTGCGCGTTGGAGCGGTAGAGGATGGCGCAATCGCGCGCGTGGCCGTGTCCGGCGATGTACTCGCGGATGCGGTCCACCACGAAGCGCGCCTCGTCCTGCTCGTTGTACGCGGCGTACAGCGCGATGCGCTCGCCGTCGCCGTCGGCGGTCCACAGGTTCTTGCCCAGGCGGCCGCCGTTGCGCGCGATCACGCTGTTGGCGGCGGCGAGGATGGTCGCGGTGGAACGGTAGTTCTGCTCCAGCTTGATCGTGCGTGCGCCGGGGAAGTCCCGGAGGAACTGCTGCATGTTCTCCACCCGCGCGCCGCGCCAGCCGTAGATGGACTGGTCGTCGTCGCCTACTGCAAAAACCTGCCCGGTTTCCGCGGGAATAGGGAATGGGGAATCGGAAATAGGTGCTTCGCCGGAGGTCGCGGTGGCGCTCGCTTTCCGTATTCCCGATTTCCGATTCTCGATTCCCTGCGATGCGCCAGCGAGCACGCGGATCCACGCATACTGCAGCGCGTTGGTGTCCTGGAATTCGTCGATCAGCAGATGTCGCCAGCGCTGCTGGTAGTGCGCGAGCACCGCGGGGTTCTTCAGCCACAGCTCGTGGGCGCGCAGCAGCAGTTCGGCAAAATCGACCAGGCCGGCGCGGCGGCAGGCATCCTCGTAGGCCTGGTAGATGCGCACGAGTGTCGCGGTGACCGGGTGGTCGTGGTGTTCGATCGCGTCGGGACGCTTGCCTTCGTCCTTCCAGCCGTTGATCGTCCACGTCGCCTGCCGGTGCGGAAACTGCGCCTCGTCCAGCCCGAGTCCGGCGATCACCCGTTTCACCAGCCGTTGCTGGTCGTCGGCGTCGATGATCTGGAACCCTTCGGGCAGGCCGGCCTCGTGCCAATGCCGGCGCAGCAGGCGGTGGGCGATGCCGTGGAAGGTGCCGACGGTGAGCCCTTGCGTGCCGCCCGGGATCAGGCTTTCCAGCCGCGCGCGCATTTCGCCCGCGGCCTTGTTGGTGAAGGTGACGGCGAGGATCGCCCATGGCGGCACGCGCTCGACCTGCAGCAGCCAGCCGATGCGGTGGGTGAGCACGCGGGTCTTGCCCGAGCCGGCGCCGGCCAGCACCAGATAGTGGCCGGGTGGCGCGCACACGGCTTCGCGCTGCGCGTCGTTGAGCGAGTCGATCAGGTACGAAACATCCATCCCGTCGATTGTACCGACGCTGTCCAGCTTCCCGTTGTCGACGGTCAGCACTTGCGCCAGCCGACGAGCGCGGCCAGCACGCCGGCGGCGATGCCGGCAATGCCGATCCACACCGGCACCACCTTGGTGTGCGCGGCGGTGAGCTTGGCCGAGCCGAACTGCACCAGCGTTTCGGTTTGGGTGTAGTTGGCGTCGCCAAGCGCGACCCAGACGCCGAGCGCGACGAGGACGAGGCCAAGCAGAATGAGGGTGAGGCGCATGCGGGTATCCGTGGCAAACCGGCCACCAGTATGCCGATAAAAAAAGGCCCCGAAAGCCAGGGGGTGCTTTCGGGGCCGGGGAGGCGTCACCCAGGGGATAGGTTCCGCGCTCCGGTGGCTGTCCAGGGAGGTGAGCAGCCGGGACGCCGTTGCGTGCGTCCGGGGTATAGGAACGCGCCGGTGCGAAAAAGTTCTACCGCCGGCGCGAAAAAAAGTCAGGTTTCGTTCACTTCACATGGCCGTAACCGTGGTGTTAAACGCGCGTCAATGCGCCTCGTCCCAGTTGGCCCCGACACCGATGCCGACGAGCAGCGGTACCGCCAGCTCCGCCGCCCCTTGCATGCGGGCGCTCACGCCTTCGCGGATGGCATCCACCGCGTCCTTGTGCACTTCGAACACCAGCTCGTCGTGCACCTGCATCAGCATGTGCGCGTCGTCGCGTCCGGCGAGCCACGCCGCCACGGCGATCATCGCGCGCTTGATGATGTCGGCGGCGCTGCCCTGCATCGGCGCGTTCACCGCCGCGCGTTCGGCGCCGGCCCGGATCGCGGCGTTGCGCGCGGTGAGGTTGTCCAGGTACAGCCGGCGGCCGCAGATGGTTTCCACGTAACCCTTGCGCTTGGCTTCCTCGCGCGTGGTTTCCATGAACGCGTGCACGCCGGGGTAGCGCGCGAAATAGCGCGCCATGTAGTCGCTCGCTTCGCCGCGGTCGATGCCGAGCTGGCGTGCCAGCCCGAACGCGCTCATGCCGTACATCAGCCCGAAGTTGATCGCCTTGGCCGCGCGGCGCTGCTCGCGCGTCACCTGCTCGGGTTTCAGACCGAGCACTTCGGCCGCGGTGGCGCGGTGGATGTCGCCGCCGTCGTGGAAGGCTTTCAGCAGATTCGCGTCTTGCGAGAGGTGCGCCATGATGCGCAGCTCGATCTGCGAGTAGTCGGCGGCGAGCACGCACCAGCCCGCGGGTGCGATGAACGCCTGGCGGATGCGCCGGCCTTCCTCGGTGCGCGCCGGGATGTTCTGCAGGTTGGGGTCGGAGGACGACAGCCGGCCGGTGACGACCGCGCCCTGGTGGTAGCTGGTGTGCACCCGGCCGGTGCGCGGGTTGACCATGGCCGGCAGCTTGTCGGTGTAGGTCGAACGCAGTTTCGCCAGCGCGCGGTAGTCGAGGATCAGCCGCGGCAGTGGATGCGCATCGGCGATTGCCTCCAGTGCCTCCTCGTTGGTGGACGGCTGGCCGCCGGGCGTTTTCAGCTTCATCGGCAGACCCAGCTCGTCGAACAGGATCGCCTTGAGCTGCTTGGTCGAATCCAGATTGAACTCGTGCCCGGCCTCCTTGCATGCCTGCTGCGCCAGCTCGTGCATGCGCCGGCCGAACTCCTGGCTCATGCGCCGCAGCGCCGGCACGTCGATCAGCACGCCGCGGCGCTCCATCGCCGCCAGCACCGGCACCAGCGGCATCTCGATGTCTTCGTACACCGCGCGCAAGCGCGGCTCGGTTTCGAGCTTCGGCCACAGCGCGTGGTGCAGGCGCAGGGTGATGTCCGCGTCTTCCGCGGCGTAGCGGCAGGCGGTGGCGAGATCCACCTGCGAGAACAGGATCTGCTTTGCGCCCTTGCCGGCGACGTCCTCGAAATGCACGGTGTCGTAGCCGAGGTACTTCTTGGCCAGCGAATCCATGTCGTGGCGCGTGGCAGTGGCGTTCCACACGTAGGACTCGAGCATGGTGTCGTGGCGCACGCCGGCCACCGCGATACCGTAGTGGGCCAGGATGTTGATGTCGTATTTCGCGTGCTGGCCAACCTTGGGCCGCGCGGGGTCTTCGAGGATGGGCTTGAGCTGCGCGAGTACCGCGTCGCGGTCAAGCTGCGCTGGCGCGCCGGGGTAATCGTGCGCCAGCGGCACGTAGCAGGCCTTGCCGTCCTCCACCGCAAGGCTCAGGCCCACGATGTCCGCCTGCATCGCGTCGAGGCCGGTGGTTTCGGTGTCGAACGCGATCAGCGGCGCGCGGCGGATCTTCACGACCCAGGCGTCGAGTTGCCGTTGGGTGGTGACCAGCTCGTAGCTGCCTTCGGCGCCGGATTCGGGATGCGGGATGGCGGGATCGACGGCCTGGTTTTCCGGCTCCGGCGTTTCGTGGCTCTGGGTGCCGCCCGCCGCCCGCTGCTCCAGCCGCGTCTCCAGCTCCTTGAGCGCCCCGCGGAACTCGTAGCGCTCGAACAGCGTGCGCAGCGCGGGTACATCCGGGGCCTGCAGCGCCAGCGTGGCGGGACCGCCGTCGAGCGCCACGTCGGTCTTGATCGTCACCAGCTCGCGCGAGAGCGGCAGGTGCGGCAGCGCGGCGCGCAGGTTCTCGCCGATCTTGCCGCCGATCTTGTCCGCGTTGGCGACCACGCCGTCGTAGGAGCCGTAGTCGGCGATCCACTTGGCGGCGGTCTTCGGGCCGCACTTGGGCACCCCGGGCACGTTGTCCACGGTGTCGCCCATCAGGGTCAGGAAATCGATCATGCGTTCGGGCGGCACGCCATATTTGGCAATCACGCCATCGCGATCCATGCGGGTGTGGGTCATCGTGTTGACCAGGCTCACGCCGGGCCCGACCAGTTGCGCCATGTCCTTGTCGCCGGTGGAGATTTCCACTTCGATGCCCTCCGCCTGCGCAGCCAGCGCCAGGGTGCCGATCACGTCGTCGCCTTCCACGCCGGGCACGCGCAGGATCGGAAAGCCGAGTGCGCCAACGATGTCCAGCATCGGCTGGATTTGTGCCCGCAAGTCATCCGGCAGCGGCGGGCGGTTGGCCTTGTACTCGGGGTACATCTCGGTGCGGAACGTGTGGTGCGAGTGGTCGACGACGAAGGCCGCATAGTCGGGCTTCGCCGCCAGCGTCGCGCGCAGCATGCCGACCACGCCATACAGTGCGCCGGTCGGCTCGCCGGCCGCGTTGGTCAGCGGCGGCAGCGCGTGGTAGGCGCGAAAGAGGTAGGAGGAACCGTCGATCAGGATGAGCTTGGCCATGCGGCAATTCTCGCATGCGCTTTTATATGGGGGCCGGCAAGGTCACTGGTATCCTTGAACCACCTACGGAGCAGCCACGATGAAACGCCTTGCGAGCCTTGTCACCCTTGCCGCGTTGGCGGCCATGCCGGCGTTTGCGCAGACAGCGCCGCCAAAGTTCGCGCCGCTGCCGCCCCCGCCGGGCATGAACGACCCCGGCACCCAGGCGGTGGCGCCGCCCAGTGCACCGGCACCGGCCGCCAGCAGCACCCCGGCCACGGTCACCGCCACGCCCTTGCCGGGCAAGCCGATCCCGCTGCCGGCAACGCCGGGGCAAAAGGCGGAAACCGTGCCGGACACCCACCCGGCCGACGATGTCACCGTGCACACCGAAGGCGACGCGGTGTATCAGGCGTACCACCGTGGTGGTCAGGTCTACATGGTGGTGGTCACCATGAAAAGCGGGCTGTCCTACACCTACACGGTGGACGACCGCGGCGTGATGCACGCCACCAACGGCGCGCCACCAGTGCGTCCAGTGATGTACAAGGTGCTGCAGTGGGGCGGCAGCCGCGCGCCGGCAGCCAAGGGCGACAGCGGCCAGTAGCCGTCGTCAGCGCCGGGCGAGCACGGCCACGTTCACGTCGCAGCGCCAGGCGAAACCCAGCCGCTGGTACAGGTGGATGGCGTCGGCGTGATCCTGCCACGCGTGCAGGAACGCGGTTTCGCCGCGCGCAGCGATGCGTGCGGCCACATGGCGTGACAGGCGGCTGGCCAGACCGCGGCCGCGGAAATCCGGATGCGTGCACACGCCGCTGACCTCGGCGAACCCCGGGCAGTGGAAGCGCTCGCCGGCCATGGCCGCCAACCGGCCGCCGATGCGGATGCCGAAGAATTGGCCCATGCGCCAGGTGCCGAGGCGGAACGGGCCGGGCTCGGTGAGTTCGGCCAGCGCCAGCATCTCCGCCGCGTCGGCGGCGCCGAGCGGCACCATGTCCGTGGTGTCCGCGGCATCTGCAACCGGGTTGGCCGCAAGCATCTGCACGCAGAGCGCCTGCCGGAGCGCGACCAGTTCCGGGGGCACCCGGATCGGCGGCGCCTGCAGCACGTAGACCTGTTCGCCGGAGGCGACCAGCGCGGCAAGCGCCGCCAGCGCGTCTTCGCTTTCCGCGCCGGTGGCGGCAAAGACGTTGACGTCGCGTGCGTAGCGCCGGGCCTGCGCGGCGCCAAGCGACAGCGGCTGATGGAAGGAAACCAGGCTGGCCCATGCCGGGCGGTCGAGCGGATGCATCGGGGGTGCCTCGCGGGGACGCGGAAACGCGATCGGCCGACGCATGCGCATCGGCCGATCAGGGTCACGTTAGGAGCGTGGGCGGCAGAAACGCAAGCGGCTGCGGCTGCGCCGCTTTGGCCATCTTCCGCGCCGGTTTGCAGGCCCAGGGAACCACCAGGGGCCGGCAGACCGTCACGCAAGCTGGCTCAAAACGGCTTTGCCTCGCCTGCCTGGTTTCTACTGCCCACGCTCCTGGCGCGGTGCCGGCATCGCCGCAAACGGCGCGCGGTGCCGTGGCTCAGTGGCGGAAGTGGCGCATGCCGGTGAACACCATTGCCATGCCGTGCTCGTCGGCAGCGGCGATGGTTTCGGCATCGCGCATCGAGCCCCCGGGTTGGATCACCGCCACGATGCCGGCTTCGGCGGCGGCGTCGATGCCGTCGCGGAACGGGAAGAAGGCGTCGCTCGCCATCACCGAGCCGCGCACCTCGAGCTTTTCATCGGCGGCCTTGATGCCGGCGATGCGCGCCGAATACACGCGGCTCATCTGGCCCGCACCGACGCCGATGGTCTGGCGGTTTTTGGCGTAGACAATGGCGTTCGACTTGACGAACTTCGCCACCTTCCACGCAAAGATCAGGTCGTTCACCTGCGCCTCGGTAGGGGCGACCCTGGTCACCACCTTGAGATCGGCGGCGGTGATCATGCCGGTGTCGGCGGTCTGCACCAGCAAGCCCGAGCCCACGCGCTTGATGTTGTGGCCGGGGTGCGCAGCCCACAGCTCGCCGTTGGCCGGCGGCGGGATCACCAACGCGCGCACGTTGTGCTTTTTCGCCAGCGCGGCGAGCGCGGTGTCGGTGTAGCCCGGCGCGAGCACCACTTCGACGAACTGGCGTGCGACGATGGCTTCCGCGGTGGCGCCGTCCAGCTCGCGGTTGAACGCGATGATGCCGCCGAACGCCGAGGTCGGGTCGGTCTGGAACGCCAGGTCGTAGGCCTTGCCGATGCCATCGAGACTTACCGCGACGCCGCACGGGTTGGCGTGCTTCACGATCACGCACGCCGGTTTGTGGAAGCTGCGCACGCACTCCCACGCGGCATCCGCGTCGGCGATGTTGTTGAACGAGAGCTCCTTGCCCTGCAGCTGGCGGAAGGTTGCCAGTGTGCCCGGCTCGGGTTTCGCGTCGCGGTAGAACGCCGCCTGCTGGTGCGGGTTTTCGCCGTAGCGCAGGTCCATCACCTTCTCGTAGTGGGCGTTTTCCTGCGCTGGGAACGCAGCGTGGCCGGTGACCTTCGTGCAGCCTGCGTCCAGTTCGAGGCCGGAAAGGTAATTGCTGATCGCGTCGCCATAGGCCGCGACGCGGTTGAATGCCGCCACCGCCAGCTTGAAGCGTGTCGCGCGGGCAATGCCGCCGGTGGCTTCGAACTCGGCCAGCACGGCTGCGTACTGGTCGGGCGAAGTGACGACGCCGACGTCGTTCCAGTTCTTTGCCGCCGAACGCAGCATCGCCGGGCCGCCGATGTCGATGTTCTCGATCGCGTCTTCGAGCGAGCAGTCGGGCCTGGCGACCGTGGCCTCGAACGGGTAGAGGTTCAGCACCAGGAGATCGATGCCGGCGATGCCGAGCTCGGCCATCACTGTATCGTCGGTGCCGCGCCGGCCAAGCAGCGCGCCGTGGATCTTCGGGTGCAGGGTTTTTACCCGGCCATCCATGATTTCCGGAAAACCGGTGACCTCGCTGACATCGGTCACCGCAATGCCGGCTTCACGCAGCGCGCGCGCCGTGCCGCCGGTGGACAGCAGCGCCACCCCCTTCGCTGCCAGCCGCTTGCCCAGCTCAATCACTCCGGCCTTGTCGGAAACGCTGATCAGGGCACGACGGATGGGGACGATGGACGGGGTAGGCATGGTTGGATTCCGGGATTTGGGATGGGAGATTCGAGATACGTGGTCGCGAAGTGGGTGCTGGCGGAAAACCGTGGGCTTAGGGATCGAATCCCAAATCCCCAATCCCGAATCCCCGCTCAGAGCAACCCATGCGCCGCGAGTTTTTTGCGCAGCGTGGCGCGGTTGATGCCGAGGGCGGTGGCGGCGCGGCTTTGGTTGCCGCCATGGAAGGCGAGCACTTCGCGCAGCAGCGGGCCTTCGACCTCGTGGATGACCAGGGCGTGCAGGCCTTCGCTGCAGGGGGTGTCGCCGATGTCGGCCAAGTAGCGGCGCACCGTACGCGTCACGCACTCGCCGAGCGCACTTTGCGAAGCGGCCGGACGGGCGGCGGCTTCGGTGGCTGGCGATCTTACGGCATTCACGGGCATTCCCTCGGTATGGCTTGCGCGACAGTCCCACCACGGCGGGCGCATGGCGGCGTCGTGGTGGGTGTCGTTCATGGTCTTTCAGGCGCCACGAACTGGCGTCGAAGGGCAAAGAGTCTACCCGCGCCGGGCGCGGATTTTAAGTGCTGCGCTGCGGTGTCGCGCTTATTCGAAGCCGAACTCGTAGGCCACGGCCTTGTCGCCGGGGTCTTCGACTTCGAGCAACAGGGCGGTGGTGGCACCGGGTGCAAGGCCGGCGTGCAGTACGTCGTCGTCATCGAGGTAATCGGTGGGTTGCAGGCGACGCATGGCGAGCTGGTGGCCGCCAGCGTCGAACAGCGTCACCACGACCACCGGCCACGGCTGGGTGAAGCGGGCCTGGTTGCGCAGGCTCAGGCTGATCATCAACGCGTGCGCGGCGTTGGGGTGGGTCTCGACGTTGCTGGCCAGCAGGCGCAGTTGTTTGGGGGCGGCCACCAGTGGCAGCCGACAGCCGAATGTGTTGCACAGGTGGTGCAGCCAGGCGCCGGTCAACGGATCGCGCACGAGATAGTCGCGGTTGATCCAGGCCAGCTGCGCGCCGAGCGCCAGCAGCAATGCGGCGCAGACGGTGAGCCACGGCCAGCGTCGCGGCCGCTCGCCGCGGTAGCGGCGTGCGCGTTTCGGCCGGCGGCTGGATGTTTTTTGCGCAAAGCGCGGCGCAAACACCAGTTGCGAGAAATCCTCGCCGGGCAGTGCCGCCGCCGGCGCCGCCACGACTGGCGTTGCCGGTTTGGGCCGATACACCACGTCGTCGATCAACGGCACGGCGAGGCCCGGCGGGTTGATCGGCAACGCTTCGAAGGGCTCCGGCGGCAGTTGTTCGCCGAGCGTTGCCATGGCATCGAAGCTCGCGCCGCAGTGTCCGCAGATGACCATGCCGTGCGCCTGCACCAGCACGGGCGCGCCGAGCGAAAACACCGACAGGCATTCAGGGCATTGGGTGTACATGCGGGCCGTGGCGCAAGACGAGCCGTCAGCTTAGCAGGCGGTTGCGGTCAGCCGCGCCGCCGCCCGCTGATGCGCACCCAGCCGTCGCGCAGGTCGGTGTGCAGGTCGTCGAACCACTCGGCATAGCGCGCGAGGAGTTCGTCCTGCTGGCTGTCGAGGATGCCGGAGATGGCGAACGGCGCCCCCGGTTTGGCGGCTTGCGCAAAGGTGGGCGCCAGCTGCGCCAGCGGGCCGGCCAGGATGTTGGCGACGAACACGTCGGCCGGCGGCGTGGTGTTGGCTTCCGGCAAATGGACGTCCAGATGTCCGGCGACGCCGTTGCGCGCAGCGTTGTCGCGGGTCGCAATCAGCGCCTGTGGATCGTTGTCCACGCCGGTGGCGTGCGCGGCGCCGAGTTTCAGCGCGGCGATGGCGAGGATGCCGGAGCCACAGCCGTAATCCATCACCGTCTTGCCGGCGAGATCGAGCCCGTCCAGCCACGCCAGGCACAGCGCCGTGGTCGGATGCGTGCCGCTGCCGAAGGCAAGGCCGGGATCGAGCCGCACCACGACTTGTCCGGCATCTGCCGGCGGCTCCACGTTCCACGGATAAATCCATAACCGCTTGCCGAACGCCATCGGGTGGTACTGATCCATCCACACCCGCTCCCAATCCTGGTCGGGCACGTCGGCGAACACGAGCGCTTCGGGGGGCAACCACGGCAACAGGTCGGTGAGCGCCGCGGCGAGGCCGCGGCGATCGGTGTCGGCTGCAAACAGCGCGGAGAGCGTGACGGTCGGCCACAGCGGCAGCTCGCCGACGCCGGGCTCGAAAATCGCCTGTTCGTCGGGGGTTTCCGCGTTGGCGTCGCGCAACGTCACCGACAGCGCACCGAGGTCGTCCAGCGCTTCTTCGACATGCGGTTGACGGTCGTGACGGGTGGTGAGCGAGAGTTCGATGAACGGCATGGGTGGTATGCGACCGGCTTATTTGCCGGTCGCCGCCTTTTCGCGCTGCTCGGCAATGCGCTTTTCGAGGTAATGGATGTTCTGCCGGCCGCGCTGGAAACCGACATCGGCAAGGATGCGCTGCTGCAGCGGGATGTTGCACTTCACCCCTTCGATCACCGTTTCCGCCAGCGCCAGTTGCATGCGCGCAATGGCGGTGCCGCGGTCGGGCGCATGCACCATGATCTTGCCGATCATCGAGTCGTAGTTGGGCGGAATCTGGTAGCCGTCGTAGAGGTGGGTATCCACCCGCACACCGGGGCCGCCGGGCGCCTCGAATCGCTTCACCGTACCTGGGCAGGGCAGGAAGGTATCGGGATCTTCCGCGTTGATGCGGCACTCGATCGCGTGGCCGGTGACGTGGATGTCTTCTTGCCGGATCGACAGCTGCTCGCCGCCGGCGATCAGCAGTTGCTCGCGCACCAGGTCGACGCCGGTGATCATCTCGCTGATGCCGTGCTCGACCTGGATGCGGGTGTTCATTTCGATGAAATAGAACTGCCCGTCCTGATACAGGAACTCGAACGTGCCGGCGCCACGGTAACCGATGCGCAGGCAGGCGTCGGTGCACACCTTGCCGATGCGTGCGCGCAAATCCTCGGGGATGCCGGGCGCCGGCGCTTCCTCGGTCACCTTCTGGTGGCGGCGCTGCATTGAGCAGTCGCGGTCGGCGAGGTAGATCGCGTGGCCCTGGCCGTCGGCCAGCACCTGGATCTCGACGTGGCGCGGGTTTTCCAGGAATTTCTCCATGTAGACCTGATCGTTGCCGAACGCGGCCTTGGCCTCCTGTTTGGTCATCACGATCGCGTTGGCCAGATGCGCCTCGGTGCGCACGTCGCGCATGCCGCGCCCGCCGCCGCCGCCCGCCGCCTTGATCAGCACCGGGTAGCCGATCTCGCGCGCAATGCGCATGTTTTCCGCCATGTCCTCGCCCAGCGGCGCGCCGGAGCCGGGCACGCACGGCACCCCGGCCGCCTTCATCGCGCGGATCGCCTGCACCTTGTCGCCCATCATGCGGATCACGTCCGGCGAAGGGCCGATGAAGACGAAGCCGGATTTCTCCACCTGTTCGGCGAAATCCGCGCGCTCGGAGAGAAACCCGTAGCCGGGGTGGATCGCCTGTGCGTCGGAAATCTCCGCTGCCGCGATGATGCGCGGAATGTTGAGGTAACTCTCGGCCGACGGTGCCGGCCCGATGCAGATCGCCTCGTCGGCCAGGCCGACATGCTTCAAATTGCGATCCACCGTCGAATGCACCGCGACCGTCTTGATGCCGAGGCTCTGGCACGCGCGCAGGATGCGCAACGCAATTTCGCCGCGATTGGCGATGAGGACTTTTTCTAGAGGCATGGGATTCGGGATCTGGGATTCGGGATTGGTAAGAGCAAGAGCGTTGATGCTGCGCGGTGCCTCAACTTTCGCGGGGCTGGAGGGAGCGGATGAGGGCGTTCAGTTTGGCGAAGACGCAATTGACCAGTTCCACGGCATCGGGTGGAAACGTGGTGTAGTCGAGCCGTTCGGCGATATGCAATTGCGTGTCCAGTTCGGCCAGTGAGCCGCGAGCGATGGAAAGGAACCGCAGATACTCCGAGGTCGATTTGCGGGCGGCACCTTCGGCAATGTTCGACGGCACGCTGACAACAGCACGCCGTATCTGCTGGCTGAGGGCAAAGCGTTCGAAGTCGGGAAAAGTGGCACTGATCCGGTAGATCGCTTCGACGAGGTCCATGGCGTCGCGCCATACTTCAAGCCGGTGGTGCGGCCGCGGTGCCGAATCTCGAATCCCCACTCCCGAATCCCCGCCTCTCAGCCAATCACAAACATTGGCTGGTCGAATTCGACCGGCTCGCTGTTGTCGATAAGGATGGCTTTGACGGTACCGGCGGCGTCGGCTTCGATCTGGTTGAACATTTTCATCGCTTCGATCACGCCGAGCGCGTCGCCGACCTTGACCTGCTGGCCGATCTTGACCAACGGCGCGGCGCCGGGGGTGGCGGCGGCGTAGAAGGTGCCGACCATCGGCGACTTGATGACGTGGCCGTCGGGCAGGGCATCGACGGCGGGGGCGCTGGCAACGACCGGAGCGGCGATGGCCGGGGCCGCCGGAGCGGCCAGGGGCGGGGCCGGCATGGCGTACATCGGCGCGGGCGCGGCGGCGACCATGCCGCCCTTGGGCACGCGCGACAGGCGCACGACCTCTTCGCCTTCCTTGATCTCCAGTTCGGCGAGGTTCGACTCTTCGAGCAGGTCGATCAGCTTTTTGATCTTGCGCAGATCCATGGGTTGGCCTTCAGGGTGTTGGCGCCGCCCGCAGGCGACGGAAAAGGGAACGGGTACGTCAGCGCGCGGCGAGGCGCTGCATGGCGGCGTCCAGCGCCAGGCGGTAGCTGTCGCCACCAAAGCCGCAAATGAGACCAACGGCAAGGTCGGACAGATACGAGTGGTGGCGGAACGGCTCGCGCGCAAACACGTTGGACAAATGCACTTCGATGAACGGGATGGCGACGCCGGCGAGCGCGTCGCGCAGCGCGATGCTGGTGTGGGTATAGGCGCCGGCGTTGACCAGCAGCATGGCCACCTGCTCGTCGCGGGCCTGGTGCACGCGGCCGATCAGCTCGTGCTCGGCATTGGACTGGAACCACGCCAGCTCATGGCCGGCCGCCTGCGCCTGCGCCGTCAACCGCTGGTTGATGTCGGCGAGCGTTGCGCGACCGTAGATCGCTGGCTCACGGGTACCGAGCAGATTGAGGTTGGGCCCGTGCAGGACCAGAAGTTTTGCCACGCCACACCTGTGCTGGCGGCCGGACGGCCCGAACCGCCGCGCAGTGTGCGCGGTCGAGTCGATGTTGTCCAGTTCGCCGCAGATCGACGATGTTCAGCGTAGGTTGCGGGCAACCACCGTGCGACCGCGTATGCCGCGCTCAGCGTGGTGACGTGCGTAACCAGTCGGCAAGCTGCGCCGCGTCGAGCGGGCCACGGCGGGTAGCGATAATGCGCTGATTGGCGTCGATCAACACGCTATAAGGCAACACTTCGTCGCGATTTCCCCACTGTTTGGGGGTGCTGGGGTCATCCAGCGAGCCCAGCAAAATCGGGTAACTGACCGGGTGCGCGGCGAGAAATGCCCGGACCCGGTCGGGATCGTCCATGGCAATACCGACGACGATCGCGCCCTGATCGCCGAACTTGCGCTGGGCGGCGTCCAGCGCCGGCATCTCTTTCAGGCATGGCGCGCACCACGTGGCCCAGAAATTCAGCAGCACGCGGCGGTTGCCGTAGTCGGACAGCGTGCGCGTATGGCCGGCCAGATCGGGCAAGGAGAGCGCCGGTGCCGGGGCGTCGACGGTGGTGGTCGCCACGCCGCCGTCGGCGTGCGCGACGCGGCTTGCGTGCTGCAGGTAGCCGCCGACCGCCGCCGCGAGCACGGCGGCGACAAGAATGACCAGGTTCTCGCGGCTCATGGCCGGCCGCGGCTCATCCGCGCGCCGCCTCGTCGAGCGCGCGCGTCACCAGCGCCGTGGTCAGCACCGTCGGCAGCTGGCGTCCGGCCCCGCCGCCTGCGGGAAACACCACGTACAGCGGCACGCCGGGCGAGTGGTACTGCTGCAGGAAGGCGGTGATCGCCGGGTCCTCGTTGGTCCAGTCGCCCTGCATGTACACCGCGCCGGTGCGCCGCAGCAGGTCGCGGAACGCGGCCGAGGCGAGCACGGTGTGCTCGTTGGCCTTGCAGGTGATGCACCAGTCGGCGGTCATGTCGACGAATACCGGGGTGCCGGCGGCGCGCAGCTCGGCAAGTCTGGCCGCGCTGTATGGCACGCTGAGGCGGTTGGCGGCGACGCTGCCGGCGACGGCCGGCACCTGCTGCAGGAGATACAGCGGCGCCAGCGTGGCCAGCGCCAGCACGGCGGTCAGCGCGTGGCGCAGCGGGCCGCGCCCGCGGCTGCGCTCGATCCACCACAGCGCGGCCGCCAGCGCGACCAGCGCCACCAGCAGCAGACCCACGCCGTCGGCGCCGCGCTGGTTGGCCAGCACCCAGGCCAGCCACGCAGCGGTCAGGTACATCGGGAACGCCAGCACCTGTTTCAGGGTTTGCATCCAGCGCCCCGGCCTGGGCAGCCAGCGGGCCACGGCGGGAACGAAGCCGATCGCCAGGAACGGCAGCGCCAAGCCGATGCCCAGTGCAAGAAACACCAGCAAGGCGTTCATCATCGGTGCCGCGAACGCATACGCCAGCGCGGCGCCCATGAACGGTGCGGTGCACGGGCTGGCGACCACCACCGCCAGCACGCCAGTGAAGAAGCTGCCGCCGGCGCCGCCACGCGCGGCCAGCCCGGCGCCGGCATTGCCCCAGCTGGCGCCCAGCTCGATCACGCCCGACATGGCGAGGCCGAGCGCAAAGATCACGCAGGCGAGAATGGCCACCACTACCGGTTGTTGCAGTTGCGTACCCCAGCCCAGCGCGTGCCCGGCGCCGCGCAGCGCCACGATGCCCCCGCCGAGCGCGGCGAAACTCGCCAGCACGCCGGCGGTGTAGGCCAGCGCGTGGCGGCGGCGATGCGCGGCGTCGCCGCCGTGTTCGAGCACGCTCACGGCCTTGATCGACAGCACCGGCAACACGCACGGCATGAGGTTCAGGATCAAGCCGCCGCCGAGCGCCAGCAGCAACGCGGCCACGAGGCTGGTGCGCAGCGGGCCGGTTGGTAATGTGGTGGTGGCGGTGGCTGTTGCCACCGGCGTGCCGGCCGCGGCGGCGCCACCGCCGAGGTCGATGGTTGCCTGCCGGGTGATCGGCGGGTAGCACACGCCGCCGTCCTTGCAGCCGAGGAAGGTGGTTTCCAGCGTGAGCTGCGCGAGGTTGGAGGTGTCACCGGCGAGCGCCACCGGCAGGTCGAGCTCGCCGAAATACACCGCGACCTTGCCGAATTGCACGTCTTCATGCTCGACGGCGCCGGCCGGCCATGTCGGCTGGTCGAGCGTCACGCCGTGGGCATCCTTCAGGCGCAACTGGATGCGGTCGCGGTAGACGTAATAGTCCTTCGGCATGGTCCAGCGCAGCAGGAGCTCATGCCGGTCCTTCGCCAGCGCCGAGAACCGGAATGCCTGCTCAGCCGGCAACGCCGCGCCACTGTCGCCGCCCGCCGCGTTGGCGCCGAGTTGCTGCAGCGCGTTGCCGAGCGAATGGCCGCCCGCGGCCGCCGCCGGCAGGGGCAGATCGAGATGTTCGGTATGCGGCGGGTAGCAGATCTTGGGCTCCACCTCGTGGCAACCCTGATAGCGCACATCGAGCGCGAGCCGCGTGGTGCCCGGCGCGACGGTATACGGGATCGTCGCGGTGGCCGCGTGGTGGTAGATCTCCTGCGGGCCGATGTAGGGATCGTTGATGGTTTCGCCGGCCGGCGTCTGCGCCGCGCCCAGCGTCACGCCGGGGCCGGCGGTGAACTTCATCCGCCCGCGGTAAAGGTAATAGTCCGGCGCGATCTTCCAGTGCAGCCGCACCACGCCGGGCGTCGTGGTGTCGGCGCTGAGCTGGTAGGCCTCGGTGACCGGCAGCAGGCCGTCGTCCGCGCTTTGCGCCATGGCTGGCATGAAGGCGGCAAGGAGGCCAAGCAGGCCGGCCAGCAGCAGACCGCGGCGGAAGAACTTCAGCATCTCGACTCCGGCAAAATCACCGTGCACGCCCAGACATTATGACTGCTTGCCGGCGGGGCCACCGGCCGCCGCGACGTTCGCCCGCACCCAGTCCAGATAGGCCGCATGCCCGGCGGCCACCGGGGTTGCCACCAGCTCCGGCAGTTCGTACGGGTGCAGGGCGCGCAGCCGCGCCTTGAGCGCGTCGAACCGTTCCGCCGTGGTCTTGATCAGCAGCAGCACTTCCGTCTCGTTCTGCATCTGGCCCTGCCAGCGGTACACCGACTGCACGCCGGGCAGCACATTGACGCAGGCGGCGAGCCGTTCGCCGACCAGGGTTTCCGCCAGTTGCCGCGCGCACGCCAGGTCCGGACAGGAGCACTGGCAGAGAAGGACGGCGGCGGGGGGCAGGGTTGCGGTGCTCATGGTGCGTCCACTTTAACCGCGGCGTCCCCGGCCCTTGAAACCAGTCGGACGCTCCCCCACTAGCTGTGGTCAGGGCCAGTTCGTGTTGGCGTGGTGCGTCGCAGGTTGCAGTGGCGCCCTGCACGGCTAGAATTGGCACTCACTTGCACCGAGTGCTAACAGGTCGTCGCGGTTGGACGGCCGGTTGGCCACTCACTTTCTTGTTTACCTGACTTGGGAGCCACCCATGAGCAAACTGCGTCCGCTGCACGATCGCGTCATCGTCAAGCGCCTGGAAGAGGAGCGCGTCTCCGCCGGCGGTATCGTCATCCCCGACAGCGCCACCGAAAAGCCGACCCGCGGCAAGGTCATCGCCGCCGGTACCGGCCTGATCCAGTCGGACGGCAAGGTGCGTCCGATGAGCCTCAAGGCCGGCGACGTCGTGCTGTTCGGCAAGTACGCCGGCCAGGACATCAAGATCGACGGCGAAGAGCTGGTCTTCCTGAAGGAAGACGACGTGGTGGCGGTGCTGGAGGGCTGAGAAGCCGGGATTCGAGAGTCGGGATTCGGGATTCGTCGGCGCCCTGCGCCACCCCCGTAGCCGGCTCCACCCCATTCTCGCCGCACCCGCTTCAACCGTATCCCCAATCCCGAATTACGAATCCCGGAGTTACAAATATGGCAGCCAAAGAAGTCCGCTTCGGCGAAGACGCCCGCGCACGCATTCTCAAGGGCGTCAACACGCTCGCCAATGCCGTCAAGGTCACGCTCGGCCCGAAGGGCCGCAACGTCGTGCTCCAGAAGAGCTTCGGCGCACCGACGATCACCAAGGACGGCGTGTCCGTCGCCAAGGAGATCGAGCTGGCCGATGCCTATGAAAACATGGGCGCGCAGATCGTGAAGGAGGCCGCTTCCAAGACCTCCGACAACGCCGGCGACGGCACCACCACCGCCACCGTGCTGGCGCAGGCGTTCATCCGCGAAGGCCTCAAGGCCGTCGCCGCCGGCATCAACCCGATGGATCTGAAGCGCGGCATCGACAAGGCCGTCGCCAAGGCCGTGGCCGAGCTGAAGAGCCTGTCCAAGCCCACCACCGACGACAAGGCGATTGCCCAGGTCGGCACCATTTCCGCCAACTCGGACACCCACATCGGCGACATCATCGCCGAGGCGATGAAGAAGGTCGGCAAGGAAGGCGTCATCACGGTCGAGGAAGGCCAGTCGCTCGACAACGAGCTGGATGTGGTCGAAGGCATGCAGTTCGACCGCGGTTATCTCTCGCCGTACTTCATCAACAACCAGCAGAGCCAGCAGGTCGAGCTGGAAGACCCGTTCATCCTCCTGCACGACAAGAAGATCTCCAACGTGCGCGAGCTGCTGCCGATCCTCGAAGGCGTGGCCAAGGCTGGCAAGCCGCTCTTGATCGTGGCCGAAGAGGTCGAAGGCGAGGCGCTGGCCACGCTGGTGGTCAACACCATCCGCGGCATCGTCAAGGTCGCCGCCGTCAAGGCGCCAGGCTTCGGTGATCGCCGCAAGGCGATGCTGCAGGACATGGCCATCCTCACCAAGGGCCAGGTCATTTCCGAAGAAGTCGGCCTGCAGCTTGAGAAGGCCACCATCAACGACCTCGGCCATGCCAAGAAGGTCGTGGTGACCAAGGAAAACACCACCATCATCGACGGCGCCGGCGAAGCCGCGAAGATCGAAGCGCGCATCAAGCAGATCAAGCAGCAGATCGAAGAGACCACTTCGGACTACGACCGCGAGAAGCTGCAGGAGCGCGTGGCGAAGCTGGCCGGCGGCGTGGCCGTCATCAAGGTCGGCGCCGCGACCGAAGTCGAGATGAAGGAAAAGAAGGCGCGCGTCGAAGACGCCCTGCACGCGACCCGTGCGGCGGTCGAAGAAGGCGTCGTCCCCGGCGGTGGCGTGGCCCTGCTGCGCGCGCAGAAGGCGATTGCCAGCCTGAAGGGCGACAACGAAGACCAGAACCTCGGCATCGACATCACCCGCCGTGCGCTGGAAGCGCCGCTGCGCGAGATCGTGTCGAATGCCGGCGCCGAAGCCAGCGTCGTCCTCAACCAGGTCAAGGAAGGCAAGGACGGCAACTACGGCTACAACGCCGCCACCGGCGAGTTTGGCGACATGATCAAGTTCGGCATCCTGGACCCGACCAAGGTCACCCGCTCGGCCCTGCAATATGCGGCCAGCGTCGCCGGCCTGGCGATCACCACCGAAGCCGTCGTTGCCGAGCTGCCCAAGAAGGAAGAGCACAGCCACGGCGGTGCCCCGGGCGGCATGGGCGGCATGGGCGGCGGGATGGATTTCTGATCCACCGTTCCACGTTTCCCGCAACACGAAAAACCCCGCTTCGGCGGGGTTTTTCTTTTGGGACGGGATTCGGGAATCGAGATTGCGGATCTGGAACAGCCGGGCACACCAGCCCTTGCAGGTCGGACTTCCGTCCGACAGGCCATGTGCGAACGGTTGCGCCCTCGCGTGCCGTGGCACGCGAGGGCGGGCCGCATTACTGCGACAGCGCGAGGTCGTCGAGCAGCACCTTGAGGAAGCGGGCGGCTTCGCCGCCGGTGCAGGCGCGGTGGTCGAAGGTGAGGCTGATCGGCAGGCGGCGATGCACTTCGATGCCGCCGATCACTGCGACCACGTCGTGGCTCAGCTTGCCGACGCCGACGATGGCGACGCACGGCGGCACGACGACGACGGTGCCGTAGCGGCCGGCGAACATGCCGAAGTTGGACAGGCTGATGGTGTAGCCGGTGAGTTCGCTGGGCGGGATCGAGCGGTCCTCCACCTGCGCGCGCAGGCGGTTGATGCCTTCGCGCACGCCGCGCGCGTCGAGCAGGTGCGCGTTGCGCAGCGCCGGCACGAACAGGCCGTCCGGCGTGTCCACCGCAACGCCGAGGTCCACTTGCGGATGCTTGGTGAGGGTGAGGTTCTTGTCGTCGAACCAGGCGTTGAGGCCGGGCTCGGCCTTGCACGCGGCGACGATGGCGCGGATGGTGCGCGCGGTGATGTCCTGCTTGCCGATCCAGGCGTGCAGGTCGGCGTCGTCGACGATGGTGGTCTGCACCACGCGCGCGTGGGCATCGGCCATCACCCGCGCCATGTTGCGGCGCACGCCCTTGAGCTGCTCGGGTTGGCCGATGACGTGCGCGGTCGGCGGCGCGGTGCGCACCGGCTTGCCGGCGAGCGACACCGCGCTGTGCGTGACGGTTGGCGCGGCCGCGGCGGGCGCCGCGACAGCAGCCGGCGCGGCGCCGAGCGGCGCGCTGCCGTTGGCGGCCGCGGCCTTGACGTCCTTCAGCGTGACCACGCCGTCGGCGCCCGTCGGGCGCACGCGGGCGAGGTCGACCTTGAGCTTTTTCGCCAGCGCACGCACCGCGGGTACGGCCTTGACGCCGCCGATGGATGCGGCCTGCTCGACGTGCACGGCGTTGCTGGAAATCATCGCCCCGACCACGGTGCCTTCATCCTCGCGGTCGGCGGTGGCGGCGGGAGCCGGTGCCGGGGCGGGTGCGGCGGCTTTCTTCGCCGGCGCGTGGTGGCCGGTGCCGCCGCTCTCGGCGCGCTGCTTGCCGTTCGGGTCGAGCTCGAACTCGGCCAGTGCGGCACCGGTCTCGATCACGTCGCCGGCGGCGCCGTGGAATTTCAGCACTTTGCCGGTGTACGGCGATGGCACCTCGACCACGGCCTTCGCGGTTTCCATCGACACCAGCGGGGCATCGAGCTTGACGCTGTCGCCTTCCTTCACCAGCCACTCGACGATGGTCGCGTCGGGCAGGCCTTCGCCGAGATCGGGGAGGTGGAATGTTTTTGTGTCGGCCATGGGTTTGATCCGGAATTCGAGATAGGGGATTTGGGATTCGGTTGGCGGGACGGGCGCTCAGGGCAAATCCCGAATCCCGTCCCCCGAATCCCGGCTCTTCAGCTCGCCGCCAGCGCGCGCTTGGCCGCGGCGACGATGCGCTCGGCGCTCGGCAGGTATTTCATTTCGAGGCGGAACAGCGGGATGTGGGTGTCGGGGCCGGTGACGCGTTCGACCGGGGCGTAGAGGTCGTAGAGGCATTCCTCGGCGACGCGCGCGGCGATCTCGGCGCCGAAGCCGGCGGTCTTGGGTGCCTCGTGCACGATCACGCAGCGGTGGGTCTTGGCGACCGACTCGGCGATGGTGTCGAAGTCGAGCGGGGTGAGCGTGGCGACGTCGATCACCTCGGCGCTGATGCCTTCCTCGGCGAGCTGGTCGGCGGCTTCGAGGGTTTCCTTCACCTGCGAACCCCAGGTGACCAGGGTGACGTCGGTGCCGTCGCGCAGCACGAAGCACACGTCGAGCGGCAGCGCCTCGCCGTCGTCCGGCACCTCTTCCTTGTACTGGCGGTAGATGCGCTTGGGCTCGAAGAACACCACCGGATCGGGGTCGCGGATGGCGGCCAAGAGCAGACCGTAGGCGCGCGCCGGCGAGGAGGGCAGCACCACGCGCAGGCCGGGGATGTTGGTGAACAGGTGCTCGTTCGCCTCGGAGTGGTGCTCCGGCGCGTGGATGCCGCCGCCCCACGGTGCGCGAAACACCGCCGGCACGGTGAGCCGGCCGCGCGTGCGGTTGCGCATGCGTGCGGCGTGGCAGGCGATCTGCTCCATCATCGGGTAGATGAAGCCTTCGAACTGCGCTTCGGCCACTGGCTTCATGCCTTGCACCGCGAGGCCGACGGTGACGCCGGCAATCGTGAGCTCGTCCAGCGGGGTGTCGAACACGCGCCACTCGCCGAATTTTTCCGACAGCCCGACGGTGGCGCGGAACACGCCGCCGTTGACGCCGACGTCCTCGCCGAGCACGACGACGCTCTCGTCGTGTTTCATTTCGTAGGCAAGCGCCTGGGTAACCGCTTCGATAAGGGTGATCTGTGCCATGGGTGGTGGGTCCTTACTGCGCTTCGCGCGCAAGCATGGCGGCGCGTTGTTTGGCGAGGTCGGCGGGCAGTTCGGCAAACATGTAGTCGAACATCGCGGTGACCGGTTGCGGCTTGGTTTCGAGGTAGGCATTTACCTCGTCGTCCATCCACTCGTCGCAATGGGCCTTCCACGCCTCTTCCTTCTTGTCGTCCCACGCGCCCTTGGCGGTGAGCCAGTTGCGCAGGCGCTTGAGCGGTTCGCGCGCCCAGGCGTCCTTCACTTCCTTTTCGCCGCGGTAGCGGCGCGCGTCGTCGGCGGTGGTGTGGTCGCCCAGGCGGTAGGTGACCGCCTCGACCACGCTGCCACCGTCGCCCTTGCGCGCGCGTTCCAGCGCGTCTTCCATCGCCTTGCGCACGGCAATGATGTCGTTGCCGTCGACCTGGATGCAGTGCAGCCCGGCGCCGATGCCTTTCTGCGCCAGCGTCTTGGCGCCGGACTGGATCTTGCGCGGCACCGAGATGGCCCACTGGTTGTTGACGATCACCGCCACCAGCGGCAGCTTGCGCGCGCCGGCGATGTTGATGGCGCCATTGAAGTCGCCCTTGGACGAGCCGCCGTCACCGATCATGCATACCGCAACGCGCTTCTCGCCGCGCATCTTGAACGCGAGCGCGCTGCCGGCCGCATGCAGGCACTGGGTGGCGATCGGCACGCTCCACGCGAAGTCGTGGCGCGCGGGTTCCTTCTGGTAGTCGTTGCCGCGCTCGTCGCCGCCCCAGTACATGTACACCTCGCGCGGCTGCACGCCGCGGTAGAGCTGCGCGCCGTATTCGCGGTAGCTCGGCGCCAGCACGTCCTCCGGCTTCATCGCGCTGCCGACGCCGACGTGCGCGGCCTCGTGGCCGAGGCAACTGGCGTAGGTGCCGAGTTTGCCGGTGCGTTGCAGCGCGATGGATTTCGCGTCGAACACGCGGGTGGAGAGCATCAACTTGTACAGCTCGACCATGTGGTCGAGGTTCTTGGTGAAGGCTGGCAGGTCATCACGCACCTGCTTGCCATCGGCGTCGAGGTACTGCAGGTATTCGATTTCGAACTTGGCGGCGATGGTCACGAATCGCTCCCGGTGGCGAGGGGGGAAAGTGGGGGCGGCGGCCCATGACGGGCCCGGCGCGAGTAGCCGCAATGATGCTCGCTGCGATCAAAACGGCTTGAGAAAACTGCGCATAGATAACAGGCTGCGGCATTGCGCAGCAAGACACGGCGCAGCATGCGCGATGGTACGGGACGCCTGCGGCGCAAGGTTTTGACCTGGATCGGCGCCCGCATGTGGCCACGCATTAAACTGCACGGTTTCCAAGCCACGGCATACCCGGATGACGGACAACCGACGCGAACTCGAAGCGGGCATCCAGCGCGACCTTTCCGGTCGCATGACCTACGCGAGCTACCTGCAACTGGACACCCTGCTGGCTGCGCAGAAACCGGTTTCCGACCCGCCGTACCACGACGAAATGCTGTTCATCGTGCAGCACCACGTGGCCGAGCTGTGGCTGAAGTTGATGATCCACGAGCTCTCCGCGGCGCTGGCGATGCTGCGCGCGGACAAAGCCGACCAGGCGCTCAAGGTGTTCGGCCGGGTCAAGCGCATCCAGCAGCAGTTGTTCGACGAGTGGTCGGTGCTGGAGACGATGACGCCGCACGAATACCTCGCGTTCCGCGACGCGCTCGGGCCGTCCTCGGGCTTCCAGAGCGCGCAGTACCGCACTGTCGAGTTCATGCTTGGTAACAAGAACGCCGACATGCTCGCGGTGTTCGACCACGCGCCGGAGATTCGCGCCGGGCTGGCCGCGACGCTTGCCGCGCCGAGCCTGTACGACGAGGTGCTGCGCTGGCTGGCGCGGCGCGGGCATGCCATTCCCAGGGACATCCTCGAACGCGACGTGACCCAAGGCTGGCAGGCGCGCGAGGACCTGTTGCCGGTGTTCCGCGCCATCTACGAGGCGCCGGAGAAATACTGGCCGGAGTACCACCTGTGCGAGACGCTGGTGGACGTGGAGGAAAACTTCCAGCTCTGGCGCTTCCGCCACATGAAGGCGGTGGAACGCATCATCGGCTTCCGTCGCGGCACCGGCGGCTCCACCGGCGTGGCGTTCCTGAAGCGCGCGCTCGATCTCACGTTCTTCCCCGAGTTGATCGAAGTGCGCACGGTGCTGCACGGCGGCTGAGCCTTTCCGCCGGCGCGGACGCTTCGGGCCGCAGCGTTCGCACCAGCAACACCGGGGGAGCCGCAGTGGATGCGCGACACGCGTTGATGCCGCGCGTTTGACGCGCGGCGTGGCGGCCGTTACATCTGCGCGCTTGCCACTTCGATTGGAACCCGCGTGAACACATCTGCTGCCGCAGCGCCGGACTACCCGCAACTGTTCGGCCATCCACGTCCGCTGTGGATGCTGTTCATGACCGAGTTCTGGGAACGTTTTGCGTTTTACAGCGTGAGCTGGGCGCTGGCGCTCTACGTGGTGGCGCAGTTCTATCACGGCGATGCGAGCGGGCAGGCGTGGGCCAGCGCTCTCTTCGGCAGCTACACCGCGCTCATCTACGGCACCGGTATTTTCGGCGGCTATGTGGCCGACAAGTTGATCGGCTACCAGCGCACCATCCTGCTGGGCGCCGTGGTGATGGCCGCCGGTTTGTTTGTGCTGGCGGTGCCCATGCGCGCGATGTTGCTGGTGGGCCTGGCGCTGGTGATCGTGGGCGACGGCTTGTTCAAGCCGAACATTTCATCCATCGTCGGCCAGCTCTATGGCCGCGACGATCCGCGTCGTGACCGCGGATTCACCTTGTTCTACATGGGCATCAACGCCGGCGCGCTGATTGCCCCGCTGCTTACCGGCTGGATGGCCGCGCACTTCACCGCCACGCCGCTGCAGCAGAACTATCGGCTGGTGTTCCTCGCCGCCGGCGTGGGCATGCTGCTCAGCTTTTTGTGGTTCTGGTTTGGGCGGCGCACGCTCAAGGGTATCGGTCGGCCGGCAGCAAGTGCCGAAGGCATGGGGCGCGTGCTGGGCGTGGCCGCGGGGGCGCTGATCGCCGTGCCACTGGTGTACTGGCTGCTCGAAGGCGTGGGCGCGACCGGCCTGCAATGGCTGCTCGGGCTACTGTTCGTGGTGGTCGCCGCGCTGCTGCTGGTGGAGGCCGCGCGCAGCGGCGCGGTGCAGACCCAGCGCGTGGTGGCGATGCTCATCATCTTCGCGTTCAACGTGCTGTTCTGGATGTTCTATTACCAGCTCGGCACCACGTTCAATTTCCTCGCGGAAAATCTGGTCGACCGCAAACTGTTCGGCGGCTGGATATTCCCGGTCGGCTGGTTCCAGTCGGTCAGCCCGCTGGCGATCATCGTGTTCGCGCCGCTCGTTGCGCTCACGTGGGGCGCGCTCGACAAGCGGCATCTCGAGCCGTCCATTCCGCGCAAGTTCGGCTTCGGCCTGGTGTTCAACGCGCTGGGCTTCCTGGTGCTGGTGTACGCGCTCGCGCACTTGCTCGGTACGAATGGCCTGCTGCCGTTCTGGCCGCTGGTGCTGTGCTACGTGATGCAGACGCTGGGCGAGCTGTGTCTCTCGCCGATCGGGTTGTCGATGGTGACCAAGCTCGCGCCGCCGAAACTCGTCGGCTTCGCCATGGGTGGCTGGTTCCTCTCGCTTGCCGTCGGCGGCAACCTCAGCGGCCTCTTCGCCAGCCGCATCGCCGGCAGCCACGGCCTCACCGCCGCCGCCGCGCTCTCCGGTTTCACCTTCAGCTTCTGGCTGCTGCTTGGCGCAGGCGTGCTGCTGCTCGCCATCGCGCCGCTCGTCAACCGGCTCATGCACGGGGTGAAATAGGGGCCATGGATGGCCCCTCGTCCGGCGCTTTGCGCCGGACGGAGCCGGGATCGGGCGATGCCCGATCCCGGCGAGTCCCGGGCAGGGCAGGAGCCCTGTCCCGGGGCACTGGTAACGGCTTTAGCTCTGATGCCGGACTCAAATGATCGGCTCGGTGACGCGCAGACACATCAACGCGCGCGCTTCCGTCTCGCGGACCCTCGAATCCCGCCCCCTACGGCATCAACTTGTCGAGAATCCGCCCGAGCCACGCCTGCTCCTCGTCGCTCAATTGCGCGAGAAAGTCGCGTTCGCGCTGGCGGGCCATGGGGGCCACGACGTCGTGGATTTCCCAGCCGGCGGGAGTGAGGCCGAGCACCGAACGGCGCTTGTCGTTTTCGTGCATGTGCCGGCGCACGCGGCCGGCCGCGACCAGGCGCGACAGCGCGCGGCTCACCGCCACCTTGTCGGTGGCGGTGCGTTCGGCCACCTCGCGCGCGGAGAGTCCGTCGAAGCGCGCCAACACCGCCATCACGCGCCACTCGGTGACGCTCAGGTCATAGCGCGCCTGGTAATCGTCGGCGATCGTCTGGCTGACAGTGTTGGAGACGATGGAGAGCTGGTACGGGATGAAGCGCTCCAGCTCCAGCGGGGCGTGGTCGGCATGGGTGGCAACCGGCATTGGTGCGACGTTCCTTGCAAGTAGTTACAGGTGAAACTATAAGGGTGGGTTACCGGCATGGTTGCACCTTCGCTGCGTGCACGCCATCGCGTTTCGAACTTCAGGAGTCGCGTCATGAACGCCCAGCTCAAATACGGCATGCAGGTCACCACCTTTGAAAACCCGATGGGCATCGATGGCTTCGAGTTCGTCGAATTTGCCGCGCCGAAAGGGCGCGCGCAGGAACTGCATGCGCTGTTCAAGCTGATGGGCTTCACCGCGGTGCTCAAGCACAAGCAGCGCGCGATCACGGTGTATCGCCAAGGCGGCGTCAATTTCCTCGTCAACGAGGAGCCGGATTCCTTCGCCGCCGACTTTGCCGCCACGCATGGCCCGAGCGCCTGTGGCTTCGCGATCCGCTTCACCAAGCCGGTGGCGACGGTGGAGGAGTCGGTGCTCGCCAAGGGCGCCGAGGCCATGACGCACAAGCTCGCCAGCCGCGCGGTCGAGGTGCCGGTGATCAAGGGCATCGGCGATTGCATGCTGTATCTCGTGCCGCGCACGGGCGATGTGTTTGCGGCCGACTACGCGCCGATCCCCGGTGTCGATCAGAATCCCAGGGGGTTCGGCCTCAGCTTCATCGACCACCTCACGCACAATCTGTATTTCGGCAACATGGAAAAGTGGTCGCAGTACTACGAGAAGCTGTTCAACTTCCGCGAGATCCGCTACTTCGACATCAAGGGCGCCAAGACCGGCCTGGTGTCCAAGGCGATGACCGCGCCGGACGGCATCGTGCGCATTCCGCTCAATGAGTCCTCGGACGCGAAGAGCCAGATCAACGAATACCTCGACGCGTACCACGGCGAGGGCATCCAGCACATCGCCTGCTTCACCGAGAACATCTACGCGACGGTGGAAGGCATGCGCAAGGCGGGCGTGAAGTTTCTCGATACGCCGGATACCTATTTTGAAGTGGTGGATGCGCGCATCCCCAACCACGGCGAGGATGTGCCGCGGCTGGCCAAGAACGGGATCCTGATCGACGCCGATACCGCCACCCACAAGAAGCTGCTGCTGCAGATCTTCACCGAGAACGTGATTGGCCCGATCTTCTTCGAGATCATCCAGCGCAAGGGCAACGAAGGCTTCGGCGAAGGCAACTTCCAGGCGCTGTTCGAGTCGATCGAACGCGACCAGATGAAGCGCGGCGTGCTGTGACATCCTGCGCCCCTCGCCCGCCGGGAGGCTTTGAATTGCAAGAGGCAACCCATGTCTGATCGTGCGCGTTACCAAACCGGCTTCGGCAACGAATTCGCCACCGAAGCCATCCCTGGCACCCTGCCGATCGGGCGCAACGCGCCGCAGCGGGTGGCCTACGGGCTGTACGCCGAGCAGTTTTCCGGCACCGCGTTCACGGTGTCGCGCGAGGCCACGCGGCGCAGTTGGCTGTACCGCATCCGGCCGGGTGCCACGCACGGGCATTTCGCGGCGTACGCGCACCCCACGTTCCACAACCGTTTCGATGAGGTGCCCGCGTCACCCAACCGGTTCCGCTGGTCGCCATTGCCGGAACCAACCGGTGCGCTCGATTTCATCGACGGCCTGGTGACGCAGGCGGGCAACGGTGCGGCGGCGTCGCAGCATGGCATCGGCATCCACCAGTACCTGGCCAACCGCGACATGGTGGGCCGCTATTTCTACGATGCGGATGCCGAACTGATGATCGTGCCGCAGGCCGGCCACCTGCGGGTGCTGACCGACATGGGCGTGCTGGACGTCGAGCCGCAGCAGATTGCGGTGATTCCGCGCGGTTGCCGTTTTCGCGTGGAGCTGCCGGACGGCAAGTCCCGCGGTTTCGTGGGTGAAAACTTCGGCGCGCATTTCCGCCTGCCGGAGCTGGGTCCGATCGGCACCAATGGCCTCGCCAACCCGCGCGATTTCGAATACCCGGTGGCGGCCTACGAAGACACCGACGGCCAGTTCGAGCTGATCGCGAAGTTCCAGGGCAACCTGTGGCGCGCGCCGATCGACCACTCGCCGCTCGACGTCGTGGCGTGGCACGGCAACAACGCGCCGTACCGCTACGACCTGCGCCGGTTCAACGTGATCGGTTCGATCAGCTACGACCATCCCGACCCGTGCATCTTCTGCGTGCTGACCTCGCCCAGCGCATTGCCGGGCGTGGCCAACATCGACTTTGCCATTTTCCCGCCGCGCTGGCTGGTGGCCGGGGACACGTTCCGTCCGGCCTGGTTCCACCGCAACGTGGCCAGCGAGTTCATGGGGCTGATCCACGGCGTGTACGACGCCAAGGGCGGCGGCAAAGGTGGCTTCGAGCCCGGCGCCACCAGCCTGCACAATTGCATGAGTGCGCACGGCCCCGATCGCGCCTCGTTCGAGGCCGGCTCGCACGCCGATACCAGCAAGCCGCAGCATGTGGCGGACACCATGGCCTTCATGTTCGAGACGCAATTGGCCATCCATCCCACCCGCCAGCTGCTGGAATCGCCGGCACTGCAGCAAGACTACGATCATTGCTGGCTGGATCTGGAAAAGCATTTCCAGCCGCCGGTCTGAGCGGGTAACGTCTCCTCGCGGCAGTCGGCGCGCGCCGGCTGTCCTGGTCTTTTGCTACGGGAACATCGCATGAAGCTGGGTTCACTCAAGGTTGGCGGCCGCGACGGCACGCTGGTGGTGGTCAGTCGCGACCTGACGCGGGCAGTGCGTGCCGACGGCATTGCCCCCACCTTGCAGGCCGCACTGGACGACTGGCCGCACGCGGCGCCGCGCTTGAATGCGCTGGCACAGCAATTGGCGCTGGGTGCGGCGGCCGGTGCGTTTGACCTGGATGTGCACCAACTTGCCGCGCCACTGCCGCGCGCCTACGAGTTCGTCGACGGCAGCGCCTACCTGCCGCACGTGGAGCGCGTGCGCAAGGCGCGCGGTGCCGAGGTGCCCAAGTCGTTCTATACCGATCCGCTGATGTACCAGGCCACCAGCGCCGGCTTTCTCGGCCCGCGCGACGACGTGATGGTGCCCAGCGAGGAGTTCGGCATCGACCTCGAAGCCGAGGTGATCGTGGTCACCGACGACGTGCCGATGGCCACGACGCCGGCCCAGGCGGCGCAGCACATCCAGCTCGTCGGCCTGATCAACGATGTTTCGCTGCGCGGCCTGATTCCCGGCGAGCTGGCGAAGGGCTTCGGTTTCCTGCAGTCCAAGCCGCGCTCCGCGTTGTCGCCGGTGCTGGTGACGCCGGACGAGCTGGGCGACGCCTGGCAGGGCGAAAAGCTGCATCTGCCGATGCGCACCTGGCTCAACGGCAAGTGGTTCGGCGCGCCCGAATGCGGCGTCGACATGCAGTTCAGCTTTGCCGAGCTGGTGGCGCACGTGGCCAAAACGCGGCCGCTCGCCGCCGGCACGCTGGTCGGCTCCGGCACCATCGCCAACCAGGACACCAGCCTTGGCGCTTCGTGCCTCGCCGAGCAGCGCACGGTGGAGACCCTGCGCGACGGCAAGCCTTCGACCCCGTTCCTGAAGTACGGCGACACGCTGCGCATCGAAATCACCGATCAGGCTGGCGCGTCGGTCTTCGGTGCGATCGAGCAGAAGATCGTGCCGCTGGTGCGCTGAGCGTGGCGTTCGGTTGGGGTAATGTGTCGGGCTGAAGCCTGACCCGCGACCTCGGCGCTCCCCGAGGTCGCCTTGCCGAATCTCGAATCTCGAATCCCGGCCTTCAGCTTCGCCACCGGCGCAACCCCAGCGCCGCAAACAGCACGCCGGTGAACACGCCGTAGCCGCACAGCGGCGGAAACACCTGCCGCCAGATCGCGCCGCTCGCGCGCAGACCGGTGGCGTGTTCGATGCCGGGCAGCGACACGGCGTCGTAGGCGACCATGCAAACGGCCACCGCGCCGAGCGTGGCGACCCACAGCGCTGCGGCGTCGATGCGCCGCTGCGCGATCGAGCGCGGTCGCGACCTGGCGTAGTGCAGGTACATCCAGCCAAGCACGGCGAGGATCGGCGCAAGCAGCAGCAGGGCGAGGAAGCGCATGGCGGGCGTCAGTCGTCGTGGCGGACAAGTTGCGCGAGCGCGGTTTCGAGGTGCCCGCGCAGCGCGGCGCGCGCGGCTTCGTCCGCCACCGCTGCGGAGCGTCCCACCTCGTTGCCGTCGACGGCGAGCACCCATTGCGTGCCCTCGGCGCGCAGTGCGACGCCGCCAGCACCGGCCTGCAGTTGCTGCTGCACGCGGCCAGCAGCCTTGGGGTCGGCAAACGGCACGGAGAGCAGGAGCTCCGCCCCGTCGGCGGCAAACAGGCGGAAGCGGAAACCGTTGGCGCCATCGCGGAAACTCGCCAGGCGCGCGGCCTTGGCTGCCTTGGTCTTTGCCGCCTTGGCGGGTTTTTCGCCCTGCATCTGATGGAACGCGCGCAGGCCCACCGCGGCGCGGATGGCGGCGATTTTGGGCGTGGCGATCGCGCGCGCCTTCGCGGCGCCGGCATGCAGGATCTCTTCGATGTCAGCCGGCCTGGCGAGGAGTGCCTCGTAGCGCTCGCGCATCGGCGCCAGCGTCGCGTCCAGCAACTCGAAGAGCTGCTTCTTCGCCTCGCCCCAGCCCAGCCCGTCGACCAGCGCCTGGCGAAACGCCGCGTGCGCCTCCACGCTCGCAAACGCCTGATGGATGGTGGTGAGCGAGGTGCTGTCCGGATCCTTCGCCACGCCCGGTTCGCGCGAGTCGGTGACGATGCGCGACACCGCTTCGCGCAGCGCCCTGGCACCGCCGGCGAACAGCGGAATGGTGTTGTCGTAGCTCTTGGACATCTTGCGGCCGTCCAGGCCGGGCAGCGTCGGCGCGTCCTCGTCGATCGCCACCTCAGGAAGCACGAAGAACTCGTGGCCGTATAGATGGCTGAACCGCTGTGCGATGTCGCGCGCCATCTCGATGTGCTGGATCTGGTCGCGGCCGACCGGCACATGGTTGGCGTCGAAGGCGAGGATGTCGGCTGCCATCAGTACCGGGTACATGTACAGCCCGGCGGTGATCGCGGCGTCCGGGTCATCGCCCGTTTCGCGGTTGTGATCGACGGCCGCCTTGTACGCATGCGCGCGGTTCAGGAGCCCCTTGGCGGTGACGCAGGTGAGGAACCAGCACAGCTCCGGGATCTCTGGAATGTCCGACTGCCGGTAGAACGTGACGCGTTGCGGATCGAGCCCGGCCGCGAGCCACGTGGCGGCGATCTCCAGCCGCGAGCGCTCGACCCGCGCGGCGTCGCCGCACTTGATCAGCGCGTGGTAGTCGGCGAGGAAAAAAAACGCATCGACCTCGGCACGTCGGCTGGCGGCAATCGCCGGGCGGATCGCGCCGACGTAGTTGCCGAGGTGCGGGGTGCCGGTGGTGGTGATGCCGGTAAGGACTCGGGTGTGCATGGGGCGTGCGGCGCAAAAATGGCAGTGTACGTCATTCGCGCGCCGTCCCAGTTTTTGCGCGCCGATGCAAAAAGATCACTTTTGGCGCGGCATATTCCCGATGCAGGGGCGACACCCGCGGAGGCACACCGATGCCAGGCAAGTTCACGTTGTTTACCGGAAAGAACGGCGAGACCTACTTCAACCTCAAGGCCACGAATGGCCAGATCATCCTCAAGAGTGAGGGGTACAAGGAAAAAGCCAGCGCGCGTAGCGGCATCGAGTCGGTGCGACGGCATGCGGTGGATGCCGCGCGTTTCGAAAAAAAGACTTCCGCCAACGGCAAGTTCCATTTCGACCTCAAGGCAGCCAACCATCAGGTGATCGGCAGCAGCGAGATGTATGAAACCGAGGCCGCCCGCGACAACGGCATTGCCTCCGTGATGGCGAATGCGCCAGCGGCCGCGCTGGTGGAGGAGTGACTGGCGGCACCGTGCGCGCAGGCGTCCCGGTGGTTGCCGGTTCGCCACGCGCACGGCGCCGGGCGCTACCACGGCGTCAGCGCAGCAAGGTGGATTTGCCGAACAGGCTTTCGATCAGGTCGACGGCGAGCTTGGCGGTGGCGTTCTTGCGGTCGAACGCGGGGTTCAGCTCGACGATGTCGAGCGAGGCGAGCTTGCCGCAGTCGGCGATCATCTCCATGCACAGCTGCGCCTCGCGGTAGTTCGGCCCGCCGCGCACGGTGGTGCCGACGCCGGGCGCGATTGCCGGGTCGAGGAAATCGACGTCGAGGCTCACGTGCAGGTGGGTGTTGTCGTCCACGCCGGCCATCGCCGCTTCCAGCGTGTGGCGCATGCCCACTTCGTCGATGTGGCGCATGTCGAACACGGTGAGTCCGGCGGCGCGCACGAGGCGCTTTTCGCCTTCATCCACCGAGCGGATGCCGATCTGGCGCAGCTCGGCCGGCGTGATCGCCGGGGTGTGGCCGCCGATCGAGGTGAGCAGTTCCGGGCCGTTGCCGGTGAGGCACGCCACCGGCATGCCGTGGATGTTGCCCGAGGGCGTGGCCGCCGCGGTGTTGAAATCGGTGTGCGCGTCGAGCCACAGGATGCGCAGCTTGCGCCCGTGCTCGCGACAGTGGCGGGCGACCGCACTGATCGAGCCGATGGCGAGGCAGTGGTCGCCGCCCAGCATGATCGGCAGATTGTCCTGCGCCAACTCGGCGTGGACCGCTGCGTGCACCGCGCGGTTCCATTCGGCGACCTCGGGCAAGTGGCGATAGCCGTCTACCGGCGGCAGCCACGGGTTGTGCGGCCCGTGCAGATTGCCGCGATCGAGCACTTCGTAGCCGCGGGCGCGCAGCTTTTCGGCAATGCCCGCCACCCGCAACGCCTCCGGCCCCATCGACGCGCCGCGCGCGCCGGCGCCGATGTCGGTGGGAACCCCCACCAGTGCGATCGTTTTGCTGCTCATGGTGCATGTCCACGAAATGAGATTGCCGCCCAGTTTAGCGGGGCGACCGACGTGGCGATGTGCGCATGCAAGGTGGTGCCGGCACCCGGATTCGAACTGGGGACCTGCTGTTTACAAGGCAGCTGCTCTACCAACTGAGCTATGCCGGCAAGGGGCGGGATTCTCTCAGAAACAACGCGTGGTGTGCGAGCCCACGCCGGCGGCCTTGACGCGGGTGCGCCAGTCGAGGTCGCTGCGCGCGGTGACCAGGTCGAGCCAGTATTGCGGCACCGTTTCCGTGCGCTCGGTGACGCGGGCGGGGAAGCCGGCAGCCACCACTTCCGCCCGCCGGCGTTTGGCGTTGTCCTGATCGTGGAACAGGCCGAGCGACACCGTGTTGGGCTGGTCGCTGCCGCTGACGACGAAGTAGTCGTTGATGCCCTTGTCGGCCAGCTGGCGGGTAGTGGCGATGGCTTGCGCGCGGTTGGGCGAGGCGGGCAGATAGACCCACCAGCTGCGCGATTGCGAAACCTGTTCCTGCCGCGAGCGTGTGCGCTTGGTGTAGGGCGTGAGCGCGTTGCGGGCCTGTTGCAAATCATGCGGCGTGGCGAACGGGCCGAGGGCGAGGCAGCGCAGTGGGGCTGGCACGGCTGGTTTGGCGGGAGTGGACGGCGCTGCGGGTTCAGCGGCGCTCGTCGCGTCGGCCACGGCTGGGGCGGGTGATGCGGGGCTGGTGGTGGCCGTGGTCGCCGCACTGGCAGGGACCTCGGACAGCAGGTGCAGCTCCGGCACGCCGGGGTTGGTGACTGGCGCCACGTGCGGGTAGGGCTGGCCCAGGAACAGCCACGCGCCAACCACGATGTTCAGCGTCACCAGCAGGACGAACAACAAGCGCAGGAACATCGGCCCCTCGTTGGTGGCGAAAACGACCTATTGTGCCGCGACCCACGCGGCAAGTCCGTGCAACACGCTGTCGTGGGCCAGCTGCGCCGGGCGCGCCAAGAGCGGCAGCAAGGTACTGGCGTCGCCGCCGCCCAGGCGCAGGATGGGGGCGCCGCCCAGCGCGGGCGCCATGTGCAGCGTGAAGCGCTCGATCAAGGCCACCGCCGCCAGCCAGCAGCCCGAAGCAACGGCATCGGCGGTGTTGTCGGCGGCGTCGACGATGCGCCCCGGATGCTGCGGATGTACCTGCGCAGTGGCGCCCAGCAGCGATTGCTGCATCAGCCGCGGTGCGGGGGCGATCCACCCGCCGAGGTGGCTGCCGTCGGCGGCCAGCGCATCCAGCGTCAGCGCGGTGCCGACGCCGGCCAAGACGCAGGGAGCCAACCCGTCGACGTAGGCCGCAACCATCGCCAGAAACCGGTCAACCCCGAGGCGGTGCGGTTCGGGATAGGCGTTGCGCACGCCGCAGGCAGCCGCCGGCGTGCGCAGCCACGACGTCGGCCGATTGAAGGCGGCGGTGACGGCGGTCGCCACCAGGGTTTCGCGTAGCGTATCCACCACCGAGGCGCCGAATACGGCAGCCGGCGCGGGCAGCGCCTGCCAGGCGCGCGCGAGGGCGGCAGGCATGTCGTCCTGCCAGCCAATGGCACCGTGCGCCTGCCACTGCCGGTCTTCGGCCAGCGCCCACTTGAGGCGGGTGTTGCCCAGGTCGAGCAGGAGGTTCATGCGCGGCGCACCGTCACGTCGGCGCTGTCGACATGTTGCAGCGAGCCGTCCGGACGCTGCAGCAGCAACGCGCCGCGCTCATCCACGCCGGCGCCGATGCCGGTGTGCGTGCCGCCAGCGCCGGTCAGGCGCAGCGGCAAGCCGTGCAGCAAGTCATGCCGCGCGTAGTCCTTGGCAAACGCCGCAAACCCCTTGCGCTCGAACTGCGCGAGGCCGTTGACCAGTGCCGCGATCAACGCGGCGGCGAGGCGGTTGCGGTCGGGGGGCGTGCCGCCGGTCAGGCTGGCAAGATCGCAGGCTGGCTGGCCGGCTTGCTCGCGCAGCGCGGTGGTCAACCGCAGATTGAGTCCGATGCCGATGACCGCGGCGCACGGGCCGAGGTATTCGCCGCTCAGTTCGACCAGGATGCCGGCGAGCTTGCCCGGTGGCTGGCCGGGTGCGGTGGCCAGCAAGTCGTTGGGCCATTTGAGACCGACTTCCGCCGCGCCCAGGCCCGTCAGTGTCTGCACCACGATGACGCCAATCGCTAGCGACAGTCCGGACAGCGCGGCAAAGCCGCCGTCGAAACGCTTGAGGCACGACAGGTACAGGTTCAATCCCGGCGGCGACAACCACTGCCGGCCGCGCCGGCCACGCCCGGCGCCCTGGGTCTCGGCGATGACGATGGTGAGGTCGCTGGCGTCGTCACCGCGGCGTTGCAGCTCGCTCGAAGTCGAATCCAGTTCCCAGTGCACTTCGAGCCCACCGAGTTGGCGGGCAACGGTGGTCGGCAGGGCGGCACGAATGTGCCCGGCATCCAGCAGTTGCACCGGCCATGGCAGACGGTAGCCCGCCGCGCCGCCCGCCTCGATCGGCACCCCGCGGGCGCGCAGGGCTTCGATCTGTTTCCACACCGCGGCGCGTGTCACGCCGGCCTTGGCAGCCAGCTCCACCCCGGAGCGCGGTTCACCGGCAGCCAGCTCGGCCAGGAGGTCGGCGGCCTGCATCAGGCGAAAACGTGCATCGCGGGCACGGCTGCCACATTGGAATTCATTGGGCGCATTCGCAGCATTGTAACGGCGTCGGTGATGTTTCGTCCCGGCGTCTGGTGGGCCTGCCGCGGGCGTGTCACGGCGGCACTGGCATCGCCCGCGGCTTTCTGCGAACATCCAAAACCTCGCTTGTGGATCAAGGGGTTGCATGCCATGAGTGGCAAACAATGGATGGTGGCAGGCGTGCTGGCCCTGGCCGGTATCGGCAGCGCGATGGCAGCGGAGATGGATACCCACGACATGGCGTCGGGCAGCCGCAACGCCGCCGAAAGCAGCTTGCACGAGGCGGGCGGCGCCACCGGTGGCGATCTGCTCGGTTTGAGCCATGACGCCGCATCCTCGCGGCGCGGCAGCGAAAGCGACGGTGACAACAGCAATGCCACGGGCAGCCGTGGCGGCAGCACGGCCGGTGGCAGCGAACACGGTGGCCGCAGTTCCGCGCCAACCAGCGCACGTCCGGCTCCGTTGGGCTGGCAATCGCTGCTGCCCGGTTCGATCCAGTAGCGGTGGTGGGCGCGACGCCGGCGGTTATTCGGCCGGCAGGTTGACGCTGAAGCGGGCACCGCCGAAATCTGGCGAGCGATCCACCACCAGCTCCCCGCGGTAAGCCTTGACGATGTCCTGCACGATGGACAGCCCGATGCCGTGGCCTTGCACGCGCTCGTCCCCGCGCACACCGCGCTGCAGCACCTTCTCGATCTGGTCGGCGGCGATGCCGGGGCCGTCATCCTCGACGCTGAGCTTGAGGCCGGCGTGGGTGCGGCCGGCGGCCGGCGGCACGGTGACCACGAGAAACACATGGTGGCGCGTCCACTTGAACGCGTTTTCGAGCAGGTTGCCCATCAGTTCGAGCAGGTCGTTGAGCTCGCCGTAAAAGCTCGCGCCCTCCTGGATGTCGAACTCGCACAGGACGTTTTTCGTGGCGTAGACCTTTTCCAGCATGCGCACCAGGTCCTCGGCGTGGCTGGCGATCGGCACCGCGGTGGCAAAGGTCTGCCGCCCGGACGTAGCAGCGCGGGCGAGCTGGTAGGCGACCAGATCGTTCATGCGTTGCACCTGCTCCAGCACGCCTGTGCGCGCCGGGCCCTGCTCAGCTGATTCGAGCTGCGAGCGGATCACGGCCAGCGGCGTCTTCAGGCTGTGCGCGAGGTCGGCCAGGGTGTGGCGATAGCGCGCGCGCTGCTCGCGCTCGCTATCGATGAAGCCGTTGATGCGCCCGGTGAGGCCGGTCAGTTCAAGCGGGTACTGGCTGTCCAGATGGTCGCTGTCGCCGTGCTCGACGCGCGAGAGGTCGCTGGCTACCTTGCGCAGCGGGCGCAGGCTCCAGCGCAGCAGCACGATCTGCAGCACGATCAGCAGCATGCCCAGCGCGGACAGCCACAACGCCAGCGTGCGCCGGTAGACCGCGTTTTCGCCTTCGAACTGCTGTTCGTTCTGCGCCACCATCACCGTGGCCGGGGTCGACTTGTGGCCGGGGTAGTCGAACGCCACGCCCATCGCGAAGTAGTACAGCCGCCCCATGCGGGTATCCACCGGGCCGGCAAACTGGCGCGTACCCGGCTTGAGCGGCGTGAGGAAATGGAAATCGTGGCCGATCGCGCTGGTGGATTCCCAGCGGAAACCTTCCGGCCCGAGCACTACCGCGTACAGCCCGGAGCCGGGTTGCGAAAACTTCTGCGGCGGCGAGTCGGGCGGCAGCAGGCGGCCGTCGCGGTTGGCGTCGGTGTGGGTGATGATGTCGGTGATGGCGGCGTCGCGCAGGCGATCATGCAGCGTGTTCAGCGCACTCTGCTTCTTGGCAACCGCCATCACTACCCCGACCAGGCCGAGGAACGCCGCCAACACCAGGCCCGAGGTGATCGCCGAGCGGGCCGCCAGCGACAGCGGGCGGCGCCGCGCCGGCTCACTCGTCGTCGTTGTCGGTGCGAGGGATGGCAAAGCGGTATCCACGTCCACGCACGGTCTCGATGGGCTTGAGTGCGCCGTCCGGGTCCAGCTTGCGGCGCAAGCGGCCAATGAACACTTCCAGCACGTTGGAATCGCGGTCGAAATCCTGCTGGTAGATGTGCTCGGTGAGGTCGGCCTTGGAGACCAGCTCGCCGGCGTGCAGCATCAGGTATTCGAGCACCTTGTACTCGTAGCTGGTGAGATCCACCGGTTTGCCTTCGACGTTGACCGTCTGCGCGGTGGTGTCGAGCTTGATCGGCCCGCAGGCCAGGATGGGCTTGGACCAGCCGCTGGCGCGCCGCACCAGCGCATTGATCCGCGCCAGGAGCTCCTCGACGTGGAACGGCTTGACCAGGTAATCGTCGGCGCCCTGCTTCAAGCCTTCGACCTTGTCCTGCCAGCCGCCGCGCGCAGTGAGGATCAGCACCGGGTAGCGCTGGCCGTTTTCGCGCAGCGCCTTGATCAGCTCCATGCCGCTCATCTTCGGCAACCCGAGGTCGATGATGGCCAGGTCGAACGGCACCTCGCGGCCGAGGTAGAGCGCTTCTTCGCCGTCTTGCGCGGCATCGACGGCAAAGCCGTCGCGTTTCAGGCGTGCAGCAAGCGTTTCGCGCAGCGGCGCCTCGTCTTCCACCAAAAGGATGCGCATGTCAGTGTCTCTCCTTGCCGCCGAAGTCGCGGGCGGGCGGGTGCGGGATGTTGCGGATTGCCGGAAGGGCGGGGCGTGCGCTGTTGCCGGAGGCCGGTACGGTCATTACCCGCACGTGGCCTTCGGGGGTGAGTACCTTGATACGGTATTCGGTGCGCCGATCCCAGCGGCGCGATTCGGCCGACAGCACTTGGCCGTCGGTTTCCTGCTGCACATGCGTCACTGCGTCGCCGAGGCTCAGCTCGCCAGGCTTGGCCTGCGACTGCGCAAGCGCCGGCCCGGCGCCGAGCACCAACGCCAGTGACACGACCCATGTACGACATGCCTTCATGAAACATCCGAACCGTCAGTTGCCTTGCATCGTTCAGTTTCGATAGTGAACCTGAATAGTGACCGCACCGGTCACCGCTGTCACGCCGCTGCCGCCATCGGCAGCGCGCGTTCGATCAGCGTCCAGCCGGCCTCCGGCCGGTGCGCCTCCTCGCTCAGGCGCCGACGAAAACCGCGTGCGCCGGGTTCGCCCTGGTACAGACCGAGCAGGTGGCGGGTCATGTGTTTGAGTGCCGTGCCGCGCGCCAGTTCCGTCTCGATATATGGGCGCATGCGCTCCAACACCACTTCGCGGGTGGGTAGCGGCGTGCCGTACAGCGCGTGCTCCAGCCGGGCCAGCAGGTATGGGTCGTGGTAGGCGGCGCGGCCGAGCATCACGCCGTCGAGCGCCGCCAGCTCCTCGCGCACCTGCGCCAACGTGGTAATGCCGCCGTTGATCGCCACCGTCAGCGTCGGGAAATCACGCTTCAAGCGATGCACGCGCGGGTAGTCGAGCGGCGGCACTTCGCGGTTTTCCTTGGGCGAAAGGCCCTTCAGCCACGCCTTGCGTGCATGCACGATCAACACCTGCACGCCGGCGTCGACCATGGTCTGGGTGAAGCGCTGCAGGTCGGCGTAGGCATCCTGGTCGTCCACCCCGATCCGGCATTTCACCGTGACCGGCACGCCGACCGCATCCTGCATGGCCTTGACGCAGGCGGCCACCAGCGCCGGCTCGCGCATCAGGCAGGCGCCGAACCGGCCCGACTGCACGCGGTCGGAAGGGCAGCCGACGTTGAGGTTGATCTCGTCGTAGCCGGCCGTTTCGCCCATCCGCGCCGCGGTCGCCAGCTCGGCCGGCTCGCTGCCGCCCAGTTGCAGTGCCAGCGGGTGCTCCGCCGCGTCGTGCGCCAGCAGGCGCCACTGCCCGCCGCGCACCAGCGCCGCGCTGGTCACCATCTCGGTGTACAGCCGTGCGTGCGGTGCGAGCAGGCGGTGGAAATAGCGGCAGTGGCGGTCGGTCCAGTCCATCATCGGCGCGACCGACAGCCGCCACGGCGAAGTTGGCGTGACCGGCGTATTCATCAGGCCGCCATTGTCCCGCATTGCGCCAGCGGATACAGCGCCGGCGCCGCGGGCGTTCAGCCACAGGCGGCAAACCGGCACATCGCGTAAAATGCTGCAATTGCAGCATGGGTGGCGCCGATCGGCGGCGCGCGGCATGCGCGGTTCGAGGCGGCGACACATACATGGTAGCGATGGCCACCGAGCACGTGATCGACGTGCAGCACTGGAACGATGCACTGTTCTCGTTCCGCACCACGCGTGATGCGGGGTTCCGTTTCGACAGCGGGCAGTTCGTGATGATCGGGCTGGAGGCGGAGGGGCGGCCGCTGCTGCGGGCGTATTCGATTGCCAGCGCGAGCTGGCAGGAGCATCTGGAGTTCTTCTCGATCAAGGTGCCGAACGGGCCGCTGACTTCGCGCCTGCAGCACCTGCGCGTGGGCGACCCGGTGGTGATGTCGCGCAAGCCGACCGGTACACTGGTGCTCACCGACCTGAAACCCGGCAAGCGCCTGTACCTGTTCGGCACCGGCACCGGGCTGGCGCCGTTCATGAGCATCATCCGCGACCCGGAAACCTACCAGCGCTTCGACCAGGTGGTGCTGGCGCACGGCGTGCGCCGCGTGGCCGACCTGGCCTATGCGCACTATCTCGAAACCGAGCTGCCGCAACACGAGTACCTCGGCGCGCGGGTGCGCGAACAGCTCATCTACTACCCCACGGTGACGCGCGAGCCGTTTCGCCACCATGGGCGCATCACCGATGCCATCGTCGACGGCTCGCTGGCCGCGGCCACCGGGCTGCCGCCGCTCGATCCGGCCATCGACCGGGTGATGCTGTGCGGCAGCCCCGGCATGCTGGAGGACCTTTCCGCGCTGCTCGACGGCCGCGGTTTCCGCGCCTCGCCGCGCACGCGCGAGCCAGGCGATTACGTGATCGAGCGCGCCTTTGTCGAAAAATGAGCAGCAAAGCGCGTGGCTGGCTGGAATCCGACTGGCCGTGCTGCCTTGGCACCGCTTGCGCGGCGGGGGTTTGACCCCTATGTGGTTCGTGGGCCGAAAACCAGCGCGCGGTGGCCGATACAATGCGTCGTTGCAGTCGTCTTGGGTTCTGTTACCCACATTTTGAGGTGCCCGGAGCCGTGGTCGGCCGGGGGCTGTGATGCCGCACGAGCTCGCGGGCACTGGACAGCTTGCGTATCATGCAAGGATTCGACCACACCGACCCCACGGTGCCTGCCGCCATGCCATCCATCCAGACAACCCGCCGAGTGCGCCCCACGCCGCAGCCGATCACCGACGACGGCGACGCGGCGCACTTTTGCTCCACCTGCGCGTTTGCGGAATCCTGCGCGGCCGTGGGTTATGGCAAGACCGACCTGGCGGCGCTGCATTGCCTGGTCGAGCACGTGGGGCCGTTCCGCGCCGGCGAGCACGTGTTTCGCACCGGCGATTCGTTCCGCGCGATCTATGCGGTGCGCACCGGCTCGGTGAAAACCCGGCTGTTTGACCGCGACGGCAACGAGCAGGTGCTGGGTTTCTACCTGCCGGGCGAAGTGGTGGGGCTCAACGCGATCTATCCCGAGCATTTCCCGTGCGACGCGGTGGCGCTCGAAGACACTCAATTCTGCCGCTTCTCGTTCCCGGCGATGAGCGCGCTGGCGGCGCGCCAGCCGAACGTGCAGCAGCACCTTTTCCGTCTCATCAGCAAGGAGCTGGGAGCGGTGTCGCTGCTGGCGGGCGACCACAGTGCGGACGAGCGCATGGCGGCGTTTTTGATCGACTTGTCCAACCGCTACGCCTCGCGCGGGTATTCCGCCACGCGCTTCCACCTCAGCATGTCGCGCGGCGACATCGCCAATTACCTGCGGCTGGCCGCGGAGACCGTCAGCCGCGTGCTGGGCCGCTTCCGCAGCCAGAGCTTGATCGCGCTCGAAGGCCGCGAGCTGGTACTGCTGGACGAAAACGCGTTGTGCGAGCTGGGCGCGAGCCTGCTGCCGGATTGACGGTTCACCGCGAAAACGGCGCTGATCCACGTCAGGGCCGCCACCGGGGCGAGCTGCGAAACTGATTCGTATTCAATGCCCAAGGTAACCATGGACGCATCCACTTCTTCGGCGACCTTCGCCGACGGCCCGGCCGCGCTGCTTGCGGCTGCGCCGCATCGACCGCTGTTTCTCGCCGGCACCATTGCGGTGCTGCTCAGCATGACCTGGTGGACGCTGGAGCTGGCATCGCTGCGCTTTGGCTGGTTTACCTGGCCGCAGCCCACGATCCCGCCGGTGTGGGGGCACGCCATGCTGATCCAGTACGGCCTGTTTCCGCTGTTCATGTTCGGCTTCCTGATGACCACATTCCCGCGCTGGATGAACGGGCCGACCGTGCCGGCCCGGCGTTATCTGCCGGTGGCGGGGGGCGTGCTGGGCGGCTACATCGTCGGCACCATCGGCCTGCTCGACATGCCAACGGTGCTCAAGATCGGCGTGGCGATGATGCTGGCCGGTTACCTGATCGGCGTCAGCACTTTGGCCGGCGTGCTGCGCGCCTCGGCGGATCGCAACAAGCACGGCTGGTCGACGCTGGCGGCGTTTTGCGTCGGCACGCTGGGGCTGGCGCTGTTCTTCGCCTGGCTGCTGTTTCCGGACAGCGTGTCGCCGGATGCCGCCTGGGTGGCGGTGCGCATGGGCACGTTTACCTTTTTGCTGCCGATCTATTTCACCGTCACCCATCGCATGCTGCCGTTTTTCAGCCGCAACCTGGTGCCGGGCTACGCAATGTGGCGGCCGAACTGGAGCCTGCCGGTGGCGTGGGCGCTGTTGATTGCGCATGTGGTGCTGGTGTCGGCTGGGCTGGCCGGCTGGCTGTGGTTGTGCGACGTGCCGCTGGCGCTGGTGTTCGGCGCGCATTGGCTGATGTGGAAACCGTGGCGCTGCATGCACCCGGGTCTCCTGGCAGTGCTGCACATTGCCTTTGCGTGGCTGCCGATCGGCTTCGTGCTGTTCTCGGCGCAGGACCTCGTTTACGCCACGAGCGGCGCGCACATCCTCGGCCTGGCGCCGCTGCATGCGATCGCGATCGGTTTCTTCGGCTCGATGCTGGTGGCCATGGTGACCCGCGTGACCCATGGCCACTCCGGGCGACCGCTGCAGATGCACCCGATTCCGTGGCTGTGCTTCGGCCTGCTGCAGGTGGTGGCACTGATCCGCATCGGTGCCGAGCTGGGCGGCGACCACTATCTGTGGCTGGTGGTGGCGGGCGCCGGCTGGCTGGTGGCGTTCTTGCCGTGGGTGCTGCGGTCGGCGTGGATCTACCTGACGCCGCGTGCGGATGGCCGGCCGGGCTGATCGGCGCAAAAGGGCGGTCGACGGCACCTGGCCGCCAGCGGTGAGGAGTGCAACGTGCACGCTTGGTTTGCGACGTATTTGCAGTGGGTGGTGTTGATCCACCTGACCTGCGCCATTCTTTTCGTGGGGGCGGCGGCGTTCGAGGTGTTCGTGCTCGAAGGTCTGCACCAGCGTTTCGATGCGGCCACGATGCACCAGCTCGAGACCGCGGTGATGGCGCGCGTGCGGCATTACATGCCGATCGTGGTCATACTGTTGTTCTTGAGCGGCTTCGTGTTGTTCGACCAGTACTGCAACGGCATCCAGTGCATCGGCGACGGCCGGCATTTCGGCTGGCTGCTGTTGGCCAAGGTAACGTTGGCGTTCGCGGTGCTCGGTGTGTTCGCCAACGCGATCTGGTCCGGCTTCCGCGGCCGCATGACGGTGTGCCGGTTTCGCTACACGCACCGCATCGTGCTGACGCTGATGGCTGGCATCGTGTTTCTGGCCAAGGCCATGTTCATTCTGTAATCCGTTTTGAGGAGACTTGCGATGTCCACAGTGAAATTCCAAGGCAACCCGGTGCGCGTCGATGGCAGCTTCCCGGCCGTTGGCAGTCAGGCACCGGCCTTCCATCTGGTCGGCGGCGACCTGGCGGAGGCGACGCTGGCGAGCTTTGCCGGCAAGCGCAAGGTGCTCAACATTTTTCCGAGCATCGACACGCCGGTGTGCGCGGCCTCGGTGCGTCACTTCAACGAGGTGGCCGACAAGCTGGCGAACACCGTGGTGCTGTGCATTTCGGCCGACCTGCCGTTTGCGCAGGGCCGCTTCTGTGGTGCCGAAGGCCTCAACAACGTCAAGACGCTGTCGTTGATGCGCGGCCGCGAGTTCCTGCGCGACTACGGTGTGGCGCTTGCCGACGGCCCGCTGGCCGGTGTGGCGGCGCGTGCGGTGGTGGTGCTCGATGCGCACGACAAGGTGATCCACGCCGAGCTGGTGGATGAGATCACCCACGAGCCGAACTACGACGCCGCGCTCAAGGCGCTGGCCTGAACTGCGTAGTCATGGCATGAAAAAAGCCCGCGGTGCGAACCGCGGGCTTTTTGTTTGCGTGGGGCGGCGATCAGGCCTGGGTCGTGCTGACCACCGACAGGCCGAATGGCTGCTGCGCGCTGCGTGGCGGGGCGAGGCCCATGCCCATGCTCATGCCGCGGCCGATGCGCTGCGCGAAGGCGTCCATTTCGTCGGCGGCATCGGGTTCCATCACCTCGCGCGTGGTCGCGTGCCACAGTTCCAGCCAGCGCACGAAGTGCTCGGTGCGGATCGCCGGCTGCGCGCGGTGCACGCCCAGCGGGTTGCCGCGATAACTTTGCGCGCGCAGCACCACCGAGCACCAGAAACGGGTGAGCAGCGCCTTGTGGGCGACCCAGTCGTGCACCGCGGCGTTGAACACCGGGCCCAGCAATGGGTCGACGCGCACCTTCTCGTAGAAGTGGTCGACCAGGGTCGCGATGTGGGTTTCGTCCAGCGTATTCATCGGGCTTCTTTGGCCTCCTCGGCGGTGGGGTCGGGGGTGGCGGGCGTTACGGGTACATCGTCCAGCAGCGGCAGCACGGCGGGGCTGTCGAGGTCGTCGAATTGTTGATGGTTCACCGCCCAGAAAAACAGGGCAATGGCGACCCCGATCACGACGATGGTGACCGGGATCAATACCAGGATCACGTTCATGCCGGCAACTCCTGCGGCGCCGCGGGCAGCGGCTCGCGGCCGGTGCGCAAGGCATTGAGCACCACGGCCAGCGAGCTGAGCGACATGCCGATCGCAGCCAGCCACGGCGTGACCAGCCCGAAGGCCGCAAACGGCACCGCACACAGATTGTAGACCAGCGACCAGCGCCGGCCCTGCGCCACGATCAGCTGCAGATCCTGCGCGGTGCGCCGCGCGTGCACCAGGCCGTCCAGATGATCGTCGAGCAGCAGCAGGTCGGCCTGCGCGTGCGCCAGCGAGGTGCCGCTGGCAAGCGCGGCGGAAACGTCGGCGCCGGCGAGGATCGGCGCATCGTTGCTGCCATCACCCACCACCAGCACGGTGCGGCCGGCGGCGCGCAGCGATTGCAGGTGGGCCAGCTTGGTTTCCGGCGTTTGCCGGGCGTGCCAGTCGTCGATGTGCAGGGCGGCCGCAAGTTGTGCGACGCGGGCGGGGGTGTCGCCGCTGGCCATGCTCAAGCTGACGCCTTCGCTGCGCAGGGTCGCGAGCGTGGCACCGGCATCGGCGCGCGGGCGTTCGGCGAGATGGAATACGGCAAGTGCGCCGGTGTCATCGGCAAGTATCGTCTGTTCGCGCAACGCGGCGGGTACTGGCTGGCCGGCGAGCGCGAAGTCGGCGCGCCCGAACCGTAGTTTGCGGCCGGCGACCAGGCCGCGCAGGCCGGCGCCGGCAACCGCCTCGACTGCGGTCGCATGCGCGCCGTTCGGGTTACTGCCGGCGATCCGGGTTACCGCCTGCGCCAGGGGGTGCGAACTCTCCCGTGCCAGTGCCCCCGCCAGCGCCAGCACTTCGTCGCGAGTGCGCGCGCCGAGCGGCTCGATGGCGGAGAGGTCAAGCTGCGGCACACCGAGCGTGCCGGTCTTGTCGAACAGCGCGGCGTCGACGTCCGCCAGCCGGCCCAGGGCCGCGGCGTTGGTCACCAGCACGCCGCGGCGCGCGAGTACCGCCAGCGCACGGGTGTACGCGGCCGGCGCGGTCAGCGCGAATGCACACGGGCAGGCGACGACCAGCACCGCCACCGCGGAATCGAAGGCGCGGGCGGGGTTGACCAGCAGCCACGCGGCGGCGGTCAGCGCGGTCAGCACCAGGACGCGGGCGATGAAACGGCCGATGGCGCGATCACCCGCCGGCACCGTCAGGCGGGCCCGGCGCGCACGCACCGCCAGCGCGCCGATGCGGGCGGATGCGGTGGCGGCGCCGACCTGTTCGACGCGCAGCACGCCCGGCCCGTCGAGCAGCACGCTGCCGGCGATGAGGGGTTCGCCGTGGTGGCGCTGGACCGGACGCGATTCGCCGGTCAGCAGCGTCTCGTCGAAGCGTGCAGCGGCAGTGTCGAGCGTGCCGTCGGCAGGCACCGTGGCGCCTTCAGCCAGGTGCACGCGATCACCGGGTACCAAGGCCAGCGCCGGCACGGTTTCGATCCGGCCGTCGGCGGCGTAGCGCTGCGCCAGCAGCGGCGCGGCGTCGATCGCCGCATCGCCCTGCGCGTTGCCCAGCGCGCGTGCGCGCAGTTCGACATAGCGCCCCACCAGCAGCAGAAACACGAACATGCCGATCGAGTCGAAATAGATCTCGCCGGCGCCACGCACGGTGTTCACCGCGCTGGCGGCAAACACCAGCAGCACCGCGAGCGCCACCGGCAGATGGATGCCGAGCCGGCGCTGCCGCAGTTCGGCCAGCGCGCCGGTGTAGAACGGCCAGGCGGAATATGCCACCAGCGGAATGGTGGTGAGGAAGCCCAGCCAGCGGAACAGGTTGCGGGTGGTGACATCGACGGCATCGACCACGCCGAGATAGATCACCAGCGCGTAGCTCATCACCTGCATCATGCACATGCCGGCCACCAGCAGGCGCTTCAGCGCACTGTGCAGCTCGGTCGCGCGCCGGGTGTCGGCGGCATCGTGGATCAGCGGTTCGGCGGGGCAGTGTGCGGCGGCGCATTGCGCGAGCAGATCATCGAGACCAAGCCGGTCGGCGTCCCACACCACGCGCACGCGGTGCGCGGCGGGCTGGATCGCCACGTGCTGCACGCCGGGCAGGGCGCGCAGGGCTTGTTCCAGCGCGAGCGCAGCACGCGGCTGGGTGATGGCATCGCAGCGCAACGCCACCTCGCTGCGCCCGTCGCGGCGTGGCCGCAGGACTTGCGCCAGCAGCTGCGGATGGGTCCACGCCGCGGCGAGCGGGTTCATGGTTGCGGTCGGCGGCTGCTCGACGCCGAGACGGGAACGCCGAGCACCGTGTTGGCGTGGTGCGCGACCGGCGCGTCGTCGTATTTGACGCTGACTACGATGATCCACACGCAACCGGCCACCGACAACAGGAATACCACCAGCCCGAACCACGCGATGGGCTGGTGGTACCACTGACTGCGGTCAGTCCGTGGCGGCGGCGTCGGCATGGTGCGACAGGTGGTAGACGTAGGCCGCCAGCACGTGGATCTGGTCGTCGGTCAGGCGCTTGTCCCAGTTCGGCATGTGGCCCTGGCGGCCGTCGTGGATGGTCTTGGTGATGTCGACCAACGTGCCGCCGTGCAACCAGATCTGGTCGGTGAGGTTGGGGGCGCCCACCGCCTGGCCGCCCTTGCCATCCGGGCCGTGGCAGGCGGCGCAGGTGCTCTTGAAGATCGGTTCGGCCGCGGCCGCCATCTGCGCGTCGTGCGGCTGGCCGGAGAGGCCCAGCACGTATTGCGCAAGGTTCTTCACCGTGTCCTCGCCCAGGCTGGCCCAAGCCGGCATCACGCCGTTGCGACCGTCGTGGATCGAGGTGGTGATGTCCTTGCCGGTGCCGCCGTAGAGCCAGTCGCGGTCGGTGAGGTTGGGCGCGCCCAGGGCCATGTTGCCCTTGCCGCTGTACTGGTGGCAGGCGGCGCAGTTGTCCTCGAACCAGACTTTGCCCAGTTGCAGCGCCGCCGGGTCTTTCGACAGTTGCTCCGGCGTGTACAAGCGGAAGCGGTCGAGCAGCGGGAACAGCTTGGCGTCGTTGGCGCTTTCTTCCGCTGCCAGTTGCCCGTGGGCGGTCCAGCCCAGCGTGCCCTTGTGGTTGCCGAAGCCGGGGTACAGCACGAGGTAGCCAAACGCCAAAACGTAGAACGTGCCGGAGGAAATGAGCCACCAGCGCGGCAGCCGGTGCAGGCCTTCGCGAATCGCGCCGCCCGCCCAGATATGGCCGGTGGTGCCATCCGGCGACTGCGGAATTTTGGCGTGCGGGCCCCACAGGTACAGGAAAAAGGTGATGCCCATGTTGAACACCACCAGGCACATCACCCAGATCGAAAGGCCGGTGCTCATCGGGTCTTCTCCTCGTGTGCCGCGTCTTGGGTCGGCAGATCTTCGTCTTCCATCGGCAGGTGCGCCATGCGGTCGAAGGTCGGCTTGTGGTGCTTGCGCCACGCCCAGAACCAGATGCCGATGAACAGCACCATCAGGAACACGGTGACGACGCCCGAGATTTCACCCCAGATCGGATTCATTGCACGCTCCCGTCCACCGAAGGCTTGTCGGCCAATTGACGCGGCTCGTTGGCGATGCCCAGGCCCTGCAGGTACGCGATCAGCGCGTCCATCTCGGTCTTGCCCTTGACCGCTTCCGGCGCGGCGGCGATGTCGGCGTCGGTGTACGGGTCGCCGAGCTTGCGCAGCACGCGCATGCGCGCCTGGATGTCGGCGCCGTCGATGGCGTTCTTCGCCAGCCACGGGTAATTCGGCATGTTGGATTGCGGCACCACGCTGCGCGGGTTTATCAGGTGCATCAGCTGCCACTTGTCGGAGTACTTGCCGCCGACGCGCGCGAGATCCGGGCCGGTGCGCTTGGAGCCCCACTGGAACGGGCGGTCGTAGACCGACTCCTCGGCGACCGAGAAGTGGCCGTAGCGCTGGGTCTCGAAGCGCAGCGAGCGGATCATCTGCGAGTGGCACAGGTAGCAGCCGTTCTGCACGTACACGTCGCGCCCGGCGAGGCGCAGCGGGTCGTACGGCTTGACGTTGGCCGGGGGCTTGACCTGGTGGGCCTGGATGAACAGCGGCAGGATTTCGGCCAGGCCGCCGAGCGACACCATGATCGCGATGCACACGCCGAGCAGCGGCGCGTGCTTTTCGATCGCTTCGAAATGCTTGTATGCCATCGTCGTCTCTCCTCAGCCCGCCGCCGGCAGCGGAGCCGGGATCTGGTGCGGCGCCGGTTCGGCGACCGGTACCGGGATCGGCTTGATGAGGCGGGCGCGCGCGTCGCCGGCGGTGTGCCACAGGTTCCACGCCATCACCCACATGCCGGAGAGGATCATCACGCCGCCGAACCAGCGGATGACGTACAGCGGCTTGATCGCGATCAGGCTGTCCAGGAAGCCGTACTTGAGCGCGCCGTCGGGCAGCGTGGCCCGCCACATCTCGCCCTCGGTGACGCCGGCGGTCCACATCGACACCACGTACAGCAACGTGCCGGTCATGTGCAGCCAGAAGTGCAGCTCCATCGCCTTGTGCGAATGCATTGCCGGCTTGCCGAGCACCTTGGGCGCCATCGCGTACAGCGAGCCGATGGTGATCATCGCCACCCAGCCGAGCGAACCGGAGTGCACGTGGGCGATCGTCCAGTCGGTGTAGTGCGACAGCGAGTTGACGGTCTTGATCGCCATCATCGTGCCTTCGGTGGTGGCCGCCGCGTAGAACACCAGCGACATCACCATGAACTTCACCGCCGGGTCGGTCTTGAGCTTGTGCCAGACGCCGTTGAAGGTCATCAGGCCGTTCGCCGCCGAACCCCACGACGGCATCAGCAGCACGATCGAGAACGCCATGCCCACCGACTGCACCCAGTCCGGCAGCGCGGTGTACATGAGATGGTGCGCGCCGGCCCACATGTACACCGAGATCAGCGCCCAGAAGTTCACGATCGAGAAGCGGTAGCTCCACAACGGCTGCTGCGCCTGACGCGGCACGAAGTAGTACATCATTGCCAGGAAGCCGGTGGTCAGGAAGAACGCCACCGCGTTGTGGCCGTACCACCACTGCACCATGGCGTCGACCACGCCCGAGTAGATCGGGTAGGACTTGGTCCAGGACACCGGGATCGCGAGGTTGTTGACGATGTGCATCAGCGCCACTGCCACGATGAACGCGCCGTAGTACCAGCACGCCACGTAGATGTGCTTGATGCGCCGCCGGGCGAGGGTGGCGAAGAACACCACGCCGTAGCTGATCCACACGATCGCCAGCAGGATGTCGATCCACCACTCGGACTCGGCGTATTCCTTGCTCTGCGTGAGGCCGGCCGGGACCGTCACCATCGCCAGGATGCAGACCAGCTGCCAACCCCAGAACGTGAAAGCGGCGAGGCGGTCGTAGGCCAGGCGTACATGACTGGTGCGCTGCACGACGTAGTAGCAGGTGCCGATCAGCGCCGAGCCGCCGAAGGCGAAGATCACGCCGAAAGTGTGGTCCGGGCGCAGGCGGCTGAAGGTGATGAACGGGATGTCGAAGTTCAGCACCGGCCAGTACAGCTCGGCGGCGATGTAGACGCCGACCGACATGCCGATGATGCCCCATACGGCAGCAGCCAGCAGGAACTGGCGAACGACGCGGTCGTTGTAATACTCGGTGGTGGGCATGGGTATCCCCTGAGGTTAAGCTCCCAATTGTCGCATCGCGGCAACCGCCCCAGGTGACGCGCGTCAGCCGACTGCGACAATTTGCCCAAGGTGCGCGCGGGTGCTGAGGCACGTCATGACCGCGTCGCGGCGGCCGGCGCATCGTCGCGAAGTGGTTGTTTCGGGAGAGGTTGCATGACTCACGTCGTCACCGAGAACTGCATCAACTGCAAGCACACCGATTGCGTCGAAGTGTGTCCGGTCGACGCCTTCCATGCCGGCCCGAATTTCCTCGCGATCGACCCCGACGAATGCATCGATTGCACGCTGTGCGTGGACGTCTGCCCAGTGGACGCGATCTACGCCGACATCGACCTGCCGGCCGGGCAGGCGGTGTTCCTCGGGCTCAACGCCGAGCTGGCCAAGCAGTGGCCGGTGATGACCGAAAAGTTTCCCTGCATGCCGGACGCCGCCAAGTGGGATGGCGCGCCGGACAAACTGCGGTTGCTGAAACGCTGAGGGGCACGGCGCCGCCGGTTTCCTCGGTGCGATGGAACGGTTAAGGTTCGGCAGACGGCCACGTGGGGAGCGGCCGCCACCGTTGTGCATGATCGATCGTCTTAGTTTGCCGGCCCGCGCCGGCAACGCCTTTTGTCCGTAAGCCGGCCGCTGCTGGCCTGGTTCGAGAAAGGAGAGCACCGATGAACGACGCCGCACTCCCTCCCACCGACGACTACGCGAAGCTGTCGCCTTGGTGGGTTCGCACCATCCTGATCGTGCTGGTATTTGGCATGGTGGTGCTGATCGCGATCACCGTGGAAGGCTACAAGAAGGCTCCGCCGGTACCGGCGCACGTGGTCGCTGCGCAGGGACAAACCCTCTACACCGGCGACGACATCCGCGCCGGGCAGGCGGTGTTCCTGAAATACGGGTTGATGGACAACGGCTCGATCTGGGGCCATGGCGCCTACCTTGGGCCGGACTACTCGGCTGAGGCGCTGCATGAAATCGGGGTGGATACCGCCGAGGCCCTGGCCCAGGCGCAGTACGGCCGCTCACTGGCCACCCTGGATGCCGGACAGCGGGCCGCGGTAAGCGCGCAGACTGCGGTGTCGCTCAAGACCAACCGTTTCGATGCGGCCAGCGGCACCCTGACCCTGACTGCCGCCGAGGCAGCCGCGTGGCAGGGGCAGATCGCACACTGGACCGAGTATTTCAAGCATCCCGAGCGCAACGGCGGGCTCAAGCCGAACCTCATTAGCGACCCGACCGAGCTGCGCCAATTCACCGCGTTCGTGGCGTGGGCGGCCTGGGCCTCGGTGGCTAACCGGCCGGGCTACGACTACTCCTACACCAACAACTTTCCGTATGACCCACTGGTGGGCAACCGGCCGATTCCCGGCGCCTTCCTGTGGAGCGCGCTCAGCCTGATGGTGCTCTTGGGCGGCATCGCCGCAGTGCTCCTGATGTTCGGCAAGTTCGACTACCTGGGCTGGGTTTCCCGCGGCCGCCGGCTGGAGCCGAGCATCGTGCCGGGGCAGGCCAGCCCCGGCCAGCGCGCGCTGGTGAAGTTTTTCGTGGTGGTGGCCGCGCTGTTCCTGTTCCAGACCCTGGTGGGCGGCGCCACCGCGCATTACCGCGCCGATCCGGGCAGCTTCTACGGGTTCCAGCTCGAGGACATTTTCCCCAGCAACCTGATGCGCACCTGGCATCTGCAGAGCGCGGTCATGTGGATCGCCACCGCGTATGTGGCGGCGGCGCTGTTTCTCGGCCGCTCGCTGCGCAAGGATGAGCCGCGCGGCATGGCGGTGTGGGCGCATCTGCTGTTTGCGGCCTTCATCGCGGTGATTGCCGGCAGCCTCCTGGGCGAGTGGGCCGGCATGTCGAACCTTCTGGGCGACTGGTGGTTCTGGCTGGGCAACCAGGGCTGGGAGTACCTGGAGCTGGGGCGCATCTGGCAGTACCTGCTGGTGATCGGCCTGGTGGTCTGGTTCGCGGTGCTGTACTGGATCGCGCGGCCGGCGAAGATCGCCAACCCCAACGTCAAGCCGGTGGGGCGGATGTTCCTGCTTGCGGCGGTGGCGATCCCGGTGTTCTACATCCCGGCGCTGTTCTACGGCGCGCACACCAACCTCACGGTGGTGGAGACCTGGCGCTTCTGGATCATCCACCTGTGGGTCGAAGGCTTCTTCGAGTTCTTCGCCACCACGGTGGTGGCGCTCACCTTTGTGCAGATCGGCCTCACCCACCACAACACCGCGATGCGGGTGATCTATCTCGACGCCATCCTGTATTTCCTCGGCGGCCTGATCGGCACCGGCCACCACTGGTATTTCGTCGGCCACGTGCAGTTCAACATGGCGATGTCGGCGCTGTTCTCGGCGCTGGAGGTGGTGCCGCTCACGCTGCTCACGCTCGATGCCTGGGACTTCGTGCGCACCACCAAGGGCGAGGTGGCGCTGGACGGCACGCCGCGCCGGGTGCCGCACAAGTGGACGTTCTATTTCCTGATGGCGGTCGGGTTCTGGAACTTCGTCGGCGCCGGCATGTTCGGCTTCCTCATCAACCTGCCGATCGTCAGCTACTTCGAGGTCGGCACCCAGCTCACGCCGAACCACGGGCACGCGGCGCTGATGGGCGTGTTCGGCATGCTGGCGATCGCGCTGATGGTGTTCGTGCTGCGCCAGACCGCGAGCGACAAGCATTGGCCGGGCATCGAGAAGTACGTCAAGGTGGCGTTCTGGGGCACCAATGCCGGGCTGGTGCTGATGATCGTGATGAGCCTGTTCCCGAGCGGCCTGCTGCAGATCTGGGATGTGCTCAAGCACGGCTACTGGCACGCACGCAGCATGGATTACATGGGCATGCCGCGTTCGCACCTGATCGAATGGCTGCGCCTGCCGGGCGATCTGGTGTTCATCATCTTCGGCTCGATCCCGCTGTTCATCGCCTCGCTCAAGGCGTGGCTCGGCGTGCGCGCCGACGCGGCCGAACGCACGGCCTGAACCGCCGGGCGGTGGCCATGAAAAACCCGCGCCGGTTGCCCGGCGCGGGTTTTTCGTCACATGCGGTGGCGCCGGCCTACGCCGCGACCACGCGCACCATTTCCAGGCACTTGTTGGAGTAGCCCCACTCGTTGTCGTACCAGCTCACCAGCTTCACGAAGTTGGAGTCCAGCGCGATGCTGGCGTCGGCGTCGAACACCGAGGTGCAGGTCTCGCCGCGGAAATCGGTGGAGACCACCTTTTCCTCGGTGTAGCCAAGGATGCCCTTCAGCGGGCCTTCCGCCTGCTTCTTCATCTCGGCGCGGATCTCGTCGAAGCTCGCCGGTTTTTCCAGCTCGCAGGTGAGGTCGACCACCGACACGTCGGAGGTTGGCACGCGCATGCTCATGCCGGTGAGCTTCTTGTTGAGCTCCGGGATCACCACGCCGACCGCCTTCGCCGCGCCGGTGGAGGACGGGATGATGTTCTCGAGGATGCCGCGGCCGCCGCGCCAGTCCTTGCCGCTCGGGCCGTCCACCGTCTTCTGGGTGGCGGTGGTGGCGTGCACGGTGGTCATCAGTCCGCGCTTGATGCCCCACTTGTCGTTCAGCACCTTGGCCAGCGGCGCCAGGCAGTTGGTGGTGCACGAGGCGTTGGAGATGATGTCCTCGCCCTGGTAGGTCTTGTCGTTGACGCCGTAGACGAACATCGGCGTGCCGTCCTTCGACGGCGCCGACATGATGACTTTCTTCGCACCGGCGGCGATGTGCTTCTGCGCCAGCTCCTTGGTCAGGAACAGGCCGGTGGATTCGATCACCACGTCCACCCCGACTTCGCCCCACCTGAGGTTGGCCGGGTCGCGCTCGGCAGTGAGGCGGATCGGCTTGCCGTTCACCACCAGATTGTTGCCGTCGACCTTGACCTCGCCCTGGAAGCGCCCGTGCACCGAGTCGTACCGCAACATGTGCGCAAGGTGCTCCGGATCGAGCAGATCGTTGATCGCCACGACCTGGATGTCCTTGCTGAAGTTCTGCACGGCTGCGCGCAGCACGTTGCGACCGATGCGGCCGAAGCCGTTGATGCCGACCTTGATGGTCATGGGGACACTTCCTCCGATGCGATGACGGGCCATGGCGACCTGAACGGGTTGCCGGAACTGCCATTCTAGCGGAAGCCCTTGTGCCGGTTGGCGTTGCGGTGGCGCAGATTGCCGCAGCCGAAGTCAGCGGCTTGCAGGCTTGCGGGCGCTGTCGCTGCCGGACTCGCAATAAATGCCGTAGAGCGTGGTGATGATCCGCTCAGCCGGGCCGGTGGCCAGCGTGTACCAGATCGTCTGCGCCTCGCGCCGGGTGTGCACCAGCCCTTCGTCACGCAGCTTGGCCAGGTGTTGCGAAAGTGCCGACTGGCTGAGGTCGGGCAGCTCCTCGTTGATCTGGCCCACCGACAACTCGCGCCCGCCGAGCAGGCACAGGATGCGCAGCCGCTGCGGGTTGCCCAGCGTTTTCATCAGTTGCGAAGCGTCTTCGGCGCGTTCGCGCATGGCGGCAAGATCGGGTTTGCGGAGAGCGGACATGGCTACCATTGGTAGGTTGCAACGGCTTGATTTTAGCATGGCTTGCTAATTTAGCTATAACTAAATTAGCATGACTTCTAGCCGGGTCCCTTCCGGCCCATCGCCAGGAGACTTGCATGAGCATCGAACGCGTCGTTATCGGTTTCGCCGGCAGCATGGTGCTGCTCAGCGTGGCATTGGCGTATTTCGTATCCAACGGGTGGCTGCTGCTTGCCGTGTTCGTTGGCGCCAATCTGCTGCAGTCGTCATTCACCGGGTTCTGCCCGCTGGCCCGTATCCTGGCCCGGTTCGGGCTGCGCCCCGGTTGCGCGTTCACGCCGCGCGCATAAGGAGGTGTTTGTGCCGCGTCCCATCGCGCTTTTGCTGTTTGCTGCCCTGCTTGCCGGCTGTCACGGCAAGCAGGCAGTACCCGCGCCCGCGGCCAGCGACCCGCCGCTGGCAACCGTGCTGGCCGATGCCGGCGCGGCCGGCGCGCAAACCTGGGACGGCACGGTGCAGGCGGTGGATGCCGCGGTGCTGATGGCGCAAACCAACGCGCGCGTCACCGCCCTGCCGTTCGATGTGGGCGCGACGGTCAAGCGCGGCGACGTATTGGTGCGTTTCACCGACGTCGAGCAGCAATCCGCGTTGCGCGCCGCGCAGGCCCAGACCGCGGCCGCGCAGGCGGCGTATGCCGACGCGCAGGCCAATTACCAGCGGTTTGCGGCCATCGCCCCGCAGGGCTACGTGTCGCGCGCGGATTTCGAGCGCGTGCGCATGCAGCGCGACAGCGCCAAGGCGCAGCTCGATGCCGCGCGTGAGCAGGCGCGCGCGGCTGCCGCCCAGCAGCGCTACACCGTGGTGCGTGCGCCGTTCGATGGCGTCGTCACCAAACGCTACGTGCAGGTGGGCGAAGCCGCGGCGGGTCCGCCGTTCCCGCAGCAGCTGATTGCGGTGGCGTCGCTCGGCGCATTGCGGGTGGAGGCAAAACTGCCGCAAGGCGTGGCCGCGGCGTTGCGCGCCGACGGCCACGCCACGGTGCTGGCCGATGACGGTCGGCGCCGCATCGCCGCTACCGGCATCACCGTGTTTCCGGTGGCCGACCCGGCAACCCACACCGTGGATGTGCGGCTTGGGTTGCCGCCGGACACCCGCGACCTGTCCCCCGGCACCACGGTGAAGCTGGCGTTTGCGGGTGCGGGTTCGCCAGTGATCTCGGTGCCGCGCAGCGCGGTGGTCGAACGCGGTGAACTGACCGGCGTCTACGTGGTGGCGCAGGGGCGAGTGGCGCTGCGCCAGTTGCGCCTGGGTGACACCGAAGGCGACCGGGTGACGGTGCTGGCCGGGCTCGATGCCGGCGAGCGCATTGCCGCCGATCCGGCCGCGGCGGCCCGCTGGCTGATCGCCCAGCGCGCGCAGGCGCAGCCATGAGTGCGCCGGGGTTGCACTTCACCGGCCGCATCGCGCGCTGGTTCCAGTCTTCTCCGCTTACGCCGGTGCTGGCGTTGGCGGCGCTGCTGCTCGGTTTCGCGGCGATCATGATCACGCCGCGCGAAGAAGAGCCGCAGATCGACGTGACGATGGCGAACGTCACCGTGCCGTTTCCCGGCGCCTCCACCCGCGCGGTGGAAAACCTTGTGGCCTATCCGTTGGAGCAGAAGCTCTCGGAGCTGGAGGGCGTCAAGCACGTGTACTCGATGAGCCGGCCGGGCGTGGCGGTGGTCACCGTGGAGTTCAAGGTGGGCGTGCCGCGCCAGGCCGCGATCGTGCGGCTGTACAACCGCGTATTCCAGGAGCGCGATTTCGTGCCGCCCGGCCTCGGCGTCGGCCAGCCGGTAGTGCGGCCGATGGGGATCGACGATGTGCCGGTGATGGCGCTCACGCTGTGGAGCGATCGCGCCGACACCGGTCCGGAACAACTCGCCCAGGTCGCGCGTACGCTGGAAACCGACCTCAAGCGCATCCCCGGCACCCGCGACGTCTACACCATCGGCGCGCCCGATCGCGTGGTGTTGGTCGAGCTCGATCCCGGCAAGCTGGCCAGCTACAACCTGCGGGTTGCCGACCTGGTCAACGCCCTGCGCGCGGCCAACGTCGTGGCGCAGGCGGGCGACCAGGTTGCCGCGAACCGCGCCACGCCGGTCACCGCCGGCACGTTTCTCGCCAGCGCCGACGACGTCGCGCAGCTGGTGATCGGGCTCAAGGGCGGGGCGCCGGTGCACCTTGCCGACGTGGCGCGCATCCGTGCCGGTGGCGAGGTGCCGGTACGCTATGCGTGGTTCGGCACGCCCGCGGGCAAGGGCGGTCCGGCCACCGGCAACGCGCCGGCGGTGACCATTGCCGTGGCGAAAAAGGCGGGCACCAACGCCGCCGATATCACCGCCGCGATCCGCGCGCGCCTCGCCCATCTGGAAAACCTGGATATCCCTGCCGGCGTGCACGTGGCGGTGACGCGCGACTACGGCGAAACCGCGGTGGCGAAGGCCGACGAGCTCCTGCTGCACCTGTTCCTCGCGACCCTGTCGGTGGTGCTGCTGGTGGTGCTGGCGCTCGGCTGGCGCGAGGGCGTGGTGGTCGGCAGCGCGGTCGTGATCACGCTGCTGTTGACGATGTTCGCCTCGTGGGCGATGGGCTTCACCATCAACCGCGTGTCGCTGTTTGCGCTGATCTTTGCCATCGGCATCCTGGTCGACGACGCGATCGTGGTGGTGGAAAACATCCACCGCCACATGGCGCTGGGCGGGCGCACGTTGCGCGCGGCGATCCCCGCCGCCGTGAGCGAGGTCGGCGGGCCGACCATCCTGGCCACTTTCACCGTGATTGCCGCACTGCTGCCGATGGCGTTCGTCTCCGGCCTGATGGGGCCCTACATGCGGCCGATCCCGATCAACGCCTCGGCCGGCATGCTGATTTCGCTGGCCGTCGCGCTGGTGCTGACGCCGTGGCTCGCGCTGCGCCTGCTGCGCCATCACGTCGACGCCGACCCGGCCGGTGCCGACGCAGCCAGCGGTGCGCACGAGGCCGCCACCGGCCGCATTCCCGACCTGTTTCGCCGCGTGATGCGTCCGTTCCTGCATGGCCCGCGCGCGGCGCGCCGGCGGCACTGGCTGTTCACCGCGATGGGCGTGCTGGTGCTGGCGTCGGTGGGCCTGGTGGTGGCCAAGGTGGTGGTGCTGAAAATGCTGCCGTTCGACAACAAGAGCGAGTTCGAGCTGGTGGTGGACATGCCCGAGGGCAGCACGCTGGAGCGCACCAACCAGCTGCTGCACGAGCTGGCCGCACAGGTTGCCACCATTCCCGAAGTGAAAAACTGGCAGGGCTACGCCGGCACTGCGGCGCCGATCACCTTCAATGGACTGGTGCGCCAGTACTACCTGCGCAGTGGCCCGCTGGTGGGCGACCTGCAGGTCAATCTGGTCGACAAGGACGCGCGCAAGCGCCAGAGCCATGCGATCGCGCTGGCCGCGCGCCCCGCGCTGGCGCAGATCGCCGCGCGCCATGGCGCCTCGCTCAAGGTGGTGGAAGTGCCACCCGGTCCGCCAGTGACGGCGCCGATCGTGGCCGAGGTCTACGGCCCCAACGCGCAGGCGATCCGTACCGCGGCCTTGCAGCTGGAAACATTGTTCCGTGCCAACCCCGACATCGTCGACATCGACACCAGCGAGGAGGCCGACGCCCCGCGCCAGGTGGTGACGATCGACCGCGAGCGCGCCGCGCGGCTTGGCGTAAGCCAGGCCGAGGTGGTGCAGGCGCTGCGCACCACGCTGGCCGGCGACGACGCCACCTATTTGATGGACGGCCGTACGCGGCGCGCGCTGCCGGTGCGTTTGCGGCTGGCGCCGGGCGACCAGGCCAGCATGGATCGCTTGTTGGCCTTGCGCGTGCGTGGCCGCGATGGCGCACTGGTGCCGCTGTCGGGCTTGACCACGGTGCGTCAAGCCGGCTGGGAAGATGCCGCGTACCACAAGGATCTGCTGCCCTACGCCACCGTGACCGGGGATGATGCCGGGCACGCCGACAGCCCGCTGTACGGCATGTTTTCGCTGGTCGGCAAACTCGCGCATACGCCGCTCGACGGCCAGAGCGTCACCCAGGACTTCATCCACCAGCCGGCCGACACCAGCGGCAGCGCGGTGAAGTGGGACGGCGAGTGGCAGATCACCTACGAAACCTTCCGCGACATGGGGCTCGCCTATCTGGGCGGGCTGCTGCTGATCTATCTGCTGGTGGTCGGCGAGTTCAAGAGCTACCTCGTGCCGCTCATCATCATGGCTCCGATTCCGCTCACGGTGATTGGCGTGATGCCCGGGCATGCGCTGTTTGGCGCGCAATTCACCGCCACCTCGATGATCGGCATGATCGCGCTGGCCGGCATCATCGTGCGCAACTCGATCCTCCTGATCGATTTCGTGAACCACGCGCTGGCCGCCGGCCGGCCGCTCACCGATGCGGTGATCGACGCCGCGGCCGTGCGCGCCAAGCCGATTGCGCTGACGGCGGCGGCGGCGATGCTCGGCGGGTTCTTCATCCTCGGCGACCCGATCTTCCAGGGGCTCGCGGTGTCGCTCGTCTTCGGCATCCTGGTGTCGACCGTGCTGACGCTGGTGGTGATCCCGCTGCTGTATTACACGTGGCTGGCCCGGCGCGCCACGGCGGGACTTCCGGGCCATGCGTGAGCGCGCAAAGATGGCAGGATGGGCTTTCCTCCAACGTGTCTCGAGCCGTCCATGCCCTTTCCCCGCCGCCTGCTGGCTGCCGCCCTCGCTACCCTGATCGCCGTGCCCGCGGCCCAGGCCTGGGGCCCGCTGGGCCACAGCATCGTCGCCGCGTTGGCGCAGCAGCAGCTCGATCCGGCGGCACTGGCCGCGGTCGAGCAGTTGCTCGCGGCGGAACACACCACGCAACTGGCCGACGTGGCGAGCTGGGCGGACCAGGTGCGGGATGACCCGGACCGGCAGGATCTCTGGCAACAGACCCGTCGGCTGCATTACGTCAACTTTCACGATGCCGACTGCCACTACGACCCGCCGCGCGACTGCGGCGACGGCGAGTGCATCGTCGCGGCGCTGCCGCACTACCTCGCGATCCTCGGCGACCGCACGCAAAGCGCTGCCGCGCGCCTTGAGGCGCTCAAGTTCGTGGTGCATTTCGTGGGCGATATCCACCAGCCGCTGCATGCCGGCGATCGCGACGACCTTGGCGGCAACCGCTACCAGGTGCAGTTCGAGGGCCGCGGCACCAACCTGCACCGGGTGTGGGATTCCGGCCTGTTGAACACCCGCGGCCTGGACTGGCAGGCATACAGCGCCACGCTCGCCGCCGAAGGTCCGGCGAAACTGCCGGCGCCGATTTCGCCGCTGGACAACCCGTATGCGCAGTGGGCCGAAGAGTCCTGCGCCATCACCCACGGCATCTACCCGAGCGGGCACAAGATCGGCGAGGACTACGTGGCCAAGGAGCTGCCGGTGGCCGAAAACCAGCTGCGCATCGCCGGCGTGCACCTGGCGCAAGTGCTTAATACCACTTTGCAAAAGTGAGCCGATTCCGGCTTGTTCGCGCGAGGGCTGCCGTATAGTCGGGGCAACTTTTGCAAGACGCGGAAAACACCGGATGAGCACCCCCACGCAAACCCGCCGCACTCGCATCGTCGCCACGCTTGGCCCGGCCACCGATGCGCCCGGCATGCTCGAACGCATCATTGCCAACGGGGTGGACGTGGCGCGGCTCAACCTGTCGCACGGCGAGCCGGACGACCACCGCAAGCGCGCCAAGGCGGTGCACGCGGCGGCGGCCACGGTGGGACGCGAGGTCGCCATCCTCGCCGACCTGCAGGGGCCGAAAATCCGCATCGAGCGCTTCGCGAACGGGCCGATCCAGCTCGTCACCGGCGCCGCGTTCGTGCTCGATTGCAGCGCCGATGCGCCGGCCGGCGACGAACATCGAGTCGGCGTGAGCTACCACGACCTGCCGCGCGACGTGCAGGCCGGCGATGTGCTGTTGCTGGACGACGGCCTGGTTGCGCTCACCGTGCTCGAAGTGGCCGGCAGCGAGATCCGCTGCCAGGTGCTGGTGGGCGGCAAGCTCTCGGACCGCAAGGGGCTCAACCGCCAGGGCGGCGGGCTGTCGGTTTCCGCGTTGTCGGACAAGGACCGCGCGGACATCAAGCTCGCCGCCGAGATCGGCGCCGACTTTCTCGCCGTGTCGTTCGTGCGCCGCGCAGCCGACATGGACGAGGCACGCCGCCTGCTGCACGAGGCTGGCGGCAATGCCGCGCTGGTGGCCAAGATCGAACGCGCCGATGCGATCCCGGTGCTGGGCGAAATCATCGACGCCTCCGACGTGGTGATGGTGGCGCGCGGCGATCTTGGCGTGGAAATCGGGGATGCCGAGCTGCCCGGCCTGCAGAAAAAGATCATCCGTGAGGCGGTGGCGCGCAACCGCGCCGTGATTACCGCCACCCAGATGCTGCAATCGATGGTGCGCTCGCCGATCCCGACCCGCGCCGAGGTGCTCGACGTCGCCAACGCGGTGATCGACGGCACCGACGCGGTGATGCTGTCCGAGGAATCCGCCGCCGGTGCGCATCCCGACCTGGCGGTCGCGGCGCTCGCGCGCATCTGCCTGGGCGCCGAGCGCCAGTTCGAGCCGAAGGAAGACCTCTCGCACCCGCACCATCGGCTGGACCGCACCGATCAGGCGATCGCCTTCGCCGCGATGGTGCTGGCCGGCCGGCTCGGCGCGCGCGCGATCATCGCGCTGACCGAATCCGGCGCCACCGCGCAGTGGCTGTCGCGCTACCGCAGCGCGGTGCCGATCTACGGCATGTCGCCGTTTGCCGCCGCGCGCCGGCGCATGCTGCTGCTGCGCGACGTGCGCCCGGTGGCCTTCAGCCACGGCGAAAAGCAGAGCATGGCCGCCTCCACCCGTGCCGCCGTACGCTTGTTGTTCGAACAGGGGCGGCTCGCCGAAGGCGACAACGTCGTCATCACCTATGGCGACAAGGTTGGCCACGTCGGCGGCACCAATACCCTGAAGCTGTTGTCGGTGGGAGCGGGCGGCGCGGTGGACAGCAGCCGCGATCTGTAGCGATCTGCACGCTGGCGTGATGCTATGCGCCGTAGACTCCGGGCAGATCGCCGGGATAGGGGGATTCGGCATTCGGAATGCGGCAGAGCCGGTTGCGGCAAGTTCGCCGGGTTGCGATTTCCGAATCCCCTATTTCCCAATCTCGAATCCCGTCGCCGCAAGGACTCCTCATGACCACTCGCACGCTGCTCCGTTCGTTGCTCATCGCGCTTCCCGCGCTGGCCTGCGCCATGCCGGCGCTGGCGCAGACCCGGCGGGTCGGTCCGCAGGATCTGTACCACTACTGGATCCTGCTCAACACCAAGGTAGAGACCAGTGCGCCGGCGAGCGGGCTCAACCTGAACGCGCCGGGCTGCGCCGCGGTCACCTACGTGATCGGCTCCGACGGCGTGCCGATGAACGTGCAGCTCGCCAAGCTGGTGCCCAAGAGCGACCTCGGTCCGACCGCGGTCACGGCGGTGAAGAACTTCCGCTACGGTCCGTCACTGACCAACCGCGCCGGCAACCCGATCGACACCTATTACGTGATCCCGTTCAACGCGCCCGATGGCCACGACGGCCAGCAAAAGGTGATGGCGCCCTGCAAGTTGCCGGGGTACGGTCACTGACGCTGCCGGCCCCGCGCTGACCGTCCACCGGCAGTCGGCGGGGTTCCGGATATAATCCGCGGCTCTGAACCTGCCGCCCGCAGCCGGGCGGCACCCACCTGAGCGGGTCGTCATTGCCTCGCCGCACGGAGCCGTCATGAGTATCGAAGATCTCGAAAGCGTTGCCTTGGCCATGGTTGCCCCCGGCAAGGGCATCATTGCCATCGACGAATCGACCCGCACCATCAAGAAGCGTTTCGACGCCGTCGGCATCGAGTGCACGGAAGAAAACCGCCGTGCCTACCGCGAGCTGCTGCTGACCACGCCGAATCTCGGCGAGCACATTTCCGGCGCCATCCTCTACGACGAAACCCTGCGCCAGAAGACGAAGGACGGCGTGTCGTTCGTCGAAGTGATGAAAAAGGCCGGCATCATCCCCGGCATCAAGGTGGACAAGGGTACGGTGGCACTGGCCGGCTTCCCCGGCGACGTGGTGACCGAGGGCCTGGACGGCCTGCGCGAGCGGCTCGCCGAGTACGCCAAGCTTGGCGCGCAGTTCTGCAAGTGGCGCGCCGTCATCAACATCTCCGAAGACAGCCCCAGCTCGACCGCGATCGAAGCCAATGCCCACGCGCTGGCGCGCTACGCGGCGCTGTGCCAGGAAGCCGGGCTGGTGCCGATGGTGGAGCCGGAAGTCATCATGGATGGCGACCACACCATCGAGGTCAGCTACGAAGTGCACGAAGCCGTGCTGCGCAGCGTGTTCAATGCGCTCTACGAGCAGAACGTGATGCTCGAAGGCGTAATCCTCAAGACCAGCATGGTCATCCCCGGCAAGAGCTGCGAGGAGCAGGCCGACGCCGAGGAAGTGGCCGAGGCCACCGTGCGCGTGCTCAAGACCTGCGTGCCGGCGTCGCTGCCGGGCATCGTGTTCCTCTCCGGCGGGCAGACCGACCAGCAGTCCACCGCCCACCTCAACGCGATGAACAAGATCGGTCCGCACCCGTGGCCGCTGTCGTTCTCGTATGGCCGCGCCATGCAGCAGGCGGCGCTCAAGCTGTGGGCGAAGGACATGAAGGCCAACTACGCCGAGGCGCAGAAGACCGTCCATGCCCGGGCGAAAGACAATGGCCTGGCTGCCCTCGGGCAGTGGAACGGCTGAGCCGTTCCATCCCGTGTCGCAAAAAGACGGGCGCCTTGCGGCGCCCGTCCTGTTTTCAACCCTGTCGCGATATTGCTCAGAAGCGGTATTCGGCGCCAACCGAGAACACCCGGGTGCCGATGTCGTAGCCGTGCTTGCTGATCTTGTAGTAGTCGAAATTCGCGCCCACGCTCCAGTTGCGGCTGATGTCGTAGCCGGTACCGATGCCGGCGTACCAGTCCAGCGCCTGTTCGTCGCCGCGCAAGGTGGTACGGCCGCCGGTGACGTCGGTGTAGGTGACGTTGGCTTTCACTTTCCACAGGAACAGGCCGCCGCGCGCCGAAAGGTACCAGCGGTCCTTCAGGTTGAAATGGCCGTTCAGGCCGAGCGTCCAGCCGTCGGCCTTGAGCTTGGCGCGATCACCGAAGTCGTCCTTTGCGGTGGTGCTGCCGAGGTTGGTGTACCCGGCTTCGAAGCCGAGGATGCCCTGGTCGCGGTAGCCGGCGGTGAGGATGAACGCGGTGTTGCTGTCGGTGCCGCTGCCGGGCACGCCGCTGACGGTCGCCTTGTAGTGGGCGGTACCGACGTTGCCATTGACGAACCAGCCGTTGGTCTGGTCGGCCTGGGCAGTGGTGGCGAAGAGGCCGCAGGCGGCGACGAGGGGAAGCAATTTCCGGTACATGTAGGGACTCCTTGTGCCTTGAGAGGTATTCACGCCGCAAGGTCACGCGGCTGCCGGATGCTAACGTGAAGTTAACGGGAACTCAAAGGCAACGAAAAACGAAGGGCGCCTTGCGGCGCCCTTCGTCGTGCATGCAACGCTGAACGATCGGATCAGAAGCGGTATTCGGCGCTCACCGACACCATGTCGGTGCTCAGGTCGACCCGCTGCTTCTGCGCGTCGTAGTAGTCGTAGTTCAGGCCCACGCTGAGCTGCGGCGTGAGGTTGTAGCCGACGCCGGCACCCGCGTACCAGCTGGTGTCGTCGAGGCTCTTGCGGACCGGGTTGACGTCGTTGCTGAGACCGTGGCCGGTCCAGCTGTAGACGCCGGTGCGGCCGGAGAGGTACCAGCTGTCACTCAGTGCGAGCCGTGCGTTGGCACCGGCCGTCCAGCCGTGCAGCTGCGAGTGACCTGGGGCCATGATCGGCGCGCTGTGGAAGATGTTCTTGGCGCGGATGTTGCCCAGGTCGTTGTAGCCGATCTCGGCACCCAACGCGAAATTCGGCGCCAGCGACCAGCGGTAACCGCCATTCAGCGCGTAACCGGTGTCGTGGTCGTCGTACGGGCCGTGGTTGACCGAGGTGCGACCAACGTTGCCGTTGATGAACCAGCCTGCGTTGTCGACCGGTGCGTTCTGCGCGAACGAAGCCGGAACCACCAGCATGCCAGTCGCGGCAAGGGCAAGGGCGAGCAGGGTCTTTTTCATGGAGAGTCTCCTGTTATGTAAGGAACCGGCGCGCGCATGGGGGGAAAAGGCGCGTGCCGCATGCCCGATGTTGGTTCGAACACCGGGCACGTCCCCTTTGATAAGTCCGTGTGAAAAAGATTCAATACCGAATAGTTCACTATTAATGCGGAGTTAACCTAGCTGACTGCACGCCGACCGACGGGCCCGGCCACTGCTGCACCGCGACAGCGCTGCAGGCTTGCGCCACAATGGCGCTTTCGGTCGACATACGGAGCTTTCCATGACTACCCGCCGCCAACTTGCCAACGCCGTACGCGCACTCGCGATGGATGCTGTGGAGGCGGCGAAATCGGGGCATCCGGGCATGCCAATGGGCATGGCCGACATCGCCGAGGTGCTGTGGAACGACTTCTACCAGCACAACCCGGCCAACCCGCACTGGTTCAACCGCGACCGTTTTCTGCTCTCGAACGGCCACGGCTCGATGCTGCAGTACGCCTTGCTGCACCTGACCGGCTATGACCTGCCGATAGCCGAGCTCAAGCGCTTTCGGCAACTGCACTCGAAGACCCCCGGCCACCCGGAATACAACGAAACCCCGGGGGTCGAGACCACCACCGGCCCGCTCGGGCAGGGCATCGCCAACGGTGTCGGCTTCGCGCTGGCGGAACACCTGTTGGCCGAACGCTTCAACCGCCCGGGCTTCGACGTGGTCGACCACCACACCTGGGTGTTCTGCGGCGATGGCTGCCTGATGGAAGGCATCTCGCAGGAGGCGATCTCGCTCGCCGGCACCTGGAAGCTCGGCAAGCTCACGCTGATCTACGACGACAACAACATCTCGATCGACGGCCAGGTGCCCGGCTGGTTCGCCGACGACACCGCCGGCCGGTTCGAGGCCTGCGGCTGGCGCGTGCTGCGCGGCGTCGATGGCCACAACCCGGACGAGATCAAGGCCGCGTTGGCCGCGGCGAAACAGGACGTCGGCAAGCCCACCCTGGTGATGTGCAAAACCATCATCGGCTTCGGTGCGCCGCACAAGGAAGGCACCGCGGCCAGCCACGGCGCCGCGCTCGGCAAGGACGAAATCGCCGCGGCGCGCGACATGCTCGACTGGCACTACGCGCCGTTCGAGATCCCGGCCGAGATCTACGCCGGCTGGGACGCCAAGGCCGCCGGCGCCAAGCGCGAGGCCGTATGGAACGCGCTCTACGCCGCCTACGCCAAGGCCAACCCGGCGCTGGCCGCCGAGCTCGACCGCCGTCTCGCCGGCAAGCTGCCGGAGAACTGGGCCGCCGATTCCCAGGCCTACATCGCCAAGCTGCAGGCCGAAGGCCCGGATCTCGCGAGCCGCAAGGCCTCGCAGAACACGCTGAACGCGTTCGGCCCGCTGCTGCCGGAGCTGATCGGCGGCTCGGCCGACCTTGCCGGTTCCAACCTCACCATGTGGAAGGGCTCGGTCAGCGTCACCGAGAAGAGCCCGGACGCCAATTACATGCACTACGGCGTGCGCGAGTTCGGCATGACCGCGATCGGCACCGGCATCGCGCTGCACGGCGGATTCGTGCCGTACGACGCCACGTTCCTCGTGTTCTCCGACTACGCGCGCAACGCGGTGCGCATGAGCGCGCTGATCGGCGCGCACTCCATCCACGTCTACACCCACGACTCGATCGGCCTGGGCGAGGACGGCCCGACCCACCAGCCGGTCGAGCAGATGGCGACGCTGCGCTACATCCCCGGCCTCGACATGTGGCGCCCGTGCGACGCGGTGGAGTCGGCGGTGGCTTGGAAGGCCGCGATCGAGCGCAAGGCGGGCTCCACCGGCCTGGTGTTCTCGCGCCAGACGCTCAAGCACCAGGAGCGCACGCCGCAACAGGTGGCCGCCATCGCGCGCGGCGCCTACGTGTTGTCCGATCCGGCCGATACCAAATTCAAGGCCATCCTGATCGCCACCGGCTCCGAAGTGGAGTTGGCGATGGAGGCCGCACGCACGCTGGCCCAGCAGGGCGTACCGGTGCGCGTGGTGTCGATGCCGTGCACCGAGGTGTTCGATGCGCAGCCGGTGGAATATCGCGAAGGCGTGCTGCCGGCGTGGTGCAGCGCCCGCGTCGCGGTCGAAGCCGGCACCGCCGACTATTGGCTGAAGTACGTCGGCCTGGATGGCGAAGTGATCGGCATGCACGGCTTCGGCGCCTCGGCTCCGGCCGATCAGCTGTTCGAGTACTTCGGCTTCACCGTGCCCAAGGTGGTGGATGCGGTGAAGCGCGTCGTGCGCTGAGCGGCTGCGCGGAACGAAAGGGCGCCGCAGGAATGCGGCGCCCTTTTCGTTTTTCCGATTGGCGGCACGACCGCCCGCCCCGCTTCGGAGAGAGGGGGTACGGCCTGCGGTGGCTAGGCGGCGAGCGCCGCCATCAGCTCGGCGGGCGTGGCCGCCAGCGTTTTCGCCCCGGCGTTGACCAGCTCGTCGCGGCTGCCGAAACCCCACAGCACGCCGATGCCGCGCACCCGGTTGGCCAGCGCGCCGTCGATGTCGAAGTGGCGGTCGCCGACCATCACCGCGTTGCGCGCGGTGCTGGCGAAGTCGTCCAGCGCGCGGGCGATCATCGTCGCCTTCTCGCTGCGCGTGGCGGTCGGCAACGGGCCGTAAATGCGCCCGAAGGCGGCGCCGAACGGCAGCGAGCGCACGATCGGCGTGGCGTGTTCCACCGGCTTGCCGGTGACGATGGCCAGGCGATGGCCGGCGGCATGCAGGCTTTCGATGACCTTGCCGATGCCGGCGTAGATCGCGTACTCGCGCCAGCCCGCATTGGCGAAACGCTCGTGATAAGCCGCCACCGCGGCTTCGATGCGCGCGCCGTCGCCATCCAGATACGGCGCGAAGCTGTGCCGCAGTGGCGGACCGATCCACGGTTTGAGATTGACCGGCGCGGCGACGCCGAGCCGGTCAAACGCATAGCGGATGCAGGCGGTGATTCCGGGTTCGGAATCGACCAGGGTGCCGTCCAGGTCGAACAGGCAGAGCATTACTTCGCGGCGCGCGCCTTGAGTGCCGTTACCGCCGGCAGCTCCTTGCCTTCGAGGAATTCGAGGAACGCGCCGCCACCCGTGGAGATATAGGAAATGCCGGCCTTGACGCCGTATTTGTCGATCGCCGCCAGGGTATCGCCGCCGCCGGCGATCGAGAACGCGTTGGAATCGGCCACCGCATGCGCCAGCACCTCGGTTCCCTTGCCGAACGCGTCGAACTCGAACACGCCCACCGGGCCGTTCCACACGATGGTGCCGGCTTTCGCGATCAGCGCGGCGTAGCGCTGGGCGGTCTCCGGGCCGATGTCCAGGATCATCTCGCCATCGCGTACCTGATCCACCAGCTTGACCGTGGCCGGCGCGCTGGCCGAGAACGCCGGCGCCACCACGACGTCGGTCGGCAGCGGCACCTCGGCGCCGCGCGCCTTGGCGTCGGCCAGCACCTTTTTCGCCGCATCGACGAGATCGGGCTCCACCAGCGAATTGCCGACGCCGTGGCCGAGTGCGGCGATGAACGTGTTGGCGATGCCGCCGCCAACGATGAGCTGGTCGACCTTGCCGATCAGGTTTTCCAGCAGGGTGAGCTTGGTCGACACCTTGGAGCCGGCGACGATCGCCAGCAACGGCTTGGCCGGGTGTTCCAGCGCCTTGCCCAGCGCGTCCAGCTCGGCCGACAGCAGCGGGCCGGCGACGGCGATCGGCGCAAAGCGGATCACGCCGTGGGTCGAGGCCTGCGCGCGGTGGGCGGTGCCGAAGGCGTCCATCACGAATACGTCGCACAGCTCGGCATATTGCTTCGCCAGCGCCTCGTCGTCCTTCGCCTCGCCGACGTTCATGCGGCAGTTTTCCAGCACCACCACCTCACCGTTGCCGGCCTCCACGCCGCCGATGTATTTGCGGATCAGGCGCACCGGCTGGCCGAGGTTGTCCGCCAGCCATTGGGTGACTGGCGCCAGCGATGCCTTGGGGTCGAACTCGCCTTCCTTCGGGCGCCCCAGGTGCGACATCACCATCACTTTCGCCCCGCCGTTGCGCGCGGCCTTGATCGTGGGCAGCGCGGCTTCCAGGCGTGCGGTGGAGGTGATTTGCCCGTGCTCGTCCAGTGGCACGTTGAGATCCTCGCGGATCAAGACGCGCTTGCCGTTGAGGTCGAGGTCGCTCATGCGGATGACGGACACGGTGTGGCTCCCGGTGCAGGAAAGGGCTGTCGTTGGAAGCGTGGGTGGCAGACCCAGGCGGCATCGGCGTTGCCTCGCCCGCCTGGTTGCTGCCGCCGACGCTCGGCGGGCAGAAAACGTGTATTGTCCGATCCGCTCCCAAGTGATGCAAATAACGCTGGCTAGGAGCGTGGGCGGTGGAAACCAAGCAGGCGAGGCAAAGACGTTTTGAGCCAGCTTGCGTGACGGTTTGCCGGCCCATGGTGGTTCCATGGGCCAAAGACCGGCGCGGAGGAAGGCCAAAACGGCGCAGCCGCAGCCGCTTGCGTTTCTGCCGCCCACGCTCCTGAGTTCGATCGAGGAGGCAAGCATGGCTACTGGTCTCGTGTTGTACGGCTATTGGCGATCGAGCGCCGCCTACCGCGTGCGCATCGCGCTGAACCTCAAGGGTCTCGGCTATGAAAACCGCCCGGTGCACCTGGTCAAGGATGGCGGCCAGCAGCACGCGCCGGGCTACGCGGCGCTGAATCCGCAGCAATTGGTGCCGACCTTGCGCGACGGCGATCGCGTGCTCACCCAGTCGCTGGCCATTTGCGAATACCTGGACGAGGCCTTTCCCGAACCGCCGCTGCTGCCGGTCGATGTGCGTTGTCGCGCGCAGGTGCGGGCGCTCGCGCAGCTGGTCGCGTGCGATATCCACCCGCTCGGCAACCTGCGCGTGCTGCAGTATCTCGAGCGCGAGCTGGGTGTGGATGAGGCGCAGCGCAAGACGTGGTCGCGGCACTGGATCGCGACCGGGTTTGCGGCGTTTGAGGCCATGCTGGGCGAAAACATGAACACCGGCCGTTTTTGCCACGGTGACACGCCGACGCTGGCCGACGTGTGCCTGGTGCCGCAGGTGTACAACGCGCAGCGCTGGCACGTGCCGATGGAGCCGTACCCGACAATCGCGCGCATCCATGCGGCGTGTCACGAGCTGGAGGCGTTCCGTGCCGCGGCGCCGGAGTGCCAGCCGGATGCGCCGGCGGCGGTGTGACGAGCCGGGATTCAGGATTCGGCCAAGCACGGCGTGGACCGACGCGCCATGCGCGTTCTTGTCTCAGCCCGACCGGCCTTTGCCGCGCGGCATCACCCGTCCCAAAACAGCAATGCCGTGCACCGGACACCTCACGCCGGCGCACGCACCAGCAACACGTCGCATGGCGCAGTCGGCACGATGCGCCGCACGGTGCCGCCGACCAGGATATGGAACGCGAGTCCGCGCCGGAAGGCGCTGATGACGATGAGATCGACGCCGCTTGCGATGGCCACCTCGCGCAGCACGCGTTCGGCGTGGCCGTGTTCCAGTTGCGTCTGCAGGCGTGTCGAAGCGTCGGCAGGCAGCGGCGTGTCGGCCAGGAATGCCTGCATGGTGTCGTGCTCCATGGCCAGCAACGGGTCGACGTGGGGGGCGTCAAGCCAGAGCGACTGGTAAGCCACGTCCAGCACGTGCATCAGCGTGAGCCGTGCGGTGGGCAGCCACGCGACTGCGGCCTCCAAGCCGTAGCGCGATTCGGTGGTGAAGTCGGTGCCGACCAGTACTTGCGCATAAGCGCTGCGTGGCCGCTTGCGTACTGCCAGCAATGATATCGGCGAGCGGCGCAGCAGGCTTTCCAGCACCCGGCCCAGACGGCCGACGGGCGGTTCGTCGTCACTGCCCAGCACGATCAAGTCGCAGCCGATGGTGACGGCGAGTTCGAGGATGGCGTCCGCCGGCGTCCCCTCGATGACGTGCAACTGCACGGCATCATCGTCGACAAATTCGCGCCGCAATTGCTGCATGGCGTAGGCGGCATCCGCGGATGGCGAAGCGGGCTCCAGGTCGAGCGGCAAGGTCGGCCAGCTTTCGTTGCCGGGCGGCAACACGTGGACGACGTGCAACTGCGCCTGCCATTGGCGGGCGAGCTGGCGGGCGCGATCGGTGGCGCGGTCGCAGCGTCCGCGCAGGTCGGTCGCCAGCAACAGGGTATGCGGGGGGGCGGGCAGGGCGGACATGGGCGTTCTCCTGAGCCGAGCGCGTCGGCAACCGCGTTCAACGCGGATGCGCATGGGTGCTTCGACTATAACGGCTTTGTGGCGCACGCACGGCGGCCTGTAGACTCGGGTAGGTGGTCGCGCGCGGTGCGCTGCGCCGCACTCCGGCAACCTACGAAGCCCGCCGCCATCCCTGACGGATCGCCTGATGACCCTGGATGCCGCGTTGCCAGCCCTGCTTTGCCTGCCGTTCGCCGGCGGGCTCCTGGCGGCTTGCATGCACCGGCGCGCAGCGGCCACTTGGCTGACGATGGCGGTGGCCGCGGCCGGCCTGCTGCTGACGCTCGGCACGTGGCCGGCGATGGCCGCGGGGCAGGTGCTGCGCTGGACGCTGCCGTGGGTGCCGGCGCTCGGGCTCGATCTGGTGCTGCGGGTGGACGGCCTGGCGTGGCTATTTCTGGTGCTGGTGTTCGGCATCGGCCTGCTGGTCACCGCCTATGCGCGCTATTACATGCCGGGGGAGGATCGGCTCAGCCGCTTGTGCGCGTTGCTGCTGGTGTTCATGGGGGCGATGACCGGCGTGGTGACTGCCGGCAATGTGATCCAGCTGGTGTTTTTCTGGGAGTTGACGAGCCTGTTCTCGTTTCTCCTGATCGGTTACTGGAACCATGGCGCGTCGGCGCGCGAAGGCGCGCGCACGGCGCTGATCGTGACCGCCAGCGGCGGGTTGTGCCTGTTTGCCGGCATGCTGCTGCTCGGGCAGGTCGCCGGCAGCTACGACTTGGACACGATTCTCGGCGCCGGTGCGGCGATCCGCGCGAGCGCGCAATACCCGGTCATCCTCGCGCTGGTGGCGCTCGGCGCGCTGACCAAGAGCGCGCAGTTTCCGTTCCATTTCTGGTTGCCGCAGGCGATGTCGGCGCCGACGCCGGTATCGGCCTACCTGCACTCGGCGACGATGGTGAAGGCCGGCGTGTTTCTGCTGTTGCGGCTGTGGCCGGTGCTGGCCGGCACGCAAGCATGGTTCTGGGCAATCGGCGGTGCCGGGTTGGCCAGCCTGCTGCTGGGCGCGGTGGCGGCGAGTTTCCAGCGCGATCTGAAGGCGGTGCTGGCGTATTCCACCGTGAGCCACCTGGGCCTCATCACCATGCTGCTCGGCCTGGGCAACGGATTGGGCGCGGTGGCGGCGATCTTCCATATCGTCAACCACGCCACCTTCAAGGCGTCACTGTTCATGGCTGCGGGCGCGGTCGACCACGAGACCGGCACGCGTGATTTGCGGCGGCTTGGCGGTCTGTACCGCGCCATGCCAATCACGGCCGGGTTGGCCGTGGTGGCGAGCGCGGCGATGGCCGGCGTGCCGCTGTTGAACGGTTTTTTGTCCAAGGAAATGTTCTTTGCGGTAGCGCTGACGACGACGCAAGGCCCGGTGACGGATGTGGTCGTGGCGACGCTGGCGGTGGTGGCCAGCGCGTTTTCGGTGCTGTATTCGCTGCGTTTCGTGGTGGGCGTGTTCTTTGGCCGCGCACGCGATGCGTTGCCGCGGGTGCCGCACGAGCCGCTGCGCTGGATGCGTGCGCCGATCGGCCTGCTGGCGCTGGCGTGTCTGCTGGTGGGCATGCTGCCCGCGGCCACCATCGGCGCGCCGTTGGCGGCTGCGGCGCACGCGGTGCTGGGTGCCGCCACGCCGGCCTACAACCTCGCGGTGTGGCACGGCTGGAATGCGCCGCTCCTGATGAGTGCGATGGCATTGGTGGGCGGCTGCGTGGGGTTCGTGCTGTTGCGCAACTGGCTGAACCGGCACGATGTGCCGGCGTGGGTGGAGCGGTTCGATACGCGGCGGCTCTACGAGCGCGGCCTCGCGTGGCTCACGGTGGATTTGCCCGCGGCCCTGCAACCGGCGTTTCCCGCGCGTCGCCTGCAGGTGCAATTGCGCCTGATCGTGCTGGTGGCACTGATCGCCGCCGGGGCAGCAACGTGGGGCGCGACGATGCGGTTCGGGCTGGCACCCTCGCCGGTCGATCCGCTGTTTGCCGGGTTGTGGCTGCTCGGCGGCGTGGGCGCCATCGCCGCCGCGCGGCGCGCGAAATATCACCGCTTGTCCGCGCTGGTGCTCACCGGCGGTGTCGGGCTGGTGCTGTGCGTGAGCTTTGCGTGGCTGTCGGCGCCCGATCTGGCGCTGACCCAGCTTGTGGTGGAAGCGGTCACCACCATCGTGCTGCTGCTCGGCTTGCGCTGGCTGCCCAAGCGCGTCGACGAGCACAGCACGCCCACCGTGCGCGAGCGGGTGCGGCGCTGGCGCGACGGCAGCCTGGCGGTGCTGGCGGGCGGCGGACTGGCGACGCTCGCCTACCTGGCCATGCGGCACCCGGTTGCCGATTCCGCGTCGCGCTTTTATCTCGAAAACGCGTACGCCCAGGGCGGCGGGCACAACGTGGTCAACGTGATCCTGGTCGATTTCCGCGGCTTCGATACGCTGGGCGAAATCACCGTGCTGGTGATTGTGGCGCTCAGCGTGTTCACCTTGCTGCGCCGGTTTCGTCCGGCGCCGGAGAGCATCGGGGTACCGCGCCAGCAACAACTGCAGGCGGCGGTTGGCCACGACGACGGGGTGACGCCGATGGTCGAGGACTTGCGCATCCCCGGCCTCATCATCAAGTGGCTGGCCCCGGTGGTGGTGATGTTGGGCGTGCATCTGTTCCTGCGCGGGCACGATTTGCCGGGCGGCGGTTTTGCCGCCGGCGTGGCGGTGTCGGTGGCGCTGATTTTTCTGTACATGGCGCGCGGCGCGCGCTGGGTGGAGGCGCGTTTGCGCGTGGCCCCGCTGCGCTGGGCGGCGCTGGGTCTGCTGATCGCATCGGCCACCGGGTTTGGCGCGCTGGCGTTTGGCCAACCGTTTCTCACCTCGCATGCGCGCCACCTGGCCCTGCCGCTGCTGGGCGAGCTGCCGCTGGCCAGCGCCATGCTGTTTGATCTGGGCGTGTTCGGGGCGGTGGTGGGCGCCACCTCGTTGATGCTGGTGGCGCTGGCCCATCAATCGCTGCGCCGCCCGCACCGCGGCGACGATCCGGAGACGAGCTGATGGAGCTGGTGTTGGCGTTGGCCATTGGCGTGCTGGCCGGCTGCGGCGTGTGGCTGATGCTGCGGCCGCGCACCTTCCAGGCGATCATTGGGCTGACCCTGCTGTCCTACGCGGTCAACCTGTTCATTTTCTGCATCGGTGGGCTGCGCACTGGCGCCGATCCGGTGCTGCGCGCCGGGGCGCCCCTGACGCAATACGCCGACCCGCTGCCGCAGGCGCTGGTGCTGACCGCGATCGTGATCGGGTTTGCCACCACTGCGCTGTTTCTGGTGGTGCTGCTGGCTTCGCGCGGCGCCAGCGGCAACGACCATGTCGATGGTCCGGACGGCACGCCGTGAATCCGCATTGGCTGATCGCCCCGATCCTGGTGCCGCTGGCCACGGCGGCGCTGCAACTGCTGCTCGGCGAGCGCCGGCGCGGCATGGCCGCGGTGCTCGGCATGGTGTCCGGCCTTGCCGTGCTGGCGGTGGCAGCGGGTTTGCTGCTGACGGCAAACGACACGCCGCTGGCTTATCGCATCGGCGGTTGGCCGGCACGTTTCGGCATCGTGCTGGTGGCGGACCGGCTCAGCGCGCTGATGCTGCTGCTGGCGGCGACGCTCGCGGTCGCGTTGCTGCCGTGCACGCTGGATCGCTGGCGCCAGCCCGACGGCGCGGTGCAACCGCTGACGCAGTTCCTGCTGGTGGGCCTGAACGGCACGTTCCTCACCGGCGACCTGTTCAACCTGTTCGTGTTTTTCGAGGTGCTGCTGGCGGCGTCGTACGGTCTCGCGTTGCGGCGGCCGGGCGTGCGTCAGGTGGGCGCGGGGCTGCACTACATCGCGGTGAACCTGGTGGCCTCGCTGTTGTTCCTCGTCGGCGTGAGCCTGATTTTCGGCGTCACCGGCACCCTCAACATGGCGGCACTGGCGCAGCTTGTGCCGCAGGTGCCGGCCAATACGCGCGCGCTGCTGCATGCCGGTGCCGGGTTGCTGGGCGTCGCGTTCCTGGTCAAGGCGGCAATGTGGCCGCTCGGGTTCTGGCTGCCGCGCACCTATGCCGCGGTGGCACCGCCGGTGGCGGCGACGTTCGCGATCATGACCAAGGTGGGCCTCTACGTGCTGCTGCGGCTGTCGCTGTTGCTGTTTGGCGCGGGCGCCGGCGCCGCTTCGGCCGGCTTTGGCGGCAGTTGGCTCGTGTGGGGCGGCATCGCGACGATCATTGCCGGGGTGATCGGCATGTTCGGTACGCGCGAACTGGGCGAGCTGGCGGGCTACAACGTGGTGGTGTCCTCCGGCAGCCTGCTTGGCGCCGTTGGCGTGCAGCAGGGCACAGTCATTGCCGGCGCGCTGGCGTATCTGGTGATCTCCACCCTGGCGCTTGCCACGCTGTTTCTGCTGGCCGGGCTGATCGCGCCGCGCGAGGAGGCCGAAAGCGCAGCGCTGCTGGAACCCTACGACCCGAGCGGGCTGGCGCTGTACGCCGACGAGGACGAAAGCCAGCCCTCGGTGCCGGCGCCGGTGCGCCTGCTGGGCGGCTGCTTCCTGTTGTGCGCGTTGCTGCTTGCCGGCTTGCCGCCGCTGTCGGGGTTTCTCGCCAAGTTTGCGCTGCTGGCGCCGCTGCTTGGCGCCGGCAGTGCGGCGCAGGTGTTGTTTGGCCTGACCGTGGCCGCCGGCCTGTGCACGCTGATTGCCCTGGTGCGTGCCGGCATCCGCATTTTCTGGAGCGAGGGCGACTGGGTGTTCCCCGCGACGCGCCCCGGCGCGGTGGCCTCGGTGCTGATTCTGCTTGCCGTGTGCGGCGTGCTGACCGTGCTGGCGGCGGGGCCGTGGCGCTACGCGCTGGCCACCAGTGCGCAGCTGCATGCGCCGGCGCAGTACATCCGGGCGGTGCTGCCATGAGGCGGCTGCTGCCGCATCCGTGGATGGCCGCGCTGCTGCTCGTGGTCTGGCTGCTGTTGCGGCACAGCCTCGCGCCGGGTACCTGGGTTGCCGGCGGATTGCTGGCGTGGATTTTGGCGTGGACCTACGGGCGCCTTGCGCCGCCGCCGGCGCGCGTACGCCATCTGCCCACCCTGCTGCGGCTGTTTGCACGGGTGGCGGCCGACATCGTGCGCTCCAATTTCGCGGTGGCGCGGCTGGTGCTGGGGCGTCGGCGGCGCGTGCATGCGGGCTTCGTCGCGATCCCGCTCGCCTTGACCGACCCGCACGGTCTCGCGTTGCTCGCCTGCATCATCACCTCCACGCCGGGCACGATCTGGGTCGAGCATGACCCGCAGCGCAGCGTGCTGCTGATCCACGTGCTCGATCTGGTCGACGAAACGGTGTGGGTGGAGGCGATCAAGCGCCGCTACGAACAACCCTTGCTGCGGGTATTCCAGTCATGAGCCAGATCTTTCTCGCCGTCGCCGTGGTCGTTGCGCAAGGCCTGCTGCTATTGGCAATGGGGTTTGCGCTGGTGCGCATGCTGCGCGGACCGCGCGCGCAGGACCGCGTGCTGGCGCTGGATGCGTTTCAGGTCAACGCCATGTTGCTGCTGCTGACCATCGGCCTGCGGGTGGGCAGTGCGCTGTACGTGGAGATGGCGCTGGTGATCGCCCTGATCGGTTCCGCCGGCACGCTGGCGTTTTCCAAGTTCCTGCTGCGTGGCGAGGTGATCGAATGAGCGCCCTGCCGCCGTGGCTGGCGGTGCTGGTCGGGGTGCTGGTGCTGGCCGGTGCCGGGTTTGCGTGCGTCGGTTCGTTCGGGCTGCTGCGCCTGCGCAACTTCTACCAGCGCGTGCACGCGCCGACGCTCGGCAGCACGCTGGGCACGTTTTGCGTCGTGCTGGCGTGTGCGCTCGGGTTCTCGGCGCTGCAAGGCGAGGCACTGCCGACGGTGCTGCTGATTAGCGCGTTGCTCGTGCTGACGGCGCCGGTGACGCTGATGATGCTGGTGCGCGCGGCGCTGTACCGCAATCGGCTGGAAGACGGGCAAGCCTTGCCGTCGGCCCGCGGCGACGATCAGAAACCCATGCCGTAGGGGTCGTTGCCGCCCATCAGCGCGCTGTCGTTGGCATTGTTGCCGCCGCCTTCGGCCAAGCGGATCTTGAGCGCGAGGCCGTCGCGCGAATCGGACTTGGCCAGCGCCTCTTCCAGCTCGATGCGGCCTTCCTTGTACAGCCGGTACAGCGACTGGTCGAAGGTCTGCATGCCAGCTTCGAGGCTGCGCTCCATCGCCTCCTTGACCTCGTGGATCTGCCCGCGGCGGATCATGTCGCGAATCAGCGGCGTGTTCAGCAGCACCTCGGCGGCCGGCAGCCGGCGCCCGTCCTTGCCCATCACCAGGCGCTGGCTGATGACCGCCTTGAGGTTCAGCGCCAAGTTCATCAGGATGTTCTTGTGCGCCGACTCGGGGAAGAAGTTGAGGATGCGTTCGAGCGTCTGGTCGGCGTTGTTGGAGTGCAGCGTCGCGAGGCACAGGTGGCCGGTTTCGGAGAACGAGATCGCCGCGTCCATGGTGTCGGTGTCGCGGATCTCGCCGATCATGATCACGTCCGGCGCCTCGCGCATGGCGTTTTTCAGCGCCTCGGCGTAGCTGTGCGTGTCCAGCCCGACCTCGCGTTGGTTGACGATCGAGCGCTTGTGCCGGTGCAGGTACTCGATCGGGTCCTCGATGGTGAGGATGTGCCCGGCCGAATGCGTGTTGCGGTGGTCGATCATCGACGCCAGCGTGGTCGACTTGCCCGAGCCGGTGGCGCCGACCACGAGGATCAGCCCGCGCTGCTCCATGATGAGGTCGCGGAAGATGGTCGGCAGCTGCAACTGCTCGACGTTCGGGATTTCGCTCTTGATCGCGCGGATCACCATCCCCACTTCACCGCGCTGCTTGAACACGTTGATGCGGAAACGCCCGGCCTCCTTCACCGCCAGCGCCATGTTCAGCTCCAGGTCGCGCTCGAACTGCGGTACCTGGCCCTCGTCCATCAGCGAGTAGGCGATCTTCTTGACCATGCCGCCCGGAAGCCCGGTATTGCCGAGCGGATAAAGCTTGCCCTCGACCTTGATGTTCACCGGCGCGCCGGTGGACAGGAACATGTCCGAGGCGCCCTTGTCGACCATCAACTTGAGGAAATAACCAATGTCCACACTGAACCTCTGTCGCCCGCCGTTGCAATGCGCGATCGCGCCCGCTCACAATAAGTGCAGAAGCTTAGTCAGGAATGCGTGATGGTGCACACATCCTTTTCATCCGTGCCGAAAGTCCGTGTCAGCGGGCTTCTGCACACCTTGTCGGCGGCTGGCGCCTTGGCGCTGGCGCTGACCCTCGGCGGTTGCGCCAGCGCGCCGCCGCCAAACCAGGCCATGAACCTGGCGCAGTCGCAGTTGCAGTCCGCGCGCGATGCCGGCGCGGCCGATTACGACCCGGTGGATTACGGTTTTGCGCAGGACAAGTTCCAGCAGGCGCAAGCCGCGATGGCTGCGCGCAAGTACGCCAAGGCGGCTGATCTGGCCAACGAGTCGCAGGTGGATGCGCAGCTGGCGCAAACCAAGGCCAACCTCGGCACGGCGCGCACCAAGATCCAGTCCAAGCTGGACGCCAATGCGGCGCTGCGTGAACAAGGCGCGCAAGCCGCCGCCGCGGCCGCCGCGGAATTCGCCAAGCCGCTGGCGATGCCGGCCGGTGCCAGCTCGGCCCCGGTGCCGGCAGGGGCGGCGTCATTGCCGGCTGCCGCACCGGTCGAAGACATGCCGGCGCCGTCCGCGTCGACGCTTTCCGCCCCGCAGCCGGGCCAGGGGTTCCAGGCCGTACCCACCGACAACCCGCCGCAGGGCGGCAACCATGCAGGCTTCCAGCCTGTCGGAGGCCAGCCATGAAGCGCCTTGCCACCTTGGCCGCGGCAACCCTCCTGGCGCTGGGCGCCATCGGCGGCGCGCAGGCCAAGCGCGACGACATCGACGTCAGCCGGCTGACCAACACGCTGAACCAGCTCGCCAGCGACCCGGTGCTGGGCAACTACGCACAGGCCGAACAGGCGCTGGCGCGCAACGCGATCGGGCAGTTGGCGCAGGCCGGTTCGAGCGACCGTCCGCATGCCCTGTACATGGCCGAGCGGCGGGTGGATCTGGCCAAGGCCACCGCGCAGTTGCGCGATGCGCAAACCAAGCTTGCCCAGCTCGACCGTGAGCACGACCAGATCCAGCTCGACAACACGCGGCAGGAGGCAGAAACCGCGCGGCGCGAGCTGGAACGCCAACGGCTGCAATACCAGATGGCGCAGGAAGAGGCGCAACGCCTGCAGCAACAGGGTGAGGCGTATTCGCAGGCGGCGCAGCAGGCCCAAGCCGAGGCGAGCAAGGCCAAGCGCCTGGCCGAGGCGCAAAGCCGCGTGGCGCGTGCCGCCAAGCATCAGGCCGAACTGGCCGCGAAAGCGGCCAAGGCGATGCGCGCGCAGATCGAACAGGGCGATGGCGGCAAGCCCTGACATGCCCTCGTATTGATCGTGTACCGGCACGTTTCGTGCTGATGCAGGTCATTGTTTTAACGGCGCTTTGACGCCGATTGAACGGCGCCGTGGCAGTCTGCCGCGGCACGTTCCGTGATGTCTTGCGGCACCTTTCGCCCCGGTGTACGGTCACAGCCAATGGAGCGCATTGCTCCATGACTGCCGGTTTGCATCATGCCGTATCCCCCCGTTGTCGTTTTGCCCGTTGCCGGTTCGCCGGCTTGGGCGCGTGGGAGTGCGCGCATGGCGCCGGTGCGACGGGTGCCGCGCACCCGCATGCTCACTCACGAGGAGGTTCAATCATGTTTGAAGCCCAGCATGACGACGTGGAAGCATTGATGAAGAAGGACGCCGAGTTTCGGCGCCTGTACCAGCACCACCGCGAGCTCGACAGCAAGGTTCACGACGCCGAGATCGGCGTGCTGCCGATCGATGAAGGCACGCTCGCCAGCATGAAACGCGAAAAACTGCAGGCAAAGGCAAGGTTGGAACGCATGTGGGAAGGACGCCGCCAGTTCGGTTGAGCACGCCCCGCCCCCGCGTTCCGCGTTCCCTGACGGCCTCGGCATCTTCCATTCCGGAAGATGGCCGGGGCCGCAATGTTCCATGGGCTCCGTGCGTCATCTCCCACGTGTGTAGGAGCCCGCTTGCGGGTGATGGTGTCTTTCGCCAAGAGCATCGCCCGCAAGCGGGCCCCTACACGGGCAATTTGCCCCGACGCGCGCAGGTCACCTTATAACAGCGGGTTATCATGGGTGCCCCCGATACGTCGGCCCAAGGAAGCCATCATGACGGTGCAACACAGCGTTCTCGAACTCATCGGCCACACGCCGATGCTGCGCGCCCAGCGGCTCGACACCGGGCGCTGCGAGCTGTTCCTGAAGCTGGAGAACATGAACCCCGGCGGCTCGATCAAGGACCGCATCGGCGTGTCGATGATCGAGGGCGCCGAGAAGGCCGGCAAGATCAAGCCCGGCACGACGCTGGTCGAGGGCACCGCCGGCAACACCGGCCTCGGCCTCGCACTGGTCGCGCAGGCCAAGGGCTACAAGCTGATCCTCGTGGTGCCGGACAAGATGAGCCGCGAGAAGATTTTCAACCTGAAGGCGATGGGCGCCGAGGTGGTGCTGACCCGCTCGGACGTCGCCAAGGGCCACCCCGAGTACTACCAGGACATGGCCGCGCGCATCGCCAAGGAAACCCCCGGGGCGTATTTCATCAACCAGTTCGGCAACCCGGACAACCCGCGCGCGCACATCGAGACCACCGGCCCGGAGATCCTCGAGCAGATGGACGGCCGGGTCGACGCGATCGTCGTCGGCTGCGGTTCGTCGGGCACCATGACCGGCCTCTCGCAGTTCTTCGCCAAGGCCTCGCCGGCCACCGAGATCGTGCTGGCCGACCCGGTCGGCTCGGTGCTCGCGCAGTACATCAACGAAGGCACGCTGTCGAAAAAGACCGCGAGCTGGATGGTGGAAGGCATCGGCGAGGATTTCCTGCCGACGATCAGCGATTTTTCGCACGTGAAGAAGGCTTACGCGATCAGCGACAAGGAGAGCTTCCTCACCGCGCGCGAGCTGCTGGCGAAGGAGGGCGTGCTCGGCGGCTCCTCCACTGGCACGCTGCTTGCCGCCGCGCTGCGCTGGTGCCGCGAACAAAGCGCGCCCAAGCGCGTGGTGACGCTGGTGTGCGACACCGGCAACAAGTACCTGTCCAAGCTCTACAACGATTACTGGATGCTGGACAACGGTTTCCTCGAACGCGAACCCCATGGCGACTTGCGCGACCTGCTGCTGCGCCAGTTCGCCAAGCGCGACACCGTGGTGGTCGGTCCGCACGAGCTGTTGATCACCGCGTACAACCGCATGAAGCTCTACGACGTCTCGCAGTTGCCGGTGGTGGATGGCGACAAGCTGGTCGGCATCGTCGACGAGTCCGACGTGCTGATGCACGTGCATGTCGATCAGGCGCGCTTCCGCGACGCGGTCGAGGTGGCGATGATCCGCGACGTGCAGAAGCTCGACGTGCATGCGTCGGTGGAGTCGCTGCTGCCGGTGTTCGAGCGCGGCCACGTGGCCGTGGTGATGGACGGTGACGCTTTCCTCGGGCTCATCACCCGCATCGATCTGTTGAACTGGTTGCGGCGCAAGGTCGACTGAAAGCCGGTTGAAACTCGCCACCGGCACAGTCGCGGCACGGTTTTTCAAGGAGTCCCACCATGTGCGGAATCGTGGCTGCGGTCGCGCAGCGTGACGTGGCGCCGCTGCTCATCGCCGGGCTCAAGGCGCTGGAATATCGTGGCTACGATTCGGCCGGCCTCGCCGTGCTCGAAGGCGGGGAGATCCGCCGCGTGCGCGCCAAGGGCAAGGTGCGCGAGATGGAGGCGAAATACCTCGCGCAGCCGTTCCCCGGCGGCACCGGCATCGCGCATACGCGCTGGGCCACGCACGGCGTACCGAACGAGGCCAATGCGCATCCGCACATCGCCGGTCGCATCGCGATCGTGCACAACGGCATCATCGAGAACTACGCTAGCCTGCGCGAAGCGCTGAAGGCGCGCGGCCACGTCTTCACCTCCGAAACCGACACCGAGGTGATCGCCGCGCTGATCGAGGAGCACGCCGCCGCCGGCCTGCCCCTGCGCGAGGCGGTGCTCGAGGTGGTGCGCGGGCTGGAAGGCGCCTACGCCATCGCGGTCATCAGCCGCGACGAGCCGGGCAAGGTCGTCGGTGCGCGCCGCGGCGCGCCGCTCTTGGTCGGCATCGGCATCGGTGAGAATTTCCTTGGCTCGGACGCGCAGGCGCTGATCCAGGTGACCAACCGCATGATCTACCTCGACGAGGGCGACGTCGTCGAGATCACCCGCGACGGCGCCCGCGTGTTCGGCCTGGATGGTCAGCCGGTCGAGCGCGCGGTGCACGAAAGCGAGCTGTCCACCGACGCGGTAGAACGCGGCGAGTATCGCCACTACATGCAGAAGGAAATCTTCGAGCAGCCGCGCGCGGTGGCCGACACGCTGGAATCGCGCCTCGGCGCGCACGGCGTGCTGCCCAACATCTTCGGTGTCGGCGGCGACGAGCTGCTGGCAAAAGTGCGCGGCGTGCACATCATCGCCTGCGGCACCAGCTACCACGCCGGCATGGTCGCCAAGTACTGGATCGAGGAACACGCGCGGCTGCCGGTGATGGTGGAAGTGGCCAGCGAGTACCGCTATCGCGAGGCGGTGGTGCCGCCGGACACCTTGTTCGTCGCCATCTCGCAATCGGGCGAAACCGCCGACACGCTCGCCGCGATGCGCGAGTCGAAACGTCGCGGGTACCTGGGCACGCTGGCGATCTGCAACGTGCCCGAGTCCTCGGTGGTGCGCGAGGCGGATCTGAAACTCATGACCCGCGCCGGCCCGGAAATCGGCGTCGCTTCCACCAAAGCCTTCACCACCCAGCTGGCCGCGCTCGCGCTCCTGGCGCTGCGCCTCGCCAGCCAGCGCGGCTTGCCTGCCGAGCAGCACGCGCAACTGTGTGCACAACTGCAAAGCCTGCCGCGTGCCATCGAGCGCGCGCTCAAGCTCGAACCGCAGATCATCGAGCTGGCCGAGCGCTTCATCCCGCGCCACCACGCTCTGTTTCTCGGCCGTGGCGCGCAATACCCGGTGGCGCTCGAAGGCTCGTTGAAGCTCAAGGAAATCTCCTACATCCACGCCGAGGCCTATCCGGCCGGCGAGCTCAAGCACGGCCCGCTCGCGCTGGTGGACGAGGACATGCCGGTGGTCGCCGTTGCCCCCAACGGCCCGCTGCTCGACAAGCTCAAATCCAATCTGCAGGAAGTGCGCGCCCGCGGCGGCGAACTCATCGTCTTCGCCGACAGCGCTGCCCCGATGGACGGCAACCTCGACCGCGGCCACCTCGTGCGCATCGACGCCGGCGGCGCCTTCATTGCCCCCGCCGTCTTCACCGTCCCCTTGCAGCTCCTCGCCTATCACGTCGCCGTGCTGCGCGGCACCGACGTCGACCAGCCGCGCAACCTGGCCAAGTCGGTGACCGTGGAGTAGGGGGCAAAGATGCGGTACGCCATCGGCTTGAAGCCTTGGTGATCTTTATAGACATTATCAAGGTTTGATAACTTTGATAAGACCGGTATGATTCGCCCATGGATCCCGTCGCAAACCCCTATACGCCAGGTGCCGGTGCGCCGCCCGTGGAGCTTGCTGGCCGCGATGAGCTGTTGCGCACGGTTGACGTTGCCGCCCAGCGTGTGCGCGCAGGACGGCAAGCCAAGAGCGTGTTGATGATCGGCTTGCGCGGTGTCGGCAAGACCGTGCTGCTGGATCGCATGCGCGTGCAGGCGGAGGCGCATGGCATCCATACCTTGCGGGTGGAAGCGCCAGAAGGTCGGTCGCTGCCGGCCATGCTGGCACCGCAGCTGCGACAAGCCTTGTTGCGTCTGTCCCGTTCGGCGCAGGCAGCCGATCTGGGGCGGCGCGCGCTGCAGGCGCTGGCGGGCTTCGCCAAGGGGCTCAAGTTAAAGTACGCGGATATCGAGGTGGGCATCGACGTCGAGCCCGAGGCTGGCCTCGCCGACAATGGCGATCTGGAACACGATCTGCAGGCGTTGCTGGAGGCCGCCGGGCGCGCTGCGCAGGCAGCGGGTACGGCTCTCGTCTTGTGCATCGACGAGTTGCAATATGTGGCGGAGGATCAGTTGGCCGCGCTCATCACTGCGCTGCACCGCTGTGCGCAGCAACAGGTGCCGGTGATGTTGGTGGGGGCCGGGCTACCGCAGTTGCCGGGGCAGATGGGGCGCGCCAAATCCTATGCGGAACGGCTGTTCGACTTTCCGTTCGTCGGGCCGCTGGATGATGCCGCGGCGCGCGATGCGCTGATTGTGCCGGCACGCGCGGAAGGCGTCGATTTCGAGCCCGCGGCACTTGCGCGCATCGTCACCGCCACCGAGGGTTATCCGTATTTCCTGCAGGAGTGGGGCAAGCATGCGTGGGACGTGGCGGATGCCTCGCCGATCACGCTGGCGGATGTGGAACAGGCCTCCATCGAAGCCACGGCGGCCCTGGACGAAAGCTTTTTTCGCGTCCGTTTCGACCGCCTGACGCCGGCGGAAAAGATCTATCTGCGGGCCATGGCCGAGATCGGCCCTGGCCCGCATCGTTCCGGCGATATCGCCGATGTGCTCGGTCGCAAAGTTACCGCGCTGGGGCCAACGCGCAATCATTTGATCGCCAAAGGCATGGTCTGGAGCCCAAGCCACGGAGATACCGCCTTTTCCGTGCCGATGTTCGACGCCTTCATGCGTCGCATCATGCCTGGCGAAGAGTGGCGCCAGGCTTGAGGTTGGTAGGTCAGCGTGCCATTGGCCGAGGCGGCCTCGCGTTGCCGGTTACTTGCACGGTCATCGTGCTCTGGCCCCGGCCGCTCACGCCCGCCCGTACACGTCGTCGTAGCGGATGATGTCGTCCTCGCCGAGATAGCTGCCGGACTGCACTTCGATCAGCTCCAGTGCCATCTTGCCGGGGTTGCGCAGGCGGTGTTTGCTGCCGAGCGGGATATAGGTGCTCTGGTTTTCGGTGAGCAGGAACACCTTGTCGTCGCAGGTGACTTCGGCGGTGCCGGAGACCACCACCCAGTGCTCGGCGCGGTGATGGTGTTTTTGCAGGCTGAGGCTGGCACCCGGCTTCACCACGATGCGTTTCACCTGGAACCGGCTGCCCGATTCCAGCGAGTCGTAGCTGCCCCACGGGCGGCGCACGACGCGGTGGAACGCGTGCTCGCTGCGGTTGGCGGCCTTGAGCTGGGCGACGATCTTCTTGACGTCCTGCGCGGCATCGCGGCGCGCGACCAGCGTGGCATCCGGCGTGGTGACGACGACGAGATCATCGACGCCCACGGTGGCAATCAGGTGATGCGGATGCGAGCGCAGCAGCGAGCCGTGGGTGTCGACGGTGAGCGTGTCGCCCTCGCGCAGGTTGTCGTCGGCGTCGCGCGCGCCGGCCAGCCACAGCGCCTGCCACGAGCCGATGTCGCTCCACGCACACGCGGTGGGGATGACCGCGGCGCGTGCGGTTTTTTCCATCACCGCATAGTCGATGGAGTCTTCCGGCACCTTGGCGAAGGCGTCCTTGTCCACCCGCACGAAATCCAGGTCGCCCTTGGCCGTGGCGTGTGCCGCGCGCACCGCGGCCAGCATCGCCGGCGCATGCGCACCGAGTTCTTCCAGGTAGCGATCAGCGCGGAACAGGAACATGCCCGAGTTCCAGTCGTAGCCGCCATCGGCGAGATAGGCTTTTGCCGTATCGGCATCGGGCTTTTCGACGAAGCGCTCGACGCGGAAGCCATCGGCCCCGATCGCCTCGCCGCGACGGATGTAGCCGAACCCGGTTTCTGCCCGATCCGGGCGGATGCCGAAGGTCACCAGCCAGCCTTGTGCGGCCAACGGTAGCGCCTTGATGACTGCCTGGGTGAAGGCAGCGGTGTCGCCGATCTGATGGTCGGCCGGCAGCACCAGCAGCACGGCATCCGGGTCATGTTTCAGCGCTTCGAGCGCGCCCAGCGCAATCGCCGGTGCGGTGTTGCGCGCCACCGGTTCGAGCACGATGGTGCTGCCGGCGATGCCCGCTTCGAGCAGTTGCTCGGCGGCCAGAAAGCGGTGGTCGTCGCTGGCCACCACCACCGGCGGTGCCACATTCGGCAGGCCGCGCGTACGCGCGATGGTCTGCTGAAACAGCGTGCCCTTGCCGGCGAGTGACAGGAACTGCTTGGGCAGGTTCTTGCGCGACACCGGCCACAGGCGCGTGCCGCTGCCGCCGCTGAGAATCAAGGGAATGAGCATGGAATATCTACCTTCGTCTGCGGCGCGCAGCCTGGCCATGTGCGTGTGTGTGTTGTAGGAGCCCGCTTGCGGGCGATAACGCCTTTCGCGAAAAGCGCCATCGCCCGCAAGCGGGCTCCTACAGACAACCACCACAACGGATTCAGGCGTGATGGCGCGAAAGCGCGTCCAGCACGCCATCCAGGTCATGTCGCCAATCGCGCAGAGAATAGCCGAAGCGCCGGGCGAACCCTGAGTTGTCCAGCACCGACCAGGTCGGGCGTTTCGCCGGCGTCGGGTACTCGGCGCTGGAGATGGCGGCCACGTGCGGGGCGCGGGCAAGCAGGCCACGCTTCACCGCGCCATCAAAAATGGCCGTGGCAAAGCCGTGCCATGAGGTGTGCCCGTTGGCGACGAGATGATGCGTGCCTTGCAGCGCCGTCCGTTCCGCGGCGTCGGCAGCGATCCACGCATCCAGCGCCGCCAGCGTGCCGCCGACGATCAGCGCGGTGCTGGTCGGTGCGCCGATCTGGTCGGCCACCACGCGCAGCTCGTCGCGCTCGGCGCCCACCCGCAGCATGGTGCCCAGAAAGTTTTTCCCGTGCGGCGCGTACACCCACGCCGTGCGCAAGATGAAATGGGCGGCGCCGCTTTTGCGCAGCGCGATTTCGCCGGCCAACTTGCTGCGCCCGTAGGCGCCCAACGGCGCCACCGGCGCGTCCGTCGCATACGGCGCGTGCGCCGCGCCATCAAATACGTAGTCGGTGGAGTAGTGCACGACGAGCGCACCATGCGCCTTGGCCCAGGCGCCCAGCACGCCCACGGCTTCGCCGTTGACGCGCGTGGCCAGCGCTTCTTCCTGCTCGGCGCGATCCACCGCCGTATAGGCCGCGGTGTTGACGATCACATCCGGCTGTATGCGATCAAGCAACGCTGTGAGCGTTGCCGGCTTTGCGAGATCAACCGTCTCGACACCCACACCGTCGAAACGCGAGCCATCGCGGCAGGCCGTTACCAGCTCACCGCGCGCAGCCAACCCGCCATCCTCGATAAAGCTGCGACCGAGCTGGCCATTGGCGCCAAGCAGAAGAGTTTTCATGCCACGTAAACCGGCAACCGCTCAACCGGAATCTCGGCCAGCAGCGGCGACTTGGTGTCCTTCTCCGACAACAGCGGTTCGGCCACCGGCCAGTCGATGCCCAGCGCTGCGTCGTTCCAGCGCACGCCGGCGTCGGCCCTGGGGTCGTAGAGCGCGGTGCACTGGTAGCAGAACGTGGCCGCTTCGGACACCACGCAGAAGCCGTGGGCGAAGCCCTCGGGGATCCAGAAATGACGATGGTTTTCGGCGGTGAGCATCACACCCGCCGACTGCCCAAACGTGGGCGAGCCGTGGCGGATGTCCACCGCCACGTCGTACACCTCGCCATCGAGCACGCTCACCAGCTTGCCCTGCGGGTTGGGCCACTGGTAGTGCAGGCCGCGCAGCACGCCGCGCGCGGAGCGCGACACGTTGGATTGCACGAAGCGGCGGTCGATGCCGGCCTCGCGGTACTTGGCCTCGTTGTAGCTCTCGTAGAAAAAGCCGCGTACATCGCCGAACACCTGCGGCTCGATCACTTTCACGCCGGGCAGGCGCGTTTCGATCACCTTCATCGCACCAGCCCTTGCGTGGCCAGGCGCTGCAGGTACTGGCCGTAGCCGGTTTTAGCGAGTTCGGCGGCGAGGCGCCCAAGCTGATCGGCATCGATCCAGCCGTTGACGAAGGCGATTTCCTCCGGGCAGCACACTTTGAGGCCCTGTCGGTTCTCGATCGTTTCGATGTAGTTGCCGGCTTCCATCAGCGACTCATGCGTGCCGGTGTCGAGCCAGGCAAAGCCGCGGCCGAGCTGCTCCAGGTGCAGCGTGCCCTCGGCGAGGTAGCAGCGGTTCAAGTCGGTGATTTCCAGCTCGCCGCGCGGCGAGGGCTTGAGCGCCGCGGCGTAGTCGCACACCTTGGCGTCGTAGAAATACAGCCCGGTCACCGCATAGTTCGACTTCGGCTGCCTGGGTTTTTCTTCCAGACCGATCACCTTGCCGCCGGCATCGAACTCGGCCACGCCGTAGCGCTCCGGGTCCTTGACCCAGTAGCCGAAAACCGTAGCACCGTGTTCGCGGCTGGCCGCGCGCTTGAGGCGTTCGGTGAAGCCGTAGCCGTAGAAGATGTTGTCGCCCAGCACCAGGCAGCTCGGCTGGCCGGCGATGAACTCGCGGCCGATGGTGAACGCCTGCGCGAGGCCATCGGGCGAGGGCTGCACGGCGTAGTGGATGTTGATGCCCCACTGCGAGCCGTCGCCCAGCAGGCGCTGGAACATCGCCTGCTCGTGCGGGGTGTTGATGAGGAGCACTTCGCGGATGCCGGCCAGCATCAACGTGGCCAGCGGGTAATACACCATCGGCTTGTCGTACACCGGCAGGAGCTGCTTGCTCACCGCGCGGGTGATCGGGTGCAGGCGGGTGCCGGAGCCGCCGGCGAGGATGATGCCCTTGCGTTGTGTGGTCATGCGCCGAGCCGCTCCATGCGATAGCTGCCATCCAGCACGCGGCGTACCCACGGCTGGTTCGTGAGGTACCAGTCCACGGTGTGCGCCATGCCGGTGTCGAAGGTTTGCGTCGGCCGCCAGCCCAGCTCGTGCTGGAGCTTGCCGGCATCGATCGCGTAGCGGCGGTCGTGGCCGGGGCGATCCTTGACGAAGGTGATGAGCGACTCGCGCTTGCGGCCATCGCCCAGCGGCCGGCGCGCATCAAGCAGCGCGCAGATCGTCTTCACCACGGTGATGTTGTTGCGTTCGGAATTGCCGCCGACGTTGTAGGTTTCGCCCACCCGGCCGGCTTCCAGCACGCGACGGATCGCAGCGCAGTGGTCGCCCACGTAAAGCCAATCGCGGATGTTCAGCCCGTCGCCGTACACCGGCAGCGGCTCGCCCGCGAGCGCCTTCTCGATCGTCAGCGGGATGAGCTTTTCCGGGAACTGGTACGGCCCGTAGTTGTTCGAGCAGTTGGTGGTGAGCGTGGGCAGGCCGTAGGTGTGGTGGAACGCCCGCACCAAATGGTCGGACGCCGCCTTGGATGCGGAGTAGGGCGAGTTGGGTGCGTACGGCGTGTGCTCGGTGAACTTGCCCTCGGCGCCGAGCGAGCCGTAGACCTCGTCGGTCGACACATGCAGGAAACGGAAACCGTCGCGCGCGATGCCTTCCAACGAGCGCCAGTAGTCACGTGCGCATTCCAGCAGCGCCAGCGTACCGGTGACATTGGTCTCGACGAACGCAGCTGGGCCGTCGATCGAACGATCCACGTGCGACTCCGCTGCAAAGTTCACGATGGCGTCGGGTTTGTGTGTAGCCAACAGCTTCGCGACCAACGCGCGGTCGCCGATGTCACCCTGCGCAAACACGTGTCGCGGGTTGCCCTTGAGCGTGGCCAGGGTATCGAGGTTGCCGGCGTAGGTGAGCTTGTCCAGGTTGACGACCGTCAGCCCGTCGGCCACCGCCTGCAGCACGAAATTGCCGCCAATGAAGCCGGCGCCGCCGGTGACGAGCAGCGTTGTCATGATTGCGAGGTTCCTTGCGCAACGGAAACCGGCATTCTCGCATATGTGTCGGAACTGATCGTTTCCCGCAATGCGCGATGCGTTAAGGAAGAGGCACGGTCGACTGGTACACTTGCAGGCTTGCAACCCATGCACGTGTCCACGCGCCAAATACACCCTCATGCCCAAGAAAACGCAGTCTCCCGACCTTGGTTTCGGCACCCGCGCCATCCACGCCGGCCAGCATCCCGATCCTACGACCGGCGCCATCATGACGCCGATCTACGCCACCTCGACCTACGTGCAGGAGAGCCCCGGCAAGCACAAGGGCTTTGAGTATTCGCGCACGCAGAACCCCACGCGCATGGCGTACGAGCGCTGCGTGGCCAGCCTCGAGGGTGGCGTCGCGGGCTTCGCCTTCGCCAGCGGCATGGCCGCGGCGTCGACCACGCTGGAACTGCTCGACTCCGGCAGCCACGTGATCGCCATGGACGATCTCTACGGCGGTACCTACCGCCTGTTCGAACGCGTGCGCCGGCGCAGCGCGGGGCTGGATTTCAGCTTCGTCGACCTGAACGACACGGCGGCACTCAAGGCCGCCCTCAAGCCCAACACCCGCATGATCTGGGCCGAGTCGCCGACCAATCCCCTGCTGAAGCTGGTGGACCTCGCCAAGGTTTCCGCGTTCGCCAAGAAACACGGCTTGCTGCTGGTGGTGGACAACACCTTCTGCAGCCCGGCCGTGCAGCGCCCGCTGGAATTCGGCGCGGATCTGGTGGTGCATTCGGCCACCAAGTACATCAACGGCCACTCCGACATCGTCGGCGGCATCGTCGTCGCCAGTACCAATGAACTGGCCGAGCGCATGGCTTTCCTGCAGAACTCGGTCGGCGCCGTCGCCAGCCCGTTCGACGCCTTCCTCGCCATGCGCGGCCTGAAGACACTGCACCTGCGCATGCAGGCGCATTGCGCCAACGCGCTGGAACTCGCCAAGTGGCTGGAGAAGCACCCGGCCATCGAACGCGTGATCTACCCCGGCCTCAAGAGCCACCCACAACACGCGCTGGCCAAGCGTCAGATGCACGGCTTCGGCGGCATCGTCAGCATCGAGGTCAAGGGTGGCTTGAAGAAGGCGCGTCGCATGCTCGAGCGTTGCCACTTGTTCTCGCTGGCCGAATCCTTGGGGGGGGTCGAAAGCCTGATCGAACACCCGGCCATCATGACCCACGCTTCCGTACCGCCAGCGATCCGCAAGCGGTTGGGGATCAGCGATGGGCTGGTCAGGTTGTCCGTAGGCGTCGAGGAAGTGGATGACCTTCGAGGTGAATTAGGAGTGGTCCTACGGTAGCTGCGTTTTTTTAACGTAATCTGGTATGACCGTCTCCTTTGTCTGGAAGCAGCCCACTAATGGATCCACACCAGCAACAACCGACCTCCCTAATAGCTATGGCGAAGTCACTGTGGCGCCACCGAGCGCTAATTCGCCAAATGACGACACGAGAGATCTTGGGACGCTATCGCGGATCGTTTATGGGTCTTGCATGGTCCTTTTTTAACCCGCTCATCATGTTGTTGGTGTACACCTTCGTATTTACTACCGTTTTCCATTCCCGTTGGACGAGCGTAAACACCAGTAATACGGCGAACTTCGCGATAATGTTGTTCATTGGAATGATTGTTTACGCAATATTTGCCGATTGTGTGAATCGTGCTCCCACCTTAATTACTAGCAATGCGAGCTACGTGAAGCGGGTTGTCTTTCCATTGGAGATACTGCCAATTATAAATATGGGCGCATCGCTCTTCCATGCACTTGTTAGTATATTGGCTTGGTTAATAGCTTACGTATTATTAATGGGCGTACCACATTTCACCGCGCTACTACTTCCATTGATAATCTTACCGTTTGTTATCGGTACCGTTGGAGTGAGTTGGTTTCTATCATCCTTGGGGGTATTTTTGCGCGATATCAATCAAACCGTCGGTATTATTACCACGGCGTTGATGTTCCTAGCACCGGTATTTTACTCACTTCACGATTTGCCCTCAAAGTACAAGCCATTAGTCATGGCTAACCCTGTGACATTCGTAATCGAGCAATCGCGCACTGTGCTGGTCTGGGGGGGCAGTCCGGATTGGTTAGGCTTGGCCGTATACAGTTTGGCAAGCTTGCTCGTCGCATGGGCGGGGTTTTATTGGTTCCAACGTACACGTAAGGGATTTGCCGATGTCCTCTGACAACGTCATCATCGATGTCAAGAATATAAGCAAAGTATTCCCGGTATACGACCATCCCTATTACCGGTTAATGCAAATGTTGTCACGACGCAACAAGGCACGCTGGCATAAGGACTTCGCCGCGTTGCAGGGTGTATCGATAAGTGTAAGTCGTGGAGAAACCGTCGGCATCGTTGGGCGCAATGGCTCCGGAAAGTCAACTTTGCTGCAGATTATTTGTGGAACGATGGCTCCAACCTCCGGTGTTGTCGAAGTGAAGGGTAGGGTCGCAGCGTTACTCGAGCTTGGCTCAGGATTCAACCCGGAGTTCACGGGCCGCGAGAACGTTTTACTAAATGGGATGGTGTTAGGGCTAAGCGAAGATGAAGTGTGGCAGCGTTTCGAATCAATTGCTGACTTTGCGGAGATTGGCGACTTCATGGAACGCCCGGTGCGCACGTACTCGAGTGGCATGTATGTGCGACTGGCGTTTGCCGTGGCGATTAATGCGACACCGGACATTCTAATCGTCGATGAAGCGTTGTCAGTCGGAGATGAGGCTTTCCAGCGAAAGTGTTTCTCACGAATAAATCAGATTCGTGATAATGGCGCAACTATTATTTTCGTATCACATTCAACCAGTATGGTAATAGAATTATGTGATCGTGCAGTGCTACTAGACCGGGGTGAGGTTTTGACAGCCGGTACTGCGAAATACGTGATGTCCCGATACCAAAAGTTATTGTATTCGCCGGTAAATCGGGTTACGGCAATCCGTGCGGCCATCAAGATGACATCGGAGCAGGTTGGGAGCGTAACCGACGGCCACGTCGAGCAACCGGTCCAGCCTCAACCTGACAACAACATCGCCATAAACTTGGAGTCGCAAGTGAACGATCAAGGCGACCAATCGTATTACCAGGAAGGGATGGTGCCAAAGAGCGGTTTTCGTTATGACTCGGTCGCAGCGGTAATTGAGGATCCTCACGTTGAAACGCTGGGGGCGAGGCGAGTCAATGTTTTAATGACAGGTCGGGAATATGTTTACACGTACAAAGTGAGATTTGACCGACCTGCTAGCGGGATCCGTTGCGGAATGCTAATAAAGTCAGTGAGCGGACTGGAACTTGCTGGCAGCGTTACCTCTTGGGAGGCGGAAGGCATCACCTGGGTAGATGCAGACAGTGTCCTGGAGGTTCGATTTCGCTTCCCGTGCATGTTCGCGTCGGGCGCGTACTTCCTTAATGCTGGAGTGCAGGGAAGTTTGAATGGGGAGGATATTTATCTTGATAGATGGATAGATGCAACGATGTTCAAAGTTATCCACCAGCCAGGGCGCTTGGCAACTACGAAGATGGACCTCGGTATCGTTCCCGAAATCGAGGTAAAGAATGATCGGGTGGTAAATTCATGAACTCTGTACCGGAGCCACGTCGCGCTGTTTTTGTGTTCGGGATGCACCGTAGCGGCACCTCTGCTACCGCGAGAGTTATTAACCTCCTCGGTGCGAGTCTCGGGAATCACCTTGTTGATCCGGCCCCTGACAACCCTGATGGATTTTGGGAACACGAAGATGCGGTGCGCATTAACGAGGAGCTACTTGACGGCCTCGGGCGAACTTGGTACGACATGAGGGAAATGCCCAAGAATTGGCTAGATGATCCGGCTGCGTGTAGAGCGAATAAGGATATCGACGCGGTTATCGACAAGGACTTCTCCGACGACGTGCTATGGGCACTGAAAGACCCAAGAATGTGCCTCACCGGACCCCTGTGGATCCGCGCCGCTGCTGCTCGGGGGATTCAGGTGGAGTGTTTATTCGTCGTCCGTGATCCTAGAGAAGTTGTGCGCTCCTTGCATGTCCGTAATGGGTGGACGCAGCAGGCGCTTTACCTAATGTGGGTCCAGTACCTGATGGAGGCGGAGCAGGCAACTAGGGGCCTTCGACGCGCGCTTATTACGTACGAGGAGTTACTTAATGACTGGCGCGCGACGATGCGTAGGGTCGGTGGTGATCTGGGCATTAACTGGCCTGAAGGGGCGAAACCGGCGGTGGGACAAGCTATTGATGCTTTCCTCGACAGTGGGCGACGGCATCATAGACGAACCGAGTTGGATGCGGCTTCGGGGGAGGGGGGGCAACCATGGCTGGCAGCCAAGCTGTATCAGGCATGCTTGACGATTTCTTCTATGGGCCGAGGGTGGAACGCAATTACGGAGCTTCAAGAGAGTTATCGAAATGTAGCGGAGCTGTACGCCGGCCGCCTGGATGAACTGCTGAAGGGACGTTGGGCTGCGGAAAACCGGGCGTTGCAGGCCGAAGCGGCTATCGTGGCAGAACGGGGACATCGTGCTCAGGGCGACTTGACTGGTCTGGTGGATCGAGTCACAGAGGTAGCCGCCGCGGTAACGAGAAGTCACGACGTGCTTGCTGGCAAGCTCGAGGCTGCCAATCAGGCGATTGGTGAGAGGATGGATGCTTTGGACATTCAGCTTAGCCTGCAGCAGCAAGCGTTGGCTGAGTTAGCGCGAAAGGACGCTGAGCGGGAAGCTGCGGACGCCCGCAGAGTGGCAACGCTTAAAGAAGAATTGAAGCCTATTAGTATTGGCATTGGCGCACAGCTGAGTGGTATTCGGGAAGATAACCAAAGAACGGCAAAGCGCTTGCGAAGTGATATTGAGGCTGTCGGAGTTAGAATTAGCTCATCCATTGAAGCTGTTGAGGCTACGTATGGGCTCGTTTTCGATAGAGTTCAACAGTTGGATGACACTAGCATTCAGATGGGCATGGATATTCGCGCCCTCGGAGCGGCGACTACGGCCGCCGTCGCGCGACTGGAAAAGCATGTGGACGAGGCGGGCATTCAGGTCATATCTCGTCTGGATGGCGCTCGTAATATGCTGTCGGATAAGGAAATGGTGATTCGCCAGCTTAACGAGGAGCTGGCGAATCGAGACGCGGTTGTTGACCAGCTCAGGAAATCGACAAGTTGGCGTATTACCGCGCCTCTGCGGGGCGTGCGTAGAGTGTTGTCGTGGCGAAACTGGCGCGTGATGACCGAAAAAGTCGCGAAGCACGTCTACGACAGGCTGCCAATGTCTACATCTAGACGGGTGGCGCTTAAGGGAGCGATATTTAGAGTGGTAGCACCGCTGATCCGCAAGACACGTAGTTATCGAGCTTGGCAGGTGTACGAGGCCCATCGAGTAAGCAGCGCGTCCAGCGGACGACCGGTGATGCCCGGATCTTTGGATAACACTAAGTCGGTAAATAATTTATCAAACGTCGAATCAAGTGATCAGCGGAGGGGGGGTAACGCGGCGGAAGACGTACTTTATAGATTGTACGCATTGTCTAGTGAGTCATCGGATGACTACGTCCAGATTGATAGCGAACCTGCTGACCCGTCCAAAATTGATGTGCGAGCGATCGCATTTTACTTGCCTCAATTTCACCCCATTCCTGAAAACGATGTTTGGTGGGGGCGTGGTTTTACTGAGTGGACCAATGTCACTAAAGCTTTGCCACAGTTTGTAGGACATTATCAACCGAGACTTCCAGGGGAATTGGGCTTTTATGACCTTCGACTGGTAGATGTAATGCGACGGCAAGTGGAGCTTGCACGCCACTATGGGTTGAAGGGCTTTTGCTTCCACTACTACTGGTTCGGTGGGCGTCGGTTGCTTGAGCGACCATTGGAACAATTCGTCGCGAGCAAGGACATTGACTTTCCATTCTGCATCTGCTGGGCGAATGAGAACTGGAGTCGTCGTTGGGACGGTATGGATGAGGATATCTTGATCGGGCAAAGTCACTCGCCCGAGGACGACATCGCGTTCATAACTGCGTTGGAACCACTACTGAGGGATCGACGGTACATCAAGATCAACGGGAAACCACTTATTGTCCTGTACCGTCCCTCAATCCTCCCAGACGCAAATGCGACCCAACAACGTTGGCGCAAATATTGTCGCGACGTCGGTATTGGGGAAATCGTGTTGGCCATGGTGCAGTTCGATGTGGAAGACCCGCGCGTGTTCGGGTTTGATGTCGCGATCGAATTTCCGCCGCACAAACTAGCACGCGGGCTCGACCCTATAAACGACAAGTTGCAAATAGTTAATCCGAACTACTCTGGCTATGTGGTCGATTACGAAGCCGTGATTGGGCGTGCGCGAGAGCAGTCCACAGCACCGTTCAATATGATCCGTGGGGTGTTCCCCTCTTGGGATAATGAAGCCCGCAAACCGGGGCGAGGTTACACTTTTGCCAACGCGACGCCAATTAGTTACCGCAAATGGCTCGATTTGGCAATCGACTACGCCCGTAGGTATCCAGTGGAAGGGGAGCGATTAGTTTTCATAAACGCTTGGAATGAGTGGGCCGAGGGAGCGTATTTGGAGCCTGATCGACGTTATGGTTACGCATATTTAAGCCAGACACGGGCGGCACTACAGGGTGATTTACCGACGCGGGGCCCGATAGCGGGTCGTAGGGTAGCCGTCATTTCCCATGATGCGCATCCGCATGGGGCTCAGTATCTCGCTCTCAACCTGACTAGGGAGTTGGTTTCTGGTCTTGGAATGGGAGTAGACGTGCTGCTCCTAGAAGGTGGCCGCCTTGCTTCAGACTTCATTAATGCGGCGCGCGTACATTTTTTGATGGGTATCTCAACAAAGGAGCTGAATGAGCTATTTAGCAAGCTTCGAGAATCAGGGGTGGAACTGGTAATCGCGAATACGTCGGTTTCCGGGCGGATTACTCGCGCCGTTGCTGCGGCGGGATTGCGCGTGATCACTTTGGTGCATGAAATGCCGCGCCTTATTCGTGATTATGGACTCCAATCCGCGGTGCGCGATTTGGTTAAATATTCGGAAAAGGTGATTCTGCCGTCGACGGCGGTACGCGATGGCTTGTTAGAGTTTGTCGACGCTGGGTCGCTGGCCGAAAAGGCTACGTTACGGCCTCAGGGGCTTTTTACGCGAAGTAAATACCGTGGCGTGGGGGACTTGACTCGAGCGCGTACTCTATTGCGTAGGAAGCTCGGGCTCCCCGACGACGCTTGTATTGTGTTGACAGTTGGATACGCCGACCGGCGTAAGGGCGTTGACCTTTTGCTGGAAGCGGCCGCAATATGTTGCAAGGCAGACGCGCGGCTGCATTTTGTCTGGGTCGGTCATTTAGATGAAACGTTGCGGGAAGAAAACACTGCTGCCATTGAGAAGGGGGGGCTGGCGGCGCATTTCCATTTCGTTGGCTTAGACTTTGATACTGACGATTATTACGCGGGTTCGGATCTCTACGCGTTACCTTCTCGGGAAGATCCATTCCCGTCGGTGGTGCTAGAGAGCTTGTCGGTGGGCGTCCCGGTGGTAGCGTTCAGCGGAACCGGTGGTGGGGCGGATTTGCTGCAACGCGGAGTTGGCGTTGTTGTACCATCCTTTGACGTGGCGGAATACGCCAAAGCGATCTTGGGGTTGCTTGCAGACAATGACACTCGCCGACGGCTTGGCAGGAACGGCGTGGAACTGGTTGATGCGGAGTTCTCCTTCCGCCAGTATGCAATGGACCTGCTCTGCCTAGGCGGCGTGGAAATACCGCGAGTTTCCGTGGTGGTGCCGAACTTCAACTACTCGAGATATCTGGGGGAGCGTCTAGCTTGCATCGCCGAACAGACCGTTCCGGTCTACGAAATTATCGTCTTGGACGACAGATCTACCGACGATAGCGTCGAGACCATACAACGGTTGCGTCATGAGCTACAGCCAGAGCCGCGCGTTGTCGTCAATCGCGTCAACAGTGGTTCGGTGTTTCGGCAGTGGCAGCGGGGGGCGGAGCTGGCACGGGGAGAATATGTGTGGATCGCTGAGGCCGACGACTTGGCAATGCCGGAATTCCTCGAACACATGTTGCATGGCATGTCTGTGGACCGGGATGTGCAGCTTGCCTATTGTCAGTCGGAGGCGATCGACGAGCACGGACAGCAGCTGATGCCCAATTACTTGTCGTATACGAACGACCTTTCGGTCGAGCGTTGGGCACGTAGCTACCTAGTGACTGGTGCCCAGGAGGTGAATGACGCGCTGGGGGTAAAAAATACTATTCCCAACGTCAGCGCAGTGCTGTTCAGGCACGACTCGTTGTGTAAAGTAATGAGTCGCGAGCTACCTCAGATCCTTCGCTATAAGGTGGCGGGTGACTGGCTGGTGTATCTGTACGTTTTGCTGAATGGAAAGATTTTTTATGATCCGCAGGTGAGCAATCGCCATCGACGACATCATAACAGTGTTACATTGGGAATGACGTCTGCTGCACACTACCAAGAGGTGGTCGAATTACAGGAGTGCGCTAGATCCATGTTTCAAATGTCCGAAACGTCTATCGCAGCTGCTACGGCCTATTTGGAAACGTTGCGCAAGTATCTTGGCGTAGCGTCCGCTCCAGCAACAGAGGGCTGATCGATGTTGGCATTAGTGACGGGGGGGAACGGGTTTATTGGTTCGGGGTTGGTAGATCGACTTAGGGAATCGGGCTATCGGATCCGTGTACTGGATCGGTCGGCGCCGCGGTCTGATGTCGACTGGCGAGGCGTGGACTACGTCACCGGTAGCCTCACTGAGGCAGGTGCCCTCGTGTCGTTGTTGGAAGGAGTCGATATAGTTTTTCATTTGGCTAGCTCCACCGTGCCCAGTACCTCTAACCTCGATCCGGTAGAGGACGTGCAGTCGAATCTGATCGGAGCACTTAATCTGTGCGGCGCCATGATTAAGGCCGGGATGCGTCGGCTAGTTTTCTTCTCTTCTGGCGGTACCGTATACGGTAATCCGCGGACATTGCCTGTACCGGAGTTCCATGCGCTTCATCCGATATCGTCTTATGGGGTCGTTAAGGTAGCGATTGAAAAATACCTACAAATGTATGAACAGCTCGGGTATCTTGATCCCTTAATTATTCGGCCATCTAACCCATACGGCCCAAGGCAATCGAGTGCGGGCGTTCAAGGATTCATTGCAGCCATTTTAGGCAAGGCTTGTAGCGGCGAAGGGGTACGAATATGGGGTGATGGAGAGATTGTCCGAGATTACCTACATATTGATGACCTGCTGAGCTTTGCTGTCGCCGCTGGCGCGAGCCGGTTGACTGGGCCCGTCAATGTGGGTAGCGGTAAAGGTTATACGTTGAATAAGATCGTAGATATCGTGCGTGAAATTACTGGATCCCGGTTGCCGGTCAGGTATGCGCCCGCTCGGCAGTACGACGTCGCAGAAATCGTACTCGACATTAGCCGGGCCACGGTTGAGTTCGATTGGTGCCCTAAGATCGAGCTTGCGGTGGGCATCCGCACCACTTGGGCCGCGATATGCCGACGCAATTGGTGATACGTATTTCTTCAATGTCTTTTAATTTAGCTAGAAGGTAAATTTACATATCATGAACGAGCGCATCCATGGCCTTCGAATTGCGACATTGCTTCTTGTAGCGGGTATCCTGCTGATAGGGTGTAGTAGCAAGGATCGAGAACCATCTAAAACGATGATGGCTACCAGCTCCAGTGGAGCCGCTTCGCCGGTTCCGGCGCCCGCCGCGAAAGCCACATTGCCGACCGTCTATGTACCGGACGCCGTGGCCACAGTAATTACGACTTGTAATATCGAACAGTTCGATAAAACATCTTTCCAGTCGGCCCCCGCGGAGGTTAGCGGTTCCATCGCGCACAGCGTAAGCGGATGGATCGACGCACCACAGTTTTCCGCTGCTGACTTCTGGTTGCGCCTCGACGACAAAGCCAAAGGGCGCTATTTTCAAGTCAAAGTGACTCGGTCAATCAGGCGGCCCGATGTTGCGTCTTCGGGCGGTAAAACCCATCTCCGGGAAATTAGCGGTTTTATATTGAACCTGCCAAATAATGCGGTTCCGACCGGGCGTTATCATCTATATCTGGTAGCAGGTGAAAACGATAAGCCAAGCGTCGTTTGTGACGATGGTCGTCAGGTGGACTTCAAGTAGGCAGTCACGTCTCCCTCCGAGAACCTGAGACATGGAATACACGACCTACAAGACGATATTCGGCACTGTTTTAGTGGTGTCCGGAATAGCTTTTTCCATAATCCTTTTGTCTGTGAATCACCGGCGTAACGTTGTAGAAGATGCAGCGCGGGTCGCGCGTCCACGCAGCGGCTTATCTTTGAACGTTACTAGTGAGGCGACGGTGACGCCCGTCTTACGCGCCACACGTGATAATAAGGAAGTTACCGGCGGTCCCTGCAATATTGAACGAATAGACGGTGAAGTCTTCGGTACGACCGCGCATCGTACGCCCAAGAGAGTGATTGCGATTTCAGGATGGCTTGTTGATCAGGCCACGCGGAGTGTTCCGCAAAGCGTGAGCTTAGCTATCGATGTAGCTAAAGGAGATTCCCGGGCCTGGACAGCCGCCGTAACCCCAAGTATTGATCGCCCAGACGTGGTGAAAATTCTCGGTGGCAATGCTGCGTACCGCCGATCTGGCTTCGAGGTGAAGTTGGATCGATCTGTGCTCGCAGACGGCGAATACCGCTTGCAAATTCGATACAGCCTTGATGGGCGGGACTTCCTTTGCGACAACGGCCGCTCCATCGAACTCGACTCCTAACGGCAGGACGATATGAAGCTGAAACGTTTGGAGTTTTTGGATTCGCTCCGGGGACTCGCTGCTGCGTACGTCGTTGTTTACCATATGATTTTGATTCCAGATCCTCATCTGAGTGTACCTGGATGGGCAGCGAAGTTTGCGAACGCTGGCGGTTCCGGAGTTATGCTGTTTTTCGTTATTAGCGCTTTCTCACTTTACTACACGATGCCGCTTCGCCTCAAAGATTCCTATCCAAAGCTGAGTTTTTATCTTCATCGTTATTTCCGAATTGCGCCGCTCTTCTATGCATGGATGTTGTTTTCCTTGATTCGGGATGCTTGGTACTACTCCGCACATCATTCTGTGGTTTCAATCGTCGAAAGCCTGACCTTCACCTTTAACCTTACGACGCAAGGCCAACAGGGCTTTGTGTGGGCTAGTTGGACCGTTGGCATAGAGATGTTGTTTTACGTGATGTTCCCATTGGTCTACAAGCTAGTAGACGACATCTGGCGCGCAACCGCGCTCGTTTTTATACTCATCCTTTGTTGGATGGCGTATCAGGCAATCATTCCCTATATTTACGGGCCAGAAACCGCACCCGTAGTGGCGGAATGGACGTTTGTACGATTCCTACCTATTTTTGCAATGGGTTGTGTTGTGCACTTTGTTATAAAGGGGATTCAAGCTAGAGGATCGTCCCCGAGCGACGAGAGCATTGGGCTAATGCTGGTGACCGTATCAACATTTAGTTATTTGGCGCTTTTGAATGGCCGTTTAAATATTTTTTTTATGGATGCGCGACTATGGCAAGGCTTAATATATACCGTAATGACGGTAGGCCTATGTCTCAACCCGCTCAAGGCGATTGTTAATCGTTTTACTGTTTACCTTGGGAAAATCAGCTACTCACTCTACCTTGGCCATACTACGGTGGTGTTGTTCCTTATTCCTGTCTATCGATTCATCTATGGGTATGTTTCGACTACCACAATTGCGTTTCTCCTTTGCTATGCTTTAACTCTAGCTTTAGGCATTGGACTGTCGGACCTTACCTACCGCTTCATAGAGGCCCCAGGCGTCCGTTACGGGAAGGTCGTATACCGATGGTTTGCGGAGAATAGAGGGAACGTGGCCCGCCTTGACGGATCAGATTCGGGTGACCCCGTGAAGGATATTCGGCGGTAGGGGCACTAGGGAAACTCTGAATAAGTCGGGTCGATCCCGGTACAATTAGCCATCCAAACGCTAGAGATTGCCGCGATGACGCAGATGACCTTCTCCGATGCCGAGTATGCCGGCAAGCGCAAGCAGACGCGACGGGAGATTTTCCTGGCGGAGATGGATCAGGTGGTGCCTTGGGACGCACTGCTGGCGGTGATCGAACCGGTGCACCCCAAGGCTGGCAAAGGGCGCCGCCCGTACGCGATCAAGATGATGTTGCGCATTCATCTGTTGCAAAATTGGTTCGGCTACAGTGATCCAGCGATGGAAGAAGCACTGTACGAAGTAGCGCCGCTGCGCCGTTTTGCCGGCCTGTCGCTGACTCGCGGCAGCGTGCCTGATGAGACCACGATCTTGAACTTCCGGCGTTTGCTGGAGATCCACGACCTGGCGCCGAGGGTGCTGGCGACGATCAATGCCTACCTGACCGACAAGGGGTTGCTGCTGCGTCAAGGCGCGACCGTCGATGCGACGATCATTCACGCACCGTCCTCAACCAAGAACAAGGCCAAGACTCGCGACCCAGAGACGTCCCGAACCCGCAAAGGCCAGCAGTGGTATTTCGGCATGAAGGCACACATCGACGTGGATGTTGAATTGGGCCTCGTACACACCGTCACCACCACGGCCGAAAACGTGGCCGACGCGGTGGAGGTAGCTGATCTAGTGCACGGCAAAGAGAAGACGGTGTATGCCGACGCCGGCTACATCGGGGCGGCGAAGCGAGCTCCCAAGCGGGGCCAGAAATGGCATATCGCGGCCAAGCGCGGCAGCATCAAGACGATGGCCGAAGGCGAGGTCAAAGACGCGGCGATACATGTCGAGTACCTAAAGGCCGCCGTACGTTCGAAGGTCGAGCATCCCTTCCGCGTCATCAAACGTCAGTTCGGCTACCTGAAGGTGCGTTTCGAGGGCTTGGCCAAGAATACCGCGCAGACCCTGACGCTGTTTGCGCTCAGCAATCTGTGGATGATGCGACGAACGTTACTCACTCCCGTAGGGGAGGTGCGCCCGTGATTTGGGGAAAACTCCCAAAGGCGCCGAAAGCGCCAACACGAAGCGACAAACCACCCAATTTGACTGATTCAAGGATAAAATTGTTGAGTGCGCTCGCAGACGTCTGGACGTCCAATCCGTAGCGGCTTGTTCAGACGATCCCTAGTCGTTTTGTCGAAGATTGCAAAGGCACGAGGATGTAGCCAGCCGGATTTGCGTGAACCGTGGCCGCGATCCGAATGTCACGAGAAGCGTTAGTAGCCAACGACCGGTAACTTTGAAGTTCTTTGCGTCGGTCGCCCAAGCCGCACGAATAGAATCTAGCTTTTGTGGAGATTTTGGTTCCGGCATCGGCGCGATATGATGATATGAAATCTGTAGAAGTCTTCGAATGAGCTAAGATTTCCCACGAAAAGGGGAAGGCGACGTGGAGTTAAAGATCTCTAACGAGACTAGCATCGCCAAACAAAGTTTGGCAAAAATCTTCGGCACAGCCTCTGCATTAGCTGCTGCTGCTTCGATTCTTTTATATATGGCGGTCTATACACATGTCCCACTGTCATTGCAGCTCTATCAAACGTATGACGATGCATTGTTCATAAGGCTTGGCGAGAGCTTAGCTAATGGGCATTGGCTTGGATCCTTTAATCAGTTAACTTTGGTAAAGGGCGCTGGGTACCCAATATTTTTAGCGTTATCGTCGTGGATGGGCTCCTCCGTAACGTTTTCACAGGCTTCTTTATACTGTGCATCAGCGTTCGTCTTTTCGTTTTCGACTTATAAAATGAGTGGTTCGAAAGCGCTTTCTTCGCTAACCTTTTTACTCGTTTTGTTCAATCCAAACGTGTTTCAAGATAGAGTCTTGCGGGAGTCGATATATACAAGTCAAGTAATGCTAGTGCTTGGCCTAAGTTGGATTTTTATCTTCAATAGAGTTAAGAAATCCGTCCTTCCAACCACAATCTGCGCAGGGCTGATGTTGGGGTGGTTTTGGATTACTAGGGAAGAAGGTGTCTGGATCCTCCCAGGGATAGTCGTCTTTTTCGTCGCTCGGCTGATTGACAATCACCTCAGGCATGCAGGGCAGAGTGGAACTTTCGTATCCGGAGGTGTTTTCTTTGTTTCGTTTGCCTCTGTTTTGATGGCTCTTAAATGCGCTAACTTTCTGTTGTACGGCGCCTTTGTCGGTGTGGATGTTAAGGATCCTAGCTTCACTTCGGCCATGCGACAATTGCAGCGGGCTCACGTTGGTCCGGAGTTGTCATACGTACCACTTTCCAAGGAGACGAGAGAACGCTTGTATGAGTTGAGTCCGGCGTTCTCTGTGCTTAAACCCACATTGGATCCCAGTTTGGGTGTTAACCCGTCAGTTGGCACAGAATGTTGGATTTGGCCGTCAGCGTGCCACGACTTTTCTGCGGGGCAGTTATTTTGGCAAATTCGTAATGGTGCAGCGAAGGCTGGGAAGTTTGAAAGTGAGGATGATGCGAGAAAATACTTCAGAGAATTGGCGAAAGAGGTGGCTGGGATTTGTGAGAGGCGGGAGATCCCCTGCTATGACGCATCACCAGTTGCAATGATGCCGCATTTGTCGCCACGTCAAATTGGGGCGATTGGCCCAAGCGTGGTTGCTGCATGGGACATGCTTTTGCAAAGAAACCCCAAAGGCTGGATTGATGCACCACCAAGTAATGGTAGCGACGAAGATCTAGACCTCGCCAAAAGGTTCCTAAACTTCCCGTTATCTACGTCAGTCACGTCATCCCAGGTTGAGCCGGATCGACTCATAACGTTAAGTGGGTGGTACTTCGAGCACGAGGATGACTGGTTTACCGCTGACGTGCCGGCAGGGGTGGAGATTAGCGTTACTCGGATGGAGAGTCCGGACATTGCGAAGGCATTTCCGAAAGCGGTCAAACAGCGATTTCGAATTAGTCTTAAGTGCGGGGATGTCTGTGATGTGAAGTTCGTTTCTCTCGATGGTGATGTCTTTGTCTTTGACCCGAACGCGTCAACTGTGCATCGTGGGATAATACATTATGGCCGTTCCGTCATTGCGTTCGACGATATAACCATCCAAAATCGGCGACCTACATTTGAGAGTAGAGTGTTCGCAGTCTCGCGGGACATTCGAGTTGCACTTTTTAGACTATATTCGTGGATGGTGACTCCTTTAGTTTATCTTGGGATCTTGGCGGCGATCGTAATGGTGACGTTTAATAGAAGGTATTTTCTTTACTCGAAAACATTTGTTTTTTCCCTTGCGTTAGCGGCGGTAATTTTAAGTCGTGTCGCGATCTTGATCGTTATCAACATATCGTCATTTCCCGCGATGACTTCATCGTACTTCTCTCCAATACTGTGTTTGGTACCCGCTTGGGCAGCGTTCTCTATTTGGGGTGTGGTTGAGGCGTCGGGGTTGCGTAAGGAGAGACACTTATGAAAGTTCTCGTTTGCGGTGGTGCGGGGTATATCGGTTCTCACATGGTGAGGCGGTTGCTTGGTTATGGACACGACGTCGTTGTCTTTGATAACTTATCTACCGGACATAAGAAGGCAGTCTCTAATGTCCCTTTGGTGGTGGGAGACCTACTTGACGCCGAGGCGTTGCGCCGACTATTTGCTGGTCGCCGATTCGATGCAGTAATGCATTTTTGTGCCCTTTCGTTGGTTGGTGAGTCGGTTCGTGACCCTTATCAGTATTACGTAAACAATGTAGCTGGCACACTAAACTTGCTACGGTCAATGTTTACAGCGGAGGTCAGTCGCCTGGTTTTTTCCTCAACCGCAGCGGTATTTGGAAACCCAAGGGCTCGATTCATTGATGAACTTCATCCAACATGCCCAATCAATCCATACGGCGCCAGCAAGCTTATGGTTGAGCGGGTGCTGGCTGATGCTGCGCGGGCGTACGGGTTACGGACAGTGGCGCTGCGTTATTTCAACGCGGCGGGTGCCGACCCGGCAGGCGATATTGGTGAATCGCACGAACCAGAAACGCATTTGATTCCAAATGTCTTGCGATCGGCGCTCGGCCTAGGCAAAGGGCTGAAGGTTTTCGGTAACGATTACGCTACGGCCGATGGCACATGCGTGCGCGACTACGTGCATGTCAATGATCTTGCCGATGCGCACCTAGCGGCTTTGGACTTCATGGAGGGCAGGGAGGGAGCGCATGCCTTCAACCTTGGCAATGGCCAGGGATTCACGGTATTGCAGGTGATTGAGGCAGCCAGACGGGTCACCGGCAAGCCGATCGAGTTTGAATACGCTACTAGGCGAGAAGGCGACCCTGCGGTCTTGGTCGCCTCGGGCCAAAAGGCCCGCGATCAATTGGCTTGGACGCCGAAATACGACAGCATCGAATCCATCATCGACACTGCATGGCGTTGGCACCGTGCTGTACGATATTGACGCCAATGGTAGTTACTGAAGGGACGCGCACGGGCTTCAGCGTTACTTTTCCGATGCGGAAAAAACCCACTGGGATGACAGGACGAAACTCAGGCCAGAAGCCAATACCGTACTGATTCCGGCGAGTAACCAGCCGGGTGCTTGCGGCTGGAAGTGCGAGATGGCTTGGGTGATTCCCGCGGTAAGCAGGGCACAAATCACTTGTACTAGCGCGTATCGCGGAAGTGTCTCGCGGTAGGCTGAGGCGGATCGGAATGTCCATCTGTGTTGCAGCGTATAGGCGACGCAGAAGGACACCCCGTAGGCGCATATGGTCGCGAGGAACGGCGTGAGGCCGAGACTCGCACGGCAGAACCACATCACCACGAAATATAACAATGCGCAGCCGCCGCCCACAATGACGAACCGGAGAAACTTGTCACTCATTGCAAGGCGTTGCCGTCGGATTCAGTGGGCTCGTTCGGCGACCTGACTTCAATGTCCAGTATTGCCGACAAGAAGCTGGTGAACGCAATCTGCGTGGCCAAGGCGATGCCGGTTCCGGAAACGACGAGCAACCTGATCAACTCGCCATAGCCCAGTGGGCCGAAATGTGCATCGCGCCAGACCATAACGCAGTGGGCCACACCAACGAGCCCGGCGACCAGCAGCAAGCCAGCTACAATCAGCGAACGCTCTAGGTTCAGCGGGGACACATAGCGCTTGAACGTGTACTCGACCGGCAATAATCCGCGTGCGGCCGCATAGCGCCTCGCAACGACCGCGAATGAAATGCATTGAGTGCCTATCAACATCGTGATGCAGCCAGCTATGACGCTGTGTACATCTAGCGTAAGGCCGCGAGCGATGGTGATTGGCCCCGGTAATAGCGCGAAAGTGAGTATTGCTCCGATGGCGAAGATAATCAGGCCCGGATATAGAAATAGCCATCGAGGGCTGTACAACAATAGGAACCGAAGGTGGCGCCATCCGTCGCGCCATGTGCGTAGGTGCGGGGGACGCGAACGCCCATCCTTAGACAGCGTGGTTGGAACTTCGACGATGGCGTATTTAGCCAGCGCCGAGCGAACCACCATCTCGCTGGCGAACTCCATGCCGGTGGTATTAAGGTGCAGGGCTTGGATGCGGTCGCGATTGAAACCACGCAGGCCGCAATGGAAGTCGCGAACTGGTATCGAAAAAAATAGACGTCCGATGAAGCTCAGCACCGGGTTGCCGAGATATCTGTGCAGGGGAGGCATGGCGCCCGGGGAGATGCCACCAAGGAACCTGTTGCCCATGACGAGGTCGTTGCCCTCTCGCAACCGTGCGACAAACGAGTCGAGTTTGCTGAAGTCATAGCTGTCGTCCGAGTCGCCCATGATAACGTACTTGCCCTTGGCATTGGCGATGCCATGTGAGAGTGCGGCACCGTAGCCGCGAATGGGGACGTTGACCACGCGCGCCCCATGCTGTTGGGCAATTTGAATGGACCCATCGGTACTGCCGTTATCGGCGATCAAAACCTCACCGCGTACCCCGTTTCGCTGAAGGTAGGATTGGGCCTTGTCAATGCAAATGGCCAATGTTTCTGCTTCGTTGAGGCAGGGCATCAAAATCGTTAGCTCTAACGCTGTCTGGTTGTTCATGGATTTCTGTTCCCGAAATGCATTCCCTCAAGTATGAGGCGGTCTGTGTCCTAGATGTAGATGCTGATAATGGTATCCGGTGCAAAGGGTTCAGCTAACATTCTGAGCGCACTGACGGTCGACTATCCAGAGGGCCGACTACCCTTTCCTTCTCAATGGTCAAGAACGATAGGTGGGGTGGCGCATCAGTCAGGGCTGTGTGCGCGCCTGCTTTGACAACGACACAATAAAGCAGACACCTGCAAACACAACCGGCTTGGCCAAATGCTTCCCGGGTGAATTTGCTCGCGCTTTCATGGCCATCGACTCAGCCCAGCGCCGTTTCCAGCTCCGGAATGATCTTGAACAAATCCCCCACCAGCCCAAAATCCGCGACCTCGAAGATCGGCGCCTCGGCGTCCTTGTTGATGGCGACGATGGTGCCGGCATCCTTGATGCCGGTGAGGTGCTGGATGGCACCGGAGATGCCGATGGCCATGTACAGCTCCGGGGCGATGATCTTGCCGGTCTGGCCGACCTGCATGTCGCTGGGCACGTAGCCGGCATCCACCGCGGCGCGGGAGGCGCCCACGGCGGCGCCGAGCTTGTCGGCGAGCTTGAAGATGATGTCGAAGTTTTCCTTGGAGCCGACGCCGCGGCCGCCGGAAACCACCTTGGCGGCGCTCTGCAGGTCGGGGCGGTCGCTCTTGCCCGACTGCAGGCCGACGAAGCGGGTGTGGCCGGGCAGTGCGGCGTCGAGCGTGAGGGCTTCGACCGGAGCGCTGGCAGCGCCGTTGGTGGCGGCCGGCCAGGAGGCGTTGCGGATGGTGGCAACCACGATGTGCGCCGGGTCGGTTTCCACGTCGATGATGGCGTTGCCGGCGTAGATCGGCCGCTTGAAGTGGGTGGCGTCGGTGACCGCCATGACGTCGCTGATCTGCGCCGCGCCGAGCAGGGCGGCGGCGCGCGGGGCGACGTCCTTGCCGAACGTGGTGGAGGGCACGAACACGTGGCTGTAGCCGGCGGCGGCCTTGGCGATTTGCGGCGCGAGCACGGCGGCGAGCGGGTGCGCGTTTTCCGCGCGCTCGACGGTGAGCACGCGGCTCACGCCGTCGATCTTGCCGGCTTCGGCGGAGATGCCGGCGGCTTGTGCGGCGAGCACCAGTACGTCGATGGATTCCGGCTTGGCGGCCTTGGCGGCGCTTACGGCGCGCGCGGTGGCGGGGTTCAACTTGCCGTCCAGGTGTTCGGCGATGACGAGAATCTTGCTCATGGTTGCCTCCAGAACTGCTGTTGTAGGAGCCCGCTTGCGGGCGATGCCTTTCGCGAAAAGCCCCATCGCCCGCGAGCGGGCTCCTACAAGGGATATTGGGTTGAGAGTGTCGCCCGCGAGCGGGTTCTTGCAAGGAATGGGTTACAGCAGGCCTTTCTGCTTCAACGCGGCTACCAGTTCGGCGGCATCCTTCACCATCACGCCTTTGCTGCGCTTGGCTGGCGCGGCGTAGTGGGTGACCTTGAGGTGGTCGCCGTTTTCCACGCCGAGCGTGGCGAACTCGATGGTGTCGATCGGCTTCTTCTTGGCCTTCATGATGTCCGGCAGCTTGATGAAGCGCGGCTCGTTCAAGCGCAGGTCGGCGGTGACCACGGCAGGCAGATCGATCTCGATGGTTTCCAGGCCGGCGTCCACTTCGCGGGTAACGGTGGCCTTGTCGCCGGCCACGTCCAGCTTGCTGGCGAAGGTGGCCTGCGGGCGATCCCACAGCGCGGCCAGCATCTGGCCGGTCTGGTTGGCGTCGTCGTCGATCGCCTGCTTGCCGAGGATGACCAGGCCGGGCTGTTCCTTTTCCACCAGCTTGAGCAGCGTGCGCGCGGCGGTGAGCGGCTGCACGGCGTCGGCAGTGACCACGTGGATGGCGCGGTCGGCACCCATGGCGAGGCCGTTGCGCAGGTGGGCGGTAAGGTCGGCCGGGCCGATGGCGGCAATCACCACCTCGGTGGCGACGCCTTTTTCACGCAGGCGCAGGGCCTCTTCCAGCGCAATGTCGTCGAACGGGTTGGCCGAGAGCTTCACGCCGTCGGTGACGACACCGGTGCCGTCGGGCTTGACCTGGATGCGCACGTTGAAATCAACGACGCGCTTGTAGCCAACCAGAATCTTCATCAGCGGTTCCTTGAAAGTGCGGGCGCGCTCAGCGCTTGGATAAAGGATTGTAATGCGAGTTGTCGACCCATGCGGTCGCGTACGGGCGCCGGCAACGATGACTCACGTCCTGACGGGCGATGCGCATCCCGCAAGGACGTGGGTCAATGCCGTGCGCGCTGCGTCGAATGAGAAGTGGGCACGCACATTGTCGAGCCCGCCATCAGATAGCCGCAGCCACAATGCTTCGTCGTCGTACAAGCGGAGTATCGCCGCCGCGAAGCCTGGAGCATCGTCCGCGATGAGTATGTCGGCGCCGTCCTGGAGTTGCATGCCTTCGGCCGCGACTCGCGTGCCGACTACCGGCAGGCCGTAGCTCATCGCCATGTTCACCTTGCCCTTGACGCCGGCGCCGTAGCGCAAGGGAGCGAGCGCGATGCGGCAGCCGTCCATCCAGGGCCCGATGTCGGCGATGCGGCCGTGGATTTCGACGCCGGAGCGCACAAGCGCGATCCGCTCCGCCTCCGGCACGCTGCCGATCAGGTGCAGGGTGATGTCGGGACGAGTGGCGTGCACGCACGGAAAGATGTCGTCGAGCAGCCAGTGGATGGCGTCGACGTTGGGCGGGTGGCCAAAGCCGCCGACGAATACCAGGCCGTTGCGTGCTTCGAAGCTCGCGCGACGTCCGAACACCTGATGCACGTTGGACAGCAATTCGACGTGTGCCTGCGGCAACTCGCGTGCGAGAAGATCGCGTTCCACCGGGCTGACCACCAGCGTGGCGTCGCAGGTGCGGATCAACGCCAGCTCATCGTGCCGCGCACGTTGCGCCTGGCGTGCTAGCGTGGCATTGCCGGCCAGCTCGGCGCCGCGCTGCTCGCGCAGAAAGTGCAAATCGACAGTGTCGAAGACAAGCCGCGCCTGAGGGGCGAGCCGACGGATCAACGGTGCGGTTGGGGCGGCGATGTAGTGGCGGCAGAGAATGACGGCAGCGAGGACGCCACCATGCTTGCGCAGAAATACGGCGAGGGATGGTGACCATGGGCCGCACAGGACCTCCACACCCAAGCGCCCCAGCGCGTTGATTTGACCGGCGGTTGCGTGGTGATCGTCGGGCGCGAACGTGATGCGCCAACCCAGTTCGCGCAGCAGCTGCATCATGTTCACCAGACGCAGCGATCCGGAGTCGCGGGTCGGGTCCGGCGTGTGCGCATCCACGATCAACATGTGCGGCTGGTCGGCGCGATGAATCGCTTCGATTGCCGGCGTGCCAGCCGCAGGTTGTCGTGCAAGTGCGGAAGCCCACTTGGCGGCGAACTTCTCGCGATTCACCACCTGGTAGCGCTTCATGCCGGATGTGAGGTCGGTGCCGGCGCTGATGCCTTCGAAATGGATCACCGTGCTTTCGGGCTGGTAGATCACCCTGCGTCCGGTTGCGCGCACGGCGAAGGCAAGGTCGGTGTCCTCGTAGTAGGCCGGTGCGTAGCGGGTGTCGAAACCGCCAAGCGCGCGGAACAACGCGGTTTCAATCAGGATCGAGGCACCGGAAACGTAGTCGGCATCGCGGCGATAGCGGAATTGCGGATCGTTCGGATCGGCAAAGCGTCCGAAGTTCCAGCCTGAGGCATCCGCAAAGATGATGCCGCCGGCTTCCTGCAGTCGGCCATCCGGGTATACGAGACGGCTGCCGACGAGCCCGCAATGCGGCTCCTCACCGAAGCAATCGAGCAGGCGGTCGAGCCAGCCCGGTGTCACCTGGGTGTCGTTGTTGAGAAACAGCAGGTAATCGCCGCGCGCCGCTGCTGCGCCGGCGTTGCAACTGCCGACGAAGCCGAGGTTGCGTTCGTTGCGCAGCAGGCGCAGTCCGCCGACCTTGGCGAGTGTTTCGGCGCTGTCGTCGGGGGAGGCGTCGTCGACCACGATGACTTCGAACGGGGCATCGGCTCCGTGATGCGCAATAGACCGCAGACACGCAAGCGTGTAGGCGAGCTTGCCGTGGATCGGAATGATGACCGATACGCGGGGTGCGTCGCTGACGGGCAACTCGAACGGCGAAAAAGGTTGATCCAGCGGTTCGAGCTGCCACGGCGCGCGCACTGTGGCGCGTGGGCGGAACTCCTGCGCGATGCGCTCAAGCGTGCCGTGCAGGCCGCGGCGGGCAAAGCTGCCGGCAACGCGTTGCAGGAGATAGCGCAGGCGCGCAATGCGCCACGACAAATCAATAAAAGTCACTGGGTAAGCGCCGACGCCAAGGCGTCACAAATTCTGATAATTCGGCCCCGCCCCGCCTTCCGGCGTGGTCCATACGATGTTCTCGTAGGGGTCCTTGATGTCGCACAGCTTGCAGTGCACGCAGTTGGCGGCGTTGACCTGCAGGCGTTTGCCGCCGTTGTCGTCGTCGACCATTTCGTAGACGTTGGCGGGGCAGAAGCGGGTGCAGGGGTTGTCGTACTCCGCGGCGCACTGGGTGACGCAGATGTCGGTGTTCAGCACGTGCAGATGGATGGGCTGGTCTTCGTCGTGCTCGGTGGCGGCGTGGTAGACGCCGGCGAGGCGGTCGCGCGGGGGCAGGTCGCGCTCGACGTAGTCGCGCTTGGGTTGTTCGTCGTTGTCGAGCTTCTTGAGGCTCGACCAGTCGGGCTTGTTTTTCCACGTCCACGGCGAGTGGCCGACGGTCACGGTTTCCCACGCGGCGTTGGCCAGGCCGAACCACAGGCCTTTCTTGAAACCGGGTTTGATGTTGCGCACCTGCTTGAGCTCGGCCATGGCGTCGGAGGCGCGCAGCTTGGCGTCGTAGCCTTCGGCCTTGAAACCGCTTGCAAGCAGGTGTTCCGCCGCGAGCATGGCCGAGCGGATGGCCTGGTGGGTGCCTTTGATCTTGGGCACGTTCAGGAGGCCGGCACCGTCGCCGATCAGAATCGCGCCGGGCATTTCGCAGGTGGGCAGCGACTGCCAGCCGCCGGTGGCGATGGCGCGCGCGCCGGCGGAGATGATGCTGCCGCCTTCGAGCAACGGCTTCACGTGCGGGTGGTGCTTCCACTGCTGGAACGCTTCCCACGGCACGTACTGGGTGTCGGCGTAGTCGAGCCCGCTGACGTAGCCGAGCGCGATGCGGTTCTGGTCCAGGTGATACAGGAAACTGCCGCCATAGATATGTGTGTCGGCGGGCCAACCCACGCTGTGCACGATCTTGCCGGGCTGCACGCGACCATCGTCGGGCAGTTGCCACAGCTCCTTGATGCCGATGGAGTAGGCCTGCGGGTCGTGGCCTTCGTCGAGTTTGTAGCGCTTGACCAGCGCCTTGGTGAGGCTGCCGCGCGCGCCTTCGGCCAGCACGGTGACCTTGGCCTTGATGTCGATGCCCTGGGTGTAGCCGGCCTTGTGCGTGCCGTTTTTGGCCACGCCCATGTCGCCGATGCGCACGCCGGCGACGGAGCCATCGGCGTTGTAGATGGTGTCGGCGGCGGCGAAGCCGGGGAACACGTCCACGCCCAGCGCTTCGGCCTGCGGCGCGAGCCACGCGCACATGGCGCCGAGCGAGACGATGAAGTTGCCGTGGTTTTTCATCCCCGGCGGGGTCGGCAGGCGGATGCCGCCTTTCTTGGTGTACAGCCAGAACTCGTCGTGGTTGGCCGCCACGCAGATCGGCGGCGGCGCCTGGCGCCAGCCGGGCAGCAGCGCATCGAGCGGCTGTGGCTCGATCACCGCGCCGGAGAGGATCTGCGCGCCGATGGTGGAGCCTTTCTCGATCACGCACACGCTGGTGTCGGCGGAGAGCTGTTTCATGCGAATCGCGAAGGCGAGGCCGGCGGGGCCGGCGCCGACCACAACGACGTCGTATTCCATGGTTTCGCGTTCTTCGCTCACAGCGCCCTCGAACATGGCCGCACACACGAATGAACCATGCGTGTTGGCAGGTATGCGAGCCGTCATTGTGCGGATTCGGGCGCCGTCGGGCAATGCGTGTTGCGCTTCGCGTTTCCACCGTCCACACGCCTGGGGCTTGCGCCGAGTTCACTTCGCGCGGTGATAATCGGGGCATGTCTGGGCAGGAGGGCTTCATGAATTCGACGCCGCCGATCACCGATCTCGACTTGCGCCGCGCCAGCGTTTACCAGCTGCTGCACTGGCTGGCCGCCGGGCGCACCAAACCGCAGGCACTGGCCGATGCGTATCAGGAGGCGATCGAACGGATCAACCCGCGCCTCAACGCGTATGTGGGGTTGAGTCTCAGCCTGATGCAGGAGCAGGCGCGCACCGCCGAGCACCGTCGCCGCGATGGCGTGATCGGTCGGCTCGACGGCATACCGCTGGCGATCAAGGACAACATCGACATTGCCGGCTGGCCGACGCGCGCCGGCATGCCGGGCCGCGAACAGCCGGTGGCGAGCGATGCGCACGTGATCGCGCGGCTGCGCGCTGCGGGTGCCATCCTGGTCGGCAAGACCAACATGGACGAAGGCGCGCTTGGTGCTGCCACCGACAACCCGCATTTCGGCCCGACCCACAACCCGTGGAAACACGGTTACACCGAGGGTGGTTCCTCCGGCGGCGCGGCGGCCGCGGTGGCGGCTGGGCTGGCGGCGGCAGCCATCGGGTCGGACAGCCTGGGTTCGATCCGCATCCCGGCCAGCTATTGCGGCGTGTATGCGCTCAAGCCGACGCACGGGGAGATTTCCGCACGCGGGCTGGTGCCGGCGGCGCGGCGGCTGGATTGCGTGGGCATTCTTGCGCGCAGCGTGGCGGACCTGACCGTGCTGCTGCAGGTACTCGCGGGCTACGACGCCGACGATGCGCGCTCGCGCCGGCGACGGGTGGCGCTGGATCTTCCGGATTGGGAGCCAGGCAAGTTGCGCAGCGGTTTTCTGCCCGACCTGGCTGCCGTGGGCGTGCAGGCCGAAGTGGCGGCGTTGTTTGAGGCTGCTGTAGGCAAGCTTGCGCACGCACTGGGCGAACGTCGCACGGTTGATTTCGACGATTGGAATTTCGCCCGCACCCGGCGCGCCGGGTTCCTGCTGATGGAGGCGGAGATGCTCGGCACCTATGCCGACGATCTGGCCGACCCGGTGCACCCGGTGTCGCCGCATTTTCGCCACCTGGTTGGCTACGCGCAGAAAAAAAGCGCGGCCGATTACGTGCACGCCGATCGCGTGCTGGATGCCGCAGCGCTCAAGATGCGCCGGCTGTTTGCGCAAATCGACGTGCTGGTGGTTCCCACTACGCCGCAGAGCGCGTTCCCGCTCGATGGCCCGGTGCCGGAAAACCAGGGGGATCTCACCGCCTTTGCCAGCCTCGCCGGCTGCCCGGCGGTGAGCTTGCCGATGGGCACGCTGGCCAACGGCTTGCCGGTGGGGCTGCAACTGATCGGCGCGCGCGGCTCCGACCTGCGCCTGCTCGAACTCGCCGCCGTGTGCGAAGCCACGCTGGATGCCGATCCGGCCTATCCGGCCATCCCTTGACCGGCATGCGGCCACCGCCGGTCTGAAGTCCCGGTCTACACGGGGCTTCAGACCTCGACGGCCACCGCGTGTTCGCGGGTGGCGGAGAAGCGCACCTCGGGTGCGCGCTCCTGCGCAAGTTGCAGGTTCACGCGCGAGGGGGCGAGGTAGACCAGTTCGCCGGCGGCGTCGATGGCAAGATGCAGCGCGTTTTTCTCGCGGAACTCTTCCAGCGTCTTGTCGTCGTCGCAGTACACCCAGCGTGCGGTGGCGACGCCGACGTTTTCGAACACCGCATCCACGCCGTACTCGTCCTTGAGCCGGTAGGCGACCACGTCGAACTGCAGCACGCCGACGGCACCAAGGATCAGGTCGTTCGACATCAGCGGGCGGAAAAACTGGGTGGCGCCTTCTTCGGACAGCTGGGCCAGGCCCTTGTGCAGCGCCTTCATTTTTAGCGGGTCTTTCAGCTGCGCGCGGCGGAACAGCTCGGGCGCGAAGTTGGGGATGCCGGTGAAGCGCAGCATCTCGCCCTCGGTAAAGGTGTCGCCGATGGAGATGGTGCCGTGGTTGTGCAGGCCGATCACGTCGCCGGGGTAGGCGGTTTCGACGATCTCGCGGTCGCTCGCCATGAACGTCAGCGCGTTGGCAATGCGCACCTCCTTGCCGGTGCGGGTCTGCAGCATGCGCATGCCGGAGCTGTAGGTGCCCGAACACACGCGCATGAAGGCGACGCGGTCGCGGTGGCCGGGGTCCATGTTGGCCTGGATCTTGAACACGAAGCCCGAGAGCGTGGTTTCCTCCGGATCGACCTCGCGCGTGGTCGTGGCGTGCGGGCGCGGGCTGGGCGCGTGGTCGACGAAGAAGTCGAGCAGCAGCTGCACGCCGAAGTTGTTGACCGCCGAGCCGAAGAACACCGGGGTCAGTCTGCCGGCGAGGTAATCGGCCTCGTCGAACGCGGGCGCGGCGCCGCGGATCAGCTCCAGCTCCTCGCGCACTTCGCGCAGCGCCTCGGCGCCAATCGCGGCTTCGAGGCCGGGGGCATCGAGACCCTTGAAGATGGTGGAATCCTGGCGGGTGAAGTTCTTGCCCGGCTCGAACACGTGCACCTCGTCCAGCAACAGGTGGTACACGCCCTTCAGGCGCTTGCCCATGCCGATCGGCCAGGTGACCGGCGCGCAGCCAATGCCCAGCACCGACTCCACCTCGTCCAGCAGGTCGATCGGCGAGCGGCCCTCGCGGTCGAGCTTGTTGATGAAGGTCATGATCGGCGTGTCGCGCAGGCGGCACACCTCCATCAGCTTGATCGTGCGCTCCTCCACGCCCTTGGCGCAGTCGATCACCATC
>SCRM01000009.1 GCA_004298045.1 Rhodanobacter sp. | reverse complement strand
CCGACAGCGCACCGCCCAGCGCACGCAGCGCACCGGCCGGCAGCGAGAAGCTCGCCGCGAGGGCCGCCGCCACGCCGATCGCCACGCCGTATTCGCCGATGAAGTACTGCGGCATCCACAACGACAGCGCGGTGAAGCCGCCGAAGGTCAGCGAGTAGTACTGGCAATACTTCCACACGCGCGGGTCGCGCAGCACGCGCAACTGCGCCGCCAGCCCGGGCGCTTTGCCACCCTTGCCCACCACCGGATCGGGTGCGGAGAGCAGCCAGAACAGGCCTGTCGTGACCAGCAGCGCCACCGCGTAGATCGGCGGCACCGCGCGCCAGCCCCAGTGCGACGCCAGCGCCGGCGTCACGAACAGGTTGAGCGCCGCGCCCGAGGTGCCGGCGCCAAACACGCCCATCGCGAAACCGCGCCGCGAGGCGGGGAAAAAGCGCGCCACGTAAGGCGTGCCCACCGCAAAGGACGCACCCACGGCGCCCAGCGCAAGGCCGATGGCGAGGAACTGCCAAAGCGCGTGCGCGTAACCCACCAGCCACACCGGCAGCGCGCAGGCCAGGAGCAGCACCGTCATCACCAGGCGCCCGCCGTAGCGGTCGGTCCAGATGCCCAGCGGCAACCGCAGCGCGGCACCGGAAAGCACCGGGGTGGCGGTGAGCAGGCCGAACTCGGTGGCGTTCAGGCCCAGCTCCTGACGGATCGGGATGCCGAGCACGCCGAACATCATCCACACGGCGAAGCAGACCACGAAGGCAAACGTGCTGGCGAACAACACTCGGTAGGCGACACGCATCGTGCTCGTCTCTACTGGCTTGTCGATGGGGCGAAAGCAGCTGGGAAAACCCTACTTGGCCGATGGCGCCGTTCATTTGTCCATCGTCAAATACCGTGGACCCGATACCACGCTCCGCACCGAGCCCGCCCGCGCCAAACATCACTGCCGCCGCGTAAAGTCGGGGTGACGAAGGCGCCCCGGATCGGCCCGCAACGCCCGCCGCATGGCGTCTCGCGCACCGCCATCGGGCCTGACCCACCGCCGCGACGCGCCGCCGCGGACGTCGACGCGAGCACCGCCTGCGCGGATTTGCCGCAATGCGAACCGCGCGGGGCTCAGTGCCTGTCCTTCTGCATCCGGCGCGCGCTGTCGCGCACGTCCACATCGAAACTCAGGTCGAGGCCATGCAGCGCGAAGCTCAGCCCGTCGCGGCTGGGCAGCCGCGATGCCAGCGCACGCACCTCGGCATCCGGCAGTTGCACGCACCAGCCATCGTCGCTGCGCTGCCAAGTGGTGGCAGCGGCTAACCCCACACGCTGCGTCTGCACGCGGCCATCGGGCCAGCGGGTGGCGTTCTCCACCACCTCGCCGGCGAGCAGCCGCGCCAGTTCCGCCTCGTCGATGCGCAGGCGCAGCGCCTGCCCTTGCTGTTGCACTTTCATCGGTTCGCCTCGTTCCATCGTTCGGGGGTATTGCAGTCGATCAGTTGCGCCACTTCGTCCCGCGTCAGCGCCAACTCCGCGGTGCACAGTGCGTGCTGCACGCCGTGCAGCGAGCGCCGACGCGGCTCGTCGCTGGTCAGCAGCGTCGCCAGCGCGAGGCGGCACGCCGCATCCAGCCGCACCCGCCACGGCAGCACGTGGCCAGCCAGGCGCAGGCTGCGCGCCGCCGGGTTTTCGCAGCGCAGTCGGCGCAACAAACCGCTGGAAAGGCGCGGCATGTCCACCGGCATCACCAGGAGATCGGGCTCGCCGGTCAGCGTCGCCGCCACGCTGGCGAGGCCGCCCAGCGGGCCAAAGTGCGGTTGTGCATCGGCCGTGCCGCCGTGCATGGGGCGTTCGCCGCTCACCCGCAGGCCGTCCACGCCGGATGCGCGCAGGGCCGCGAGCTGGCGTTCGATCAACGGCCGGCCCTGCCAGTCGAGCAGTGCCTTGTCGCGGCCCATGCGGCGGGACTGGCCGCCGGCCAGCAGCACGCCGAGGCAGGGCCGGTTTTCAGTGGGCGTGACCATGCGCGGCATGCGTGTGGGCGCGGTCTTCCTCGCACAGCGAACAGCCTTCGCTCCAGGCGCTGTCGCCGTCCACGTAATGCTCCTGCTTCCAGATCGGCGCCTCATGCTTCACCGCCTCGATGGCGAGACGGCAGGCGCGGAAAGCCTCGTCGCGGTGCGGGGTGCCGGCGGCCACCACCACGGCCGGATCGCCGATGGCCAGCTGGCCCTTCGCGTGCACGATCCACAGTTTCAGCGGCGCGCCCACCTCGGCGAGCGCGCGCTCGCCGATGGCGCGGAACTGGTTGAGCGCCAGCGGCACGAACAAGTCGTAGCTGATGCCCGTGACGCGGCGCCCCACGTTGTGGTCGCGCACCCGGCCGATGAAGGTGGCGATGCCGCCGAAGTGCGGATCGCTCACGAAATCCAGCGCGGCGGCCACGTCCAGCGCGGCTCGTTCGCGTTCCACCACGGCGACGTGCAGGCCTTCCATCTCAACCTCCGCTCACCGGCGGCAGCACCGCCAGCGTCACGCCGGCGGGTACCTCGCGATGGTCGTGCAGGATTTCCGTGTCGGTGGCAAACACACAGTGGCGCACCAGGCTGGCGGACACCGCCGGGGCGTGCACGGCCAGATGCGCCACCAGCGCCGCGGACAAGCCCGCGACGGTGCTGCCGGTGGGCAGTTCCAGCTCCACGTAGCCGCGCGGGTCGGCCTCGCGCAGCGCGCCGAACAAGTTGATGCGTGTACTCATGCTGTGCTCCCGCTCGTGTTCGGGCTGGCCAGATGACCGGGCCCGTAGACATCCACCAGGTCGCCCGCGCACAGGGCGTTCACCTCGGCCGGGATCACCACCCAGGCATTGGCTGCCGCCAGCGAGCGGATGCGGTAGGACTCCTGCCCATCCAGCACCCAGGCGCCCAGCCGGCCCTGCGGATCCATCGCCACCCGGGCCTTGAGATGAAAACGCAGGCGCGATTTCTTGACGTAGTCGGCGGCCAGCGGCACGCGCCAGGGCATCTCGCGCGGCAGGCCGAGCATGGCCCGCAATGCCGGCTCGACGAAGAAGCGCAGGCCCACGGCAACCGCCATGGGATTGCCCGGCAGGCCGAAGAACAACGTACCGTCGGGCAGCCGCGCGAACAACAGCGGCTTGCCCGGACGGATCGCCAGCTTGTGGAAGATCACCTGCGCACCCAGGCGTTCCAGCGCCTCCGGCACGAAATCGTACTGGCCCATCGACACCGCGCCGGTGGATAGCAGCACGCGCGCGCCGGCTTCGCGTGCCCGCGCCAGCGCCGCGAGAAAGGGCTCCACCGTATCGCCCACCGTCTCGCGGTACACCAGTGCGGCGCCGGCGCGCGGCAAGGCGGCGGCCAGATAGGGCCCGTTGGAGTTGCGGATCTGCCCCGGCGTCAGCGCCACGTTCACCGCATCCACCAGCTCGCGCCCGGTGCACAGCACGGCCACGCGCGGCCGCGCGGCCACGCGCACGCGCGCCACGCCCAGCGCGGCGAGCAGCATCAGGTGATTCGTGGCGAGCAGCGTGCGGGCGGCGAGTACGGCCTCACCCTGCGCCACGTCGGAACCGGCGCGGCGCAGGTTGTCGCCCGCCGCCACGGCGGCTTTCAGTCGCACGCGCGGCGGCGCATCCAGGCGTTCGGTCTGCTCCAGCGGAATCACGCGGTCGAGGCCATCGGGCACGCGCGCGCCAGTCATGATGCTGATGGCGCCGGCACCGCCCTGCGCGATGCCGTCGCCAGCGGCCTGCTCGCCCGTGATCATCCACTCGCTGCCGGCGGGCAAGGGCGCGCTGCCGCCGGCCAGCGCGTAGCCATCCATCGCGGAGTTGTCGAACGGCGGCAGGGTCTCGGGCGCAATGACCGCTTCCGCCAGCACGCGGCCCAGCGCCGCGTCGGGCGCCACGTCTTCGGCGGGCAGCGCCACGCATGCGGCGAGGATCAGTCGCAGCGCGGCTTCGGGATCGAGCAGCCCGTCGCTCATGGGTGGCGCTCCCCGGCCATCATCGTCAGCGCGTGGGCAAGGATTCCCATGCCCTGCGCCACCATCTTGCCGCTGTCGGGCCCGCTCATGGATCAGCCTCCGGTGGCTGCGAGATGGGGCGTGATGCCGGTGCGGCCCTGGTGCAGGAAGTGGCCCTGCTCCTTGCGGCCGATCTGGCCGCCGATGGCCTGCAGCAGGTCGTCCAGCTGGTCGTCGCGCTGCAGGTGCCGGCGCAGCGGGATGCCGAACTCGCCGAACAGGCACAACCGCAGGTCACCGGTGGCGGTGACCCGCAGGCGATTGCAGCCGGCGCAGAAATCCCTGGAGTACGGGGCGATGATGCCGATGCGGCCGGCGTAGCCGGGGTGGGCGTATTCGCGTGCCGGGCCGGCATCGGGGGCACGCGGCAACGCCTGCCAGCCGCTCCCGCGCAGATGGTCTTCCAGCGCGGCGGCGCGCACATGGTGCCGGCGGAAGAAATCGAGGTTGTCGCCGGTCTGCATCAGCTCGATGAAACGCACGCCCACGGCGTGGTCGCGCAGGTAGTCCAGCCACGCCGGCAACTGGCGGTCGTTGACGTCGCGCAGCAGCACGGCATTGAGCTTGGTGGGCAAGCCGGCTTCCAGCGCCATGTCGACGCCGTGCAGGATGTCCGCCAGCCGGTCATGCCCGGTGATACGCGCAAACAGCGCGCGGTCGAGGCTGTCCACGCTGACGTTGATGGCGTTCAACCCGGCGTCCATCCACCCATGCAGGCGCTTCGACAGCAGCGTGCCGTTGGTGGTCATCGCGAGCTTGGTCACGCCGGAAACCGTGGCGACGCGCAGCACGTCGCCGAGGTCGCGGCGCACGCTGGGTTCGCCGCCGGTGAGGCGCAGCTTGTGCATGCCCAGCCCGGCGAAGCCGCGCAGCAGGCGGGCGATCTCGTCCAAGGACAGCGGGCCGGCCGTGCCCGCCTCGACCCGGTAGCCGTGCGGCAGGCAGTAGCTGCAACGGAAGTTGCAGGCGGGAGTGACCGAGAGCCGCAGGTACGGAAACCGGCGACCATGGCGATCGGCCAGCAGGGTCATGCATGTGCTCCTTTCCAATCGGCGGGAGGCGGGTGCGTTTCCACACCCACCCGGCAGCCGGCATGCAAGCTTTCCGGCTACGGACACGGCACCAGGTCGCTGGCGACTGAAGATGCTGCATCTCGGAGTTTGTGCGGCGATTCTGCGGTCAATCCGGAGCGGCTGTCGATGAGCGACTTGTCGCAGCTCAAATGGGACCACCGGGCCGCTCGCGATCATCGCCACCGAAGACGGAGCACCTCATGGACCGCCCGACCCCGATGCTCGTTCCTCCCGCCGGAATCCGGGTCGCCCGAAAGCCCGGCACGCCCCTCGCCGCCGGCCGGCCGGGCTCCCGTGACGACGCGGCCAGGCCACGCCGGTTCGCGGGCAACAGCACAACGCTCATCACTCACGTCCCGGCTCGACCGGATCGCAAGGACCTGTCATGACCGCCCTGCTGCAACGCGTGCGCGCCTCGTTGGAGACCATGTCTCCGGGTTACTTCAGCATGGTGATGGCCACCGGCATCCTGTCGCTGGCCGCGCACCTGATGGCCGTCCCATTCTTGCCGCGTGCCCTGCTGGTGCTGAACTGGATGCTGTTCGTCGCCATCGGCCTGCTCGCGCTGCTGCGCGTCTGGTGGCATCCCCGGCGCGTGCTGGCGGATCTGTTCGACCATGCGCAGGCACCGGGCTTTTTCACTTTCGTCGCCGCCTGTTCGATCCTCGGTAGCCAGAGCCTGCTGATCGGCCACAGCCTGTGGCTCGCCATGCTGCTCGGTGGCCTCGGCCTCGCCGGGTGGATCGCTTCCACCTACACCGTGTTCACCGTGCTCACGGTGAAAGCCGACAAGCCCGCGCTGGACAAGGGGATCAACGGCGGCTGGCTGCTCGCCGTGGTGGCCACCCAGTCGATGAGCGTGATGGCCGCGCTCATCGCGCCGGAGGTGCCGCAGCCGATGCGCCTGGAGCTGAACTTCTTCGCGCTGTCGATGTGGCTGTGGGGCGGCATGCTCTACATCTGGATGATGTCGCTGATCTTCTACCGCTACACCTTCTTCGTCTTCTCGCCGGCCGACCTCTCGCCGCCCTACTGGATCAACATGGGGGCGATGGCGATCTCCACCCTCGCCGGCTCGCTGCTCATCATCAACACGCCGCACGCGCCGTATCTGCTCTCCATGCTGCCCTTCATCAAGGGCTTCACGGTGCTGTACTGGGCGACCGGCACCTGGTGGATACCGATGCTGGTGGTGCTGGCGATCTGGCGCCACGGCGTGCGCCGGTTTCCGTTTGCCTACGACCCGATGTACTGGGGCGCGGTGTTCCCGCTGGGCATGTACGCCGCCAGCACGCTGCGCATGATGCAGGCGATGGACCTGGGCTTCCTTGGTCTTCTGCCGCACGTCGTCTTCGGTATCGGGCTGCTGGCCTGGCTGCTGCTGCTCGTCGGACAGGTGCGCACGCTGCACCGGCACTGGTGCGCCCACGCGCCGGGGGAAAGCGTCCCCCAGTGACGGCCGCCGGGAAGCGATGCTTGAATCGCAGCCTGCAGGTTCTCATGCAGCCCGTTTCCCGCCGCCGCTGCACCGCTGGAATCCGGCGTCGGCCTGGAGGAGCTGGAGGACAGCCGGCTCACCATGGCGGTGAACCGCTCGGGCGGAAACCTGACCCGCGCGGCCAAGCTGCTCGGCATCAGCCGCGCCAAGCTCGCCTACCGGTTCAAATCCGCCAAGGGCACCGGCGAGCCGCCAGCGGGCGAACGGGTGTCATAGCAAAGGACCGCCACCCGGCGGTGCGTGCCGCAGCCGCACGCGGCATCGCCGCGACAACTTGCCGCTGGCCGAATGGCCATGCGCGACGCGCCGGCGGGCGCGCAGTTGCGAATTGTCAATTGCGGGAAAAAGCCGATAACTAACGTGACAACCAATCCGGGCAAACACCGAGTTGGCGGTCATGCAGCGTTGCGATGTGCTCATTGTCGGAGCGGGCCCTGCCGGCCTGTTCCAGGTGTTCGAGCTGGGCCTGCTGGGCCTGCATGCGCATCTGGTCGATGCCATGCCGGTCATCGGTGGGCAATGCACCGAGCTGTATCCGGACAAGCCGATCTATGACATCCCGGCGGTGCCGGTCTGCACCGCGCGCGAACTGACGGAGCGGCTGACGACGCAGATCCGCCCGTTTTCCCCGATGCTCCACCTGGGCGAAACCGTCGTGCGCATCGCGCCCGGCGAGGGGCGCCGGTGGCGTGCACAGACCGGCGCCGGCACCGAATTCGATGCGGGCGCCATCGTGATTGCCGGCGGTCTGGGCGCTTTCGCCCCGCGCCGGCTCGCGCTGCCAGGCATCGATGCGCTGGAGGGGCGCTCGGTGCATTACAAGGTGGCCGACGCCGACGCGCTCCGCGGCAAGGACGTGATCGTCGCCGGCGGCGGCGACAGCGCGCTGGACTGGGCGCTGGCCCTGCTCGATCGCGTGCGCAGCCTGGTGCTGGTTCACCGTTCGGGCACGTTTCGCGCGGCCGCCGCCAGCGTCGCGCGCATGCAGGCGCTGTGCGCGCAGGGACGCATGCAATTTCTCGAGGGCGACATCGTCGGCGTCGAAGGCGCGGACGGCCGCCTCTCGACCGTGCGCGTGCGCAGTCGCAGCGGCATGGTGAATCGCGTCGACGCCGAGGAGCTCCTGGTGTTCTGGGGCATGCACCCGGCACTGGGCCCGATCGCCGACTGGGATCTCGCGCTCGACCGCCAGCAGATCGTGGTCGACCCCGCCACGTTCCAGACCTCGCGCCCGGGCGTGTTCGCGATCGGCGACATCGCCAGCTATGCCGGCAAGAAGAAATTGATCCTGTCGGCGTTCCACGAAGCGGCGTTGTGCGCCTTCGCGGTGCACGGCCACCTCGCGCCGGACGTGCGGGTTCCGCTGCAGTACACGACCACCAGCCCGCTCATGCACCAGCGCCTCGGCGTGCGCGAAAACGCGGACGGCGACGCCGTCCGCGCGCCCGGGCAAACCCGTTCCGCCGGCGGCGTCGGGGCCGACGCCGCAACCGGAGTGCCGGCCTGATGCGGCCCGGCTCCAGCAGTTCGACAACCAGAGGATCAACCATGAACCAGAACGATGCGTTTGATGCCGGCCGCCGCAAGTGGCTGAAGACCGGCGCCACGGTGGCCGCGCTGGGTGCGGTGGCCGCCACCGGCCTGTTCGCGCCGCGCGCGGTGCGGGCGGAGGAGAAGGCGTCCAAGGACACGATGATGTATCAGCCAACGCCGCACGGCAAAGAGACCTGCGCCAACTGCATCCACTACATCCCCGGCAAGAACCCCAAGGCGGACGGCACCTGCAACGTGGTGGCCGGCGCGGTCGCACCGCAGGCCTGGTGCGTGGCCTACGCGGCCAAGGGCTGAGCGTCGCGGGTGCGGAACGGGCTGCGCGGAGGCGGAATGATGCAGGCGGACGAAAAAGCCGACCGGCCGTGGTCGCCGGAACGGCGCCGGGCACTCAAGGCGCTGGCCGGCACCGCGGCGGTCGCGGTGCTGGGCGGTGGCGGCTGGCTGGTGGCGCGGCGCGGCCGCGACGTGTTCGAGGTGCGCCGCGAGCGCAGCCTGATGCAGACCTCGGTGGTGGTGAGCTGCCTCGCCGCCGACGCGGCCGCCTGCGGCACCGCGATCGAGGCGGCGTATGCGCGGATGGCGGCCGCCACCCGCGTGCTCACCCGCTTCGATCCCGCCGGCCCGGTGGCCCGCCTCAACCGCGACGGGCATCTGGACCAGCCGCCGGCGATGTTGCGCGAGGTGCTGCAGCAGGCGCAGGCGGTCTCGGCGCGGACGGACGGCGATTTCGACATCAGCGTGCTGCCGGTGCTGCGTTATTTCGAATCGCTGCGGCAACCGGCCGGCCTGGACGCGGCGATCCGCGCGCGCATCCACCAGCGCGACCACCTGGTCGGCTACCGCGGCATCACGCTCGACGCGCAGGGCGTGCGCTTCGCGCGGCCGGGCATGGCGATCACGCTGGACGGGCTGGCCAAGGGCTACGTGATCGACCAGGGGATCGCCGCGCTGCGCGCGTACGGCATCGACGATGCCCTGATCGACGCCGGCGGCGACGTGCGCGCGATCTCCTCCGGGCGCATCGCCCACCGCTGGCGCGTCGGCATCGTCGACCCGGCCGACATCGGGCGCATCGCGGCGGTGGTCGAGCTGCGCAACGCGGCGCTCGGCACCTCGGGCAACTACCGGATCTTCTACGACGCGGACAAGACCCTGTTCCACGTGATCGATCCGCACACCGGGTACTCGCCGCTGCACTACGCCAGCGTCACCGTGATGGCGGAGACCTCGGTCGCGGCCGATGCGCTGAGCGTGGCCGCGGCCTCGATGCCGCTGCCGCGGCTGCGCGAGACCATGCGCGGATGGAACGCGCAGTGGCTGGTGTTCGACCGTGCCAACCGGCGCGCGTGGCGCTCGCCCCTGCTGCCGCAGGTCGCCGGCAGCGCGGAGGTGGCGTGATGGTCCGCGGACAAACGCGTTTCGCCCGATTCGCGCGGTGCCTGTTCGCGGCCCTGCTGCTCGGCCTCGCGGCGGGCACGGCATGGGCCGGGGTGGACCAGAAGTTTCCGGTGGTGAAAACCTACTTTCCGCAGGCCACGCGGTTCGGCGACATCGAGGGCAAGCCGGCGGCGGCCAGCGTGTACGCCGGCGACCAGGTCATTGGCTACGTGTTCGAGTCGGTGATGGTGGCGCCGATCCCGGCGTACTCGGGCGAGCCGATCAACATCCTGGTGGCGATCGACGTCGCCGGCCGGATCGTCGGCACCAAGGTCATCTACCAGGACGAGCCGATCCTCCTGGTCGGCATCCCGGTGCAGAAGCTCTACGACTTCGTCGCGCGCTACGTCGGCCACCGGGTGGACGACAAGATCGTGGTAGGCGGCAGCAGCGCGCCGGGCAGCGTCAAGATCGACGCGATCAGCAGCGCGACGGTGACCTCGATGGTCACCAACGAGACGATCATGAATGCGGCGCTGGAAGTGGCGGCGTCGCGCCATCTGGTGGCGGGCGCCGCGCTCGGCGCCGGCAGGCTGCCGATGGCGACGATCCGGCGCGATGTCTTCCACCCGGCGACGTGGCAGCAGTTGACCGGCAACGGCGCGATCCGGCGCCTGCACCTCACCCGCGACACGGTCGCCGCCGCGTTCAAGGGGCAGCCGGAGAGCGGGCTGGACGACGACCCCACCGCGCCGGTGCCGGGCCACGGGCAGGACACCTTCATTGACCTGTACTACGCCGACCTCATGGCGCCGACCATCGGCGAGAACCTGCTCGGAAAGGCCGGGTACGCGGAGCTGCTGAAGCAGTTGCAGCCCGGCGACGAAGCGATCGCGGTGATGGCCAACGGGATCTACTCATTCAAGGGCCTGGGCTACGTGCGCGGCGGCGTGTTCGACCGCGTGCACGTGATGCAGGACGGCAAGCTGTACCTGTTCAAGGACGCCGACTACCTCGCGCTGGAGCGCGCGAAACCCGCCGATGCGCCGGCGTTCGACGAGCGCGGGGTGTTCATCCTGCGCCACGGCCAGGGCTTCAACCCCGGCGCGCCGTGGACGCTGCAGCTTCTGGTCAACCGCCAGGTCGGGCCGCTCAAGAGCGTCTACAGCACGTTCTCCGGCGGCTACCAGTTGCCGGCGGACTACTACGCGATGCCCAAGGCCAGGCACGAGCTGGTGCCGGACAACGCGCCGATGTGGGTGAAGGTGTGGTACGCGAACCGCTTCAAGCTGGCGGTGCTGGTGGCCGGGCTCGGGTTCCTGTTCACGCTGCTCACGTTCCAGGACTGGTTCGTGCGCCGTCCGGTGCTGCTGGAACGCCTGCGCGTGGGGTTCCTGGTCTACACGGTCGTGTTCATCGGCTGGTACGGGCTGGCGCAACTCTCCATCGTCAACGTGCTCACCTTCGTCAGCGCGGTAATCCACGGCTTCCACTGGTCGGTGTTCCTGATGGACCCGCTGCTGTTCGTGCTGTGGACCTTCGTGGCGGTCTGCCTGCTGCTGGTCGGGCGCGGCGTGTTCTGCGGCTGGCTGTGCCCGTTCGGCGCGATGCAGGAGCTGATCAACAAGGCGGCGAAGAAGCTCAAGGTGCGCCAGTACGAGGTGCCGCCGTTCGTGCACGAGCGGCTGTGGGCGATCAAGTACCTGGTGCTGATGGTGCTGTTCGGCCTGTCGCTGCAGTCGGTGGGGTTGGCCGAGCGCTACGCCGAGGTCGAGCCGTTCAAGACCGCGGTGAGCCTGCACTTTGCGCGCTCCTGGGGCTACGTCGCCTACGCCGGCGCGTGGCTCGTCGCCTCCGCCTTCACCAACAAGGTGTACTGCCGCTACGTGTGCCCGCTCGGCGCGAGCCTCGCGGTCGGCGGCCGGCTGCGCCTGTTCGAGTGGTTGCGGCGGCGCAAGGAGTGCGGCCACCCGTGCCAGATCTGCGCCAACGAGTGCGAGGTGCAGGCGATCCGCCCCACCGGCGAGATCAACTACAACGAATGCCACTACTGCCTGGATTGCCAGGTCACCTACTGGAACGACCGCAAGTGCCCGCCGCTGGTGGAGCACCGCAAGAAGCGCGAGCGCGCCGCCCGCCCGGTGCCGCCGCCGGTCGTGGCCGTGGCCGGCCGCCCCGAACCCACCGAAGTTTCCTGACCACCCGAGTCTTTGCCGGCCATTGCCGAGAGCGAGGAGCATCACCATGAGCGACCACAAGCACGACGAGCACGCCGCGTCGAACCCGACTTCCCCCGCCACCGGGCGCACGTCGCCGGCGGCCGCAGCGGACCTTCCGGGCGACCCGGCGCGCCGCACCTTCATCCGCGGCAGCGCGCTGGCCGGGCTGGTCGGCGCCGGCGGCCTGATCGGCGGCCTCGGGCTGGAACGCACGGCGCAGGCATCGGACCACGACAAGATGCCGGAAGACCACGTGGCGTCCGGCCAGCTCGACGAGTACTACGGCTTCTGGAGCGGCGGCCAGTCCGGCGAGATGCGCATCCTCGGCGTGCCATCGATGCGCGAGCTGATGCGCATCCCGGTGTTCAATCCCGATTTCGCCATCGGCTGGGGCATCACCAACGAGAGCAAGCGCGTGCTCGGCAAGGGCTTCCCCGCCGGTGGCGACGCGCACCATCCGCATGGCAGCCAGACCCACGGCCATTACGACGGCCGCTACCTGTTCATCAACGACAAGGCCGGCACCCGCGTCGCGCGCATCCGCCTCGACGTGATGCGCACCGACAAGATCACCAAAATCCCCAACGTGCAGGCGATCCACGGCCTGCGCGTGCAGCGCGAGCCGCGCACCGGCTACGTGTTCGCGAATGCCGAGTTCCGCATCCCGACGCCGAACGACGGCCGCGACCTGGACGCCCCGGCCAAGTACCAGGCGATGTTCACCGCGCTCAATGGCGACACCATGGAGGTGGCCTGGCAGGTCATCGTCGACGGCAACCTCGACAACACCGATTGCGACTACGCCGGCAAGTACGCCGCCTCCACCTGCTACAACAGCGAAGGCGCGGTCGACCTCGCCGGCATGATGCGCAGCGAGCGCGACTGGGTCGTGGTGTTCAACCTTGCCCGCATCGAGGCAGCGGTGAAAGCCGGCAAGTTCACCCGCATCGGCAGCTCGAAGGTGCCGGTGCTCGACGGCCGTCACGGCTCGCCGCTCACCATGTACATCCCGGTGCCGAAGAGCCCGCACGGCCTGAACGCCTCGCCGGACGGCAAGTACTTCGCCGCCAACGGCAAGCTCTCGCCCACGGTGACGCTGATGGCGTGGAGCAAGGTGGACGACTACTTCGCCGGCCGGCTGAAGGACCCGCGCGGCGCGGTGGTGGCCGAGCCGCAGCTCGGCCTCGGGCCGCTGCACACCGCCTACGACAACCGCGGCAACGCGTACACCACGCTGTTCATCGACAGCCAGATGGCGAAGTGGAACATCGCCGACGCGATCGCGGCGTATGCCGGCAAGAAGGTCAACTACCTGCGGCAGAAACTGGATGTGGCCTACCAGCCCGGCCACTGCCATACGTCGCTCGGCGAAACCCGCGACGCCGACGGCAAATGGCTGGTGTCGCTCAACAAGTTCTCGAAGGACCGCTTCCTGCCCACCGGCCCGCTGCATCCCGACCTCGACCAGTTGATCGACATCTCCGGCGACAAGATGGTGCTGGTGGCCGATGCGCCGGTGTTCTCCGAGCCGCACGACGCCATCATCCTGCCGCGGCGCATGGTGATGGACAAGATCAAGCGCAAGTGGGACCGCAAGGACCCGTTCTTCGCCGAGACCGTGGCGCAGGCGCGCAAGCACGGCGTGGTGCTGGAGAAGGACAGCAAGGTGGTTCGCGCCGGCAGGAAGGTGTTCGTGTACATGACCAGCTCCGCGCCGAAGTACGGCCTGTCGGAGTTCAAGGTCAAGAAGGGCGACGAGGTGACCGTGGTGGTCACCAACATCGACCAGGTCGAAGACCTCACGCACGGTTTCTGCCTGACCGACTACGGCATCAACATGGAGATCAGTCCGCAGGAAACCTCGTCGGTGACCTTCGTCGCCAACCAGCCCGGCGTGTACTGGTACTACTGCACGTTCTTCTGCCACGCGCTGCACCTGGAAATGCGTGGCCGGATGCTGGTGGAGGCGTGATGGCGGGCGGTTGCCGGCCGGCCCCGACCGGCAACCGCCGCTGCCTGCGAAGGCCATGACGCCCCGTCGCCTGCTCCCGCTCGCCGGCATGCTGCTTGGCGCCTGCACGCTGCTGCAGGCGGCGCCGGCCGCCGACGCCGTGCTGCAGGCGGTAGCGGCTGCGCGGCCGGGCGCGACGGTGACCGTGCCGCCCGGGGTCCACCACCTGCATCTGGTGCTGGACAGGCCGCTGACCCTGGCCGGCGCGCCGGGCGCAGTGCTGGACGGCGACGGCACCGGCAGCGTGGTGACGATCACGGCGCCCGGGGTGACCGTGCGCGGACTCGTGGTGCGCCACTCGGGCAGCGACCTCACCGCCACCGACGCCGGCATCCGCGTTGGCCAGGCCGCGCGCGGCGCGCAGGTGCTGGACAACCGCATCGAGGACGTGCTGTTCGGCGTGTACCTCGACGGCCCGGCCGCGGTGGACGTGCGCGGCAACACCATCGTCGGCATGCCCGGCCTGCGCCCGCCCGACCGCGGCGACGGCATCCACCTGTGGAACGACACCGGCTGCACCATTGCGCACAACGACGTCAGCGGCACGCGCGACGGCATCTACGTCTACATCAGCCCGGACAACGTGATCCGCGACAACCACATCCACGGCGTGCGCTACGGCGTGCACTACATGTATTCCAAACACAACGAGCTGACCGGCAATGTCAGCCACGACAACACCGCCGGTTTCGCGCTGATGGCCTCCGACCATCTGCGCGTGGTCGGCAACCGCGCCTATCGCGACATGTCGTACGGCATCCTGCTCAACTACATCAACGACAGTGAGATCCGCGGCAACGAGATCCGCGGCATCGCCGGGCAGTTCGACGCCGACGGCAACGTCATCGTCGGCGCCGAAGGCAAGGCGCTGTTCGTCTACCTGTCGCAGGGCAACGCCATCGTCGACAATCTGCTGGCCGACTCGCGCATCGGCATCCACGTCACCGCCGGGTCCAACGCCAACCGCATCGTGGGCAATGCGTTCCTCGGCAACCGCACCCAGGTGATGTACGTGCAGAACGCCGCGCAGGAATGGTCGCGGCCCGGACACGGCAACTACTGGAGCAACTACGCCGGCTGGGATCTCGACGGCAACGGCATCGGCGACGTGCCATACCGGCCGAACGATGGCGTCGATGCGCTGATGTGGAAATACCCCGACGCGCGGCTGCTGATGTCCAGCCCCTCGGTGTTGCTGCTGCGCTACGTGCAGCGCGCGTTCCCCGTGTTTGCCACCCCCGGCGTCAGCGACCACTTTCCGCTGATGGCCATTCCCGCAGCGTGGAGAGGACACCAGCCATGACCGACGCGATCGTGGTCGAAGCCCTGGCCAAGCATTACCCGGCATGCGTCGCGCTGGAGCACGTCAGCGCCCGGGTGGCGATGGGCAGCGTGGTCGGCCTGCTAGGGCACAACGGCGCGGGCAAGTCGACCCTGATCAAGCTGGTGCTGGGGCTGATCCGCCCGAGCGCCGGGCACATCGCCGTGCTCGGCGCCTCGCCGTGGGGCGCGGGGTCGGCGGCACTCCGGCGACGCATCGGCTACCTGCCGGAAAACGTCGCCTTCTACGGCAACCTGACCGGCCGCGAGGTGCTGGCCTACCTCGCTGCGCTCAAGCGCGCGCCGCGGGCGCAGGTCGACGAGCTGCTCGAACGCGTCGGCCTTGCCGCGGCCCGGGACCGGCGTGTGGCGGCGTATTCCAAGGGCATGCGCCAGCGCCTCGGCGTGGCGCAGGCGCTGCTCGGCAACCCCGAGGTGGTCGTGCTGGACGAGCCCACCAGCGGCCTCGATCCGCAGGCCACGCGCGAGCTGTATGGCGTCATCGCGCAACTGCGCGCGCAGGGCTGCGGCGTGCTGGTGTCCTCGCACCTGCTGGCCGAGCTGGAGCCGCACATCGACAGCGCGCTGATCCTGCGCCGGGGCGAGCTGCTGGCTGCCGGCAGCATGCAGGACCTGCGCCAGCGTGCCGGGCTGCCGGACCTGATGCAGGTGCGCCTGCGGCGCGACGACGATGCCGCGCAGTTCCTGCGCGAGCTGCATGCCAGCGGCGCGCTCTACCACGTGGCCAACGACGGCCGCTACGAGATCGAGGTGGCCGGCAGCGCGAAGCTCGCCCTGCTGCAACGGCTCGCCGCGCGCGCCGAGGTCGGCGACATCGTGGTGAAGGAGGCCTCGCTGGCGCGCCTGTACGACCACCTCGGCGCCGTCGCACGCCAGGGGGAGGGCATGCGATGAACAACATGGGCATCATTGCCGGCAAGGAATTCCGCGACGATTTCCGCAGCCGCTGGACGATCGCGGTGGCGGTGCTGTTTGCCGCGCTGGCGCTGGTCATTTCCTATTTCGGCGGCGCGGCGGCCGGCAAGGTCGGCTTCACCTCGTTCAACGCCACGCTGGCGAGCCTCACCACGCTGGCCGCGTTCATCGTGCCGCTGATCGGCCTGCTGCTGGCCTACGACATGATCGTCGGCGAGCAGGACAAGGGCACGCTGCTGCTGATGCTGAGCTACCCGATCTCGCGTGCCACGTTGCTGGCCGGCAAGTTCGTCGGCCACTGCAGCGCGATGGCCGGCGCCATGCTGACCGGGTTCGGCGTGGCCGCCATCGCGATCCAGGTGATGCAGCCGGAGGCGCGCACGCTGGACGCCTGGCGCAGCCTGGGCAATTTCATGCTGAGCGGCGCGCTGCTCGGCGCGTGCTTCATCGCGCTGGCCGCCATCGTCGGCACGGCGGCGCGCGACAAGGCGCGCGCTGCCGGCATCGCGCTCCTGGTGTGGCTCATGGCAGTGGTGGTGTTCGACCTGTGCCTGCTGGCGGTGCTGGTGCTCAGCGGCGGCAGCGGATGGGAGCGCGCCGCGTTTCCGTATCTGCTGTACCTCAACCCGGTCGACGTGTTCCGCCTGGTCAACCTCACCACGCTCGGCGCCGGCAGCGGCAACGAGCTGTTCATGGGCATGACCGCCGGGCACGCCTACCCGCTGTGGGGCCTGTACCTGGCGCTGGTGCTGTGGGTGGTAGTGCCGTTCGGCCTGGCGCAGTGGCTGTTCCGACGCGAGGAGGCATGAGCATGCACGCGATGCAAGGGGTGTGGCTGGCACTGGCGGTGCTCGGTGCCGCCGGCTGCGGGCGGCAGGTGGCGACGGTGGCGCAACCGGCGGTGGCGATCGCGGTCGACGACACCAGCGTGGGCTGCGGCATGGCGATCGCCGGTGCACCCGGGCCGCGGGCCGAGGCCTATCTGGCCGGCCAGCCGGCGCCGCTCAAGTTTGGCTCGGTGCGCGATTTCTTCGCCTTCATCCTGCAGCCGGAAAACCGCCACCAGCTCGGCCAGCTCTACGTGCAGGACATGGCCGGTGCCGACTGGCGGCGGCCGCCGTCATCGCCGCGCAGTTTCATCGACGCGCGCACGGCGTACTACGTGGCCTGGCAGCCGCTCGCCGGCATGATGGGGCCGACCTTCGCCTCGTTTGCCAACGCGCCGGCCGCGGCGGATTTCGTGCGCCGCCACGGTGGGCAGGTGGTGCGGTTCGACGACGTCGATGCCGCGCTGACCGCCGCGCTGGACACCCGTTGCCCGGCACCGGGCAGCGCGATGCATGCGCGGTTCCGCGCCTGTGCTGCCGGCTCCGGCATGGCCGACACATCGGTCGCCGTCATGGCAGGCATGCACGACGGCAGGTCGGGCATGTCGCCGGGGCACGCGATGTCCGCGCATGTCCCGCACTGAGCAGTTCCTGTTTCATCGACGGAGAGTGGACCCATGAGCATCTGGCATCTGTTGTTGCTGCTGGTGGTGGTGGCGCTGGTGTTCGGCACCGGCAAGCTGAGCAAGATCGGCCCCGACCTCGGCGCGGCCATTCGCGGTTTCAAGGAGAGCATGGGCACCGAACCGGCGCCGAAGCCGGTCGAGCGCCTGCAGGCCGACGCGGCCGCCACCGGCGAGTCGGTACCCGCGGGCGACAAGGTCGCGCGCAGCTAGGCGACCGCCATGATCGAGCTGGATTTCGGCAAGCTGATCCTGCTGGCGCTGATCGCGCTGGTGGTGCTGGGGCCGGAGAAACTGCCGGTGGCGGCGCGCACCGCCGGGGCGCTGCTGCGCCGGCTGCGTGGCGGTTGGGCCAGCGTGCAGGCGGAAGTGGCGCGCGACCTGCAGTACGCCGAGCTCAAGACGGCGGTCGGCGCGGCGCACACGCAGGCCGTCGCGCTGGAATCGCAGGCCGCGACGCTCGCCAGCGACCTGCGTGATGCGGTGGATGCCGTGGCCGCGCCGGCACCCGTCGCACCCGGCGGCGATGCCCGCCGCGACGACCCCGCGTGAACGACGCCGCGCCCGATACCGTCACTGCGGCCTTGCCGCGGGGCATGTTTCCGCACCTGCTGGAACTGCGCTCGCGCCTGCTCAAGGCAACGGCCGGCGTGGGGCTGGTGTTTGCGGCCCTGATGCCGTTTGCGAACCGCCTGTACGCCGCCCTGGCGCGGCCGCTGGTGGCGCGCCTGCCCGCCGGCGCGCACCTGATCGCCACCGAGGTCACCAGCCCGTTCCTGACCCCGCTCAAGCTGGCGCTGTATGCGGCGCTGTTCGCCGGCATGCCGGTGGTGCTCTACCAGGCGTGGGCGTTCGTGCGGCCGGGCCTGTACGCGGGCGAGAAACGGCTGGCGCGGCCGCTGCTGGTATCCGCCGTGCTGCTGTTCTACCTCGGCTGCGCGTTCGCGTTTTTTGCCGTGCTGCCGGCGGCGTTCCGGTTCTTCACCGCGGCCACGCCGCACGGCGTGGCGATGATGACCGACATTGCGCACTACCTCGATTTCGTCACCCTGGTGTTGTTGGCCTTTGGCGCGTGCTTCGAGATTCCGGTGGCGGTGGTGATCCTTGCCGCCCTGGGCGTGGTCGATCTCGACCGCCTGCGCCAGGGGCGCCGGTATGCGGTGGTCGGCGCATTCGCCGTGGCCGCGCTGATCACCCCGCCGGATATCGTCTCGATGATCCTGCTGGCGATTCCGATGTGTCTTCTCTACGAGTTGGGTCTGCTTGCGGTGCGCTGGCTGTTGCCGCACGACCGCGTGCGGGCAACCACCTGAATCGCTCAGCTGGGGTGTGTGGGCTGTTGCGCTGAAGAGCGGGCGGCAAGCATCAACGGCCAGCGCGGGGTGGCCACTGCCATTTGCCGCGCCAACGCTTCCACTTGCTGGCGCAGGTCTGCGGTCGGACTGGCGGCCAGGGCCAGTGGGTAGTCGATCGGCTTGTCGATCTGCGGTTGCAGCGCGGCGCGCAGGCGCAGCTGTGCCTGCCAGACGGCGCTGTCACCCGCTGCTGCCGGGTCGGCCGCGATGGGCGCACTGTGTTGCAGTACGGTTGCGGCGTACCCCGGCGAGAGCACCAGACGGGCGCCGCCGGGGGCGTCGATCCGGTGCGAGCGCCGGCCGGCGGGCAGGGGATCCAGTGCATCGCTGACGTCGTTGGCCAGCAGGGCGAGGCGGCGCTGACTGTCGATCGCGGTGATGCTGCGATAGCGCCAGCGGTGGGGCACACCGGATCGACGCACTGCGGGCGAGGGGTAGCGGCGGGTCACCGTCAGCGGTGTCTCGCCGCGCAGGGAAGCGGTGGCTCCGCGCGCCATGGCCAGCTCGTGATTGGCTTGCCGGCAGCCCTCGTCGAGTGCTTCCGCGAACCGCCGCGCGGTGTCGCAGGCAGCCGCGCTGGCGTAATCCAGGCCCAGCAACGCCAATGCGTCGGCGATGCCCATGATGCCGATGCGCACGTGGGTATCGGTGCGTCCGACCAGCAGCAGCGCATCGTCCAGCAGGCGCAGCGCCAGGCCGGCGCTGCGCGCGACTGCACCGTAGTCGGAAAATGCGCTGGGCGTACCCGGCCGGGAGACGAAGCACGCGGCGTTCAGCGTAGCGTGCAGTGGGCCGCTGCGCAGGGCGAGCGTCCCGGTGCCGAGCTGGTAGAGCCGCTCGTCGGGCAGCACCCGCCACTGCGCCATGTCCTCGACGAAGCGGTTCAACCACCTCACTCGCCCGGCGTGAGGCTCCGCAGCGGCAAGCGCCGTGGCGATCCGCTGCCAGGTGTCCTCGATCGACACGTCGTGCAGCCTCTTGGCGTCGCGCCAGCGGAACCATGCATCCCACGCCTCCACCGATGCGGCGCAAAGAAAGGGCGAATCAGTGGGTAAGGCGGGCATGCAGGTGACAACTCGAAAGGGTCAACGCGACTCTGCGCAGAGGCAGCGTGTCCACGTTGACAGATATCAACTTGCGACCGGCGGCAACTGTGCCTGTTACACACCGTTACCCGCCGTTTCCGGTTTGTGGCCCAGCCTCCAGTGGCGCGCGGCTATGGTGCAGCCGTCATTTCAATTCGGCCGAGCCCCATGAACCTTGCCCTTGCCGATTGCCACCGCCAGGCCGCCACGCCGATGCCGCACACGACGTGGGCGCTCGATGTCGAACCGTTCCGCGAGCACCTTGCCCTGGCGCGGCGCAAGCTGAAAGCGGGCGATCACCTGTATCGCGCGGGGCAGCCGTTCAATGCGCTGTACCTGGTGCACGAGGGCTTGCTCAAGAGCTGTCTGCTGAGCAGCGATGGTCGCGAGCAGGTCACCGGATTTCGCATGCGCGGCGAGTTGCTGGGCGTCGAGTCGATCGGGCTGGAGACCTACGGTTGCGACGTGGTCGCGCTCGCCGACACGGAAGTCTGGTGCCTGCCGTACTACGCGATGCTCGGCGTGTGCACCGGCAACCCGGCGCTGCAGTCCGGCTTGACTGCCGCGGTTGCCAGCGAGGTGCGCCGCGACCACGGCTGGATGCTGGCAATCGGCACACTGGCGGCGGAGCGTCGGGTTGCCGCGTTTCTACTCAACCACGCCGCGCATTGTGGGCAGTCACAGTTCGTGCTGGCCATGGGGCGCGCCGACATCGCCAGCTTCCTCGCGGTACAGCACGAAACGGTGACACGCGCGCTGGCCGGGCTCGCCAGGCGGGGTCTGATCGCGGTATCGCGCAGGCAGATTCGCCTGCTCGATGCCAACGCGCTGCGCGTCTGGGTGGAGGACGGCGCTGCCGTGCATTGAGCGGGCGCGCTCAATCGCCGAGTGCCCGCGTCAGCGCGGCAGCCAGGTCCTCGCGCCGGTAGGGTTTGCGCAGCAGGTCGAATTCGGATGCGTCTTCGACGCCGCCGGTCTCGCCGCGTGGGTAGCCGGAGGTGAGCAGCACCGCCAGCCCGGGGCGCGCCAGACGTGCCGCGTGCGCCAGCGCGATGCCATCCATGCCGATACCAAGCACCACATCTGTGAACAGCAAGTCGACCTGCGCTTCCTCCGCGAGCATATCCAGGGCTTGACCGGCATCGCGGGCAACCAGTACCCGATGGCCGAGCGATCGCACGAACGCGATGGCAATGTTGAGCACCTCGGGGTCGTCCTCGACCACCAGCACCGTGGCATGGCGCTCTGCGTCGCGGGTATCCGGCCTTGCACCGGCGGCGATCGCCGGATTGGTCGCCACCGGCAGGTACAGCCGCACGCTGGTCCCATAGCCGAGCCGGCTGTCGATGGTCATGCGCCCGCCCGATTGCTCGACAAAGCCGTAGACCATCGGCAGGCCGAGGCCGCTTCCCTTGCCGGATTCCTTGGTGGTGACGAACGGCTCCAGCACGCGCGACAGGATTTCGGCCGGCATGCCGGTGCCGGTATCGGTCACGGTGAAGGTCACGTAGCAGCCTGGCGGGATGTCCTCCGGCCCGGCCACGGGGATCGTGCAAGGCTCGGCGACGAGCGCCAGGCGACCGCCGCGCGGCATCGCGTCGCGCGCGTTCAACGCCAGGTTGATCAGGGCGGTTTCCAGCTCGGTGGGGTCGGCCTGCACATCGGGCAAGGCATCGACGCAGGTGATCTTCAGCTCGATGGTTTCGCCCAGCGTGCGCGTCAGCAGGTTGCCGAGGGTGTCCAGCATCGGACGCACTGCCACCGCGGTCGGGCGCAGCGATTGGCGGCGGGCGAATGCCAGCAGCTTGCGCGTGAGGTCGGCGCCGCGCTCCACTGCGTGACGCGCGCTGGCGATGGAGGTCGCGGCCGAGTCGGAGTTTTCGGACTCCATTTCGAGCAGCTGCAGATTGCCGGAAATCACCGTCAGCAGGTTGTTGAAATCGTGCGCGATCCCGCCGGTCAGCTGGCCGATGGCATCCAGACGCTGGGCGTGCGCAAGCTGCACCTCGGCGCGCCGCCGCTGTACCGCCGAGGCCACCAGGTTGGCGACCGATTGCAAGAAGCTCACCGCACCATGGTCGAACCGGCGCGGCGCATGGGCGAGTGCGAGCAGCAGCCCGGATGGCTCGTACAAGCCGAACAACGGCACGATGGCGCAATCGCCAAAGCCCATCTGCGCCAGTTCCGCCTGCAGCTGCGCAAACTCCGCGCGCGCGAGGGCATCCATGGTCATCGCCGGCAGATCGCGGTCGACGAAGAAGTGATGCATGCAGCCCGCGGTCGACAGGATCGGTGCCAGTCGGACCACGGCTTCGGCCGGAATGCCCGCATCCGCGCGGACGCGCAGCAGCTTGTCATGCCAGTCGGTGGCCAGGATCGCGACCGCGTCAATGCTGAGCGCTGCCATCACTTGCTCGGGAATGCGCGCAATGGCTTCCCAGTGGTCGGGCGACTCCAGCAACAGCCGGCCGATCTGCACCACAAAATTGTCCAGCCGCGAACCCCGTGCGCTTTGCTGGCCGCGCTGAGTGGTGGAAATGTCGCGGATGGCCGCGATGGCCAACGGGCCGTGTTCGGTGGCCACGGGACTCAGGCCCACATCCACCGCAAACTTCTCGCCATTGGCGCGCACGCCTTGCAGCTCGTAATTGATGCCCATGCGACGCACGCGCGGGCGCCGCAGGTATTCGCGAAAATGTGCGGCATGCATGTAGCGCAGCGGCAGCGGCAACAGGGCGTCGAGCGGCTGGCGGTGCAGTGCGCCCGGCGCATAGCCAAACAGCTGCTCCGCCTGCGCGTTGGCCAGCGCGATGCGGCCATCCTCGTCCACGGCGAGCATGGCGTCCGGAGTGATGTCGAACAGGGCGCGAAGCACGCCGAACACATCGCGCTGATCCGGTGCCCCGACCATGGTCAACTTTCCTTGCACGTCACGCGCGCCGCGAGCAGATAGCCGGCGCTGCGCACCGACTTGATCAGCACCGGATTGCCGGGATCGACTTCGATCTTGCGCCGCAGGCGGCCGATCTGCATGTCGATCGCGCGATCGATTGGGCCGGCATCGCGCCGGTGCAGACGCGCCATCAGTTCGTCGCGCGACAGCACATGGTTCGGCTGGGCAACCAGTGCGTCCAGCAATGTGTATTCGCCGGTTGTCAGGGGGATCGGTTTGCCGTTGTCGGTCAGTTCGCGGGTGGCGCGGTCGAGCACGAAGCGGTCGAAGCCGTAGCGCCGGGGGGCTGCATCGACGTGAGCGCTGGTTTCGACTGGTCGGGTTCGCCGCAACACCGAGTGGACGCGCGCCAGCAGCTCACGCAGGTCGAACGGTTTGGTCACGTAGTCGTCGGCACCGATTTCCAACCCCACCACGCGATCGACCGGCGCACCGCGGCCGGTGACGATGATGATGGCGCCGTGCCAGTTGGCACGCAGTTCGCGTGTCAACGCCAGGCCGTCCTCGCCCGGCAGGCCCAGATCCAGCAACACCAGATCGGTTGGCTGGTGTGCCAACAGCGCGCGCATCTGCGCGCCGTCGCCGGCGGTATCCACCTGCAGCCCCTGGGCGGCCAGGTAGCGCTGCAGCAAGCTGCGGATCCCCGGATCATCGTCGACGATCAACAGTCGCGGGCAGGGTGTGGTCACGATGCGGTTGCCGGAACGGTGTCGCGTGCATTCTATTTCCTGCGGACAATCGATGTCGCACCGTCTGCGGCAATCTGTCGGCGCTGGTTGCGCGCATGGGCCGATTTGATATTTCGCAAACCATGTCGAGTACGGCCGGCGAGGATGGGGCCGATGGTTCTTGCGTTGCGGGGTCGGTGATGCGCCGCGTCATGCTGCTGAAGAAACTTGCCGAGCTGATTCTGATCGCCTGCGTGGTTGGCGCGTACTACGGCTTTTGGCTTGGTGGCCATCCGCTTGCACGGTGGTTTGCGCTGGTGTTTACGCTGCCAGCCGTTGCAGCCGCGCTGTACGGACGCCGCCGCTATCAGGCGGAGCTGCAGCGACAGGCGTTGGCGCGCCAACGGATTGTCGCCTGGCAACGGCAGATGACGGCCGCGATGCACGCTGCGCTTGATCCACAACCGAGCGGACAAAGAGGGCGGTTGCGCCCAGCCGGCGGATTGAACCGCCGCAAGCCGCGGCTCAGGTGGCCCGCACGATGAGCTGGGTGGCCGATTCCCAGTGCCACGGCCCCACTTCCAATTTGCGGTGCCCAGTACGGATATCAGGTGCTCAGGTTTCTGGTTGCCAGGGGGGATATGGCATCGAAAGGCGAGCCTTGTTTCACCCATTGGTTCGAAGGTCATCGAGCAACACGCCCGCTTTCATTTCGTGGCGGCTGGCGCGAAGCTGTGTGCTGGTCTAATCCTTTCGGACCCCTCGATAGGGGATCATTGCCCCAACGAGGACCAACGATATGAACCGATCCGTTCGCCGCAGCTTCGATGCGGCCTTCAAGCTGCAAGTGGTGCAGATGCTTCGAGACCAAGGCATGAGGGTGGCCCAAGTCTGCCGCGACATGAACTTGGTGGACAGCGCCGTCCGCCGCTGGCTGGGACCGTACACGGTCGAACCGGCCGGCGGTGCCGGCATGGGCAAGCCGCTGACGGTCGGGCAACCGCGCATCCGCCACCCAGTTGACACGTATCAACAAGCCTTACGGCCGTCGACCCTACCTTGCGCGTGACATGAAGCGCGCCAGACACCTCCGCCTGCGTACCCGCCGCCGCCTCAGCTGGCTGGTGGCGATGATGCTGTTGTGGCAGCAGGTGGCGGTGGCGGCGTATGTGTGTGCGGTCGCGCCGGTCCCGGCGGACGCGGTGGCGACGATGGTGCAGGCGCATTCGACGGCGGCGATGGGTCACCACTGCGCGCAGATGCCGGCCTCCCAGGGCGACGCCCTCTGCCACCAGCACTGCCAACCCGACCACGCCACCCAGGTCGGCGCCTACACGGCGTCGGTGCCGGTCAATGCGCTGGCGGCGCTGCCGCCAACGCCGTCGTTCGCCACGATGGTCGCATTGCCGTCGAACCGTTTCCATGCGCGGCACGACCCTTGGCGTGAACGGCCACCCCTTCCCAGATTGTTGTTCTGCTCGCTCCTGATTTGATCTGAACCGTCGCGGTATCCACCGACGGGCGCCGTGCCTGCGTGGCACGGCGTGGTTTGCAGATTGACGGAGTGTTCATTCATGTTGTCCATGCGATTGACCCGGCGCCCGATGGTGGCGGGGGTGGCTTTGCTCCTGTGCGGGGCCTTGGCCGTGGTTGCGTCTGCCGCCGAAGCGCCGCTGACCCTGAAAGCGGCCGTACAACAAGGCCTGGCGCGGGCGCCGCAACTGGAGGCGCGTGCCGCCGACGGTACCGCTGCCCGCGAAGAGGCAGCGCGAGCAGGGCGGTTGCCGGATCCCGTGCTCACGTTCGGCTTCGCCAATGTTCCCGTCACCGGTCCGGGCGCTTTCAGTCTGCGTTCGGACGCCATGACGGAGCGCACGGTCGGCGTGATGCAGGCCATCCCGTCGCGCAGCGCACGCCGCGCGGAGCATGATCTGGCCAGCGCCAGGATCGATGCGGCCCAGGCCGAAGGCGTGGTGGCCGCGCAGAGCGTGCGCGAGCGCATCGCCGACGCCTGGATCGAGCTGTGGACCGTCGAGCGGCAGCATGCGCTGCTGGCCGAGCTGCACGACGAGGCCAGTCTGGCCGTGCGGCTCGCCCAGGCACGTCTGCATGGGGGCGAAGGCAGCGCGGTCGATGCGCTGGCGACCCGTGCCGAGCTCGCCACGCTGGACAACCGACTGGCCGCGGTCGAGGCCGATCGGACCGCCGCGCAGGCCGGCCTGCAGCGCTGGCTGGGCGTGTCGCCCGGCACGCTCGCGGCGACACCGGATTTCAACCACCTGCCGGTGCCACCCGAGCGCATGTTGGCCGGCATCGACCAGCAGGCGCCGCTGCAGGCGTGGGCCGCGCGCGAGCAACTGGCGCGGGCGACGCTCGAACGGGCGCGCGCGGCGCGCCACCCGGACTGGAGCGTAACCGCCAGCTACGGCCGGCGTGCGCCGGGCCTGTCGGACATGGTGATGCTGGAGGTGGGGGTCAGCCTGCCGCTGTTCACGCGCAACCGGCAGGATCGCGGCATCAGCGCCAGTCAGGCGCAATGGGACGCCGTGCAGGCTGATCACGAAGACGCGCGCCGCGCGCAGCGCGAGGCGGTAACGCGGGCGCTGGCAGCGTGGCAGGGCTGGGGGCAACAGATCGCACGCTATCGGCAAACGCTGTTGCCGCTGGCACGCGATCGCGCGCGCACCGCGCTGGCCGGCTACCGCGGCGGCGGCCCGCTGCAGCCGTGGCTGGATGCCCGCCGCGCCGAGATCGAACTGCGCCTGAGCTATGTGGATGCGCTCGCTGCGCATGCCCGGTTGTGGGCTTCACTCGCCTATCTGCTGCCTCCGGAGGTGACGCCATGAAGCGTCCGCTGATCATTCTTGCCTCTGTTGCCGCGGCGGTGGCCCTGCTCGTCGTCGGCTACCTCAGCGGTCGTCGCCAAGCGCCGATGGCGCCGGCGCCCACGCCGGTGTCGGCGACTAACGCAGACACCGCCGGCAAGGTGTTGTACTGGTACGACCCGATGGTGCCGGAGCAGCATTTCGACCATCCCGGCCTGTCGCCGATGGGCATGCAGATGGTGCCCCGCTACGCCGGCGGCGGCGGTACCGATGCGGGCGTCGTGCGGATCGACCCGGCCACCGTGCAGAACCTCGGCGTGCGTACCGCGCCGGTCGAGCGCCGGGTACTGCCGACCGTGCTGCACGTGCCCGGCACGCTGGCATGGAATCCGCGCGAGGCCAGCGCGGTGAGCGCCCGCGTCGACGCGGTGGTCAGCCGACTGCTGGTGCGTGCGCCGTACACGAAAGTGGCGGCCGGCGAGCCGCTGGCCGAGCTGCTAGCGCCGCAATGGAGCAGCGCGCTGGCCGAGTACGACGCGCTGCAGGACGCGCAGTCGGCCGACGCGAAGGCCTTGCGGAGCGCCGCGCGCGCGCGCCTGCAGGTACTCGGCCTGACTGCCGCGGACATCCGCGCCGCACGGCGCGGCGCGGGCGCGGCGATCACCCTGCACGCGCCGCAGGCGGGCGTGGTCACCACGCTGGAGGTGCGCGACGGGCAGCGGGTCGGCGCCGGGCAGACGCTGATGATGTTGAACGGTCTGGCGACGGTGTGGGTCGAGGCGTCGCTGCCGCAGGCCGTCGCCGGCACGGTGCACGCCGGTACGCCGGTCACCGTCACGGTCGATGCGTTCCCCGGGCAAGTGTTCCACGGCAGCGTGGAGACCTTGCTGCCGGACATCGACAATGCCACGCGCACCCAGCGCGCGCGCATCGTGCTGGCCAACCCGGACGGCCGGCTGAGTCCGGGCATGTTCGCCACCGTGCAACTGCAGCCAGCCGCCGGCGAGGCGGTGCCGGTGGTGCCGAGCGATGCATTGATCGCGACCGGCACCCAGACGCGGGTGATCGTGGCGGAAATGGACGGCCGGTTCCGCCCGCTCGCCGTGCGCACCGGGCGTTCGTCCGGCGGCTACACGGAAATCCTGGATGGCTTGCATGGTGGCGAGAAGGTCGTCGTCTCCGGCCAGTTCCTGATCGACTCGGAGGCCAGCCTGTCTGGTGCGCTGGAACGCCTTGGCGAACGCGGAGGGGTTCCCACAGCCGCCGCCAGTGCCCCTCGTCCGGCAACCCCGCATGACTCGCATGCGGGCCAGGTGGTGCCGAGCGGAGGTCGGCCATGATCGCCGCCCTGATCCGCACTGCGGTCGCCAACCGCGTGTTCGTGCTGCTGGCCGCACTGGCGCTGGCGGCGGCGGGCATGTTCTCGCTGACGCGCACGCCGCTCGACGCGTTGCCGGACCTGTCCGATACCCAGGTGATCATCCGCACCAGCTGGGCCGGGCAATCGCCGCAGGTGGTCGAGGACCAGGTCACCTATCCGCTGGCCACCACCATGCTGTCGGTGCCCGGCGCCCGCACGGTGCGCGCGTACTCGTTCTTTGGCGACTCCTACGTCTACGTGCTGTTCGACGACAGCACCGACCTGTACTGGGCCCGCTCGCGCGTGCTGGAGTACCTGAGCCAGGTGCGCGACCGACTGCCGGCCGGGGTCAATCCGTCGCTCGGCCCGGACGCCACCGGCCTGGGCTGGATCTACGAATACGCGCTGGTCGACCGCACCGGCAAGCACGACCTCGGCCAACTGCGCGCGCTGCAGGACTGGTTCCTGCGCTACCAGCTGAAGACCGTGCCGGATGTGGCCGAGGTGGCCAGCCTGGGCGGTATGGAGCGCGCCTGGCAGATCGTGCCGGACCCGCAGGCGCTGGCCGCGCGCGGTATCACCGTGGCGCAGCTGACGGACGCGGTACGCGCGGCCAACGGCGCCAGCGGCGGCTCGGTGATCGAGCAGGGCGAGGCGGAACTGATGGTGCGCAGCGAAGGCTATCTGCACAGCCGCGAGGACTTCGAGCATGTGCCGGTCGGCACCAATGCGAACGGCGTGCCGGTGCTGCTGGGCGAGGTCGCCACGGTGCGGCGCGGGCCGAGCTTCCGGCGCGGCATTGCGGAACTGGATGGCCAGGGCGAGGTGGCCGGCGGCATCATCGTGCTGCGTTCGGGCAAGAACGCGAAGGCCGCGATCGAGGCGGTCAAGACGAAGCTCACCGAACTCAAGCGCAGCCTGCCGGCCGGCGTCGAGATCGTGCCGACCTACGACCGCTCGCAGCTGATCGACGCGGCGGTGGACAACCTGTGGGGCAAGCTGCTGGAGGAGTTTCTGGTGGTCGCGCTGGTCTGCGTGCTGTTCCTCGGCCACCTGCGCTCGGCGCTGGTGGCGGTGGTCAGCCTGCCGCTGGGCGTGCTGGCCGCGTTCATCGCGCTGCACCTGCAGGGCGTGACGGCGAACCTGATGTCGCTCGGCGGCATCGCCATCGCGATCGGCGCGATGGTCGATGCGGCGGTGGTGATGATCGAGAACACGCACAAGCACCTCGAGCATTGGCGCGACGCGCACGGCGGCGATGAGCCGCAAGGTGCAGCGCGCTGGTCGCTGGTGGTCGAGGCGGCGGCAGAGGTGGGGCCGGCGCTGTTCGTCAGCCTGCTGATCATCGCGCTGTCGTTCATCCCGGTGTTCGCGCTGCAGGGGCAGGAAGGCAAGCTGTTCAAGCCGCTGGCATTCACCAAGACCTACGCAATGGCGGCGGCGGCCGGGCTGGCGGTAACCCTGGTGCCGGTGCTGATGGGCTATCTGATCCGCGGGCGTATCCGGCCGGAACATGCCAACCCGCTCAACCGCTGGTTGATTGCGCTGTACCGGCCGATTCTGGAAGTGGTGCTGCGCCGTCCGAAGACGACCCTGGTACTGGCCGGACTCCTGCTGCTCAGCGCGCTGCTCCCGCTCAGCCGGCTCGGCAGCGAGTTCATGCCGGCAATGGACGAGGGCACGCTGTTGTACATGCCCACCGCATTGCCGGGGTTGTCCTCCGGCAAGGCGGCGCAACTGCTGCAGCTCACCGACCGCATGATCAAGACGGTGCCTGAGGTCGACCACGTGTTCGGCAAGGCTGGCCGCGCCGACACCGCCACCGATCCGGCGCCGATGGAGATGTTCGAAACCACCATCACCTTCAAGCCGAAGGACCAATGGCGACCGGGCATGACGATGGCGAAGATCAAGGCGGAGCTGAACCAGGCGGTGCAGGTGCCGGGTCTGACCAACCTGTTCGTGCCGCCGCTGCGCAACCGCATCGACATGCTGGCCACCGGCATCAAGAGCCCGATCGGCATCAAGGTGCTGGGCAGCCAGGTGGACCGCCTGCAGGCGGTCGCCGACCGCATCGAGGCGGTAGCACGCACGGTGCCGGGCGTGGGCTCGGCGATTGCCGAGCGGGCGGCCAGCGGTCGCTATGTCGACGTGCGTATCCGCCGCGCCGAGGCCGCACGCTATGGCCTGACCCAGCAGCAGGTGCAACAGCTGGTGGCGACGGTGGTCGGCGGCGATCCGATCGGGCAAACCGTCGAAGGCCGCGAGCGCTATCCCATCGTGCTGCGCTACCCGCGGGCCGATCGCGATTCGCTGGCCGCATTGAAGGCCTTGCCGATCGTCGCGGCGAACGGCGCGCAGCTGACGCTGGGGCAGGTGGCCGAGATCAAGGTGGTCGCCGGACCGCCGATGCTGAAGAGCGAGAACGGCCAGTTGGCGACCTACGTCTACGTCGATACCGCCGGGCGCGACCTGGGTGCGGTGGTGGCGGACTTGCAAGCGGCGGTGGCGCGCGAGGTGCGCCTGCCACCGGGCGTCACGGTCGCGTGGTCGGGCCAGTTCGAATACCTGGCGCAGGCGATGCAGCGGCTGACCCTGGTGGTGCCGGTCGTGTTGTTGATCGTCTTCGCGCTGATCTATGTGGTGTTCCGCCGGGTGAGCGAGGCGGCGGTGATCATGGCCAGCGTACCGCTGGCGCTGGTCGGCGGACTGTGGCTGATCTGGCTGCTCGGCCATGCGGTATCGGTGGCGACGATGATCGGTTTCATCGCGCTGGCCGGCGTCGCCGCCGAGTTCGGCGTGGTGATGATGTTGTACCTGCGCCACGCGTGGGACCACCAGCTGGCCATCGATTCGCACTCGGGGCCGGCCGAGCTGGACGCGGCGATCCGCGAGGGCGCGGTGCAGCGCGTGCGGCCGAAGGCGATGACGGTGGCGGTGATCCTCGCCGGCCTGTTTCCGATCCTGCTCGGCCACGGCGCCGGTTCGGAAGTGATGCAGCGCATCGCCGCGCCGATGATCGGCGGCATGCTCACCGCGCCGTTGCTGTCGATGCTGGTGGTACCCGCCGCATTCCGGCTGCTGGTCCTGCACCGCTTGCGCAGGAACGTCCAGGACGCGTGTCCCCAACCCGACGGAGGGAAATCCACGCCATGAAAAAGCCTCTCCCCGCCCTGGCGCTCACCGGCTTGCCGGCCGAGCACCAGTCGTTGCTGGACCGTGCACACAGCACCCCGTTCGCCCCGGAGCAATCATGAATACCACCAGCGGATCCACCCTGCAGTTCCTCGGCGCCGCCGGCACCGTCACCGGTTCGCGCTATCTGGTCGAGGATGGCGGGCACCGCGTGCTCGTCGACTGTGGCCTGTTCCAGGGCTACAAGCAGCTGCGTGACCGCAACTGGGCCCCGTTCCCGGTGGATCCGGCAGCCATCGACGCCGTCGTGCTCACCCATGCGCACTTGGACCATTCGGGATACCTCCCGGCGCTGGTCAAGCAGGGGTTCCGCGGCCGCATCCACTGCACCCATGGCAGCGTGGCGCTGTGCGGTCTGTTGCTGCCCGACAGCGGCCATCTGTTGGAGGAGGAAGCCAAGTACGCGGCGCGCAAGGGATACTCGAAGCACAAGGAGCCGCTGCCGCTGTACACCGAAGAGGAGGCGCGCAGGAGCCTGAAATACCTGCACGGCCACGACCAGGGCGAAGAGGTCGAGGTGGTGCCCGGCATCCGGGCACGCTTCCATCCGGCGGGTCACATCATCGGCGCTGCCCATGTCAGCCTGGACGTGCATGGCCAGCGCCTGCACTTCAGCGGCGACCTCGGGCGCCAGAACGAGGCGCTGATGAACCCGCCTTCGCCACTGCCCGCCTGCGACGTGCTGGTCTGCGAGTCCACCTACGGCAACCGGGCGCACGTGTCCGTCGACCAGGAAGCCGAGCTCGCGCCGATCGTGCGCCGGGTGGCTGCCCGGGGCGGGGTGATGGTGATCCCGGCCTTTGCGGTGGGCAGGGCGCAGGCGTTGATGTTGCACCTGACGCGCCTGCGGGAGCGGGGCGAAATCCCGCGGGTTCCGGTCTACCTCAACAGCCCGATGGCCATCAATGCGACCCGCATCTACCACCGCCACCACGACGAACACCGCGTGTCGGACGAGGAGTGCCGCCGCATGTACGAGCTGACGACCTTCATCAACAGCGTCGAGGAGTCCAAGGCGCTCAATCGCCAGCGCGGGCCGCTGATCATCATCTCGGCCAGCGGCATGGTTACCGGCGGTCGCGTACTGCATCACATCGAGGCGTTCGGCCCGGATGATCGCAATGCCATCGTGCTCGCGGGCTACCAAGCCGGTGGCACGCGGGGCGCGGCCCTGGTGGGGGGCGCGTCCACGTTGCGGATGTTCGGTCGCGACGTTCCCATCCGCGCCGAGGTCGTCCAACTGGAGGGGTTCTCCGGCCACGCGGATGCGAACGAACTGCTGGACTGGATGCGCACCGCACCGACGGCGCCACGCATTGTCTACGTGACGCACGGCGAGCCGGACGCGGCAGACACGTTGCGCGCGCGCATCCAGCGCGAGCTCGGATGGTCGGCCCGCGCTCCGGAACACCTGGAACGGGTGGCGCTGGAAGGAGGACGTGGAACATGAACGCGTTGACCCACACCCGCATGCGGGTCGTCCGTGCCGGCATCGACACCTACCAGCAGCCGGTGGTCTACATGCACCGCGAATGCGAGATTTGCCGCTCGGAAGGATTCGCCGCCATGACCCGGGTGGAGGTGCAGCTCGGGCAGCGCACGCTGATCGCGACCCTGAATGTCGTGGTCGGCGACCTGGTCACCGTCGATGAGGCAGCTCTTTCGGAGGCGGCCTGGAGCGCACTGGCACCGCAGCCCGGGGAGCTGGCCAGCTTCCGTCACCCCGAGCCGGCGGCTTCCGTGGGTGCACTGCGATCCAAGGTGTTTGGCGGACGTCTGGACGAATCCCAGTATCTCGCCCTGATGCAGGACGCCGTGGCCAGCCGGCTGTCCGACCTGGAGCTCGCGGCCTTCGTCGCCGCCTCCGCCGGCGAGCGGCTGGACCAGAGTGAAACCACCGCGCTGACCCGGGCCATGCTGACCGTCGGCCAGCGGCTCGACTGGGGCGAAGGCCTGGTGCTGGACAAGCATTGTGTCGGTGGTCTGCCGGGGAATCGCACCACCCCGATCGTAGTGGCGATCATCGCCGCGCTCGGCTACCGCATCCCCAAGACCTCCTCGCGCGCGATCACGTCGCCGGCGGGGACCGCCGACACCATGGAGGTGCTGGCGCCGGTGGCACTGGACCTGCCGGACATGCGGCGCGTCGTGGAGCGTGAGGGAGGCTGCATTGTCTGGGGAGGCAACGTCCGCCTGAGCCCGGCCGACGACATCGTGATCCGGATCCAGCGACCGCTGGATTTCGACAGCGACGGGCAATTGGTCGCCAGCGTGCTGTCGAAAAAGGTTGCGGCCGGCTCGACCCACGTCCTGATCGACATCCCGGTAGGTCCGACCGCGAAGGTGCGCAGCGACGCCGCCGGCACCCGTCTTGCCACCCGGCTGGGTGGCACGGCCTCGGCGCTTGGCCTTCAGCTGGACGTGTACCGCTCCGACGGCCGCCAGCCGGTCGGCGTGGGCATCGGGCCCGCGCTGGAGGCGCTGGATGTGCTCAAGGTCCTGCGCAACAACGCCGATGCACCGGCGGATCTGCGCGAGCGCAGCGTGGCGCTCGCCGGTGCCCTGCTGGACATGGTGCCCGGCACCACCCCAGGCACCGGGGTAGCGCGGGCCAATGAGGTGTTGGACTCGGGCCGGGCGCTGGCGAAGTTCCTCGCGATCTGCGAAGCCCAGGGCGGTTTCCGCGAGCCGCCACACGCGGAGTTCACCGCGGACGTCACCGCGGGTGCGTCCGGGCGGATTGCGGCGATCGACAACCGCCGGCTGGCACGCATTGCCAAGCTTGCCGGCGCCCCCGGCTCGCCTGCCGCGGGCCTGGCCACCGCGTGGCGGATCGGTGACGTCGTCCAGCGCGGACAACCCCTGTTCACCGTCCATGCGCAGTCGCGCGGAGAGTTGGCGTACGCGCTGGAGTACGCGGCGACGGCCGTGCCCTTCGCCTTGGAGGAGGCCGCATGAATCGCATCCTGATCCCGTTTCCCGCCGACGTCGCCCTGGCGGCGACGGTCGGGGCCGAACTCGGCGCCCGCGTTGCCCCGCTGGACTGGCACCGGTTTCCCGATGGGGAATCCCTGGTTACCCTGGATACTGCCCTGCAGGACGCGGACGTCGCCATGCTTGCGAGCCTGCGCACGGCCGACGCCATCGCGCTGCCGCTGCGGTTCGCCGCGGAGACCGCCCGTGAGTTCGGCGCCCGCAGCGTGGGTCTGATTGCGCCCTACCTCGGCTACATGCGGCAGGACACCCGCTTCCACCGCGGCGAGGCCGTCACCTCGCCGCTGTTCGCGCGCTTTCTGGAGCAGTCCTTCGACTGGCTGGTGACGGTGGACCCCCACCTGCATCGCACGCCACGACTGGATGCCTTGTACCGCATCCCGACGGCACACGTGCGCGCCGCTCCGCTCGTGGCCCGCTGGATCGCTTCGAATGTGCCCGACGCCATCGTGATCGGGCCTGACAGCGAAAGTGAGCAATGGGTGAGCAGCATCGCCACGCGGGCCGGCGTGCCCTTCCAGGTGCTGCGCAAGCTGCGCCGCGGCGACTACGATGTCAGCGTCAGCTTGCCCGATGCCGCTGCCGTCGCCGGACGCACCCCGGTGCTGGTCGACGACATCGTTTCATCGGGACGCACGATCCTGGAGACGCTCGGCCACCTGGAACGACTCGGCCTGCCGGCGCCGGTCGTGGTGGCGATCCATCCGGTGTTCTCGGGTGATGCCTATGAGCAACTGAAAGCCGCCCGTCTGGCGAGAATCGTCAGTACCGACACGATCGCCCATCCGTCCAACGCGATCTCGACGGGACCGGCGCTCGGCGCCGCCGCGGCCAAGCTCATGACGTCGCTTCCCACTGCGCCGGGGGCCTCGTGAACCTTTGACGTCGCCGGCCTGCGGTCTGCGAACCGTTGCACCGGGCCTGCGTGGTAGCGGCGGCTTACCGGGAATGAACCGGGCACACCTGCTGGACACGGAGGAGCCGATCGCCATCGATGGCGACGGCGATCCCACCATCTTTTTTCGACCTGTGCTTGACCGGAGGCATCCATGCATACCGACCGCCATCCATCCGGGCACGCCCATGCGTCCGATGAGCATTCCGCGCACCACGCGCACGGACATGGGCCGGACACCGGCGAACACGCCGGCCACGACAAGCATGCCGGCCACAGCGTGGAGATGTTCCGCGACCGGTTCTGGCTCAGCCTGGCACTGACCCTTCCCGCCTTGGTGTGGGAGCCGATGCTGCAGGAATGGTTCGGGTACACGGCGCCCCGGTTCCCCGGCGCGCAGTACCTCCCCGCGATCTTCGGCACCGTCGTCTTTCTCTACGGCGGCTGGGTGTTCGTGAAGGGCGCATGGGGCGAGCTGATCGACCGCCTGCCAGGCATGATGACGCTGATCTCGATGGCGATCGTGGTCGCCTTCCTCTACAGCGCGGCGGTGACACTCGGCTATCCGGGGCATGCGCTGTGGTGGGAGCTGGCGACCTTGGTGACGATCATGCTGCTGGGCCACTGGATCGAGATGCGCTCGATCTTCCAGGCCCAGGGCGCGCTCAAGGAGCTGGCCAAACTGCTGCCGGACACGGCGGTACGGATCACCCGCGGCGATGAAACCGAGGTGGTCCCGGTCGGCGAACTCCGCGCCGGCGACGTGCTGCTGATCCGGCCCGGCGCGGGCATCCCCGCCGACGGCGTGGTGAAGAGCGGCAAGAGCAGCGTCAGCGAGGCGATGATTACCGGCGAGTCGAAGCCGGTCGAAAAAAGCGAAGGCGCCAAGGTCATCGCCGGCACGGTGAACGGCCAGGGATCGCTCCGGGTCGAGGTCACCGGCACCGGGGACAGCACGGCCCTGGCCGGGATCATGCGCCTGGTTGCGCAGGCGCAGACGTCCCGTTCGCGCGCCCAGGCACTGGCGGACCGGGCGGCGTTCTGGCTCACGCTGGTCGCCATTGGCGCGGGTGTGGTCACGTTCGTCGCATGGTCGGCGGCGGGCGCAACACTGGACTTCACCATCACCCGCGTGGTGACGGTACTGGTGATCGCCTGCCCGCACGCCCTCGGGCTGGCGGTGCCACTGGTAACCGCGATCTCCACCACGATCGGCGCGCAGAACGGCCTGCTGGTTCGCGACCGGCGCGGTCTGGAAGAGGCACGCAACCTCGATATCGTCGTGTTCGACAAGACGGGCACGCTGACGCTTGGTTCGCATCGCGTGGTGTCGATGACAGTCGAGGACGGCGTGACGCAGGACGACGCCCTGCGCCTGGCCGCGGCGGTGCAGCGTGACGCCGAGCATCCCATCGCCCATGCCCTGACGACGAGCGCGAAGGAGCGCGGCCTGGCGATACCTGCCTCGGCCGGGTTCGAGTCGATGGCCGGGGTGGGCGTGCGTGCCGAGGTGGAAGGCCGCCTGCTGCATGTCGGTGGGCCCGCCATGCTCAGGCGGCTGGGCGCGCGGCCCGGCCGGATGATCCAGGAAGCCGCGCAGGCCGCGGCCGCCAACGCGCAGTCGGCCACCTACCTGATCGAAGGCAACCGCGTGCTCGCCGTGTTCGCCATCGCCGATGCGGTGCGGCCCGAATCGCGGGAAGCCATCGAACGCCTGCACGCTGCCGGCATCAAGGTGGCCATGCTCACCGGCGACTCCCGAGCAGTCGCCGAGTCCGTTGCCCGGGAGCTGGGGATCGACGTGGTCTTTGCCGAAATCCTGCCGGAGGACAAGGTCGCCAAGATCGGGGAGCTGCAGCAGGGCAACCGCAAGGTCGCCATGGTGGGCGATGGCGTGAACGACGCACCGGCGCTGGTAACCGCGGACGTGGGCGTGGCCATCGGCGCCGGCACGGACGTGGCGGTGGAAGCCGGAGACGTGGTGCTGGTGCGCTCCGATCCGCGCGACGTGCCGCGCATCGTCACCCTGAGCCGGGCCAGCTACCGCAAGATGGTGCAGAACCTCTGGTGGGCGGCAGGCTACAACATCCTGGCGATTCCACTGGCCGCGGGCGCACTGGCCTGGACGGGCATCCTGCTGGTCCCGGCAGTGGGCGCGATCCTGATGTCCGCCAGCACGGTGATCGTGGCGATCAACGCCCAGCTGCTCCGACGGGCGGCGCTGTAGCACCCGAGATTCACTGTGGGCTGAGGCGGACTGAAGATGCCGGCCATGGCGGTTTCCATCCGGCACGGAGGGCTTGGCGATGGCTTCCTGCGGCGGCGGGATGCTTGAAAAATGTCTTATTATATGTTTCTGTTCAACCCTGCTCGATGTCATTTCATGAAGCGGGGACTGTTTGATGAACAAGCACCTGGTCGTCTGCGGCATCGCCTTTCCGCTGTTGATCGCGTCTTGGCTTTGCGCGGCGGCTGATGCCAGCCGCGCGACCTTCGGCACCTTGCCGAATGGGAACAAGGTGGAAGTCGTGACGCTGGACGACGGTCACGGCTTCACCGCCCGTGTCATCAGCCTGGGCGCGAGCCTGCAGTCGCTGATGCTGCCGGATCGCCACGGCAAGCTGGCCGACGTGGTGCTGGCCTATCCCAACCTCAACGACTACCTGGCCAAGCCGCAGTACTTCGGCGCCACGGTGGGGCGGTTCGCCAACCGCATCGCCAAGGGGCGCTTCACGCTGGATGGCAAGAGCTACCAGCTCACCCTCAACGACGGCCCGAACTCGCTGCATGGCGGCACCAAGGGCTTCGACAAGGTGGTGTGGCAGGTGGTGAAGGTGGTGAAGGCGCCCGAGCCCAGCGTGACGCTGCGCTACGTCAGCCCCGATGGCGACCAGGGGTACCCCGGCACGCTCACCGCCACCGCTACCTACACGCTCAAGGCCGGCCACGAGCTGGACATCGACTACCGCGCCACCACCGACAAGCCCACCATCGTCAACCTCAGCAACCACACTTACTGGAACCTGGGTGGCGAGGGCTCCGGCAGCATTTACGACGATATCCTCACCATCCCGGCGGACAGCATCACGCCGGTGGACGATACGTTGATTCCCACCGGCGAGTTCCGCGCCGTGGCCGGCACCGCCTACGACTTCCGCCACGGCAAGCCGATCGGCCGCGACATCCGCGACGGCAGGGAGCCGCAGTTGCTGCGCGGCCACGGCTACGACATGAACTGGGTGATCAGCCGCACCGAGGCTCCTGCGCCACGGCTGGTGGCGAAGGTGGAAGACCCGCACAGCGGCCGCGTATTGACGCTCCATTCCGCCCAGCCGGGTCTGCAGTTCTATTCGGGCAATTTTCTCGACGGCACCAGCGTGGGCAAATCGGGGCGCATCTACCGCCAGGGCGATGCCTTCGTGCTGGAGCCGCAGAGGTTTCCGGATACGCCCAACCATCCCGACTTCGGCTCGGCGCGATTGGCGCCGGGGCAGACTTATCACAACCACATCGTCTACCGGTTCTCGGTGGATCGGGCCGCCGGTCACGGTGGCTGAGCCGCGTCCCGGCCGCTGGCCGGGGCATGGTTGAATCTGCCGCTTGCTCCGTTGGCGCAGGCGCGTTCGTTGGCGGGCTTGATCGCCGCCGTCACAGGAGGTTCCATGAAACACGCATTGTCCTGTCTGCTGCTTGCCGTGGTGGCGGCGGTCACGGCGGTGGTGCCGGCGCAGGCCGACACGTCCGCGCGCTGGTCGAAGGCCCAGGCTCAATCCTGGTACGCGAAACAGCCCTGGCTGCTGGGCAGCAACTACGTCCCCTCCGATGCCATCAACCAACTGGAGATGTGGCAGGCCGCCACGTTCGACCCCAAGCGGATCGACCAGGAGCTGGGCTGGGCGCAGTCGCTGGGCATGACCACCATGCGCGTGTTCCTGCACGACCTGCTGTGGAAGCAGGACGCCGCGGGGTTCAAGCAGCGGATCAACACCTTTCTCGACATCGCGGCGAAGCACCACATCAAGCCGATGTTCGTGCTGTTCGACTCGTGCTGGGATCCGGGGCCAAAGCTCGGCCCGCAGCATCCGCCGATCCCCGGCGTGCACAACTCTGGCTGGGTGCAATCCCCCGGCGTGGCGATGGACGACCCGAGCCAGTACCCGCGCCTGGAGCAGTACGTGAAGGACATCGTGGGCAGTTTCGCCAAGGATGACCGCATCCTTGCCTGGGACGTGTGGAACGAGCCGGACAACCCGGGCGGCGGCGATTACGGCGCGCGCGAGCCGAAGGACAAGTTCCAGCGCGTGGCCGAGCTATTGCCGCAGGTGTTCGCCTGGGCCCGCAGCGCGCATCCGACCCAGCCGCTCACCAGCGGCCTGTGGCACGACGACGACTGGAGCCCGTCGGCAAAGCTCAATGCGGTGGAGCGCACCCAGGTCGACCAATCCGACATCATCACCTTCCACGACTACGGCTGGCCGGAGAACTTCAAGCGCCGCGTGGAGCAGCTCGAACCCTATGGCCGGCCGCTGATCTGCACCGAGTACATGGCGCGTGGCGCCGGTTCCACCATCGACGGCGTGTTGCCGCTGGCGAAGAAACTCGACGTGGGCATGGTCAACTGGGGCTTCGTGGTCGGCAAGACGCAGACCAACCTGCCGTGGGATTCCTGGCAGCGTCCGTACACGCTGCAGCCGCCCACGGTCTGGTTCCACGATCTGCTGCACGGCGATGGCACGCCGTATCGCGAACGCGAGGTGCAGATCATCCGCGCGCTGAGCCACTCGCCGAAAGGTGTGGTGCCGGCGGCGGCGTTGAGCCCGTGAAGCACGCACCGAGAGGTCGGTTGCGCCGGGGTTGGTGATCGCCACACGCAGAGCAAGAAAACGCCCGGCCCGCTGGGCGTTTTCGTTTTCGAAGTGGCGAAGGCAAGCGTGAATCTTCGACGGTGCACCGCAGCATGACAAGTCGGCGCAGGTGATGCATCGTTAGTCATATAGTACGACAAATAGGTTATTGTCAGACTATAAGAAGCACGCCGGACGGCACGCCTGCCGGCAGACGGTTCCCCTGCAAAGGGGTGGATTCATCGAAGCGGGCCAGCCATCGGGAAGAACGCGGTGAGTCGGCGGACATCGACGCTTCAGTCATCGCTGCTGCGAAGCACGACCTAACAAATTTGGGGAGAAGACGTATGAAACATCCGGTTCTGGTCTCATGCACCGCAACCTTGTTGGCAAGCGCCATCAGCGCCTGCCTGTTCCCGGCCCATGCGGCTGAAACGGACACCGGCAGCGCACCGGTTGCAGCGCAGGATGCGCAAACTCAGGCATCCGGCGACAAGGCCTCGGATGCGGCCAAAAAGCGCGCCGAAGAAGCGAAGAAAAATGCCGTCAACCTGTCGACCGTCACCGTGACGCCGCTGCGCGACTCCCTGCAGAGTGCCCAGACGATCAAGCAGGATTCGCGCATGGTGGTGGATTCCATCGTCGCCGAGGACATCGGCAAGCTGCCGGACAACAGCGTGGCCGATGCCATGCAGCGCATCACCGGCGTGCAGGTGGCACAGGGTTTCCAGGGCGAAACCAGCTCGGTGGTGATCCGCGGCCTGCCGAACGTCATCACCACCCTCAATGGCCGCGAGATCTTCAGCGGCGTGGGCCGCGGCTTCGCCTTCCAGAACCTGCCGGCCACGGCGGTCAAGGCGGTGAAGGTGTACAAGTCCAGCGAGGCGAGCCTGCTCGACGGCGGCATCGCCGGCGTGGTCGACATGCAGCTGTACCGCCCGTTCGACTTCGATGGCGCCAAGCTCGCGGCGACCTACACCGCGACGCACAGCAAGTACGGCGGCCGCACCGACCCCAACTTCAGCGTGTTGATGAGCGACCGCTGGCAGACCGACATCGGTGAGGTCGGCGCGCTGCTCAATGCCAGCTTCATGGCGCAGCACTACCAGTACAACGCGGTGTGGGGCGACTTTCCGAAGGTGTTGCGCGACGGCACCGGTACGCCGATGCGTACTGCCGCGGGCGATCTGATCGCCGCGCCCAATGGGTTCGGTGCCGACTACAACATCGGCTATCGCCAGCGGCCGGAGCTGAACTACGCGCTGCAGTGGAAGCCCAACGACAGCACCGAGTTCTACGCCGAGGGGCTGTACGACTGGGATTCGGACGCATACAACCAGCCGTTCTACTTCTCCTTCCCGGTCGGCGCGGTAACGCCGAACAACCTGACCGTCGGCAACCACTGCTACCCCGACCAGCTCACCGGTTCGCCGTTTGCGGGCCAGACCATCTGCGACGCTTCCGGCGGCAGCTGGAACGGCAACACCTATTCCGCCACCAGCACCCAGGCGCACCTGCAGCACGGCCGCGACATGCAGCACGCGATCGGCGTGAAGTGGCAGGGTGACCGGCTGCGGTTGAGCTCGGATCTGTCCTATGGCTCGACCTCGTTCGACGTCAACACCTTCATCGTCGACACCTTCCTCAAGGGACCGGTGACCACGGTGTGGAACGGCACTGCCGGCAACCAGCAGAACTGGTCGCTGGGCAACAACGTGCAGCTGGATCCGAACAACTACTACCTCAATGGCCTGTTCCAGACCTGGAACACCCAGCGCGGCAAGCAATACGCGTGGCGCGGCGACGGCAACCTGGACATCAACGGCAGCTTCTTCAGCTACCTGGATTTCGGCCTGCGCTACGCCGACCACAAGGCGCGGTACACCGGCAGCGTAGAGATTTCCACGCCGCCGCCAGGCGGCGCCGGCACCGGCAACATCGTCGAGACGCCGAACCCGGCCAACCAGGTCACCGCGCGCTTCCCGAGTGAGTATTTCTGCGCGATGCCGACCACCTCGGCGATCCCGGTTTCCTGGCTGACCGGTTGCTTCAACTACCTTACCGGCAACGCGGATGCGATCCGCGGCCTGTACGGCCTGCCCGCTGGCCGGCCACCGGTGAACCCCGGCCGCTACTACAACATCGACGAGAAGACGCTGGCCGGCTACGCCCAGGCGGGCTACGCCACCACGCTGTTTGGACTGCCGGTGGACGGCCTGATGGGCATGCGCGTGGAACGCGTCAAGCGCAACCTCGACGCGTACTCCTTCAATGCGGCCACGGGCATCTACACGCCGCTGTCGGTCAATACCAGCGAGCCGGTGTACCTGCCCAACCTCAGCTTCAACCTGCACCTTACCGACTCGCTGCAGATGCGGTTGGTGGCCGCCAAGACGGTGACCTACCCGGGCTTCGGCCAGCTCAACCCGTCGATCTCGCTCAACCCGGGCACGATCAACCGCGCCGGCGCGGCCGCCAGCGGCAACCCGAACCTCAAGCCGATCAAGTCGAACAACTACGATGCCTCGCTGGAGTGGTACTTCGCCCCGGCCGGTTACGTCAGCCTGGGTGCGTTCTATCGCGACATCAACGGCTACATCCAGAACTACGTGACGGACGTGACGATCGGTGGCGAGGCCTACCAGTTGTCGTCACCGCAGAGCGCGGGTAGCGGCCACCTGGATGGCGCCGAGTTTGCCTACCAGCAGTTCTTCGACTTCCTGCCCGGTGCGTTGAGCGGCTTGGGCGTGCAGTTGAACTACACCTACATCCAGGGATCCACGCGCTCGCCGCAGTTCATCGGCGGACCGGTCGTGTCCTCGCCCTTGCAGAACGTGTCGAAGAACAACTACAACGCAGTGCTGATGTACGAGAAGTACGGCTTCTCCGCGCGGCTGGCCTACAACTACCGCAGCCGGTTCATCGACTTCTTCACCCAGCCGACGGTAGCCGGCAACCACGACGAGATCGAGCCGGCCAATCAGCTCGACTTCTCGCTGGGCTACGACGTCAACCCGCACTTCACCGTAGTGTTCAACGCCACCAACCTGCTGGGCAACGACCTGCACCAGTTCTGGGGCGATGGCAACAGCCGTCCGCGTGACATCCGTTATCAGGATCGCACGATCGGCCTGGGTGTGCGCCTCAAGATGTAGGCGCCGACGGCGATGGCGGAAACCTCCCCGCCGCCATCGCCGCGTTTTATTCATTCGGCCGTCCAGACGGCTGGATTGCCTAGGGAGGAACCATGCCCATCCGCCTGCGGCGGATACCGCAGGCGGCGATTTTCCGGCCGCAACGACGGGGCCCGGACTGCGATGGCAACGCATCGACGGCCCACCGCACCCCGGTTTCCCGGGTCGGACCTGCCAGGAGTTCGTGCATGAAACCTTCCGTTTTCGCCGTCGCCGTTGCCATCGGGCTGTGCGTCCTGAGTAGCGCGTCGCTGGCTGCGGTGCAGCCGGATGAGGCGCCAGTCGGCACCGAACTGGCAAAGGGTGTGGGTTACCCGGTACTGGTGCGTCTCAGCCATCAGGCCACCAGGTCGGACAACGGCCGTGTGCTGCTGGCATTCGAGCGCCACGGCATGGACGGCGTCCCGCTGTACGTGCGCGAGCCCGGGCAGCACGACTGGCGATTCACCACAAACGTCACCGACCAGGTGCACCGCGATCCCCGCTGGCAATTGCGGTGGCAACCCAATCTGTACGAGCTGCCGCGCGCCAGCGGCCCGCTGCCGGCCGGCACCGTGCTGCTTGGCGCCAACGCCACCGGCAATGATGCGCAGGGCAGGGTGGCCAGCGAGGACCTGCAGCTCTACGCCTCGAACGATGCGGGGCGCACCTGGCGTTACCTCAGTTCCATCATCAAAGGCGGTGGCAAGCCGTCAGACAAGGACAACCACGGCGTGTGGGAGCCCAACCTGCGCGTGCTCGACGACGGCCGCCTGGTGGCGTACTACTCCAGCGAGCAGCACAAGGCTGCGGGCTTCAACCAGTTGCTGGCGCACAAGGTGTCCGACGACGGTGGTCGCACGTGGGGCGTCGAGCACGTCGACGTGGCGATTCCCGGCGGCGTGGAGCGCCCCGGCATGGCGGTGGTCGACCGCCTGCCCGATGGCCGCTACGTGATGAGCTACGAGGATATCGATGGCCCGCGGAACGGCCACGTCTACCTGAAGTTCAGCCGCGACGGCCTGGACTGGGGCAACCCTGCCAACCGCGGTACGCCGGTGCAAACGCAGGCCGGCGCGTGGCCCGCCGCCTCGCCGATCGTGAAATGGCTGCCGGTGGGCGGCCGCGACGGCACGCTCGTGGTGCTGGCCGAGCGCGCCGGCGGTGGCGGCGACCCGGGTGGCCGCGCGATGTACTGGAACAACAACCTCGGCCGCGGCCCGTGGTGGGAAATGCCGGCGCCGGTGCAGAAACTCACCGGCAACATCCACGCCGGCTGGACCCAGGCGCTGCTGCTGCAAGCCGACGGCACGTTGTTGCACCTCACCTCGTCGTCCGCGCCCGGGGCACCTGCCGATGCGCGCGCCAATGTCATTCTCGAGGCCAGCGCGCCGGCGCGTTTCGACCGCTACGAAGCGGAGGATGCGGCGCGCCAGTGGGCGGTGCAGATCGATGACCCTTCCGGCTCCAACCGACGCAAGGCGCGCGTCGCCGCGCCGCCGCTGGGCCGACTCGAGTTCGCCGTGCATGCCGCTGCGGATGGCCCACGCCTGCTGCGCGTGCGCTGGCAGGATCTCGGCTTCCCGACGCAACCGGTGCTGCACATCGACGGCCAGGCGGTTGCGGGCGGCGACACGCGCGCCGACCGCGACGGCTGGCGCATCACCCGTTTCCGCGCGCCGCTGCGCGCGGGCGATCACACGATCGCGGTGAGTGGTTCGGCGCACGCGCTGGACATCGACTACCTGCAGATCGACGCCGCCGGCGTCGCGGCCGTCGCGAAGCCGGCGCGCTAGCCGCCGTCGCCCGCCGGGCGCATTGCCTTTTGAACGCCGCATGGGGCGGCGATGGGAGGACGACATGAAGCGTTTGTCCATCGGCTGGAAGGGGACGTGGCCGGTACTCGTGCTGCTTGCGGGATGGCTCGGGCTGGGCACGTCGGTGGCACAGGCCGCCACCGGAACCGTGCTGCAAGGGAGCACGCTGTACTCGCGCGTGGTGCGGCTCGAACACGGGTCGTCGCAGGTCAACGGCCGGTTGGTTGCGAGCACCAACGGCATCATCTTCCAGAGTGGCGACAACGGTGCGAGCTGGAACCTGCTTGGCCCGGTGCCGACGGTGTCCGGCAGCACCGAGCGCTGCTGCGCCACGCTGTACGAACTGCCGCAGCAGGTGGGTACGCTGGCACCGGGAACCCTGCTGTCCGCCGCCGCCTACCTCGTCGGCCAGACGCCGGCGATCGAGGTCTACACCAGTACCGATCAAGGCGCGACGTGGACCTACCACAGCACGCCGGTGCAGGGCGGCGACCTCAATCATGGCCTGTGGGAGCCGGAGTTCGAAGTGGCGAACGACGGCGCGCTGGTGATGTTCTGGTCCGACGAGACCGACCCCTGCTGCAGCCAGAAACTGGTGCAGATCCGCAGCTACGACGGCCAAACCTGGCAGGGCCGCACCGACACCGTGCGCAGCACCGTCTCCGGCGACCGTCCCGGCATGATCACGGTCAGCAAACTGCCCGACAGCCACTTCTTCATGAGCTACGAGCTGTGCGGGCCGGCTGCATGCACGGTGTTCTCGCGCACCTCGACCGACGGCTGGAACTTCGGCGACCCGACCAACATGGGCGGCAAAGTGCAGACGGCCACCGGCCAGTACCTGGAACACGCGCCGCTCAACCGCTGGAGCCCCTCGGTGCTGTCCGCCAACGGCGCAATCCTGCTGGTGGGGCAGGTGATGTACGAGTCGAATGGCAGCGTCTCGCCGTCCAACGGCAAGGTGCTGTTCGTCAATACCAACGTGGACGGCACCGGCAATTGGTATACCGTTGCCGCCCCCGTGCAGGTGCCGAGCGCCTACGACAACTACTGCCCCAACTACTCCTCGGCGCTGCTGCCGGCGAGCGATGGGTCAAGCATCCTGGAACTCGCGTCCGACTACCTCAACGGCGGCTGCATCACCTACTTCGCCAGCGAGGTCTGGAACCAGCTGCCCGTCGACGGTTCCACCTACGTGTTCCAGAGCGTGCAGGCGCCAGCGTTGTGCCTGGACAACACCGCCTGGTCTACCGCCAACAACACCAGCGCCGAACTGTGGACCTGCAACAGCGCGCCGGTGCAGAACTGGACTGTGCACGCACAGGGCAACGGCTGGTTCAGCATCCAGAACCGGCAGACCGGCCTGTGCGTGGACAACACCGGCGGCAGCACCGCGCCGGGCAATCTGGTGACGTTGTGGGGTTGCGTCGGCAACGCCAACCAAAGTTGGCAGTTCATCGACCTCGGCAACGGCAGCTACAAGTTGATGAACCGCGCTTCCGGGTCTCTGATGCTGGATGATCCCGCCGGCTCCACTACCGCCGGCACGCAGTTGCAGATCTGGACCGACAACGGCCTCGCACCGCAGCAGTGGATATTGCGGTAGGCCAGTAGACACGGCGGGCGCGGTCGCGCCCGCACGTGCAGCCCATCACGGCGCGGGCGTCTGCCCCGACGGCACCGCCATCGGCACGCCGGCCTTTACCGGTATGCCGAAGTCGGGCGTGCCGTCCGCGCGCCAATGCACTTGCTGCATGCGCGGCGAGCGGCGCGGGCCGCACTTCCAGCCCGGGCCGCCGTTGGCGTGGTAGATGATCCAGGTCTGCTTGCCGTCGGGTGATTTGAAGAAACCGTTGTGGCCCGGCGCGTAGACCCCGTTGGCGGGCGACTGCGCGAACACCGGTTGCGCCGACTTGTGCCACGCCGCGGGATCGAGCGGGTCGGCATCCGGCGCCGCTTCGAGCAGCCCCAGCGCGTAATGGTCGGACCAGCAGGCGCTGGCCGAATAGCTGAGAAACAGCTTGCCGGTGGGGCCGGCGAGGAACTCCGGACCCTCCAGGATCTTGCGTCCGCCCTGCATCTCCCACGCGTAGGTGGGGTGAGCGATGTCCACCTGCGGCTGGTCAAGGGTCCACGGGTTCGTCATCGGCGCGATCACCAGGTCGCTGTGGTCGCCGACGTAGGCGGAATAGACGAAGTACAGCTTGCCGCGCGACTGGAACACAGTGCCATCGATGCCGGTGTGATCGGTTTCCAGCCGGCCGCGCGGGATCCACTTGCCCTGTGTGGGATCGGGCGAAGTGTTTTCCAGCACGTAGAGATGGCGGTGCGCGTCGTCGTCGTGCGCCTTGTCGGCGGCGGTGTAATACAGGTACCACTTGCCGTCGAGGAAGTGCAGCTCCGGCGCCCACACCGCGGCCGAGCCCGGCCCGCTGGCCGGCGCACGCCAGACCACGGTGACCGGTGCCTCGGCGAGGCGGCCCAGGTCGCGCGTCTTCCACAGTGCGACGCGGTTGCCCAGCGTATTGGTGTAGTAGTAGAAGCCGTCGCGTTGCGCGACCCAGGGGTCGGGTCCGGAAGGCAGCAGCGGGTTCTCGAAAGTCTCGCCGGCGGTGGTGAGGCCCGGTGCCATGGCCAGCATCGCGATCACCAGGGTCGCCAATGCGGATCGCCGGGAAACCTTCGCGCGGGCGGCAGGAGTCATCATCGCCGTATTCCGCCTCATTGCCCGATCCGCCGCAGCGGTTCCCCCG
>SCRM01000008.1 GCA_004298045.1 Rhodanobacter sp. | reverse complement strand
AACATGCCGGCTTTGCCCGGCGGAACCGTGGACGGACTGAAAGTCCGGCGTACGAGTAGCCGCCTCGGCGGGTGCGCGTCGGCCTCCCCCCGCATGGTGGTTTGCTGCGGCAGACGCAGTCCGGTCGGCGCGCTCGATGCCTTCCCGCTCGTCCGACCGCGCTCCGATCCACGCGTAGTCGGCCAACCGATACAGCTCTCGCGTTTATGCCGTGTGCGGTGTGTGGGAAGCGCCTGAGCCCGCTGATTCCTTTTGTTAAAATGGGCAAATGGCTTCGTCGTTAATCGACATATTGCGCAACGTCTTCGGGTATTCCAGCTTTCGCGGCCAGCAACAGGCTGTGGTGGAACACGTGGCGGCAGGCGGGGACGCGCTGGTTTTGATGCCAACTGGCGGCGGCAAGTCCCTGTGTTATCAGATACCGGCGTTGGCCAGGGCCGGTACCGGTATCGTTGTCTCGCCGCTGATCGCCTTGATGCAGGATCAAGTCGACGCGTTGCGCTCGGCTGGCGTTTCTGCCGAGTACCTCAACTCAAGCCTCGGCAGCAGCGAGCAGCGAGATGTCGAACGTCGATTGCTCGCCGGCGCGCTTGATCTTCTGTACGTTGCGCCGGAACGCCTGTTGACGGCCCGGTTCCTTGACCTGCTTGGCCACATCAGGATTGCCTTGTTCGCCATCGACGAGGCGCACTGCGTTTCGCAATGGGGACACGACTTTCGCCCGGAGTATCGCGGGCTGTCGTTGCTCGCCGAGCGCTTTCCGACCATTCCGCGCGTTGCGCTTACGGCGACTGCGGATGAACGTACCCGTGCCGAGATCGTGGAGCGGCTGGCGTTGGCCGGGGCGCGCCAGTTTGTGTCGAGTTTTGACCGGCCAAACATCACCTATCGGGTGGCATTGCGGCATAACCCGCGAACGCAACTCAAGCAGTTCCTTGCCGGTCACCAGGGCGAAGCCGGTATCGTCTACGCGTTGAGCCGCAAGAAGGTGGATGACACCACCGCATGGCTCGCTGCGTCCGGTATCGATGCGCTGCCGTATCACGCCGGGCTCGATGCCGCCACGCGTGCCGCGAACCAGCAACGGTTTTTGCGCGAGGATGGCGTGGTGATGGTGGCCACGGTGGCCTTTGGCATGGGGATCGACAAGCCCGACGTCCGCTTTGTGGCGCATCTGGATTTGCCGCGTTCGATCGAGGCGTATTACCAGGAAACCGGGCGCGCCGGTCGCGATGGGCTGCCGGCGGAAGCATGGATGGTCTACGGGCTGTCCGACGTGGTCACCCTCAGCCAGATGATCGCGCAGTCCGAATCGGCCGATGAGCGCAAGCGCGTCGAACGCCAGAAACTCGAATCGCTGCTGGCTTATGCGGAAGCCGTGCGCTGCCGCCGCGAGGCGCTGTTGGCCGCGTTCGGCGAGACGTATGCCGGCCCTTGTGGGCACTGTGACAATTGCGTCGAACCGGCGCGCACCTGGGATGCGACGGTGCCGGCGCAAAAGGCGCTGTCGGCGGTGTATCGAAGTGGGCAGCGTTGGGGTGCCGGGCACGTGATCGACATCCTTCGTGGGGTGGACAACGCGCGCATGCGCGAGCTTGGGCATGATCGCCTGAGTACCTTCGGCATCGGCCAGGAGCTGGACGAACACGCCTGGCGTTCCGTGTTCCGGCAACTGCTTGCGGCCGGCCTCCTGGCGAGTGACGCGCAAGGCTATGGTACGTTGCGCCTGACGGACAGCAGTCGCCCGGTGCTGATCGGCAAACAGGCGGTGTGTCTGCGCGAGGATGCGAAGCCGACGCGGGCGACGCACCGGCGGCAGGGCACCAAATCGGCTGCAGCCGGCAACCTCGGTGTCGAACCGAACGAGCAGCCATTATGGAATGCGCTGCGCCGCCTGCGCACCGATCTCGCCCGTGCACAGGGGGTGCCGCCGTACGTGGTGTTCCACGACGCAACCTTGTTGGCGATGCTGCGTGCGCGCCCGACCACCACCGACGAGCTTGCCGAAGTTAGTGGCGTCGGCGCTGCCAAACTCGAGCGCTACGGTCGCGACTTCCTTGGCGTGATCAACGCAGCCGCATGAACCGGCGTGCTTCTTCCGAATGTCCTGCACGCATCGGGACGGGCGGTGATGGCGGGTGAGGGATCCGCTCGACTGGCGCGACCCTGAGCTTCGGTGCCGGTGAGAAAGTTTGCGTGATTCGAGGCGCCAACGAGCCGCTACTGGCCGGCGTGCGTTTCTGCAAATCGGACGCCGAACTGGCAACAGCGGAATGAGTGTCTGAAACGACAACGGCCTGCATCGCTGCAAGCCGTTGTCTTTATTGGTGGCCGGGGGCGGAATCGAACCGTCGACACGAGGATTTTCAGTCCTCTGCTCTACCAACTGAGCTACCCGGCCGAAGGGAGCCGATCATGGGCGGCCAAGGGCTCGCTAATGACGGGTGGAGCCGCGCATTAGACCGAATGTGCGCCGAATCGTCAAGCCTTGTGGGCTTCGTCGCGGATCGGAGGAGTGAAGCCGACAGCCACGTCGTAGTCGCCGCCGAACAGGAATTTTTCCATTTGCTCGGTGAGGTACTTGCGGTCTTTCGCGTCCAGCGGGTTGAGGCGGTATTCGTTGATGAGCGTGGTCTGGTGGGCCAGCCAGTCGCGCCAGGCCTTCACCGAAACCTCGTTGTACAGCCGCACGCCCAGCGCGCCGGGCCATGGGATGTAGTCGAAGCCTTCGGCGTCGATGTCGAGCTTGACGCAGTGGACGATGCGGCTCATGCGGTGATGGGTGTCGAGTCGAACGGAAGCGAACGCGCAGTGTGCGCGAAGTTGTCACACGATGTCGTTGATGTGCAGCAGGAGGCGGCGCACGGGCGTGGGCAGGCCGAGTGCGGCAATGGCTTCAGCATCGCACCAGCGCAGATCCGGCGCGTCGGCCACGGTGGCCGTGGGCATCGCGTGCGCGTAGAGCCATGGCGTCACGTGCAGGCGATAGTGGGTGAATACGTGGGTGAACGCGGGCAGGGCGAGCGCATCGGCAACGCGGGCCAGGCCGGCGGCTGCGTGCGCGGCGGCCTTGGCGTCAGCGGCCTCCGGCAAGCTCCACAGGCCAGCCCAAACGCCTTGAGGGCCACGGCGCTGGAGCAGTACGCGGCCGCCGTGGTCGCGCAGCACCAGCATCAGGGTTTCCCGCGTGGGCAGCGCCTTGCCGGGTTTGCGCGTGGGCAGCGCGTCGACGAGTCCGTCGCGGAGAGCGACGCAGTGCGGGGCGAGTGGGCAGGTGGCGCAGTCGGGCTTGGTGCGGGTGCAGACCGTTGCACCGAGATCCATGATCGCCTGGGTGTAGTCGGCGACGCGCGCGGCGGGCGTGTGCTCGTCGGCGTGTTGCCACAAGGCCAGTTCGACGGCGCGCTCGCCCGGGTAGCCGTGGATGCCGTGATAGCGCGCCAGCACGCGCTTGACGTTGCCATCGAGGATGGGGACGCGCTGCCCGCAGGCCTGCGCAAGGATGGCACCGGCGGTGGATCGACCGATGCCGGGCAGGGCCGCCAGCGCCGCGAAGTCGTGTGGCAGCCGGCCACTGTGGCGTTCGACGCAAAGCTGCGCCGATTGGTGCAGGAACCGCGCCCGGCGGTAATAGCCCAGTCCCGACCACAACGCGAACACCTCGTCCTCCGACGCCGCAGCCAATGCCGGCAGGTTGGGCAGCGCGGCGATAAAGCGCTGGAAATAGCCGGTTACGGTGGCTACCTGGGTCTGCTGCAGCATGATCTCGGAAACCCACACGCGGTAGGCGTCGCGCGGGTGCTGCCACGGCAAGTCGTGGCGACCGTGGCGGTCGAACCAGGCCAGCAACACATCAGCAAAGCGGTTCACTGCGGCGTATCGGTCGCAGGCGCGGAGACTGACGCCGAAGTGGCCGGCCCCTCGCCATCACTCTGCACGCTGAGCCCTTCGATGCTGACGCTGCCCAACTGCCACTTGGCCACCTGCAGTGATCCACTGGCCGGCGGCACGCTGGGTTGGGTTGGGCCGGATGATTCGCCAGGCGCGTTCAGTCCATTCCACCAGCGGGCCAGCGCAAGTGGCGGCAAGCGCAGGTCGGCGTGGTTGCCGGGGCCGTCGAGCCGAAGGTGCAGCAGCAGGGGTTGGGTTTGATCGGCCGGGGCCAGTGTCAGCGCCACGGTATAGCTGCCGGAGTCGGCCTGATCGAGCTTGCCGCCGAGCTGGGCGGCGGCATCGGCCGCACCGTGCCAGCGCGCATTGCCAGTCAGGCCAAGGGTGGTGCCGTGGCCTTGCGCCGCGTGGATCTCGATGTTGTCGAGCAGCAGCGCGTTGCCGCGCAAATGCGGAGTGGCGACGAGGCGCAATTGCAGCGGCGCGCCACTGGGGGTGGTGGCCGACAGGTCGAGCGGAAACGGTTCGTCCGGCGCCAGACTGCCGGTAACCAGCATCACGTTGTTGAGCAGCACGCGATCGCCGCGCACGAAACTGCCATGTTCGATGCGGATGCCGGTGTCGATGCGCGGGATGGTAGGTGCGACGGTGGAATTTTGCAGGTGCAGCGCGGTCAGCCACGCCTGCAACGCGTCGAGATCGACGCGCGGTGCATCCACTTCCATCTGGGTGATGGCTGGCGGGCCGCCGAACACGGTGCGCCACGGCAAGGTGAGTCGTCCGCGCGCCGCCAGCAGCAGCGGGGTGTCGGTACCATCGGCACTGAGCGTGATGCCACTGAGCTCGAGCGCCGGCCGCGGGAACAGCGTGGGGCTGGCCGGGCTGGCGAGGTTCAGCGTGAGGCCGGCTTTTTGCGCTTGGTCCTGCAACAACGCGGTGAAACGGTCAGGTCGCAGCAACAGGTATACGGTGACCGCCGATACGAGCAGTGCCGCCAGCAGCACGGTGCCGGTCGCAATCAGCAGGCGGCGCCATCCGTGCGGCATGTCAGCTCCGGACCGCCACGTGCTCAGCCATGATCGGCGGCGCCAGGCAGGATGCCGTCGACGAAGGCAGTGGCGTCGAACGTGCGCAGGTCGGTGGCGGTTTCGCCGAGCCCGACGAAGCGGATCGGCAAGCCGAACTCACGGGCGAGCGCAAACACCACGCCGCCCTTGGCGGTACCGTCGAGCTTGGTGACGACCAACCCGGTGACGCCCACGATCTGGCGGAACTGGCGCACTTGGTTCACCGCGTTCTGGCCGGTGGTACCGTCGATCACCATCAGTACCTCGTGCGGCGCGTCGGGGTCGAGCTTTTTCAGCACGCGGGCGATCTTGCCGAGCTCGTCCATCAGCCCGCCCTGGGTGTGCAGACGACCCGCGGTGTCGGCGATCAGCACATCGGCCTGGCGCGAGCGGGCGGCCTGCACAGCATCGAAGATGACGCTGGCGGCGTCGGCGTCCTGGCCTTGCGAGATGACCGGCACCGCGTTGCGCTCGCCCCATGCCTTGAGTTGCTCCACGGCGGCCGCGCGAAAGGTGTCGCCAGCAGCAAGCAACACCTGCATGCCCGCGTCGTGCCAGCGGCGTGCGAGTTTGCCGATGGTGGTGGTCTTGCCAACGCCGTTGATGCCCACGGTCAGCACGACGAATGGTTGGCGTCCGGTGGGGGACAGCGGCTGCTCGACCGGCTTGAGCTGGGCGATCAATGCGGCGCGCAGCGCATGGCGCAGCGCGGCTGCGTCGGCAAACTCGCGCGCGTGCATGCGCTTGCGCAGGTCATCCACCAGCGCACTGCTGGCGGCAACACCGACATCGGCGGTGAGCAAAGTGGTTTCGAGCTCGTCGAGCAGGTCGTCGTCGAGCTTGGGGTTGTGCTGAAACAGGGTGCCCAGCCCGCGTCCGAGGGTGCTGGCAGCGAGGCGTTCACGCCAGCTGCGCTTGGCTGCGGACGGTGGTTCCTGCGGCGCCGCGACCGGGGCTTCCAGTGTCGCTTGCGGCGCCGGCTCAGCAGGCGGTTCGGCGGGCTTTTTCTTCCAGAAGCTGAGCATCGCAGGGCCGTTTCAAGGACAATGACGGCATGCTAACACCCTCATATGTACCGGCCCCTGAGCCGCATCGGACGTCGTGAGCAGCCATCCCGGCCGCGTGCGCATCATTGGCGGCAGCCTGCGCAATTCACGCCTTGCAGTGCCGGAGTTGCCCGGCCTGCGGCCCACGCCGGAGCGCGTGCGCGAGACCTTGTTCAACTGGCTGGCGCCGGTCATCCACGGTGCGCGTGTGCTTGATCTGTGCGCTGGCACCGGCGCGCTGGGCATCGAGGCATTGTCGCGTGGTGCGGCGCAGGTGCGGTTTGTCGAGCCGGATGCGCGGGCGGCCGCAGCGTTGCGGGCAAACTTGGCGCGCCTCAAGACGGCTGGCGGCGAGGTGACGACCAGCAGCGCGCAGGCGTTTTTGCGCGGTGCGCCACGGGCGCATGACCTCGCGTTTCTCGACCCGCCGTTTGCGCTCGACTTGTGGAGCGAGCTGGCGGGTGCGCTCGAAGCCGGCTGGCTGACCGCGCAGGCGTGGGTTTACGTCGAGTGTCCGCGCGCCGCGGCACCAGCGCTGCCGGCCGGCTGGGCGTGCCACCGCGAGGGCGTGGCCGGCGAGGTGCGCTACGCCGTGTACCGGCGCGAGCCGGCGCGCACACCCTGCTAAGCTAAGATGACATTCCGCCGCACCGCCTGCCTGTGAACACAACCCCCGGCAACCCTCGTCTGGCTGTCTACCCCGGCACCTTCGATCCGATAACCAACGGCCATGCCGACCTGGTGTCACGCGCGGCGCCGCTGTTCGATCATGTCGTGGTGGCGGTGGCGGAGAGCTCCAGCAAGAATCCGGCGTTCAGCTTGGCCGACCGCATTACGTTGGCGCGGTTGGCGCTGGCCGATTTGCGCAACGTCGAAGTTCGCGGCTTCGACTGCCTCCTGGCGGATTTCGTCACCGAGGCCGGAGCCGGCGTACTGTTGCGCGGGCTGCGCGCGGTGTCCGATTTCGAGTACGAGTTCCAGCTTGCCAGCATGAACCGGCACCTGATCCCGCAGGTCGAAACGCTGTTTCTGACGCCGGCCGAGCAATACAGCTTCATTTCCTCTTCGCTGGTGCGCGAAATTGGTCGCCTTGGCGGCGACATTTCCAGTTTCGTGCACCCGGCGGTGCAACAGGCCATGCGTCAGCGTTGGCACAACGGCCGCGCTGGCGACCATTCCAAACCCGAACCAGAAGGTGACCACCATGCGTAAGTTCGTTTTCGTTGCTGCCATCGCACTGACTGCCGGCCTCGCGCTGGGTGGTTGTTCCAAGCAGGCTCCCCAGGAGGATCAGGCCTCCACGCAACAGACCGCCGCGCCGACCAAGCCGACCAGCGTCACCGACACCAAGGGCTGGCAGGCGTACCTCGGGCCACTGATCCAGAAGAATCTGCAGGGCATGGCGGCGCAGCAGCCGTACGTGTACTTCGTCACCCCGGGCCAGACCGACGACGACAAGGCGATGAACGATCGCCAGCTGTCGAATGTGGAAGACACCGTGGCGCGCGGCGTCACGCCGGGCAACCTCCTGGCGTTTGCCGGCCCGGTGTCGGCGACCACGGCTGATCTCGTGGCTGCCGCGTTCAAGGATGCCCAGGCGGGCACGTTCAAGGGCGTGATCGTGCTGTTCATTGGCGACAAGGCCGACGAACAGCGCGTGGGTGATGCGATCAAGACGACCGGCGCCACCTATCGCTTCGTCCAGATGTAAGTTGGGCGGTGGCGGGGCGGATTTGCCGCTCCGCCGGCGTCCCCTCGGGTGGGCGCCTTTCGCTATCACGTACGTCCGTTTGACGGGCGAGAGGCACACCACATGAACTTCTCCCTGCACGTCCGCGCCCTGCTGTGCGGCTTTCTGCTTGCCGGTGGTGCTGCGTGGGCCGCCGAGCCGGCCACACCGGCGCAGGCAGCGGCCCCCGGGCATGCCGGTATTGCCAGCGCGAGCAACTACGCCACCGATGCCGGCTTTGCCGTGCTGGCCAAGGGTGGCAACGCGTTCGATGCGGCGGTGGCAGTGGCGGCGGCGTTGTCCGTGGTGGAGCCGGAAAGCTCAGGCATCGGCGGTGGCTTCATGGCCACGCTGCATCTGGCGAAGGGCGGCCGCAACGTGTTCATCGACGCGCGCGAAACCGCACCGATGGCGGTGAATTCCAAGGATTACTTGAACCCCGACGGCACACCCAACCGCGACACCGCGCTGAAAGGCCCGCTGTCCGCCGGCATCCCTGGCGAGCCGGCCGGGTTGGTGCTGCTGGCCGAACGTTACGGCAAGCTGCCGCTGGCGGTATCGCTGGCGCCGGCGATCAAGCTGGCGAAGGAGGGCTTCAAGCCTGCGCCGCGCCTGCTGCGCTCGATCGCCAGGGAGCAGAAGAACCTCGAACGCTGGCCGGCCTCGGTGGCGAAATTCCTGCCGGGCGGCAAAGTGCCGGCGGCTGGCGAAATCTGGCGCGACCCCGAGCAGGCGCGCACGCTGGAGCTTCTGGCGAAGGATGGCAACGCCGGCTTCTACCAGGGCGAAGTGGCAAACAAGCTGGTCGCTGCCGTTCGCGCGGCCGGCGGCAACTGGACGCTCGCCGACCTGGGCAACTACCGCGCGAAGGAGCGCACGCCGATCAGCGTGGACTACCGCGGCTACCGCATCGTCACTGCGCCGCCGCCGTCTTCCGGCGGCGTGGCGATCGCCGAGATGCTCAACATCCTGCGCGGCTACGACCTGACGAAGATGGATCCGGCCACGCGTGCGCATTACGAAATCGAGGCGATGCGCCGCGCCTACCGCGATCACAACGATTATCTGGGCGACCCCGATTTCGTGCAGATGCCGCTGGCGATGCTGCTGTCGCCGTACTACGCCGACGGCCTGCGCCAGAGCATCCTGAAAGACCGCGCCACGCCGTCGGACATGCTGCCGCACGAGTCGGTGCACGAGCCGGGCCAGCACACCACGCATTTCTCCATCATCGACAAGGACGGCAACATGGTGGGCATCACGTCCACCGTGAACTACATCCTTGGCTCCACGTTTGTCGCCAAGGGCACCGGCGTGCTGCTGAACGACGAGATGGATGACTTCGCGCTGGTGCCGGACCAGCCCAACGTGTACGGCCTCTTGGGCAGCAAGGCCAACGCGCCGAAGGGTGGCAAGCGCATGCTCTCCTCGATGTCGCCGACCATCGTCATCGGCAAGGATCGCAGCGCGGTGATCGGCTCGCCCGGCGGTTCCACCATCATCACCCAGGTGTTCGAAGGCATCATGCATTTCATCGATGGCCAGGGCGCGCAGCAGATCGTGGCCGACAAGCGCTACCACCATCAGTTCCTGCCCGATGTGGTCTACGTCGAGGATGGCGTGTTCGACGCCGCCACCAGCGCCAGGCTCAAGGCGATGGGCTACACGCTCAAGCCGCGCGAACCGTGGGGCTTCATGAACGTGGTCACCTGGAACCACCGCGGCAACCAGCTCGACGCCGCCAGCGATCCACGCCATCACGATGGCTTGGGCAAGGTGGAATGAGGGCAGCATGGCCTTGCGCTCCGTCACGCTTGGCACCCAATTGCGCCGCCGGCTGATCCGCATCGGCGGCGGCGTGCTGCTGGTGCTTGGCGCCTTGCTTGTGCTGGGTACCGAGCGTGCCGTGGTGGCATATCGCACGGTGCTGGCGCAGCACGGCGGCGAGGTGGTCGATCTCGGCCACGCGCTGGATGCGCGCAGCGGGCTCGAAGGCCGCATGGTGCACCTCGTTGGCGCCCCGCGCGTGGTCGAATCGCCGTACGACGCGGACTTCGGCCAGCAGGTGGCAACGCCAGTGCTGACGCGCCATGTAGCCATGTTCCAGTGGCGCGAGCTCAAGCTCGGCAACCAAACCACCTACGAGCTTGATTGGGCCGACACACCGCAGGATTCCAGTCGTTTCCAGCAGCCGGCCGGGCACCACAACCCTGGCATGTTTCCGCTTGCGCGCGCGCAGTTCCTTGCCAGCAAGGTCATGCTTGGGCCGTATGTGCTGAATGCCGCCCTGGTGCGCGCCCTGCCGGGCAGCGAGCCGGTTCCGGTCGATACGCACGCGCTGCCGGCGAACATGGCGGCCACGTTCGTTGCCCATGCCGGCGCGCTGGTCACCAGCAGCCATCCCGGGGCACCGGGGCTGGGCGATTTGCGCGTGAGCTGGACAGCGGTGCCGGCGCAGGAGGTGAGCGTCCTCGCACGGGTGGTCGGCGAGCAGCTGGTGGCCGTGCCGAACGCCGCCAACGGCGTGGGCTACGAGGTCAACGTGGGCGACAGCTCGCTGCTGGAGATGCGCCCCGACATGGCGGGGGCACCATCCGTGCCGTGGCTGCGGCGTCTGCTGGCGCTGCTGCTTGCCGTGGCAGGCGCGGCGTTCGTGGGCTGGCGTGCCGGTGCGCGTCCGGATGCGCGGCTTGCGGTCGGTGGCGGCTTGCTCGCGTGGGGCGCGTTTGCGGTAGTGCCGTGGCTGGGGGCGAGTGTCGGCATCGCGCTCGCATGGATCGTGCTGGCGCTGGCTGGCGCCGTCTTGCTTGGCTGGCGGTGGCGCGCGTCGCGCGTCGGGTGATTCACGTGGCCGGCGCGCCGTGCTCCAGCAGCCACAGGCCGGCAAACAGCTTGGGGTCGATCGAATAGCCTTCGGCGGCGCGGGCGAAGAGCCACGCGCCCGCTTCCGCGCGCGGTACTTCGTGCACCACGATGTTTTCGGTTTCGTCGCCACCGCCGGCGCCGACCTTGCGTAAGTCGTATGCGCGCACAAAGGCGATCATCTCGGTGCTCATGCCGGCCGAGGATGGCCCTTGGTGCAGGAGCTCCACGTGTGCGCAGCGCCAGCCGGTTTCCTCTTCCAGCTCGCGGCTTGCCGCCAGGAGGATGCCTTCAGTTTCATGCCCCGCGAGGTCACCCACCAACCCCGCGGGCATCTCGATCGTGCGGGCGCAGATCGGTACCCGGTATTGCTCGACAAACAGCACCTTGTCGGCCGGCGTCACCGCGATGATGATCGCCGCGCCTGCAGGGTTGGTGCGTTCGGCGTATTCCCAGCGGCCGCGCTTGCACAGGCGCAGCCAGCGCCCGGTGTACAGGGTTTCGGTGGGCGCTTGCGCATCCGCGGGCGCGGGCAAATCGTGCGGGTTCATCAGGAATTGCGCTGCACCGAGTAGTCGGCCAGCGTCGCCAGCGCGTCGCGCCAGGGCGAGGCCGGCAGCGCGGCCAGCGCCTTGTGCGCAGCCAGCGCGTGGGCAAGCGCGCACTGGTGCGTGCGTTCGAGTGCACCGGAGTGGCGGATCTCGTGGATCACGTGGTCGAGCGAATCGAGCCCGCCGCGCCTGATCGCCTCGCGCAGGGCGCTGGCTTCGTTCGCGTTGGCGCGTTCGAGCGTGTAGATCAGCGGCAGCGTCGGCTTGCCTTCGGCGAGGTCGTCGCCGATGTTCTTGCCGAGCGTGGCGGCATCGCCGGTGTAGTCGAGCAGGTCGTCGGCGATCTGGAACGCGTAGCCGAGCTCCATGCCGAAGTGGCGCAGTGCGGCGAGCTGATCCTCGGGCAGGTTGCCCAGCAGGCCGCCCAGCTCGGTGGCAGCGGCAAACAGCACCGCGGTCTTACGCTCGATCACCGCGAGATACGCCGCTTCGTCCACGTCGGCATTGCCGATGTTGAGTAACTGCAGCACCTCGCCCTCGGCGATGGTGTTGGTGGTGTCGGCGAGGATGCGCATCACGCGCATGTCGTCCAGCTCCACCATCAGCTGGAACGAGCGCGAGTAGAGGAAATCGCCCACCAGCACGCTGGCCGCGTTGCCCCACAGCGCGTTGGCCGTCTGCTTGCCGCGACGCAGGCCCGACTCGTCGACCACGTCGTCGTGCAGCAGGGTGGAGGTGTGGATGAACTCGATCACCGCCGCGAGCTTGATGTGCTGGTCGCCGCGATAGCCCGCCGCGCGCGCCGCGAGCGCATGCAGCATCGGGCGCAGGCGCTTGCCGCCGCTGCTGATGATGTGGTCGGCGATCTGGTTGATCAGCACCACGTGCGAGGCCAGACGGGCGCGGATCAAGGCGTCGATGCGTCGCATGTCGGGGTCGGCAAGCGCCCGTACGGCAGCGAAATCGGGCGGGCGGGGCGTTTCGGCGGGGATCGAATTCATGGGCGCGGGGCTGGTCGTCAACCGACAATTATAGGGAATCCGGACGGCAGACCGCTGCGCCGGCTTGGCAATCGCCGCGCCGGGCGGTTACCCTGCACGGCAGACGCGGGGTGCCTTGGGCGCAAGCCGGGGCTGAGATCACACCCGTCGAACCTGATCTAGACCGTACTAGCGAAGGGACGTCACATGCCCAGATTCGCAGTGAGCCCCGTGGCGCACGAGGCGGTGGCGGATGCGCTCACGCAGTTGCGCGAGCGCTCGCCGCTGGTGCAATGCCTGACCAACATCGTGGTGGCGAATTTCACTGCCAACGCGTTGCTGGCCGCCGGCGCCAGCCCGGCGATGGTGGACAACCCGGACGAAGCGGCCGCTTTTGCGCGGCTGGCCGGTGGCGTGCTGGTCAACCTCGGCACGCCGTATCCAGATACCGCGCGGGCGATGGCCAGCGCGGCATCCAGCGCCCATGCAGCCGGCGTGCCGTGGGTGCTCGACCCGGTCGCGGCCGGCGTGCTGGGGTGGCGCACCGGCATTGCCCGGGAACTGCTGGCTGGGCAGCACCCGGCGATCATCCGCGGCAATGCATCGGAGATCATCGCGCTTGCCGGCGGCGCCGGTGGGCGCGGGGTGGATTCGCTGGTGGGAGCCGAGCAGGCGGTGGATGCCGCAGTGGCGCTGGCCACGCAGCATGCAACGGTGGTGGCGGTCAGTGGCGAGGTGGACGTGCTCACCGATAGCCGACGTATCGTGCGCCTCGCCAACGGCCACCCACTGCTCACCCGCATCACCGGCGCCGGCTGCGCGCTGGGCGCGTTGATGGCCGCGTTTGCGGCGGTGGTGCCCGATCCGCTGCTGGCGGCGGCGGCCGCCACCACGTTGTTGAACGTGGCGGCCGAACGGGCGGCGGCACAGACCGCAGGGCCGGGCAGTTTCGCCGTGGCCTTGATCGACCAGTTGCACGCGCTGCCACCACAGGCGCTGGCCGACCAGCTGCGCCAGCCGTGAGCGCCACCGCGTCGATGGCGCCGCGCGGTGCGCTCGACCTGTCCCTCTATCTGGTGACCGATGCACGGCTGTGCGGCGCGCGTGGCGTGGTCGCCACCGTGGCGCAAGCGGTGGCGGCCGGCGTCAGCGCCGTGCAGTTGCGCGACGCGCGGCTCGACGATGCCGGGTTCGTCGCGTTGGGGCAGGCGTTGATGCGGGAGCTGGCCGGCACCGGCGTGCCACTGATCGTCGACGACCGGGTGGACCTCGTGGCCGCGATCGGCGCCGATGGCGCGCACGTCGGCCAGCATGATCTCGACCCGGTCGCGGCGCGCCAGCGCATCGGGCCCGCGCGTTGGCTGGGGCTGTCGGTGCAAACCGTGGATCATGTGGCGGCGGCGTTGCGCCTGCCGCGCGGCACCGTGGATTATCTCGGCGTCGGGCCGATCTGGGCGCAGGCCACCAAGCGCGATGCGGCGGTGCCGTCCGGGCCGGAAACCCTTGCCGCCATCGTGCGGCGCAGCCCGTGGCCGTGCGTCGCCATCGGCGGCATCGATGCGGTGCGCGCGCCGCTCGTGCGCCGCTGCGGTGCCGCCGGTATTGCCGTGGTCAGCGCGATCTGCGCCAGCGCCGACCCCGCGCAAGCGGCGCGCGAATTGCATCAGGCATGGGAGCCTGGCCGATGAATCCACCGCCCGTGGCACTCACCATTGCCGGCAGCGACCCCGGCGGCGGCGCCGGCATCCAGGCCGACCTCAAGACGTTTTCCGCGCTGGGGGCCTACGGCACCAGCGTCATCACTGCGCTCACCGCGCAGAACACCTGCGGCGTCACCGGCGTGCTGCCGATCCCGGTGGATTTCGTGCGCGCACAGTGGCGCACGCTGGTGGCCGACATCCGCCTGGATGCGATCAAGATCGGCATGCTGGCCAGCGCCGAACTGGCACAAGCGGTTGGTGATTTCCTCGACGAACGGCGCTGCGCACACGTGGTGCTCGACCCGGTGATGGTGGCCACCAGCGGCGACCGCCTGCTCGATCCCGCAGCCATCGGGGCGTTGCGTCGCTTGTTGCCGCGCGCGTCGCTGGTCACCCCGAACCTGCCGGAAGCCGCGGCCCTGCTGGATGCGTCGCCCGCGCGCAGCGTGGCGGAAATGGCCGCGCAGGCGCAGGCACTGGTTGCCGCCGGCGCACAGCGTGCGCTGGTCAAGGGTGGCCATCTGGCGGACGCGGCCGAAAGCACCGACGTGCTCGCCGGGCCGGAAGGCGTGCGGTATTTCCGCTCACTGCGGGTGGCCACGACCAATACCCACGGCACCGGCTGCACCTTGTCCTCGGCGCTCGCGGCTTTGCGACCGCGCTGCGCCGACTGGCCTGCCACCATCGCCGCCGCCAAGCACTGGCTGGATGGCGCCTTGCGCGCCGCCGATGGGCTGGCCGTGGGCCACGGCCACGGGCCGGTACACCATTTCCACGAATGCAAGGCGCGCTGGACATGAGCTTCACCGCCACCGCATGGCAAGCGGCAGCACCCATCGTGGGTGCCATCGAGCAGCATCCGTTCATTGCCGGCCTCGCCGATGGCACGCTGGCGATGGAGCGCTTTCGCCACTACATGGCGCAGGACGCCTGCTACCTCGCCGCCTATGCGCGGGTGCTGGCGCTGGCGGCCAGCCAGGCGCCGCATGCCGACGAGGTGGAGTTCTGGGCCGGCAGCGCGGTACGTGCCATCAGCGTGGAGCGCGAGCTGCACGCGCAGTTCATCGCCGACACCGCGGGTATCGGCGTCTCGCCGACCTGCGCCGCCTATACCGGCGGCCTTGCGGCGCTTGCCACCCAGGGCTGCTACCCGGCGTTGGTGGCCGGCCTGTTGCCGTGCTTCCGCATCTACCAGCATGTGGGCGAGCGCCTGGCGCCGCATGCTTCCGCTACGCATCCTTACCGGTTGTGGATCGCCGCCTACGCCGATCCGGCGTTTGCCACGGCCAGCCGGCGGGCGGGCGAGCTGGCTGACCGCGCGGTGGCAGCAGGCGGCCCGGCGCTGGCGGCGCGTGCGCAAGCCGCGTTTCTCACTGCATGCCGCCACGAGTGGATGTTCTGGGACGCCGCGTGGCGGCTGGAAACCTGGCCACTGTAACCCCCCGCTGCCGCCGCGCCGACAGCAAAAAGGCCGCTGCGCCGACGTGCGCGGCGGTGACGACAAGGTAAGATGAAGCCTTGTCCCATCAAGGCGGCGGCGCGACTGCTGCCGGCACCCGAAGGAAACTCCCATGGCACGTGGCGTCAACAAGGTCATCCTCGTCGGCAACCTCGGCAACGACCCCGACATGCGCCACACCGCCAGCGGCATGGCGGTGTGCACGCTCAGCGTCGCCACCACCGAGAGCCGCATGGACAAGCAAAGCGGCGAGCGCCAGGAGCGCACCGAGTGGCACCGGGTCAAGATGTTTGGCCGACTGGCGGAAATCGCCGGCGAATATTTGAAAAAGGGCCGGCAGATCTACGTCGAAGGCTCGCTGCGCACCGACAAGTACACCGACAAGAACGGGGTGGAGCGCTACTCCACCGACATCATCGCCAACGAGATGCAGATGCTCGGCGGCGGTGGCAGTGAAGGTGGCGGCAGCTACCAGCGCGAGCGCCCGCAAGGCGGTGGCGCCGGCAGCTACGGCGGCTCCTCCCGCGGCGGCAACGCCCCGGCACCCGCAGCCCCGGCCAACAACGGCGGCTTCGAGGATGACGACATCCCGTTTTGAGGTCCCGCGCCCGTCAAACTCGCAAAAGCCCGCCCGTGCGGGCTTTTTGCATTTCTGCGCCACGGTGGGCAGGGATTCATCCGACGCCCCTTTTACGCAAAGCCGGCTGCGCTGAAGCCCGGCCAGCGAGAATCTTGTCACTCGCCGTAAACCGCTGTACCGAATCCCCAATCCCCAATCCTGGTTCTGTTCATCCTGTGCATGGGCGCGGCGCGGCACGATGTCGGGAGCGTGGACGGCTTGGACGGGTGCAACGGATGAAGCAGTGGATCAGTGCGGTACTGGCCGTGGGGTGCATGGCAGCGGCCATGGCCGCTGGTGCGCAGATCGAGATCCACCCGCTGCCGGACGCGGCGCCGATCAAGCCGATACCGTTGGGCGGGCATGCGCTGACGGCCGCCGATGCCGCGGTGTGGCTGGACGCGCGGCTGGGGACAGCGTTGCGCGCGCACTTGATCGACGCCGCCACGGTGGCGGTGGTTGCCGGCGGCAAGGTGGCCGTGCTCAAGGGCTACGGCCGCGATGCGAATGGGCGTGTGCCCGATCCGCAGACGACGGACTACGCGCTGGGTACCGCTTCGGCCGGCTTTGTCTGGACCGCGGTGATGCAGCTTGCCGACGCGGGCAAGGTCGATCTCGACGCGGACGTTGGGCGTTATCTCGGCGCCCCGCTGCCGTCGCGCGCCGGCAGGACGGTGACGTTGCGTCGATTGCTGACCCACACCGCGGGGTTTGCCGACGTGGGGCCCGGTGCGAACTCCGCGACCGCATGCGAACGGCAGCCGGCACCGGCAACCGCGGCACCCTCGTGGTCGGCGTGTGATGTAGCGCTGGCGGCACGCATCGTTGCGCACGTCGCGGGCGAAAGCGTTGCCACCTACATCGCGCAGCATGTTTTCGTGCCGGTCGGCATGCACGGCGCCGCGTTCGATGCGCAAACCGGCACGGCCACGGTCACGGCGCAGGCGATGGCGGATTACCTCACCGCCATGCTGCCCGGTAATCGCCCGCTCGACGCCGCGGCGCTCTCGCCCGCGGCCGCGCGGCATATGCAGGGAGTGACACTGCCGCTTGCGCCGAGCGTGCCCGGCATGGCGCTCGGCTTGCGCCGGTTCGACCGCAACGGCCGGCCGGCCGTGGGGCTGGCGGCTGCCACATCCGCGCAAAGCGTGTTGTGGGCGCTGGTGCCCGATGCCAGTGTCGGGTTGTTTGTTGCCGTCGAGGGGCGTGAGGCGCGGTCGGTCGGCGGTACGCTGTTCGGCGGCTTCATGGATCGCTACTTTCCGCCGCGGCCGAGTGTGGCCCACGTGCAACCGACCACGGCCCCGGCGGATGCGGCGCGGCTGATCGGCGACTACCGTTCCAGCTGTGCGCCGACCGGTGGGTTCCGCGCCATCGCCGGCTTGTTCGACCAGGTGCGCATCGACGCCACCACGGGTGGGGAAATCGCCACGCATGGCTTGGCCGGGGTGCCCGGCGTACGGCATTGGCGCGAAACCGCCGCGGGCCGTTGGCAGGGCGCGAACGGGCGCGGGCAGCTGGGCGTCGCACTGGATCACGACCGCGTGCGGCATGTCGCGCTGCGTTCGCTCGCGCCGCCGGAGGTCTGGCTGCCGGTGCCGCGATGGGCCTCGGCACGCTGGAACCTGCCGCTGTTGTGGGCGACGCTGGTGCTGCTGATGCTTGCAGCGCTGGCGTGGCCCCTGGCTATGCGCGGGACGTCGGCCGGTACCTTGCGTCGCTGGTCGCAGCGTGCGCATGCGCTGGCACTGGTGCCACTCGCGTGTGCGGCCGGTTGGGCGTGGGCGGTTTGGTGGGCCGATGCCGGAGCGAGCGGCACCGCGTTTCAACTCGCGGTGCGCGGGGTGCAGGTGCTGGGCGCAGTGTCGCTGGTCGCGATGGTCGTGGCCGTCATCCACGTCTGGCACGCGTGGCGCAGCCCGTGCAGCCTCTGGCGCCGACTGGATGGCGTGCTGCTGCTCGCGGTGGGCCTTGCCGCCACCTGGTTCATCCTCGCCTTCGGGCTCCTGGTTCCGCGCCTGGGCATTTGAGGGTGGCCAGGCCCGTCGCTGGTCCTTGCCGGCAAACATGCGAGAATGCCGGGGTACCCGCAGGGAACGAGTACGGCCTTGTGAGAGCTGCCATGTCGCCTGTCCAATGAAAGTCAGGGGCCTGTTGCGCTGGCGCGTTGCCGGTTTGTTGCTGGCGATGGTCGTCATCGTTGCGTTGCCGTATCTGGCGGCACAGGTGATGGCGAGCGAAACCCAGCAAGCCAATGCATGGCTCAACCATGCAAGCGAAGTGAAGGCGCTGACCTACCGCATTGGTTATGTGGTGCGCGACAGCGAAGCGGCCACGTACCAGTTGTTGCTCGGTGACGGTGGCGCCGAGGTGGAAAGTCGGGCGATGGCGGCCAGCCGCGAGATGCCGGCGATGTTGGCGCGCTTGCGCCAACTGGCAACGACGGACGCCACCCAGCAAACCGGGGTGGGGGCGCTCGAAAGCGTGGTCAACGGACGCGTGGCATTGGTGCGTCAGGCATTGACGCGCCTGCAGCGCGGCGAAACCGCCGCTGCCCGGCAATCCCTGCGCGATGGCGGCGACCTGTTTCACCTGCAGTCGCTGATTGGCGACATTGCAAAAACCGAGGATGGTCTGCAGATCGCACATACCCGTGACCTGGCGCAGCGTGTGCGCCGCAGCCAGTTGGTGCTGGGCTTCATCGCACTGGCGCAGTTGCTGCTGCTGGTCGTGATGGTGGTGGCTTCCGAGCAGCAGATCGGCAAGCGGCGGCTGGCGGAAACCCGCGAGGGCCGCGCGGTGCTGCGCTCGCAAATGATCGTGCAGGCGGTGCGCGAGCCGATCGCGTTGTTCGGCGAGCACTTCCGCACGCTCTTGGTCAACACCGCGTTTGCCGAAATGTATGGCCTCGACGTGCACCAGCGCGGCGCGCTGCCGCCGCTGCCGGAAATGGGCCACGGCGCGTGGAGCGATGGTGCCCTGCTGCAGCGCCTGAGCGACGTGCTGTTGCGCGACCGCGAGCTGTGGGATTACGAGCAGGTGCAGCGCACTTCCGATGGCGTGGATCGCCACGTGCTGATCAACGCGCGGCGCATCCAGCAGCAGGAGCATGACGGCCAGGTGCTGCTGGTCACGGTGAGCGACATCACCGCGCGTTCGCTGGCGGAGGACAAGGTCAACGAGCTCAACCACCAGCTCGAAGGCAAGGTGGCGCAGATCTCCGACGTCAACCGCGAGCTGGAGGCGTTCAGCTATTCGGTGTCGCACGACTTGCGTGCGCCGCTGCGCCACATTGCCGGGTTTTCGCGCAAGCTCGGCGAGCATCTCGGCGCCCAGGTGGATGCGACCAGCGCGCATTACCTCGAGGTCATCGCCAGCTCGGCACAACACATGGCGCAGTTGATCGAGGACCTGCTGGTGTTTTCGCGGCTGGGCCGCGGCGCGATGCGTCTGCAGCCGGTGGATATGCAATCGCTGGTGGAAGAGGCGCGCGCGCTGAGCGAAGGCGACCTCGGTGGGCGCCGCGTCAGCTGGTCGATTTCACCATTGCCGATCGTGGTCGGCGACGAGAACATGCTGCGCACGGTATGGCAAAACCTGATCGGCAACGCGGTGAAATACACCGGCAAATGCGAGCTGGCCGACATTCGCGTCGAGGTCGAGCGCGACCGCAACGAGGATTACATCTTCACCGTGAGCGACAACGGCGCCGGCTTCGACATGCAGTACGCCAGCAAGTTGTTTGGCGTGTTCCAGCGCTTGCACCGCGCCTCGGATTTCCCCGGCACCGGCATCGGACTGGCCAGCGTGCGGCGCATCATTGCGCGCCACGGCGGCCGCGTTTGGGCCGAGGCCGAGCCGGATCGCGGCGCGCACTTTCATTTCTCCCTGCCGGCCCGCGACTTGGGCGGCATCAACCAACGGAAGATCGCATGAGTCATCCGCCCCTCCGCACCATTCTTCTCGTCGAAGACAGCCTGGCCGACGCCGAGATGGCCCTGGACGCGCTGCACGAAGCCAACCTCGCCAACCCCATCGTGCACGTGGAGGATGGCGTGGATGCGATGGACTGGTTGCACCGCCGCGGCGCGTTTGCGCTGCGGCCGGCGGGCGACCCGGCGGTGGTGCTGCTGGACATCAAGATGCCGCGCATGGACGGCCTCGAAGTGCTCAAACGCATGCGGGCAGACGAACACCTGCGGCGGGTGCCGGTAGTGATCCTCTCCTCGTCGCGCGAGGAGCGCGACCTGGCGCGCAGCTGGGATCTTGGCGTCAACGCGTACGTGATCAAGCCGGTCGATGTCGACCAGTTCTTTACCGCCGTGCGCACGCTCGGCCAATTCTGGGCGGTGCTGAACCAGGCACCGGAACAACCGTGAACCGCAACGGGGAACAAGGCATGCACGGCTCATCCGATCAACCGATCGTCCGCGTGCTGGTGGTGGAGGACAACCGCAACGATGCCGAACTGGCATTGACCGAGCTGGACGATGACGACTTGCGCTACGAGGCGCGCGTGGTCGACAACGAAGACGCCTACGTGCTGGCGCTGAACGAGTTTTTGCCCGACGTGGTGCTCTCCGACGTGAGCCTGCCGGGATTTTCCGGGCAGTGCGCGCTGGCCTTGCTGCGCCAGCGCGATGCCGATCTGCCGTTCATCTACGTATCGGGGATGATCGGCGAGGAGGCCGCGATCGAAGCGCTGCACACCGGCGCCACCGATTACATTCTCAAGCAGAACCCGGCGCGACTCGCCAGCGCGGTGCGCCGCGCCCTGGCCGAGGCCGCCGAGCGCCGTGCCGGCAAGCGCGCCGAAGCCGAGCTGATGCGTTCCCAGCGGTTTGAGAGCCTGGCCATGCTCGCCGGCGGGCTCAGCCACGACCTGCGCAATCTGTTGCAGCCGCTGCTGCTGGCGGGCGACAGCCTGCGCAATTACCAGGATGACCCGCAGGTGGCGCGCCTCGGCGCGCTGGTGCACGACTGCGGCAAGCGCGGGCTGGAAATGGTGCGCTCGATGTTGTCCTTCGCCCGCGGGGCGCGACAAAGCGAGCAGACCGTGCGCCTCGGCGCGTTGATGGATGCACTCTCGCTGCTCCTGCAAGGCAGCGTGCCGCGCACCGTCCGCATGGAGATGCAGGTGCATGCGCCGGACCTGCAATTCGAGGGCAGCCACACCGAGTTGCAGCAGTGCCTGCTGAACCTGTGCCTGAACGCGATCCAGGCGATGCCCAAGGGCGGCACGCTGCGGTTGGAAACCAGCCGCCGCCAGCTCGACGCCGGGTTCTTCGCCACGCGCGAGTCGCCGCATCCGGGTTGCTACCTGTGTCTGTCGGTGATCGATACCGGTGCCGGCATGAGCCGCGAGGTGCTCGGCCGCCTGTTCGAGCCGTTTTTCACCACCAAGCCGCAGGGCACCGGGCTGGGCCTGGTTTCCTGCCGCCGCATCGTGGCGGCGCATGGCGGCGTGGTGCGGGTGGACAGCACGCCCGGCAAGGGCACGCGCTTCGATCTGTACCTGCCGCTGCAGCCGGTTGCGGTCGAATCGGGCGTGCCGGAGGACGGCGACACGCTCGAAGGCGCGGCCGAAGAGGTGCTGGTAGTGGCCGAGGCGGCCAGCCAGTTGTCGCTACTGACCAACACGCTGGATGCCTGGGGTTATCACCCGCATGCCAGCCAGAGCGGCACTGCGGCGTTGCAGTGGGTGCACGCGCACGGCCTGCCCGATCTGGTGCTGATGGACGCGGACATGAACCTCTTCACCGGGGTACGCACGCTCAGTGCGCTGGTGGAGCAGGGTTACGCCGGCGCCGTGGTGATGCTGGCGCAGGCCGAGGTGCCGCCCAACATGGATGAGCTCCCGCCATTGCCGCACCTGCTGGTGCTGGACAAGCCGGTCACCACGCGCAAGCTGCTGCGTACCTTGCGCCAGGCATTGTCCGATGCGGGCGCGCCGGCGTGAAAGGCCGGGATTGGGGATTCGGGATTAGGGATTCGGAAGAGCCGATGCACCGGGCTTCCGTCGGGCGGGCTGTGGCCCGGCAGCGCCGCGCGAAAAGCCAGTCGGGATTCATCCCGACAGCAGTGCGGGCGGGCCGTCCGACTCAGTCGATGCCGAGCTTTTTCAGCTTGTAGCGCAGCGCGCGGAAGGTGATGCCGAGTTTCTTGGCGGCCGCGGTCTTGTTGTAGCGCGACTCTTCGAGTGCCTTGACGATGGCGGTGCGTTCCAGGTTGTTGATGTAGTCGTCAAGGCCACCGGCGGCGGTCGTCGGCAGCGGCGCCGGTGCGGTGGCGCTGGCCGCAACCGGCGTGGGCGCAGCCGGAGGGGTGTCCATGCGCATTTGCCGTTGCGGCAGCATCAGGTCGTCGGCGGTGATGCGCTCGCCGTCGCACATGGCGGTGGCGCGCTCAAGGATGTTTTCCAGCTCACGCACGTTGCCGGGGAAATCGTAGGCTTCCAGCGCGTCGCGGGCGCTGGGCAGCAATTGGTGGCCGCCGCCGGCGTTCTTGCGGGCAAGGCTTTTCAGGATGAAATCCGCCAGGAGCGACACGTCGCCACGGCGGTCGCGCAGCGGCGGCACGTGCAGCTCGATCACGTTGATGCGGTAGAACAGATCCTGGCGAAACTGGCCGTGCTCGACCAGCGCGGCGAGATCCTTGTGGGTGGCTGAAAGGATGCGCACGTCAACCGGAATCTCCTCGCGCGCGCCGATCGGGCGCACGGCTTTTTCCTGGATGGCGCGCAGGAGTTTCACCTGCATGTGCAGCGGCAGCTCGGCCACCTCGTCCAGAAACAGGGTGCCGCCGTTGGCGGTCTGAAACAGGCCTTCCTTGTCGCCGACGGCACCGGTGAAACTGCCTTTGTGGTGGCCGAAAAACTCGCTCTCCATCAACTCGGAGGGGATCGCGCCGCAGTTGACCGGCACGAACGGGCCGGCCGCGCGCGGGCCTTGTTCGTGGATCAGGCGCGCGACCAGTTCCTTGCCTACGCCGGATTCGCCGGCGATGTACACCGGAGCCTGGTTGCGCGCGAGCTTGGCGATCGTGGCCCGCACCTGCTGCATCGCCGGCGAATCGCCGATCAGGCGTTCATCGGCACTGCCGGCTTTCGCGGCTGCCTTGCCGCTGCGTTTCTCCTCGACCAGGCGCAGGGCGGTGCGCACCAGCTGGCGCAGCATCTGGATGTCGACCGGCTTGGAGACAAAATCAAAGGCACCGGCCTTGAGTGCGGTGACCGCGGCGTCGACGTTGCCGTAGGCGGTAATCATTGCCACCGGCGTTTCCGGATGGTTGGTTGCAATGTGCTCGATGATCTCCTGACCGTTGCCGTCGGGCAGGCGCATGTCGGTGAAGCACAGGTCGTAGGTTTTGCTGCCGAGTGCACGCTGCGCTTCGGCTACCGTGCCGACGGCATCGACCTGCAGATCCATGCGGCCGAGCGTGATCGTGAGCAGCTCACGAATGTCGCGCTCATCGTCGATGACCAGGACGGTCTGTTGGCTCATGGATTAAATGCCTGATGGCAGCGTTGCGGCTCAGGATACCCGTGGTTCCGGGGCGGGGCAAAAGCGCCGGTCGCCAAGGCGTCCGGCAGGGCACGTCAGCCCACGGCGGCATCCGCCGTCGACAGGCCCATTTGGGCCGGCGTCAGCACCAGCCGGAAACAGCTGCCGCCGCCGGCCACGCGCACGTATTCGAGCGAGGCCTGGTTGGCTTCGGCCATTTGCCGGGCCAAATACAGGCCGAGCCCGGTGCCGTATTCGTGGGTGGTGTAGAACGGCTCGAAGATCTGCGCGGCGACCTTGGTCGGGATGCCGGGACCGCGGTCGATCACTTCGAGGATCGGCACGCCGTGGTCGCCCGGGCGCGCCACCACCATCACCCGCGCCGATTCGCCCGGCATGCGCCCGTAACGCAGCGCGTTCTGCACCAGGTTCCACACCACTTGTTGCAACTGCTGCGGGTCGGCCATCGCGGCGACCGTGCCGGTGCTGCCGGCGATCGCGCGCAGCGAATCGGCGCCAAGGTCGTTGCCCTGGCGGTACTCCTCGACGAAATCCTGCGCCCACTTGCCGAGGTCGAGCGTTTCCGGACGCGAGCGCTCGCGGCGCGAGAGCTGCAGGATGTTCTCGATGATCTCGTTCAGGCGGATGCAATGGTTGTTGATGATCTCGACCATGCGCTGGTCGCTGGCGTCCATGCTTTCCGATTCGGCCAGCAGCTGTGCCGAGTAGCGGATGGCGGCGAGCGGGTTGCGGATTTCGTGCGCGATCGACGCCGACAGCCGGCCGAGCGAGCTCAGGGTCAGCTCCTCGGCGCGGCGCGACAGCAGCGAGGTGTCGTCGAGAAAGATCAGCACCAGCGAATCGTCGTTCGGCGCCAGCCGGGTAAACCGCGGAATCACCTCGGGCACGCCGTCGGCCAGCTGGGTGGCGGTTTCGTCGAGCTTGCCGGACGTCATCCAGTGGTACAGCCGGCGCGACAGTTCCGGCGCGAGGCGACCGAGGTCGCGCTGCCCGGCGCTCGGGTTGCCCATCAGCATCCACGCCGATTCGTTGATCTGGTGGATGCGGTTGGCGTCGTCGACCAGCAGCACGCCGGTCTTCATGCGCCGGATGATGAGTTCGTTCACCTGCGCGAGATTGGCCAGGTCGGTGCTGCGCTGCTCGGCCAGCGCCTCGCTGGCGCGCAATTGGCGGCCAAGCACATGGCACAGCGTGGTGATGGCGAAATACGCCACGCCGAACATCGCCGCTTCCATCAGCCCGCGCTCGGCGATGCCGTTGCCCGGCTCGGCCAGTGTTGCGTGCCCGAGCAGGCCGAGCGTTGCCAGTGCCGCGAAAAAACTCGACAGCCGCAGCGACAGCACCAGCGCGCCGACGCCAAGGTTCACCGCCAGCATCATGGCGATGCCGATGCGCGCGTAGTCGATGGCGGCCACCGCAAGCACCGCGGCCGCAATATCGACCACCAGCCACACCGACACCGTGGTTCGCGCGTATGGCACGCAACGCCGGGTCAGCGCCAGCGCCGCAATCGCAAACAAGAGGTAAGGCAGGGGGGCGACCAGCGCGAACGTGTGCGTGGTGATCGGTTGTCCGGTGCCTTGCAGCAGGGTGACCACCAGCGCGATGTACACCAGCGCCTGCACCAGCCGAAACACATTGAGAAACAGCAACTCGTGGCGCGCGGCAACCGGCACCGCGAGTTGGGCATCGAGTTGCGGCAGGCTGGAACTGCTCACGGCATCGGTTCCTTGGCGATCATGGCCGAGTATAAAAGCCGGCGCCCGTGCCCGCATGTGGGCACCGCCGGGGTGCGGCAACGCCGTCTTGAGGCCGCGTCGGCACCGGCCTGCCGACCCATGGTGGTGCAGCGGCCAAAGACCGCGCGGCCGCCGTCGCTTGCGTTGCGGCCACCCGCGCCCCTAGCCTCGCGCTACCGGGCAAGCGCCCGCGCTGGACGGGTTCGTGAGTTCGACTGCTGCTGTGGCCGGCGAAGGCGCCGCGCCTGCGCTTTCCGCGCTGGCGTTCTTCTTCGTGATGACGGCGTACTACATCATCCGCCCGGTACGTGACCAGCTCAGTGGCGCAGTAGGTTCGCAGTCGCTGCCGCTGTTTTACGGCGTGGTGTTTGCGCTGATGCTGCTTTTGGCGCCGCTGTTCGGCATGCTGGTGGCGCGCTTTGCGCGGCGCCGGCTGCTGCTGTGGAGCTACAGCTTTTTCATCGCCTGCCTGCTGGCCTTTGTGCCGGCCTTCGTGTGGCAGGATCGGATCGGCGCGCGCGAGCTGGGCGTGGTGTTCTTTGCCTGGGTCAGCGTGTTCAACCTGTTCGTGGTGTCGCTGTTCTGGAGCGTGATGGCCGACATCTTCAGCAGCGCCCGCGCGCGCCAGGTGTTTTCGCTGATTGCGCTGGGCGGCATGGCCGGTGCGATTTTCGGCCCGCTCCTGACCCGCGCGCTGGTGTACTGGGTGGGGGTGGCGCCGCTGCTGGTGGCATCCGCACTGGCGCTGACCGCCGCGCTGGCGCTGTTGTTGCGGCTGACCGCACACCATGAGTCGCGCAACGCCGGCTGGGATGCCGGTGCCGCGATCGGCGGTTCGCTGTGGGCCGGCATCCGCGAGTTGTGGTCGCGGCCGTTCCTGCGCCTGATGGCGTTCATGATGCTGCTCGGCGACGGCATCGGCACGCTGGCTTATGCGCTGGTGGCCGATTATGCCAAGGCGCATCTGGCCGACACGGTGGCGCGCACCGAGTTCTACAACGATCTCGACCTGGCCACCAACACGCTTGGCGTGCTGTTGCAGTTGAGCATGACGCGTTGGCTCCTGGTGCGCTTTGGGCCGGGGTGGGGGCTGGTGTTGCCGGCGGTGGTGAACGTGGCGCTGCTGATTGCGGTGGCCATCGTCGGCCACGGCCAGCTAGTGCTGTTCGGCATGGTGGTGCCGATGCTGGCGGTGATGATGGTGACCACGCGCGGCTTTGCCTATGGCATGACCAAGCCCGCGGTCGATGCGTTGTACACGCGGGTGCCGCGCGAAACGCGCTACAAGGGCAAGAACTTTGTCGAGACCGCGGTGTGGCGCTTCGGCGACCTTGTTGTCACCAGTGCGGTGAGCGGCTTGCGCGCCGTCGGCATCGGCGTTGCCGGCCTGGCCGTCGCCGGCACCGGCGTCGCCCTCGCCGCCACCTGGGTCTCCACCCATGCCGGCTGGTCCCCCGATCTTGCCCCGGAAGACCCGCCATCAGCCTGATGTGCGGAGTTCGGCGTTGCGCCACGGCTCGCCGTATCACCGCTCTTCCGAATCCCGAATCTCCAACCCCGAATCCCGGCCCGTCACCCCGTGATATACCGCTCCAGATGCGCAATCTGCTGTGCCTGCGCGTCGATCACGGCCTTCACCAGATCCCCGGTGGAAATGATGCCCACCACCTTGCCGTGCTCGAGCACCGGCAGGTGGCGCACGCGGCTGTCGGTGCACAGGCGCATGCAGTCGAACACGTCGGTGTCCGGGCTGACCGTGGGGGGATCCGCGCGCATGATGTCGGCCACCGCGGTTTGTGCGGAAGAGCGACCGCGCAGGATCACCTTGCGCGCGTAATCGCGTTCGGAGACCACGCCGGCGAGAGTGTCGCCGCCCATCACCAGCAGGGCGCCGATGCGGTGCTCGGCCATCATCTTGATGGCGTCCAGCACCGGCGCCTCGGGCGTGATGGTGTAGACGTTGTGGTTCTTGCCTTCGAGCAACTGCCTGACTTGACGCATGCCTGAGCCTCCGGTTGCGCCCGCGGTTGAGGGCACTGCGAGTCTAGCGCGCCACTTTTCGGCGGGTGTCGCCTTGCCGTGAACCCGGCATCACGCGCGGCGCGTGGCCTTCGATGTAACCCGGCCCGCCGAGCTGACGCATCTGGCGTTCGATCCAGTCGGCGCGGCGCAATACGTACGCGCTGGGGCGCTCCGCATGCAGACGGCGCGGGCTGGGCAACACGGCGGCCAGCCGCGCGGCCTGCGCCGCATTCAGGTTTGCGGGCGAGGTATGGAAATAGCGCTCACTGGCTGCCCCGACGCCATACACCCCATCGCCCAACTCGGCGATATTCAGATAGACCTCAAGGATGCGCTGTTTGGGCCAGTTGAGTTCGAGCAGCACGGTGAAATAGGCCTCCAGCCCCTTGCGCAGGAAGCTGCGGCCGTTCCACAGGAACAGGTTCTTCGCGGTCTGCTGGCTGATGGTGCTGGCGCCGCGCAGGCGGTGGCCGTCATCGGCGGCGTCGACCGCGGCGTGGATGGAATCGAAATCGAAACCGTGGTGGTAGGGGAATTTCTGATCCTCCCCCGCCACCATCGCCAGCGGCACCCACGGTGACACCGCGCGCCACGGCACCCAATGCTGATGCAGCTGAAAACCGTGCTCGCCGCGCACCAGCGCGCCGACGCGGCGCTCCACCATCACCGCCGAGGTCGGCGGCGGCACAAAGCGCAGCACGAGGACCACCAACTCGGTCAGCACCAGCCATGCGAGCGCGGCAAACGCGCACCAGCGCAGCAGGCGGCGGGGCGACAACAACGGGCGGGACATGGCGAGGCACTGGCGAAGACCGGCCGCAGTATAAGTGGCCCATTGCGCGACGCGGCTGCGCCCCCATCTCGCAGGGATTGCCGACGAGGTCTGGCCGTGGAAAACCTGCCCACCGATGATGTGCTGCACCGCTTTTTGCTGGAACGCGCCGGTGTGCGCGGCGCCTTCGTGCGCCTGGGGCCGGCCTGGCGCGAGATGGCCGGTCGCGTCGACTACCCGTCGTCCGTACGTGGCCTGCTCGGGCAGGCGCTCGCCGCCAGCGCGCTGATGACCGCGCACATCAAGCTCGAAGGCGAGTTGTCGGTGCAGCTCAAGAGCGACGGCCCCCTGCGCCTGCTGTTTGCCGAGTGCTCCGATCAAGGGCGCCTGCGCGGCATCGCACGCTGGCAACCGCCGGTGCCGGCGACGTTCGCGCTGTCGACCCTGCCGGACGCGGTGATGGCGATCACCATTGGCAACCTCGAACGCGGGCAGCGTTACCAGGGTCTGGTCGAGCTGGGGACCGATGACCTGGCCGGCGTGCTGCAAGGCTATTTCGAACAATCCGAACAACTGCCCGCGCGCCTGCTGCTGGCTGCCGATGACGCACATGCCGTGGGGCTGATGCTGCAGCGCTTGCCCGGCACCGGCGGCCACGATGCGGTGGATGACGCCGATGCGTGGCCGCGCGTACAGCAGCTCACCGCGACGCTGGGCACGGAGGAGTTGCTGCATAGTGCGCCGCATGAGCTGCTCTATCGGCTTTACCACGAAGAGTCGGTGCGCCTGTTCGAACCACGTCCGCTGGCGTTCGGCTGCAGCTGCTCACGCGAACGCGTCGCCGCCATGCTGCGCTCGCTCGGGCGCGCCGAGCTGGAAGCCACGCTGACCGAGCAGAACGGCCGGATCGAGGTCACCTGCGAGTTCTGCGCCGAACGTTACGAGTTCGATCGGGTCGACGTTGAATATCTGCTGCGCGACGTGCCGGGGACGGCATTGCCCGGCAGCAGTCACTGACCGGTCGCGGCGGCACCCGCGAGCCAGTGCGTCGCCGGCTGCGCCTGCGAAAACAGGAAGCCTTGCCCGTAGCCGCAGCCGATATCGTGCAGCAGTTGCCGCTGCTCCGGCGTCTCGATGCCCTCGGCGATGACCTGCATGCCGAGCGAGTCGGCCAGGGCCTGGATGGCACGCACCACCGCCGTGCCCTGGTCGCCGGATTCGCCGCCCATCTCGATCACGAATGAGCGGTCGATCTTGAGTACGTCGAACGGGTACTGGTGCACGTAGCTCAACGACGAGTAGCCGGTGCCGAAGTCGTCCAGCGCAATGCCCACGCCTTGCCGGCGCAGGTTTTGCAGCATCTGTTTGACCTGGTCGGGGTTTTCCAGCAGCGTGCGTTCGATCACTTCGACCCGGATGCGATCGGGGGCCACCTGATGGGTGGCGAACAGCGCCAGCAGGCGGGCATCGAAATCCGGGTAGCGGAAGTGCTGGCCGGAAACGTTGATGCTGATCGTGCCGCGGTCACCGAGGATGCGCGGCGCATCGGCGCACACCAGCTCGAAGAGCTGCCAGTCGATCGCTTCGGCACAGCCGGTTTCCTCGGCGATCAGCAGGAAATCCTGCGGCAGCAGCAAGCCACGCTCCGGATGGTTCCAGCGCAGCAGCGCTTCGTAACCGGTGATGCTGCCATCGGCCAGCGACACCACCGGCTGGTAGTACGGCACGAATTCGCGGCGTGCCAGCCCGTGGCGCAGATCGCTCTCCATGCGCAACAGTGACAGCGCCTCGCGACGCAGGCGGTCGTCGAACAGCGCGATGCGGTGACGCCCGCCGTCTTTTGCGTGGTACATGGCCGAATCGGCGTCGCGCAGCAGTTCTTCCGGCTGGCGGTAGTGTTCGTCGGCCATGGCTATGCCGATCGAGCCGGAGGTGAAGATTTCGCGCCCACCGAGCCGGAACGGACGTTGCAGCTCGGACAGTACGCGCGCGGCCACCTGCTGGGCATCCGCTGCGTTGTTCACGCCTTCCAGCAGCACCGCGAACTCGTCGCCGCCCAGGCGGGCCACCACGTCGCGTGATTTGAGGCAGGAGCGGATGCGGCCGCCCACCTGGAACAGCAGGTCGTCGCCGACCAGGTGGCCGACCGAATCGTTGATGACCTTGAAGCGGTCGAGGTCGACGAACATGATGGCAAACAGGGCTTCCGGCACCTTGCGCAGACGCTGCAGCGCGGTCTCCAGCCGTTGCAACAACAGCGTGCGGTTTGGCAGCCCGGTCAGCGAGTCGTGCAGGTTCTCGTATTTCAGCCGGCGCTCGATGCGCTCGCGCTCGGCGATCTGCTCGCGCAAATCGCGATTGGCCAGCCCGAGCGCGCGGGTGCGCTCCACCACGCGGCGTTCGAGGCTGGCGTAGGCCAGCTTGAGTGCGGCGTCGGCCTGCTTGCGCTGCAGCGCGTTGGCCACGTGGTAGCTGACAAAGGTGAGCAGCTCCTGATCGCGCTCGGTGTAGGCGTGCTCGGGGGTGTAACTCTGCACCGCCAACACGCCGCGCACCTTGCCGCCCCAGGTCAGCGGCACGCCGAGCCAGCACACTGATGCCGGGCCAATGCGGTCGATGTTGTTGCCGTCGAGCAGACGTCCGATCTCATCTTGATTGATAAGCAGCGGTTTGGCCGTGCGCTGCACGTATTCGGTGAGCCCGTGGCCGTGGCTGCGCATCGAACGCGAGGGTTCCACTTCGTCCACCGAGTAGGGAAAACTGACGACTTGCTCGCTTTCGTCGATCAGCGCGATGTAGAAGTTGCGCGCGTAGAGCAGGCCGCCGATCACCCGGTGCAATGCGGGGTAGAACGCGTCGGCATTGGCGCCTTCGTCGCTGCTGCTGGCCAGCTCGGCAATGCGGAACAGCGCAGCTTGCAGGCGCTCACCATGTTGCCGCTGCAATACCTGCTGCCGCAGCACGCGGTTCGCTTCGCGCAGGGCGGTGGTGCGGTCGGTCACGCGATGTTCCAGCTCGACGTGCGCGCCGTGGCGTTCGATCGCGGTCTGCACGTGCTGCGCCACGTAGCTGAGCAGCTCCAGGTCGTGCCGCGTGTAGCGCACATTCGTGCGGTAACTCTGCACCACGATGCAGCCGCCGGTCTGCACGTCGCGGCGCAGCGGCACACCGAGGCAATGCTCGCAACGCGGGCCGTGCATGGCGAAGTGGCCGGCCAGTTGGGTGGCCAGTTCTTCCGGCGCGCCGTACAGCGGCTTGCCGAAGCGCACGAGGTTCCAGGTGATGCCGTGCTCGATGGTGGCCAGCGGCACCGCGTGGTCGGGTGGCGGCGGGGCGGCGTCCAGCGTATCGACGAAATAAGGGAAGCGGACCGTGTCGGTCGCGTGGTCGTACAGCGCGATGAAGAAGTTCTCCGCATACATCAGGCTGCCGACGATGGTGTGCAGCGATTGCATCAGGGCCGGCATGTCCTGCTCGGCGCTGGCCTGTTCGGCGATCGCATACAACGCACGCTGCAGGCGTTCGGCCAGCGCGAGGCGCGAAATTGCCTCGTACAGGCGGCTGGATTCGGCCAGTTGATGCAGCCGTATGGCGGCCAGCCGACCGATCCAGGCCAGCGTGCCATGCACGCTTTCGGCAGCGGGCTCGGCGGCATCGAGCACCAGCACGCGCTGGTGTTGAACATCCTCGGCAAGTTCGTAGCACCATCCGGACCCGGGTGGCGCGGCGTTGCGCGCACGCCAATGCAGGGTGCCGTCGATCGCCAGTTGTTCGAGAATGCGTTCGCAGATTTCGCGTACACCCGAGGCGTCCGCAGTCGTCATCAGCTGCTCGATCGCGAGCGGCATCTGCGCTGACGCCGCCGCGGTCGGCAGGCAGGGGGCGGGGCGGGGCGGGGTCACGGAATTCATGCAGGCAATGCGGGCCCGGCGGTCGGTACGGCAATGTGATCCCTCTTATAGCTGTCGCGCGTTCCCGCCGCCAGCGGAACCTCGACGTGCGGAGCACGGTCTATTCGGGAGGCAGTTCACATATTCGCGCGAATTACTGTACCGACGGCTTGCAACGATGTTAGGTAAATGTAAAATACGGCTTCCATTCATCTGACGCGTTGATTGTCGCAGACCCGAATCCGCCATGCGCCGCTTGCTGCTTCCCCTGCTGCTTTGTCTGCTGCCCCTCGTGGCGGCCGGGCAGACAGTGGACGACACCAACGGCAAGCTTGCGGCCAGGCTTCTGCAGCAACCGCCGGCCCAAATGGCCGAGGTACAGCCGGGCGTCGTGGTGCCGCTGTGGCGCGGCGCCGACGGCCGCCTGCTCGCAGTCAAGGCGGACAGCCGCAGCGGTGCACAGGCGCTGCGCGGCACGCCATTGTCGTTTCATGCGGTCGACGCCGCCAGTGTGATGAACACCGGCATTGAGTACGGCTTCAGCAAGAATTGGCAGGCGCACGCCAACGTCAACCAACAGTCGTGGGTCAACAGCCCGCTGCGGGTGGTGGGCAGCGAAGTCGGTGCCACCTACAACGACGGGCGCTACAGCCTGGGCGTCAGCGTGGGTACCAACAGCACTGCCAATGCGGCGAGTTTGCCGCGCGTATTGCCGGGTGCTACGCCCAGCGTCGACGGCTTGTCCGGCTTCGACAGCAGCTCGCAACTCAAGGCGCGCGGCCGCTTGGCGTTTGGCGCCAAGAGCGGCGTCGACCTCGGCGCAAGCGTAGGCCGCATCCACCTGTTGCCCGGCAACCTGCTCGGCATCAGCACACTGGATCAAAAGGCAATCAGCTTTGGCGTGGATCACGGCGCCGTCAGTGGCACCTTGATCGGGCGCACGATGGCGCCGCTGGCCGGTATCCCCGGCAATGGCTACAGCCCGGATCGGCGCTGGAACAGCATCGACCTTGGCGTGACCTGGCGTTTGCCGTGGCAGGGCTCGCTCAGCGTCGGCGCGCAAAACATGTGGTCTTCCGGCACGCCAACCAGTACGCCAATGGGCCCGGAACCGGATCAGTCGCGCACGCCTTACGTGCAATACCACCAGGATCTCTGAGCCGCCTCGTGTGCGGCACAAATCACGAACGCCGTCGCCTTGCGACGGCGTTTCGGTTTCTGCACGCAGTTGATCCGGCGACTGATTGGCGCACCAGGCGGTTACACCTCCCCGCGATGCCGCGACTACTCGCACCGGTTGCACCGGGGTTCCGGGTTTGCCGGCAAATGCAGCCGCAGGGGTTTCTCGCTGACGGCGCATGGGGTGCTGGTCGCCGGGATCAATCCGGGTTCGGCTTGCGCAGGTGCAAATCGCCGCTGAAAGTTTCCACCTTGATGCTGCCGTCGCCGCCACCAAGGCGGGTATTGAGCGTGTGGCCGCTGCCGCGACCGGGTTCAATGGCGCTGCCGAAATCGCTGCGCAGATCGCCGCTGAAGGTGCTTGCATGCAAGCGGGCCGAGGTCGCCGCCGGCAATTGCAGTTGCACATTGCCGCTCATGCTGTCGATGGTGAGTTGCCCCCCCTTGACCAAGCTGCCGGCAAGCTGCACGTCGCCGGAAACCGTGCTGAGCGACAGCTTGCGCCAAGGTCCGCCACTGGCCTGAATGCGGCCGGACACCGTTTGCAGTTTCCCGGCATCGCCGATCACCGGCGCCAGGATGTCGCCGCTCACGGTTTGCAGATTGGCCTGCGCGGCGTGTCCCGCCAGCTCGATCGTGCCGCTCACGCTGTCGACCGTGAGTTGCGGCGTACGGGCGCTGATGCGTGCGCGCCCGCTGACGGTGTTGACCTTGACGGTGCCGCCGTCGGTGCCGTCGATGCTGAGCGGTGCGCTGACCACCTGCACGTCGAGGCTGGCGCCGCGCGGCACGTGCAGATCGAGGTTGGTTGGCTCCATGTGGCGGTTGCTGCCCCAGTTGAACCAGCCGCCACCGGCTTGCGATTCGACCTCGATGGCGAGGTTGGCGCTGGTGCCGGTGATCGCCAGCGGCTTGGCGCCGGCGCCGAGTTCGCCGCTGACTTCGACCAGCGCCCGGTCCCACGCGGTTACGTGCACCGTTCCGGCCACGTTGGCGATGCGGATGCGCGCGCTGGGCGTTGCCGGGTGACTGAGACGGATCGGCATGCCGGCAAGGGCCTGTCCGACGGACATGCAAAGCAGCAGCGGCATGCAGGCAAGGAAGGTTTTCATGAGCGTCAGCCAGCCTCGTGGGCGAGGTGTTGCAATGCGACCTGCTGGCGTTCGGTGCGCGCCAGCAAACGCCGCAATAGTGGGGAATCGGGATTTTGCTGCAGCGCACCCTGCAGCACCTCGCGGGTGGCATCCAGCTCGATGACGGCGCCGCGCAGGCGTGGATCGGCAGGGGTGACCCGCGCGGTCGCAGCGTCACCCAGGTCTTGTCCGGCGCGTCCATGCAGGCTTGCGCCAATGCCGCCGGCCAGCAGGAATGCGGCAGCGACCACCGCGGCGAGCATCCACGGCCGGCGTTTGTGCTTGGCGGTTGCCGACGGCGTGGCATCCAGCGCAGCGGCAATATCCGGCCACAAATCGCGCGCCGGCGTGCTGGGTTGTTTGAGGTCGCGCAGGGCGCGACGCCATTCAAGTTCGCTCATGTCGAGCCTCCGAGGGCGGCGCGCAACAGGGTGCGCGCGCGATGCAACTGGGCTTTCGAGGTGCCGGCGGCAATCGCCAGCGCGGCACCGATTTCTGCGTGGTGCCAGCCCTCGATGTCGTGCAGCACCAGCACCGTGCGGGCGCGTGGCGGCAGACGGCCGATGGCGGCTTGCAGCTCTGCGCGTTCGGCCGCGCAGAACGGGGTGTTGGCGGGGTCGGGCAGGGTATCGGCGGCGTCGAAGGTGACCGGGTCGGCACGCTGCGCGCGCAACGCCATCAGCGCGAGGTTGATCGCCAGCCGGTACAGCCAGGTGCCGAATGCGGCCTCGTGGCGAAACTGCGGCAGTTTCTGCCACGCCCGCACGAACGCATCCTGGGTGAGGTCTTCCGCGCGGGCACGGTCATAACCGGCGAGCCGGCACATCGCGCCATGCACGCGATCCACGTGCCGCCGATACAGGCGTTGGAAGGCGAGGCGATCGCCCGTGCTGGCGGCACGCACATCGTCGGCATCCGGATCAGGTGCGATGGGCGTGGCGGGCATCCGCAGAGTGGCGAGGGCACAAGGTGCAGGCATCTTGCCAGCTTGGATGCGCCTTTGCGCCGGAAGGTTTGCATCGCCATTGGCGTGGCGATGCAAACCCAGGCCGTTTACGCGACGGCAGTGGCTGCGCGCGGGGCCGGGGTGGCGAGCGCGGCCACCACGCGTTGCTGCTCCGCGTGCAGCTTGGGCGGCAATCGCGGCGCAAAGCCGGCGAGATATTCGCCGATGGCCGCAAGCTCGGCTTGCCATCCCGGACGATCCACGGCGAGCAGTTCGTCGAGTGCACCGGGTGCGAGTTTCAGGCCCGCAAGATTCAACTCGTTCGGGCGCGGCAACGTGCCGATCGGCGTGTCCATGCCGCTTGCGCTGCCTTCGACGCGTGCCAGCATCCATTCAAGCACGCGCAGGTTTTCGCCAAAGCCGGGCCACAGGAAACGGCCGTCGGCGCCCTTGCGGAACCAGTTGACGTGGAACACGCGCGGCAGTTTCGCGCCCGGTCGGTCGAAGGCGAGCCAGTGCGCGAAGTAGTCGCCGTAGTGGTAGCCGCAGAACGGCTTCATGGCCATCGGATCACGCCGCAGCACGCCGACGGCACCGGCCGCGGCAGCGGTGGTTTCCGAGCCCATCGCGGCGCCCAGCAGCACGCCGTGGGTCCAGTCGCGCGCTTCCATCACCAGCGGCAGCAGGTTTGGCCGGCGACCGCCGAACACGATCGCGCTGATCGGCACGCCTTGCGGCGCCTCGGCCTGATCCGACCACGTGGGGCACTGGCGCGCGCTGGCGGTGAAGCGCGAGTTGGGATGGGCGGCCGGGCCGTTGGCCGGGTCGTACGGGCGGCCCTGCCAGTCGGTGACCGGCGTGCCCGGCAGGCCTTCCCACCATGGCTGGTTGTCGGCGGTGACGGCGACGTTGGTGTAGATCGTGTCGTGCGCGATGGTGGCCAGTGCGTTGGGGTTGGTGGCAGCGCTGGTGCCGGGCGCGACGCCAAAGAACCCGGCTTCCGGATTGATCGCATAGAGCCGTCCGTCTGCGCCGGGGCGCATCCAGCAGATGTCGTCGCCAACCGTCCATACCTTCCAGCCGGCGGCGCGATAACCCTCGGGTGGAATCAGCATCGCGAGGTTGGTCTTGCCGCAGGCGGAAGGAAACGCGGCGGCGATGTAATGGGTTTTTCCCTGTGGGTTCTGGATGCCGACGATCAGCATGTGTTCGGCCAGCCAGCCTTCATCGCGGCCCTGGTTGGAAGCGATGCGCAGCGCGTGGCATTTCTTGCCCAGCAGCGCGTTGCCGCCGTAGCCGGAGCCGAACGACTGGATCAGGCGTTCGGCCGGGAAATGCATGATCCAGCGGCGCTCGGGATCGAGCTCACCGACCGAATGCAGGCCGCGCACGAACTCGCCCTCGCGCTCGATGCGCGCCTGGGCGGCCGCGCCCATGCGGGTCATGATGCGCATGTTGGCAACCACGTACGGGCTGTCGGTGATTTCCACGCCACAGCGCGCGAGCGTGGAGTCGATCGGCCCCATGCAATACGGGATCACGTACAGCGTGCGGCCCCGCATGCAGCCCGCAAACAGTGCGTCCATCTTCGCGTGCGCTGCGGCCGGGGCCATCCAGTGGTTGTTCGGGCCGGCGTCTTCCTCGTGCTCGTGGCAGATCACGGTGAGGCGTTCCACGCGCGCCACGTCGCGCGGATCGGAGCGGTGCAGGTAGCAGCGCGGGTGGGTTTGCTGGTTCAGTTCGATCAGCGTGCCGTCGGCGAGCATATGCGCCACCAGCGCGTCGTATTCGGCTTGTGAACCGTCGCACCAATGGACGTGGGCGGGGTGGGTGAGTGCGGCGACATCATTGACCCAACGCTCGAGCGCGGGCAGGGTGCTGGCCATCGTGTCCTCACTGGTCTTGCGGCAAAAGGTAGGCGCGACCGTAATTTGCACTTACTGGCATAGGCAAGGGCGAACGCAACACGCAACAAAAACGGCGCCGCAGCGCCGTTTGTCGCGAGCACTCGACAGGCGCTCAGGCCGGGATGAGCGTGGCGATCATGTGCTCGATGTAGCTGTCGAACTCGTCGTGATTCAGGCGCGGCAAGCCGAGCGTGAAGTTGAGTTGCAGAAAGCCGACGTAGGCGGCGTAGGTGAGTCGCGCGCGATTCAACGCCTCGCGCGGCACGAGCCCCGCCTCGCGGTAGGCGGTTTCGAGAAACTCGGTGCGCCGCTTCGACACGCGGGCCATCACCGGCACCACCAACGGGTGATCCAGCGCCTTGAGCAGCGCGGCGTAGACGCGATGAGGCTGCAGCTCGTGGGCAACGCGACGGAACAGTTCCGGCAGGCGCTGGCGGGGATCGGCAATCTTTTCGATCTGGCCCAGCACCTCGCGTTCGCCGTATTCCTCCCAGCGATCTAGGGCTGCCTGCAGCAGCGCTTCGCGCGAACGAAAATGCCAGTAGAAGCTGCCCTTGGTGACGCCGAGTTCGCGTGCCAGCGCTTCGACGGCCAGCGCGCCCACGCCATGGTCGGCGATCATCTGCAGCGCGGCGAGCTCCCAGTTTTCCGCGGTAAGGCGGGTGCGTTCGGGCTTGTGGTTGGAATCCATCGGCACATGGTAACGGCTGCTTTGCGCTTTGTAATCCGCTGCGCGGGCACGCCGGGCAAGGTTGACGGTGGTGGAATCCGCGCCCCATACTCACCCGTATGGATTCGTTCACCGCCACTGCTTCGTCTGGGTTCCGCACCGCCGATGGCCTCCGTCTTGCGGTGGAAACCCATGCCGCAGCGGGTCACCCCGGCCTTCTGTTTGCGCACGGCTTCGGCCAGACCCGCGGCGCGTGGGGGGGTACGGTGGCCGCGCTGGCAGCACAGGGATGCCGCTGTGTCAGCTTCGACGCACGCGGTCACGGCGAAAGCGATCGGTTGCCGGGGGGCGCCTACCGCATGCAGCAGTTCGCCGACGACCTGTTTGGCCTGGCGCGAACCCAGCCGCAACCGCCGGTGCTGGTCGGCGCGTCGATGGGTGGCTTGCTCGGCCTGGTGGTGGCCGGCGAAACGCGGCCGGTGCCGTTTCGTGCATTGGTACTGGTGGACATCACGCCGCGCTGGGAGACCCGCGGCGTGGAACGCATCCTCGCCTTCATGCAGGCGTGCCCGGATGGCTTCGGCAGTTATGCCGAGGCGGCCGAGCGCATTGCGGCCTACCTGCCGCAGCGCGCCGGGCGCAAGAGCGAAGCCCAATTGAAGCCGTTGTTGCGCGCAGGCGCGGATGGCCGCCTGCGCTGGCATTGGGATCCGGCCCTGCTGGGCGGGGATTTCATCAACGACGGCGAGCGTTATCAACCGCGTCTGCTCGCCGCCGCGCAGCGAATCGACGTGCCGGTGCTGCTGCTCTCGGGCGCGCGCAGCGACGTGGTCTCCCATGCCACCGTAGCCGAATTCCTGAAGCTGGTACCGCACGCCCGGCACGTCGAGGTGCCCGGTGCCACGCACATGCTTGCCGGCGACGCGAACGACGCGTTCACCCGCGAGATTGCCGGCTTCATCCACACCTTGAACGACGCGGACGCCCATCGCGGCGCCCGTGCCATGTAACCGCAACGAGGGTGCCAACGATGTCCGTGATCCTGACTTTGCTTGCCGCGTTGATTGCCAGCGGCGCCTGCGCCTACCACCGCGCCAGCCTGCGCACGTTTGCCTTCGCGGCCCCCGTGGCAACGCTGGTGGTTGGCCTGGTGGCCGATGCGCCACTGACCATGATCGTGCTGCTGGTGATCGAGCTTGGCATCGCGCTGCCGCTGCTTGTCGGTGGGTTCCGCAAGCGCCAGATCAGTGCACCGCTGCTCAAGCTGTTCGCCAAGGTGACGCCGAAGCTGTCGGATACCGAGCGCACCGCGTTGGAAGCTGGCACGGTGGGTTTTGAGGGCGAGCTGTTTTCCGGCAAGCCGGATTGGCACGAGTTGCTCAAGCAGCCCAAGCCGGTGTTGAGCGTCGAAGAACAGGCGTTCATGGACGGCCCGGTCGAAGAGCTGTGCGGCATGATCGACGACTGGCAGATTACCCACGAGCTGGCCGACCTGCCGCCGGAAGTCTGGGCCTTCATCAAGCGCAACAAGTTCTTCGGCATGATCATCCCGAAGCGCTACGGCGGGCTGGAGTTCTCCGCGCTGGCGCACTCGGCGGTGCTGCAGAAGCTCAACTCGATGTCGGCCACGGTGGCCTCGACGGTCGCGGTACCGAACTCGCTCGGTCCGGCGGAGCTCTTGCTGCATTACGGTAGCGAGGAGCAGAAAAACGAGCTGTTGCCGAAACTCGCCGTCGGCGAGGAGATCCCGTGCTTCGCGCTGACCGGCCCGTATGCGGGCTCGGACGCCACGTCCATTCCCGACACCGGCATCGTGTGCAAGCAGACGGTGGACGGCGTCGAGACGCTTGGCGTGCGGCTCAGCTTCGACAAGCGCTACATCACGCTGGCGCCGGTGGCGACGCTGGTCGGCCTCGCGTTCCACATGTACGACCCCGAGCATTTGCTGGGTGACAAGGACGACATCGGCATCACGCTGGCGCTCCTGCCGCGCGAAACCAAGGGGCTGGAAATCGGCCGCCGCCACTTCCCGCTCAACATCCCGTTCCAGAACGGCCCGGTGCGCGGCAAGGATGTGTTCGTGCCGCTCGGCACGCTGATCGGCGGGCGCGAGATGGCCGGCCATGGCTGGCGCATGCTGGTGGAATGCCTGTCGGTAGGGCGCGCGATCTCGCTGCCGTCGAACGCGACCGGCGGCATGCGCATGGGCGCGGTGGCGACCGGGGCCTATGCGCGCATGCGCAAGCAGTTCGGGCTGGCGGTGGCGCGTTTCGAGGGCGTGGAAGAGGCGCTGGCGAAGATCGGCGGCCTCACCTACGCCACCGCGGCGCTGTCGCGGTCGACCGCGGCGGCGGTCGACCGTGGCGAGAAGCCGGCGGTGACGTCCGCGATCGCCAAGTACCACGCCACCGAATGGGCGCGTGTCACCGCGGGCGCCACGATGGACGTGCACGGCGGCAAGGCGGTGCAGCTCGGGCCGTCCAATTACGCCGGCCGCGGCTGGGCCTCGGTGCCGATCGCGATCACGGTGGAAGGCGCCAACATCATGACGCGCAGCCTGATGATCTTCGGCCAGGGCGCGATCCGCTGCCACCCGTACGTGCTGAAGGAAATGCACGCGCTGACCATGGCCGACTACGGCGACAAGCTGCGCGCCTTCGACAGCGCGTTGTTCGGCCACATCGGTTTCGGCCTCTCCAACGCCATGCGCAGCTTCGCGATGGGCCTGACCGGCGGGCGTCTGGGTGAGGCCGCCGGGGACGCCTACACCCGGCGCTATTACAAAAAACTCAACCGCTACTCTGCCGCGCTCGCGCTGTGCGCCGACACCTTCATGGGCGTGCTCGGCGGCAAGCTCAAGTTCAAGGAGAAACTCTCCGCGCGCCTGGGCGACGTGCTGAGTTACCTCTACATCGCCAGCGCGATGCTCAAGCGCTACGAGGACACCGACCGTCCCGAGGCGGACCGTCCGTTCCTGGCGTGGGGGTTCCACGAGTGCATGTGGCTGATCCAGAACGCGCTGGACGGCGCGATCCGCAACTTCCCGGTGCGCCCGGTGGCATGGCTGCTGCGTGCGCTGGTGTTCCCGCTCGGTCGCCGCGAGGTGCCGCCGTCCGACCGCCTCGGCCGTCGCGTCGCCGCGTTGCTCACTGCCCCGAACGAGGCGCGCGATCGCCTGGCCGAGTGGACCTACCTCACGCCCACCGCCAACAACACCGTAGGCCGCATGAATGCCTTGCTGCCGGAAGTGATCGCTGCCGAGCCGGTCGAGCGCAAGTTCCTCAAGGCGCTCAAGGCTGGCGAGTTCAAGGCACACGACTACGACGACCAACTCGCCGAAGCACTGGCCGCCGGGGTGTTGAGCCAGGCCGAGCACGACCTGATCCGGCGCGTGCGCGACGCCACGTTCGAGTTCATCTCGGTGGATGATTTCGCACCGGAGGAATTGCGCGCGGCGGTAACCCGCGCCGACCGCGAACGCAGGGCAAAGGTCGCCTGAGCAGGAAACGCTGCGCGCCGTTCAGTGCCGCCGCCATGCCGGCGGCACGATCGAGCCGCGCCGCAGGGCGACGAGCAGCAGCGCGATCGAGCACAGGCTGCACAGGGTGAGCGCCACCACCGAGGCCTCGGCGCCAAACGTGCCGCCGGAGAGCCAATCCGGCCCGCTGCGGGTTGACACCAGCCATCCATCCGCGTGCGTGCCCGACACCGGGATGCCGTAGAGCGTGCCCTGCGCGAAGTTCCACGCCGCGTGCAGGCCGATGCACGGCCACAGCGAGCGGGTGAGGTGGTACACGAGCGCAAACAGGATGCCGGCCTCGATCGCGATTGCCAGCGAACTCCACGCCGTGGCGCCGGGATTGCCGGCATGCGCAAAGCCGAAGAACAAGGCCGAGAGCGCCAGTGCCCACCAGGTGCCGAGGCCTTCCTCGATCACCCGGAACAGCACGCCGCGGGTGAGGATTTCCTCGCTGATGCCAGCGCCGAGGCCGACCGTGAGCAGCGCGACCAGCCAGTGCGCGTCGGGGTTGGTGCCGGTCACGCGATAGCTGCCGACCAGCCACAGCACGCCGACGACTGTACTGAACAACCCCAGCCCGAATGCTGCGCCGGCCGCCATGCCGCGCGGCAGCTTGCGCAGCGCGAGCTCCGCCACCGGGCGCTGCTCGATCACATGCACCAGGAACAGATAGGCCAGCACCACCGGCAGCACGAATCCGGCGAGGTAGCGCACGCTGCCGAGCGGCGTGTTCAGCGCGTTCATGGGCGTCGGCGAGCCGCCCAGCATCACCTGCACCAGCGCCCCGAACGCGAGCATGGTGACAGCCAGCCCCACGACAAACACCGCGATGCGCGCCGGCGGCGAGTACAGCGTGACGCGCAGCCAGCGCGGCGTGTTGGGCGGCGTGGCGAAGGCGAGCGGAGAGGTCGGCACGGCAACGCTCCAAGTCAAACGCGCAGCCTAGCGCAGCACGTCGCGCGGCTCATCTGACGTCGCCGTGATGCCCATCGGCCGTGCGCCCCTACAGCCCGCGTGTGGTTCAAGACCATCGGCGGGACAAATCACGGGGTCGCCCGTGGGTGATTCCTTCGCAACGGCTTCTTGGCAGCCGGCGTGCCGCGCACCGAGTTGTGACCGCGGAAGCTACGGGCATGGCCACCAAGTGCCTCCAGCTACCAATCAGTGGCAGCGCGCAGGCTTCTGATGTGCTGATATGTCGCGTGGCGCACGCCGCAACCGTGCGGATTATTTCGGGCATTCAGTGCCTGCCGCGTAACATGGGCAGCCGATATCGCGCCGCGGGGCGCAGCAACGAGTACCGACGATGGAGTCAGTGCAGCACGCCATGGCGCAGGAAACCGCGCACCTCGATGAGCTGGAGGCCGAGGCGATCTACATCTTTCGCGAAGTGGCTGCGAACTACCGGCGGCCGGTAATGCTGTACTCGATCGGCAAGGATTCCTCGGTGCTGCTGCACCTGCTGCGCAAGGCGTTCTACCCGGCCAAGCCGCCGATCCCGCTGCTGCACGTGGATACCACGTGGAAGTTCCGCGAGATGATCGCGTTCCGCAACCAGGTGGCGGCCGCGGGCGACGTGCAGGTGCTGGTCTACACCAACCAGGAAGGCGTGCGGCAGGGCGTTTCGCCGTTCACCCGCAGCGCCGCGGTGCACACCGACATCATGAAGACCCAGGCGCTGAAGCAGGCGCTGGACCAGTACAGGTTCGACGCCGCGCTGGGCGGCGCGCGCCGCGACGAGGAGAAATCGCGCGCGAAGGAACGCGTGTTTTCGTTTCGCAACGCGCAGCATCGCTGGGACCCCAAGCACCAGCGCCCGGAGTTCTGGCACACCTACAACACGCGCTTGTGCGAAGGCCAGAGCGTGCGCGTGTTTCCGATTTCCAACTGGACCGAGATGGACGTCTGGCTGTACATCCGCCGCGAGGGAATCCCGCTGGTGCCGCTGTACTTCGCCAAGCCGCGGCCGATCGTGGAGCGCGACGGCGCGCTGATCATGGTCGACGACGACCGCTTCGTGTTCCGCCCCGGCGAGGCGCCGACGCTGCGCACGGTGCGCTTCCGCACGCTGGGCTGCTACCCGTTGACCGGCGCGGTGGAATCGGGCGCCGATACGCTGGACAAGATCATCGAGGAGATGGCCACCACGCACACCTCCGAGCGCCAGGGGCGGGTGATCGACAAGGACCCGTCGGCATCGATGGAGCGCAAGAAGCAGGAGGGTTACTTCTGATGGCCGCGAACGACAATCAGGGCCTGTTGCGTTTCATCACCTGCGGCAGCGTCGACGACGGCAAGAGCACGCTGCTCGGCCGCCTCCTGTATGACGCCGGTACGGTGCCGGCCGACCAGATCGAGGCGCTCAAGGCCGACAGCCGCCGGCTGCATCCGGACGCCGGCGACGCACTGGATTTCGCGCTGCTCACCGACGGCCTCGAAGCCGAGCGCGAGCAGGGCATCACCATCGATGTGGCCTACCGCTATTTCCACACCGCGAAACGGCATTTCATCGTGGCCGACTGCCCGGGGCACGAGCAGTACACGCGCAACATGGCCACCGGCGCGTCGAACGCCGAGCTGGCGGTGGTGCTGGTGGATGCGCGCAAGGGGCTCCTGCCGCAGACGCGCCGGCACAGCTACATCTGCGCGCTGCTCGGCATTCGCCAGGTGATCGTGGCGATCAACAAGATGGATCTGGTCGGCTGCGACGAGCAAGTCTACGCCGGCATCGTCGAGGCGTATCGCGAGCTGGCGCAAACGCTCGGCATCACCAAGGTCGACTGCCTGCCGGTGGTGGCGCCGGGCGGCGACAACATCGGCGTGGCTTCCGCACGCATGCCGTGGTATCGCGGGCCGACGCTGCTGCAATTGCTGGAGGCGGCGGATGCGGCGCCGACCCGCGCGGCAGATTTCCGCCTGCCGGTGCAGTGGGTCAATCGGCCCGACCAGAGCTTCCGCGGTTACGCCGGCACTGTCTGCGGTGGCAGCGTGGCGCGTGGTGACGAGGTGGTGGTGCAGCCCGGTGTCGAGCGGGCGCACATCGCGCGCATCGTCACCGCCGATGGAGATCTGGAAACCGCGCGCGAAGGGCAGGCGGTGACGCTGTGCCTGGACCGCGAGCTCGACGTCAGCCGCGGCGACGTGATCGCCGATGCCGCGCATCCGGCGCCGATCGCCGACCAGTTCGCCTGCCACCTGGTGTGGCTGGGCGACAACCCGCTCCTGCCCAACCGCAACTACTGGCTGCGCATCGGCACGCGCACGGTCAATGCGCGGGTGATGTCGATCAAGCACAAGGTCGACGTCAATACCCAGGCCGAGCTGGCCGCGCGCAAGCTGACGTTGAACGAAGTGGGTTACTGCACGATCGGGGTGGACGCCGCGATTGCCTTCGAGACCTACGCCACCAACCGCACGCTCGGCGGCTTCATCCTGATCGACCGCCAGTCCAACGCGACAGTGGCCTGCGGCATGCTCGATTTCGCGCTGACCCGCGCGGCAAACCTGCACTGGCAGCATGTCGACGTGAACCGGACCGTGCGCGGCGAGAGCCTGGGGCAGCGGCCACTGTGCGTGTGGCTCACCGGGCTGTCCGGCGCCGGCAAATCCACCATCGCCAACCTGGTTGAAAAGCGCCTGCACACGCAGGGCTACCACACCTACCTGCTCGACGGCGACAACGTGCGCCACGGCATCAACAAGGATCTTGGCTTCACCCCGGCCGACCGCGTGGAGAACATCCGCCGCATCGGCGAGGTGGCGCACCTGATGGTGGATGCCGGCTTGATCGTGCTGGTCAGCGCGATCTCGCCGTATCGCAGTGAGCGGCGCTCGGTACGCGAGCGCTTTGCCGGCGGCGAGTTCGTCGAGGTGTTTGTCGACACCACGCTGGCACAGTGTGAAGCGCGCGACCCCAAGGGCCTGTATCGCAAAGCGCGCGCCGGCGAAATCCGCAACTTCACCGGGATCGATGCGCCGTACGAGGCACCGGAGAACCCTGAGGTGCACCTGCCCACGGCGGACACCCGTGCCGAGCGGTTGGCCGAGCTGCTGGTCACCCAGTTGCTTCCACGCATCGCCTCCCAACCGTAGCAACCCGCGCGGGCGTCGCCAAAGGCATCGTCCGCCAGTGCGCTCTTATGGGCGATCGGGCTTTCGCATGGAATCGTCGTCCGCGGACGGGCCCGGCCAACACCGGGCCGTGATGCCGTGCACGATGACGCGATGCCGCGGTGCGGCCGATAATGGCAACCCTCCCTCCCCGCAAGGCGTCCCGTGATGACCGAGAAGACCGTACTGAATGCCACCCACCGCGCGCTCGGCGCGCACATGGTCGACTTCGGTGGCTGGGACATGCCGGTCAACTACGGCTCGCAGATCGAGGAGCATCACGCGGTGCGCCGCAATGCCGGCATGTTCGACGTCTCGCACATGACCATTGTCGACTTGCACGGTGCGCGGGTGAAGGATTTCCTGCGCCATCTGCTCGCCAACAGCATCGACAAGCTCAAGGTCACCGGCAAGGCGCTGTACTCCTGCATGTTGAACGAGCAGGGCGGGGTGATCGACGACCTCATCGTCTACTACCTCGGCGACACCTTCTATCGCACCGTGGTGAATGCGGCCACCCGTGCCAAGGACCTGGCGTGGATCACGCAGCAGGCAAAAGCGTTCGACGTCGAGGTGAAGGAGCGCCCCGAGCTGTCGATGATCGCCGTACAGGGCCCGCACGCCCGCGAAAAGGTGCTGGCACTGGTGCACGAGGTGGATCGCGCGCGGATCGAAAAGCTCGCCAAGTTCACCGCGGCGGCGGCGCAGGGGCCGGGCGGCATGCCGCTGTTCGTCGCACGTACCGGCTACACCGGCGAGGACGGTTTCGAGGTGATGCTGCCGGCCGAACACACGCTGGCGTTCTGGAACGCGCTGCAGGCCGCCGGGGTGGTGCCGTGCGGGCTGGGTGCGCGCGACACACTGCGGCTGGAGGCCGGCATGAACCTCTACGGTCAGGACATGGATGAAACCGTGTCGCCGTGGGAGGCCAACCTGGGCTGGACGATCGCGCTCGATGCCGGGCGCGACTTCATCGGCCGCAAGGCGCTCGAAGCGCAGAAGGCGGCCGGTGTCACGCGCGTGATGGTCGGGCTGGTGCTGGACGGCAAGGGCGTGCTGCGCCATGGCCAGAAGGTGCTCACCGCCAACGGCGATGGCGTGATCCTTTCCGGCAGCTTTGCGCCGACGCTGGACAAGGCGATCGCGTTTGCGCGCATCCCGGTCGGCGAGCCCGGTGCCGTACGCGTCGACATCCGCGGCCGCGAGCTGCCGGTGCACATCGTGAAGTACCCGTTCGTGCGCGACGGCAAGCCGTGCGACGGCATCTGAAGCGCGTTTGCTTGCGGCTAGAATGTGCCCATTCCCTGACCCCTGACTGGAACCGACCATGAGCGAAATCCCCGGCGACCTGAAGTTCAACAAATCCCACGAGTGGGCCCGCGTCGAGGACGACGGCACCGTGCGCGTGGGCATCTCCGACCATGCGCAGAGCCAGCTTGGCGACCTCGTCTACGTCGAGCTGCCGGAGATCGGCTCCAGCGTCGAAGCCGGCAACGCCGCTGCGGTGCTCGAATCGGTCAAGGCCGCCTCGGACATCTATTCGCCGGTGTCGGGCGAAGTGGTCGAGGTGAACGAGCTCCTGAGCGACAAGCCGGAGACGATCAACGCCGATGCGTTTGGCGAAGGCTGGATCTTTGCGGTGCGCCCGAGCGACCGCAGCGAGCTCGATCAGCTGCTCGATGCCAAGGCGTACGAGGAGCTGATCGAACACGACGAGCAATGAGAGTTCGTCCATGTCCGCCCGCAAACGGCCGCCGCGAGCGGCCGTTTGCGTATCCGGGTGTGCCGCGACGGCCTGCGCATCGGTCGCGTGGTGTTCATCTCGAAAACGCGCGTGGCAGGTCCTCCGGACAACATGATGCGTTACTGGCGTCAATGTCCGGCGCCTCTGGGCGAGGTGGGCAAAAGTGGCTTGTTTCAAGTGCTTTCGCGTTTTGTTGCGGTCTGCGCGCTGAACGTTGTATGGACGTCCAGACGTCTGTTGATGAATACCGGCAAAGGGCCGATTTTCAAACCGCTGCCAGGGCGCGGGTGACGGGCGTGGTGAAACGGCTTGATTTGCCGACCAAAATCCATTGACAGCAGCTACCCTGCGGAATAGCTTTCGCCCAAGTTCACGGGGAACGGCAACATGGCAACACCGAAATTCATCGCACCGTATGTCGAGCATGGCGAGAAGGCCAACGCGGTTCGCAAGATCACGGTCTCGATTCCGCTGCATGTACTGAGAACGCTTTCCGACCTGCGCACAGAACGTCAGGTGAAAAATCTGCGGCACGCCACCAACAGCGACTTGCTGGTGGAGGCGTTCCTCCACGCTTTTACTGGGCAACCACTGCCAACCGATGAGGAGCTGAGACGAACCATGGTTACCACTGCCAAGAAACCTGCTGCAAAGAAACCGGCCGCTGCCAAGAAAGCGGCCGCCAAGAAGACGGTCGCGAAGAAGACCGTCGCCAAGAAAGCCGCCGCGAAGAAGCCGGTGGCAAAGAAGCCGGCAGCAAAGAAGGCTGCCGTAAAGAAGGTCGCGGCCAAGAAGCCTGCCGCGGCGAAGAAAACCACTGCCAAGAAAGTTGCAAAGAAGCCGGCGGCCAAGAAGGTCGCGGCCAAGAAGCCGGCGGCGGCCAAGGTGGTCAAGGCCACCAAGGCCAGCAAGCCGAGCAAGACCAGCAAGAAGTAAGCAACCTACAAATACGCGTCAATCGTGATTGGCTTTCCGCGGTGCCCAGCGCGGAAAGCCCGCTTCGAAATTTCGTCCCGGCCCTGCCGGGACGTTTCGTTTGGGCAGCAGGAAGGTGTGGAACCAAAGGGGCGCTGCTCCGCATGGGCGCCGGTTGCAATGGTGCCGGGTCGCCTTGTCGCTGGATTTGCACCGGTCGGCACAATGCGGGTACCGTTCGCCCATCCGCGCCGCGACGTTGTCAGGGGACTCGTCGCTCCTGGATTTACGGGGGGAAAAAGCGCGGGTATCTGTCGACACTCAGTGAGAGACCATGGATACCCGATACATGCTGCAAGCGCGCCGCTGCGCGCGCGGGGCCGCCCGGCCCGTTATCGTTGCCATCCTTGCCATCTTCGCGGCATTGGCCATCGCCGCATACCTGCTGATCTTTCGCCCGGTGCAGGAGCAGCGTGCGCTGGATGTCGGTGGCGCACCCGCCACCACGGCAGTAGTCAACCAGGCGGCCACCGCCGCTGCGACCACGGCCACGACGAACCTGCAGGCGATGGACGTCAATCAGCTTTTGACCGAAGCGGGCAAGGCGCTCAAGGCGCAGCGCCTGCTGGCGCCAGTGGGCAACAACGCATTCGAGTACTACCTGCGCGTGCTGGCCAAGCAACCCGGCAATGCGGTGGCCACCAGCGCGTTGCGCGAGACCTTCCCGTATGCGGCAACCAGCGCCGAGCAGGCAGTCAACTCGCGCGACTTCAACGAAGCACAGCGCGAGATCGACCTGTTGGCGAAGGCCGATCCGGCCAACTTCACGCTGACCATCCTGCGCTCCAAGCTCGACGCGCAACGCAAGCTGGCGAACCAGCAACAACAGCAGGCGCAGGATCAACAAAAGGCCGCGCAGTTGGTCGCGCAGCGTGCCGCAACGGAAAAGGAAAACGCCGCCAAGGCGGCGGCACAACAGGCTCAGCTGGCGGCGGAGCAGCAAGCCAAGGCCCGCCAGCAGCAGGCGGGCGAACAACAGCGCAAGCAGGCGGCGCCGGCGCAGGCCACGGCGAAGACGGCCACGGCGGCCGCCGGTGGCGAAAACGCCGACGCGGTGTTGCTCAAGCCGGCCAGTCCGAATTACCCGACCGCGGCTTTGCGTGCCGGGCAGAGCGGCTGGGTGATGGTCGGCTTCACCATTTCGCCGGAAGGGCGCACCACCGACATCCACGTGATCGAGGCGCAGCCACGCCATGTGTTCGACCGCGCGGCAGTGGATGCCGTGTCGCGCTACCGGTTCAAGCCGGCGATGCATGACGGCGTGGCGGTGGCCAGCAACAAGCAGCAGAAGATCGAGTTCAGTACCGGACGCTGACCCGATCCGTCAGGTGCAGGCAAACGGCGCGTGCCTGGCATGCGCCGTTTGCTTTGAGGGGAATGGGCCTAGCTAGCTTCCGTGGTGTTTGTGGCTTGCCGTGTGTGCAGGCGCGATGCTTGCGACTGGCGGGCTTTCGAGCCCGGCCCAGTCGACGTGCGGCAGTCCCAGCAGGCCGTCGAACACCATCGGCATGAGCCCGCTCGGCATCGCGCCGTTGGCGTTCCACAGGGTGACGACGCCGGCGCGGTAGCGGGGAAAGAAGCCGATCATGGTGCGGTAACCGGCCACCGCGCCGGCGTGATAGATCAGCGTTTCGCCGCCATAGGTGTAGACGCGCCAACCGAGCGCGTAATGCGCCGCGCTGAGCCGCGCACGACGCCACGGCGAGGCGTGCAGCTCACTCGGCGTGACTACGTCGGGGGTGTGCAGCCGCTCGAGCAGGTTGGCTGGCAGCACGTTGCGCCGGCCACCCATTTGCGCGATCAGCCAGCGCTCCATGTCGCGGATGCTCGCGTTGACGCCGGCCGCGGGGGCGAGCTGATAGTAGGTTTCGTTCGGCGTGAACGACAGCCAGCCGTTGCCCGCCGCGCGGTGCGGACGGGCCCAGCTCGGACTGGATTCGAGGCCGTCCAGTCCGTAGCTGGCGTCGCGCATGCCGAGTGGCTGGAACAGGTTGTGTTTGACCAGTTGCGGGAAGGTCTTGCCAAGGCGCGCGGCCAGCACGTTGCCGATCAGGCTGAAGGCAACGTTCTCATAGCCGTAGCAGGCGCCGGGCGCACAGATGGGATCGACCTCGGCGAGGCGTGCGATGAGATCCGCATACGGCACGCCGGCTTCGAGCAGGTTGTCGTAGGCGTTGTTCGGCAGACCGAGACGCTGGCCGAGCACATCGGCGACGGTGGCGGCATCGGTATCGGCAGTGTCCTTCAGCCGAAAGTCGGGCAGCACGTCGACGAGCCGGGTGTGCCAGTGCAGGTCGTGGCGATCCACCAACAACCCGGTCAACGCGCTGGCGAAGGCCTTGGACAACGACGCGAGGCGAAACACGGTGTCCGGAGTAACCGGCGTCTGGGTCGCCACGTCGGCGTAGCCGAGCGTGCGCTCGAATACCACTTTGTCGTCGATCACCACGGCGGTGGCGAGGCCGGCGGTACCGTCGCGCGCGGCGAGCTCATCCAGCCAGCGTTGATAGTCGGCGAGCGTTGCGGTGACACGGTCGGCCGGCAATTCCGTAGAGGCGGCGCCGACGGCTGGGGTTGGCGGTACAGCCACGTCGGCGTCTTGCGCGGCTGACGTGGCAGCACACGACAAGGCGACCGCGCAGGCAAACGCGAGGGAAGCAAGGCGGAGTGGCATGGTTCGACAACGGGTCAAGAACGGCGCGCAACGCGCCCGGGAAGCCGTCCGTTGGCGTCGAGATGAGGCGATTTTGCGGCAGTTTGCCCATGCCGACAATGCGCCACCGGGCCCGGCACTTTCCATTGCGTACCAGTTCCGCGAAAATGAGCGGCCGTGCAGCGCGATTTTTCCCTCGGGGCATGACGCGCGCATGACATGCCGGTGGCGCGTTGCGACGCCGTCCGCTCCCTGAGGTTCGCGTTGCATTTGACGCTGCGCAGCCTTGTTTCCCCGTTCGCTCGAGGCTATCGAATGAATTTCCACGAATATCAGGCCAAGGCACTGTTCGCGCAGTACGGCATTGCCGTGCCGCCCGGCAAGGTTGCCAACTCTCCCGACGCCGCCGTCGATGTGGCGAAGGAGCTTGGCGGTTCCCAATGGATGGTGAAGGCGCAGATCCACGCCGGTGGCCGCGGCAAGGCGGGCGGCGTGAAGTTCTGCAAGAGTCTCGACGACGTGCGCGCCGCGGCCAAGGGCATGTTGGGTACACGCCTGGCCACCTACCAGTCGGCCGGCCGCGCGCTGCCGGTGAACCTGGTGCTGGTCACCGATGCCACCGACATCGCCAAGGAGTTGTATCTCTCGGTGCTGGTCGATCGCGCCTCGAAGACGGTGTCGTTCATCGGCTCGCCGCGCGGTGGCATGGACATCGAGCAGGTCGCCCGCGAGAACCCGGAAGACATCCACACCGTCGCGGTCGATTTCGTCGAAGGCCTGCAGCCCTACCAGTGCCGCCAGCTTGGCTTTGCGATGGGGCTGGAGCCCAAGCAGGTCAGCCAGCTCACCAAGATCATGCTGGGCCTGTACAAGCTGTTCAACGAGAAGGATCTCTCGCTGATCGAGCTGAACCCGCTGGCGATCCTGGTCGACGGCAAGCTCGCCGCACTGGACGGCAAGGTCAACTCCGACGACAACGCCGAGTTCCGCCACCCTGATCTGGCCGCGATGCGCGATCTGACCCAGGAGGACGCCGCCGAGGCAGCTGCGCAGCAGTCGAACCTCAACTACGTGACGATGGACGGCAACATCGGTTGCATGGTCAACGGCGCCGGGCTGGCGATGGCCACCATGGACGTGATCAAGCTGGCGGGCGGCGAGCCGGCCAACTTCCTCGACGTGGGTGGCGGCGCAACCAAGGAGCGCGTGACCGAGGCATTCAAGCTGATCACCTCCTCGGACAAGGTGCGCTGCATCCTGGTCAACATCTTCGGCGGCATCGTCCGCTGCGACATGATTGCCGAGGGCATCATCGCCGCGGTCAAGGAAGTGGGGCTCAAGATTCCGGTCGTGGCGCGCCTGCAGGGCACCAACGTGGAGAAGGGCCGCGAGCTCTTGGCCAATTCCGGTCTGGCGATCACGCCGGCCGACGATCTCAACGACGCGGCGCAGAAAGCCGTCGCCGCCGCGAAGTGAGGAGCGCTTAAAACATGTCCGTACTCATCAACAAAAACACCAAGGTGCTCGTGCAGGGCCTGACCGGCCAGCAAGGCACCTTCCATGCGCAACAGGCGCTGGATTACGGCACCCAGGTCGTCGGTGGCGTCACCCCGGGCAAGGGCGGCAGCAAGCACATTGGTCTGCCGGTGTTCAACTCCGTTGCCGAGGCGGTGGACGAAACCGGCGCTGACGCATCGGTGATCTTCGTGCCGCCGCCGTTCGCGGCCGACTCCATCCTCGAAGCGGTCGACGCCGGCATCCGCGTCGTCGTGGCGATCACCGAGGGCATCCCGGTGCTCGACATGCTGCGCGTCAAGAACGTGCTGGCGCAGCACCCCGAGACCGTGCTGATCGGGCCGAACTGCCCCGGCGTCATCACCCCGGGGGAGTGCAAGATCGGCATCATGCCGGGCCACATCCACCAGAAGGGCCGCGTCGGCGTGGTCTCGCGTTCGGGCACGCTGACCTATGAAGCGGTGTTCCAGACCACCAACGAAGGCCTCGGCCAGAGCACGGTGATCGGCATCGGCGGCGATCCGATCAACGGCCTCAACTTCATCGACTGCCTGAAGCTGTTCCAGGATGACCCGCAGACCGAGGGCATCATCATGGTCGGCGAGATCGGCGGCAGCGCCGAGGAAGACGCCGCCGAATTCATCAGCGAATACGTCACCAAACCGGTGGTGTCGTTCATCGCCGGCGCCTCGGCCCCGGCCGGCAAGCGCATGGGCCACGCCGGCGCGATCATCTCCGGCGGCAAGGGCACCGCCGCGGCGAAGTTTGCCGCTCTGGAGAAAGCCGGCGTCACCACCGTGAAGTCGCCGGCCGACCTGGGCAAGGCGCTTGCCAAGCTGATGAAGTAAGCGGGGTTCGTCGTGCTCCATGCAAAGGCCGCGCATCGCCGCGGCCTTTGCTTTGTTCGGGATTTGGGATGCGAGATTCGGGGCGCCGTGAAACCCGACCGGCATTCGCAAGGACATTCATGCGCACCGACTACTTTGACCAAGCCCACCTTTGGCACCCTTACAGCGCATTGGGTGGCCTGCCTGCGCTGAAAGTGGCGCGCGCCGAAGGCGTGCATCTGGTGCTGGCCGATGGTACGCGCCTGATCGACGGCATGGCCTCGTGGTGGTGCGCGATCCACGGCTACCACCATCCGGTGCTCGACCGCGCGATCACCGACCAGCTCGGCAAGATGGCACACGTGATGTTCGGCGGGCTCACCCACGAGCCGGCGATCGAACTCGGCAAGCTGCTGCTTTCCATCGTGCCGAAAGGGCTGGACGCGGTGTTCTACGCCGACTCCGGCTCGGTCGCGGTGGAGGTGGCGCTGAAGATGGCCATCCAGTACCAGCACGCGATGGGGCGCCCCGGCAAGGCCAACATCGCCACCGTGCGCTCGGGCTACCACGGCGATACCTGGAACGCGATGTCGGTGTGCGATCCGGTGACCGGCATGCATGGGCTGTTTGGCCCGAGCCTGCCGCAGCGACGCTTCGTGCCGGCGCCGCGGACGCGTTTCGGCGAGGCGTGGGATGCCAGCGACATCGAACCGCTCGCACGACTCTTCGCCGAGCACGCCGACGAACTGGCCGCGTTCATCCTCGAACCGGTGGTGCAGGGCGCCGGCGGCATGCGCTTCTATCACCCGCGATACCTCACCGAGCTTGCGCGCCTGTGCCGCGCGCATGACGTGCTGTTTATCTGCGACGAGATCGCCACCGGCTTCGGCCGCAGCGGCAAGCTCTTCGCCAGCGAGTGGGCCGCCATCACGCCGGACATCCTGTGCCTCGGCAAGGCGCTGACCGGCGGCTACCTCACGCTGGCCGCCACCTTGTGCACGCGCGCGGTGGCTGACGCTATCGGCCACGCCGAGCCGGGCGTGTTCATGCACGGCCCCACCTTCATGGCCAACCCGCTCGCCTGCGCGGTGGCGCTCGCGTCCACCCGCCTGCTGCTGGCGGGCGACTGGCAGGGCAACGTGGCGCGCATCGAGTGCTCCTTGCGCGAACGGCTGGCGCCGGCGCGCGAGCTGGAACACGTGGTGGATGTGCGCGTGCTTGGCGCCATCGGCGTGATCGAACTCGATGCCCCCCTTCGGCTTGATCGCATCCGGCAACGCATGCTGGCGCAAGACATCTGGATTCGCCCGTTCGGCAAGCTGGTCTACGTGATGCCGCCGTACGTGATCGACGATGCCGAGCTTGCGGTGTTGTGTGCGGGCATGCTGGCCATTGTCGCCAGCCTCGAAGCCGCGGATTTCCGCCCGGCGTGATGCGCAGCGGGCAAGGGGCGTCGGTAGAATGCCGACTCTCCCCACGATGTTGATGGCTCATGGTCGACCGCTTCCGTTTTGCGCTGGCGCAGCAGGATTTCCCGGTTGGCGCGGTCGCTGCGAACGCGGCGCGCGTGCGCGAGCTGATGCGCGCGGCGCAGGCAGGCGGTGCCGCACTGGTCGCGTTTCCTGAGCTGACGCTTGCCGGCTATCCACCGGAAGACTTGCTGCTGCGTCCGAGCTTTCTTGCCGCGTGCGCGCGCGAGCTGGAAGCACTGGCGGCCGACACCCACGACATCGCCGCGTTTGTCGGCTACCCGCACAGCGCGGGTGAGGTCTACAACGCGGCGGCGCTGCTGCGCGACGGCGCGGTCGAGGCCGTGGCACACAAGCAGGCGTTGCCGAACTACGGCGTGTTCGACGACCAGCGCTATTTCCGCGCCGGCCATGAAAGCGTGGTGGCCGAGATCGATGGTGTGCACGTCGGTTTCCTGATCTGCGAGGACGCCTGGCAACCCGAGCCGGCGGCCGCGGCGGCGCGCGACGGCGCCGAGCTGCTGGTCGTCATCAATGCCTCGCCGTGGGATGGCGAGAAGACCGCTGCGCGGGAGGCGGTGCTGGTGGCGCGCGCGCAGGAGACCGGCTGCGCCATCGCCTACGTCAACCTCATCGGCGGCCAGGACGAAGTGGTCTACGACGGCAGCTCGCTCCTGGTGAATGGCGATGGCAGCATCGCCGCGCGCGCACCGGCCTTCGTCGATGCGCTGTTGTGGGCGACGTTCGACCCGGCAAGCCGCACGCTGACGGCGGATGGTTGGCCGCAGGCGACAGATACCTCGCCCGAGGCCGTGCTGTATGCGGCGCTGGTGTGCGGCATTCGCGACTACATCGACAAGAACGGGTTTCCCGGCGTGCTGCTCGGGCTCTCCGGCGGCATCGACTCGGCGCTCACGCTGGCGCTCGCGGTCGATGCGCTCGGCCCCGCCCGCGTCACCGCGGTGATGATGCCCAGCCGCTACACCTCGCAACTCTCGCTCGACGGCGCGCGGTCGCAGGCGCGGACGCTGGGCGTCGCCTACCACGTGATCGACGTTGAGCCGGCAGTCGGTTCCTTCATCGACGCGTTGACGCCGGCTTTCGCCGGCAAGGGCGCCGACACCACCGAGGAAAACCTGCAGTCGCGCACCCGTGGCGTGATGCTGATGGCGCTCTCCAACAAACACCGCCTGCTGCTGCTCGCCACCGGCAACAAGAGCGAGATGGCCGTGGGCTACGCCACCCTCTACGGCGACATGTGCGGCGCCTACGCCCCGCTCAAGGATGTGTACAAGACGGTGGTGTATGCGCTGGCAAGGTGGCGCAACGGAGCAGCGAATAGGGAATCGGGAGTAGGAAATAGGCAGAGCAGCGATGCGGCGAGCTTTTCAATTCCCGATTCCCGATTCCCGATTCCCTCCGCGGTTATCGACCGCCCACCTTCCGCCGAGTTGCGCGCGGACCAGACCGATCAGGATACGTTGCCGCCGTATGAGGTCCTGGACGCGATCCTCGAGCGCTTCATCGAGCATGAGGAGTCACAGGCCGAGATCGTGGCGCACGGCTTCGATGCCGAAGTGGTGCGGCGCGTGGCACGATTGGTGATCGCCAACGAGTTCAAGCGTCGGCAATCCGCCCCCGGTCCGCGCGTGACCACCCGCGCCTTCGGCCGCGAGCGGCGGTATCCGATCACATCGGGGTGGCGGTAGCCGAACGAGCCGAGACTCGGGATGGGAGATGCGTGATTCGGAAGAGCAGCGCGCCAACAGTCGCCAAGGCTTAGCCGAATCCAAAATCCCGCATCCCCAATCCCGTCATCAATGATGGCGCACGAACGGCACCATCCGCCGCCACATCGCCATCTCGTGCGGCCACTTCGGATCGGTGAGGTACGGGTGGTTGGGGTAGTTCAGGGCCAGCACCTTGCGGGCCTGCTCGGCCTGATCCTTCTGGCCCAAGGCAAGGTAGCTGCGGGTGAGGATGGCCAGCGCGTCGCCCGTTTGCGGCGCCTGCTGGTAATGCTCGATCACGTATTGCGCGCGGTCGGCGGCGCCGATGTAGACGCGGTTGTGCAGGTAGAATTCCGCCACGTTGATCTCGTACTGCGCCAGCACGTTGCGCAGGTAGATCATGCGCTGGCGGGCATCGGCGGCATAGGCGCTGTTCGGAAACCGGCGCGAGAGCTCGGCGAAGTCGTCGAACGACTGCAGGTTGAACGCCTGATCGCGCCGCGACTGCGCCTCTTCGTTGTGCGAGAGGCGATCCATGAAGCCGGTGGTGCGGTCGAAATTGATCAGGCCGCGCAGGTAGTAGGCATAATCGGCGTGCTTGTTCGCCGGGAAGGTCTTGATGAAGCGGTTGACCGTGGACAGCGCATCGTCGGGCTTGTTGTCCTTGTATTGCGCGTAGGCCAGCTCGAGCTGCGCCTGTTCGTTGTATTCGCCGGACGGGAAGCGCGCGATCAGGCGTTGGTAGTCCTTGATGGCGGCGGTGTAGTCGGCATGTTCGAGCGAGGTGTGCGCCTTGGCATACAGCTGCGGCAGCGGCATGGTGTCCACGTTGTCGCGCTTGTGGAACCATGAGCAACCGCTCATCGCCAGCGCCAGCACCAGCACCACGAAAGCCTTGAGGCAGGTTCCGGCGGGTACCGGCAGCTTGGACGAGTCGATTGAAAGACGCATGTAAAGGGTTCAGATGTTTGAGCGAAAAAGCATCATAGCCGAAACCGGCAAGCCCCCGCGGGGCACGACGGGAGTGGCCGGATGACCACGGTTCACCATGAAACCACGGTGCCGCTGGCGGCAGCCGGGCGTCGCTTTGACCAGACGCTGGCCGAGTTGTTCCCGGATTACTCGCGCTCGCGGCTGGCGACGTGGATCAAATCCGGGGCGGCCACGCTGGACGGTGCGGTGGCGCCACCACGGTATCTGGTGCGCGGCGGCGAGGCCGTGCGGCTGATGGCCGAGCTGGCGACCGAGGTGAGCGATGCCCCGGAGGCGATCCCGCTCACCATCGTGTTCGAGGACGAGCACCTGCTGGTGATCGACAAGCCTGCCGGGCTGGTGGTGCACCCAGGTGCTGGCAACCCTTCGGGCACCGTGCTGAATGCGCTGCTGGCGCACGACGGCGGCCTTGGCGAGCTGCCGCGCGCTGGCATCGTGCATCGGCTGGACAAGGACACCTCCGGGCTGATGGTGGTGGCCAGGACGCTGCCGGCGCAGACCGCGCTGGTGGACATGCTCACGCGCCACGACGTGCACCGGCAGTACGCCGCCGTGGTGCTTGGCGTGCTGGTGGCCGGCGGTACGGTGGATGCGCCGATCGGCCGCAGCATGGGTGACCGCCTGCGCCAGGCGGTACGCGACGATGAAACCGGCAAGCACGCGGTCACCCATTACCGCGTGCGCGAGCGGTTCCGTGGGCACAGCCTGATCCAGTGCAACCTGGAAACCGGCCGTACACACCAGATCCGCGTGCACCTGACCCACATCGGCCACCCGCTGGTGGGCGATTCGCTGTACGGCGGCGGCCTCAAGCTGCCGCGCCGCGCCGGGCCGGAGCTGGCGTCCGCACTGCGTGGCTTTCGCCGTCAGGCGCTGCACGCGGAGGAACTGGCGTTCACCCACCCGATCACCGGCGAGGCGATGCGTTTCAACGCGCCGTTTCCAGCCGATTTCGTTGCCTTGCTGGATGCCTTGCGGCGTGATCTGGCCGAGCAGGGCGCCGAAGACTGAATGTGTCGCCGATTCCCGAACTCCGAACCCCACACCCCGTGTCCCAAGCCTTCCTGATCCCCGACTGGCCCGTACCGCTGCATGTGCACGCGGCGGTGAGCACGCGCGAGCTTGCCGGGTGTTCGGCGCCGCCGTTTGGCCACGCCAACCTCGGCACGCGCAGCGGCGAGTCGGCTGACGTGGTGCAACGCAATCGCGTTGTCCTGCGCGATGCCTTGGGCCTGCCTGCCGAACCGCGCTGGCTGCACCAGGTGCATGGACGGCATGTCGTCGCCCAAGGTGCCGTGCCGCCCGGTGCTGAGCCGGAGGCCGACGCCGCGGTGACGCGCCTGCCCGGCACCGTGCTGGCGATCCTCACCGCCGATTGCCTGCCGCTGCTGTTTGCCAGTGCGGATGGCAGCGTGGTTGCAGCAGCGCACGCTGGCTGGCGCGGGCTGGCGGCCGGGGTGATGGAGGCGACGCTCACGGCGATGAGCTGCGCGCCGTCACAGGTTGTTGCCTGGCTCGGGCCGTGCATCGGCGGGCCATCGTACGAAGTGGGCGAGGAAGTGCGCACCGCATTCGTTGACCATGCGGCCAGTGCGGCGGCGTGTTTCGTGCCGACCCGGCCCGGGCATTGGCACTGCGACCTGGCGGCCCTCGCGCGCCAACGCCTCATGGCAGCCGGCGTTGCGGGCGTGCATGGCGGCGGTTTCGACACCTACACCGACCTGCGGTTTTATTCCTATCGGCGCGAAGGCGCGCGTAGCGGGCGCTTTGCCAGTCTGGTCTGGATTGACGCCCGCGGTTGACCTCGGCCCGCGCTGCCGGTACATCTGGCGGTCGCAAATTGTTGCGGTCAGCTGACCGCCGAGGGCAACCATGGGCGACACGACTCTCTCCGCGCCAGCCGGCGCGCCGGCCGATTACCCGCAGTTCCTCGGCCACCCGCGGCCGCTGTGGATGCTGTTCATGGCGGAGTTCTGGGAACGCTTCGCCTTCTACGGCATGCGCTGGGCGCTCACGCTGTACATCGTGGCGCAGTTCTGGGGCGGCGACGACGCGGGTCAGGCGGACGCGAGCCGCACCTACGGCGCCTATCTCGCGCTGGTGTACGCCACGGCGGTGTTTGGCGGTTATGTGGCCGACAAGGTCATCGGCTACCAGCGCTCGATCCTGGTCGGCGCGGTGGTGATGGCGGCCGGGCTGTTCATGGTGATGGTGCCGAACCACGAGGTGTTCATGCTGGGCTTGGCCACCATCATCGTCGGCAACGGCCTGTTCAAGCCGAACATTTCCTCGATGGTGGGCCAGCTCTACGCGCCGGGCGATTCGCGCCGCGACCGCGGTTTCACGCTGTTCTACATGGGCATCAACGCGGGGGCGCTGATTGCGCCGGTGCTGACCAGCGTGTTGGCCAACAAGGTGTTCGGCACGCCGGGGCACCACAACTATCACGTGGTGTTTGCCGCCTCCGGCATCGGCATGCTCATCAGCCTGGTGTGGTTCTGGTTCGGCCGTCGCCAGCTGGGGGCGGTGGGACGCCCGGCGCCGGAGCAGCAAGCCAAGGCGCGCGTGGGCTATGTGGCGCTGGGCGTGCTGGGTGCGATACCGCTGGTGTGGCTGCTGATGGACAAGGCCGGCGCGGTGGCGATCCAGTGGCTGCTGACTGCGCTGTTTCTCGGCGTCGGCGTGCTGCTGGTGGTGGAGGCGCTGCGCACCGGCCGGGTGGCGATCCAGCGCGTGGTGGCGATGCTCATCATCTTCGCCTTCAACGTGCTGTTCTGGATGTTCTTCGAGCAGGCCGGCAGCTCGTTCAACTTTCTCGCGCAGCACATCGTCGACCGCAACCTCGGCGGCTGGGAGTTCCCGATCGGCTGGTTCCAGTCGGTCAACCCGGTCGCCATCGTGCTGCTCGCGCCGCTCGTCACCCTGGTGTGGGGCGCGCTCGACAAGCGCCGCATCGAGCCGTCCATCCCGCGCAAGTTCGGCCTCGGCCTGATCGGCAACGCGCTCGGTTTCGTGGTGCTGATGTACGCGCTGGCGAACTTGGTCGACGGCAACGGCATGATCCCGTTGTGGACGCTGGTGCTGTGCTACGTGCTGCAGACCGCCGGCGAGCTGTGCCTGTCACCGATCGGGTTGTCGATGGTGACCAAGCTCGCGCCAGTGCGCGTGGTCGGCGTCGGCATGGGCGGCTGGTTCCTGTCCACCGCCATCGGCAACAACCTCGCCGGTTTGTTCGCCGGTCACGTCAGCGGCGAGTCCGGGATGACGGTGGGCTCGGCATTGGCGGGCTACACGATGGGCTTCTGGATCCTGCTTGGCGGTGGCGTGTTGCTGTTCCTGCTGGCGCCGCTGATCAACCGGTTGATGCACGGCGTGCGCTGATCCCGGTTGTGGGCCGGGATTCATCCTGGCCCACATAGACAGCATGTGGCTGTGCGGGCGCCGCAGCCTGCGTGGCGACAGTGACGTTTGGACGTCCGCCTGCCTGGCGTTACTTCCGCGGTGCGCGGTCGAATTGGCGGATGAAATCGCGCACCTGGGGATACACCACGTCGCGCCAGCGGCGGCCGCTGAAGATGCCGTAGTGGCCGGCACCCTCGATCACCTTGTGGGTGCGGCGTTTGGCCGGGATGCCGCTGCACAAGTCGTGGGCGGCCTGGGTCTGGCCGCGACCGGAGATATCGTCGAGCTCGCCTTCGACGGTGAGCAGCGCGCTGGTGGTGATGGCGGCCGGCGTGACGCGTTCGTCTTCGACATCCCACAGGCCGCGCGGCAGCAGAAACTGCTGGAACACGGTGTCGATGGTCTCGAGGTAGTACTTGGCCGGCATGTCGAGCACGGCGTTGTATTCGTCGTAGAACTTGCGGTGCGCGTCGGCGTCTTCGAGGTCGCCGCGCAGCAGATCCTGGTAGTAATCCCAGTGCGAATGCAGATGACGGCTGGGGTTCATGGCGATGAACCCGGCATGTTGCAGGAAGCCAGGGTAGACCTCGCGGCCGTGGCCGGGGTAGTTCGGTGGCACGGTGTGGATGACGTTGCCGCGGAACCATGCAAGCGGGTGGGTGGTGGCAAGGTTGTTGACGCTGGTCGGGCTGCGGCGCGGGTCGATCGGGCCGCCCATCATCACCATGCTGCGTGGCGTGGCCTCGCCGCGCGCGGCCATCAGCGACACCGCGGCCAGCACCGGCACCGTCGGTTGGCATACCGAGATGACGTGCAGGGTTTCGGCGCCGATCTCGCGGATGAAACGCTCGATCAGGGTGACGTAATCGGTCAGGCTGAAAGTGCCGGCCGCGGCTGGCACCATGCGCGCGTCGACCCAGTCGGTGATGTAGACCTTGTGGTCGTGCAGCAGAGTGCGCACGGTGTCGCGCAGGAGCGTGGCGTGGTGGCCGGACAGCGGCGCCACCACCAGCACCACCGGGTCGTGCTTCATGGTCTCGATGGTGGTGGGGTCGTCGCTGAAACGCTTGAAGCGCTTCAGCTGGCAGAACGGCGTGTCCAGCTTGACGCGTTCGATCACCGCGATTTCGTGGCCGTGCGCCTGTGCTTGATGGATGTCGAACGCGGGCTTTTCGTAATCCTTGCCGAGCCGGTGCATCAGCTCGAAGCTGGCCGCCATGCGCTGGGTTGCCGGCCACTGTGCAAACGGATTGCCAGGGTCGCCCAACACTTGCGCGCTGGCATCGGCAAAGTGACTGAGCGGGCCGAGCACGGCGCGTTGCCATTCGTGGATCTGATAAAGCATAGGGGTGTCTGACCGCAAGACGAAAGCAGGGATTCTAACGCAGTGCAGCAAGAGTGCCGACAACGTACCAGTCAGGTAATCGTCTGTGTGGTCAAAGACTTGAGTGGAGCCCCACGTTGGCGGTGGGTGGGCGGCGCGGGCGTCAACCTAGGCGCCATACCTCGCTGTCTGCCGCGATGTCGTGCAGGGCGCGGCGGCGGGGGTCGAACATGGCGAAGGCAAACCAGATAACCCATGCGCCGACGAGCAGCCACCGTGTGGCGCGGGCACCGGCAAGGGGTTCGATCAACAGCAGGCCCAGGGGCGCGGCGCCGACGAGCAAGCGAACCACGGCCTGCTGCAGGCTGATGGGCGTGCCGTCGTCGCGGCTGACGCGGATGCGCCAGGCGCGCATGCCGAGGGTTTGTCCGCCACGGTGCCACGAGGCGACGAAGTAGCCGGCCACCACGGCGCCCTGCAGCGCCTGGTACCAGAGCGGCACGTGCACGCGCGGGCCGGTCTCGATCAGCCTGCCGCCGGTGGCGAGCTGGCAGGCGAGGCCGACCACCATCACGATCGCCACCGTGATCAGCAGGTCGTAGGCCAGCGCCGCAAGGCGGCGCCACAACGGGCAGGGTTGGAAGGCAGGGCTCATGGGCTTGCGCTCGCCACGCGCAATGCCGAGCATCGTGCGCATGCAGAAAACCGAAACGACGCCCAGTATTGCGCAGGCGGATGCCGCCAGCATTGCGGCGTTCCTCGAACGCGTGTGGTCGGAGGATGGCCTGGCCGACCGCACGCTGGCGGCGTACCGCAGCGACCTGGAGATGCTGGCGCGCTGGCTCGCTGCGCGTGGACGCAATCTGCATGATGCGCAGCGTGCCGATATTTCGGCGTTTCATGGCGCGCAGCGGGCATCGGTGCGGTCGCTGGCGCGGCGGCAGTCGGCATTCCACCGGTTCTACGCACAGCTTGCGCGCGACGATCCGGGTTTCGAGGACCCGACGCTCCTGATCGAGCGCCCGCACATGCCGCCCAGCCTGCCCAAGGCCCTGGCCGAACGCGAGATTGAGAACCTGCTGGCCGCACCGGATACGGCAACGCCGTTCGGCGTGCGTGACCGCGCGATGCTGGAGCTGATGTACGCCTCGGGTCTGCGCGTGTCCGAGCTGGTGAACCTGCCGCTGGCTGCGCTCAACCTGCGTCAGGGCGTGCTGCGCATCACCGGCAAGGGCGGCAAGGATCGCCTGGTGCCGGTCGGCGAGATCGCCGTGCACTGGATCGAGACCTATCTTGCCGGCGCGCGGCCGCTGCTCGCGCACGGGCGCCAGCCGGCGGTGTTGTTTCTCAGCCAGCGCGGCGCGGCCATGAGCCGGCAAATGTTCTGGACGCTGGTGAAGCGCTATGCGCTGGTGGCGGGCATTGTCGCCACGCATATTTCGCCGCACGTGTTGCGGCACTCCTTTGCCACCCACCTCTTGAACCACGGCGCCGACCTGCGCGCGCTGCAGATGCTGCTTGGGCACAGCTCGCTCAGCACCACGCAGATCTACACCTACGTGGCCAAGGAAGGCCTGAAACGCCTGCACGCGCAGCACCATCCGCGCGGGTGAGACCCACGCCCGGCCGCGGCTGCGACGGCCATGCGACAATCGCCAGCCAACTGATCGACGCGGCCCCGAGGTAGACGATGTTCAAGCGACTGTTGCTGGCCGTGCTTGCCGGCGGGTTCATGCTGACCGCGTGCGCGGCGGATACCGGCAGTGCGGCGCTGGCCGCCACCGACGCCAAGGCGGAGGCGCCGCTACTCGGGGTCGGTGTGGACCAGGCTGCCGTCACGCTGGTGCGGAGCGCGCTGGCGAAGCTCGCCCCAGGGGTCCAGCTGGCGGTGGTCAACCGCGCGCCGCTGCCCGGTTTTTATCAGGTGATTGCTTCGGGCCAGCTGGTGTACATCAGCACCGATGGCAAGTACCTGTTGAACGGGGACCTGGTCGACCTGGACGCGCGCAAGAGCCTCAACGACGACGCGTGGGCGAGCTACCGCAAGGTCGAGCTGGCGAAGGTGCCGGCGGCCGATCGCATCAGCTACGCGGCGGCCAAACCCAGATACCGCGTTACCGTGTTCACCGACGTGGATTGTCCGTATTGCCACGCCTTGCACGACCGCATGGACGAGTACACCAAGGCCGGCATCGCGGTGGATTACCTCGCCTGGCCGCGCACCGGCGTCACCGACGCCGCCGGCCGGCCAACGGCCACCTACCGGAAGATGGTGGCAGTGTGGTGCGCGGCGGACCGCAAGGCGGCGTTTACCGCCGCGAAAAACGGCCAGCCGGTGTCCGCCCCTGACTGCAAGAACCCGGTGCGCGACGAGTTCAAGCTGGGCGAAAGGCTGGGCGTCAGCGGCACGCCGGCGATCTTCACGCCGGGCGGGCATCTGGTTGGCGGTTATCTCACGCCCGAGCAGCTGTTGGCGGTACTGCAAAAGGAAGGCTAGGAGCATGGGCGTGGATTTGCCGTGCTGCAGCATCGCCGGGGGGCATCGGCTAGAATAGGCGTTTTCCTGGACTGCGCCGTTTCCCGCATGATCGTTTTTGACGGGCAGACCGCCCTTTCGAGTTTCCGTCTCGAGCGTTTGAACACGCGCCTGGGCGCCGTGCACCGCGGTACCCGGGTGCTTGCCGCGTGGTCGGTGTATTTCATCGATGCGGATGCCACGCCCACCGGCGTGCAGCGCCAGCGCCTGCTCGACGTGCTGCAGGCGAAGGACGGCGACCCGGCTGCCGCCACGCTGTGGGTGGTGCCGCGGCTGGGCACGATCTCGCCGTGGTCGAGCAAGGCCACCGAGATCCTGCGTGGCGCCGGCTGCGAACTGCGACGGGTGGAGCACGGCACGGCGTGGCAGCTCGCCGGCCTGCCGGAAGCCGATACGCCGGAACACACGGCGGTGCTGGCGCTGCTGCACGATCCGATGACGCAGTCGCCGTTGACCACACTGGCGGCGGCGCAGGGGTTGTTCCTGGGCGGCCAGGCCGGCGCGCTGGTGCACATCGCGTTGGGCGCGGACGCCAAGGCCGCGCTGGCGGCCGCAAATCAGCGGCTGGGGCTGGCGCTGGCCGAGGATGAAATCGACTACCTTGCCGAGCGCTACGCGGAACTTGGTCGCGACCCGAGCGACGCCGAGCTGTTCATGTTTGCGCAGGCCAACTCGGAGCATTGCCGGCACAAGGTGTTCAACGCCACCTGGACGGTGGATGGCGAGGCGCAGGACAAGTCGCTGTTCGCGATGATCAAGCACACCCACGAGCACGCGCCGGCGCACACCTTGTCCGCATACAAGGACAACGCGGCGGTAATCGCTGGCGCCGAGGGCGCGCGGTTCCTGCCCGATGCCGACGGCGTGTGGCGCGCGCACCCGGAAATGATCGACTACGCGATCAAGGTGGAAACCCACAACCACCCGACCGCAATCGCGCCATGGCCGGGTGCGGCCACCGGTGCCGGCGGCGAGATTCGCGACGAGGGCGCCACCGGCCGCGGCGGCAAACCCAAGGCCGGCATCACCGGGTTTTCGGTCTCCGACCTGCGCATTCCCGGCCACCCGCAGCCGTGGGAAACCGAACGCCCACTGCCGCCGCGCATGGCCAGCGCGTTCGAGATCATGCGCGACGGCCCGCTCGGCGCCGCCGCGTTCAACAACGAATTTGGCCGCCCGTGCCTGGGTGGCTATTTCCGCAGCTACGAACACGAAACCGGCGAGCCCGGCCTGCGGCGCGGTTACGACAAGCCGATCATGTTGGCCGGGGGCATCGCCAACCTGCGTCGCGACCAGGTGCAAAAGCGCGCGGTGCAGCCCGGCCAGGCGGTGATCGTGCTGGGCGGGCCGGCGATGCTGATCGGCCTGGGCGGCGGCGCGGCTTCCTCGGTCGCGGCCGGCAAATCCAGCGCCGAACTCGATTTTGCCAGTGTGCAGCGCGACAACGCCGAGATGGAACGCCGCTGCCAGCAGGTGATCGACGCCTGCTGCGCGCGCGGCGACGCCAACCCGATCGTCAGCATTCACGATGTTGGTGCCGGCGGTTTGTCCAACGCCATTCCGGAAATCCTCAACGACGCCGGTGTCGGCGGTGAGATCGACCTGGACCGCGTGCCGTGCGACGACCCCACGCTGTCGCCGATGCAGATCTGGAGCAACGAGGCGCAGGAGCGCTACGTGCTCGGCATTGCCCAGGACAACCTCGCCGCATTTGAAGCCCTGTGCCAGCGCGAACGCTGCCCCTACGCCATCGTCGGCACTGCCACCAAGGACCGCGTGCTGCGCGTCACCCGTGTCCCTCGGCCCAACAACCTCGCGAGCCCCGGCTCTGCCGAATCCCGACTCCCGGATCGCGAATCCCGTGAGGTCATCATCGACCTCCCCATGGATGTGCTGTTCGGCAAGCCGCCGCGCATGCATCGCGATGCGGTACGGGTGAAGCCGCGCGTCGACCTGGTGCCCGACCTCACCGGCATCAGCCTGGACGAGGCGCTGCTGCGGGTGCTGCGCCTGCCCACCGTGGGCAGCAAGAGTTTCCTGGTCACGATTGGCGACCGCACGGTGGGCGGTTTGAACCATCGCGACCCGATGGTCGGCCCGTGGCAGGTGCCGGTGGCCGATTGCGCGGTGACCATGATCGATTTCGAGGGCTATCGCGGCGAGGCGATGGCGCTGGCCGAACGCGCGCCGGTGGCCGTGCTGTCCAGCCCGGACGCCGCGCGGCTGGCGGTGGGCGAAGCGCTCACCAACCTGGCGGCGGCGCCGGTGGCCAGCCTGTCCGACGTGCGCCTGTCGGCGAACTGGATGGCAGCGGTCAACCATGCCGGCGAAGACGCCGCGTTGTACGACGCGGTGCGCACCGTGGGCATGGAATTGTGTCCGCAGCTCGACATTTCCATCCCGGTCGGCAAGGACTCGTTGTCGATGCAGGCGCTGTGGCAGGACGGCGAGCAGGCGCAGCGCACGGTGTCGCCGGTGTCCCTGGTGGTGACCGCGTTCGCGCGGGTGGACGACGTGCGCCGTTCGCTCACGCCGCAACTGCGGTGCGACCGCGGCGACAGCGACTTGTGGCTGCTCGATCTCGGTGCCGGCCACGATCGCCTTGGTGCTTCGGCGCTGACCCAGGTGTTCAACCGTGGCGGCGGCGTGCCGCCGAATCTCGACGACGCCGCCTTGCTCAAGGCGTTTTTCGATTTGGTGCAGGAGGCGAACCGCGCCGGCCTGCTGCTGGCCTATCACGACCGCTCCGACGGCGGCCTCATCGTGACCCTGCTGGAGATGGCGTTTGCCGGCCATTGCGGGCTGGAAATCCGGCTGGACGGCTGGGGCGAGGCGACGCTGCGCGCGCTGTTCAACGAGGAGCTTGGCGCGGTGGTGCAGGTGGCGACGAACCATCGCGACGTGTTTGCCGCGCTGGTGGCCAAGCACGGGCTGGACAGCATCGCCCACCGCATTGGCCGGCCGAAGGAGAAACTCGGCATCAAGCTTTACGTGGGCGGCGACGTGCTGTGCAAATGGCACTGGGGCACGCTGTACGCCGCGTGGAACGACACCACCCACGCCATGCAGCAGCTGCGCGACAACCCGGCCAGCGCCGATGCCGAACACGCCTGGCGGATGGATGACGCCGACCCCGGCCTGTCGCCGCGGCTGGGGTTCAACCCGGCGGACAACGTGGCCGCGGCGTACATTGCCACCGGGGTGCGCCCGCGGGTGGCGATCCTGCGCGAGCAGGGCGTCAACGGCCAGGTGGAAATGGCCGCCGCCTTTACCCGCGCCGGTTTCGATGCGGTCGACGTGCACATGACCGATCTCGCCAGCGGCCGTGTGCGGCTCGGCGATTTTCGCGGGTTTGCGGCGTGCGGCGGGTTTTCCTACGGCGATGTGCTCGGCGCCGGGCGCGGCTGGGCGGCATCGATCCTGTACAACGACCTGCTGCGCGCGCAGTTCACCGCGTTTTTTGCCGATGCGTCCAAGTTTGCGCTGGGGGTGTGCAACGGCTGCCAGATGCTCAGTCAGCTCAAGGACATCATCCCGGGCGCCGCGCACTGGCCGCGCTTCTTGCGCAACACCTCCGAGCAGTACGAATCGCGCGTGGCGACGCTCGAAGTGCTCGATTCGCCCAGCCTGTTTTTCCAGGGCATGGCCGGTTCGCGCATTCCGGTCGCGGTGGCGCATGGCGAGGGCCGTGCGTTCTTTGCCGGCGATGCCAACCCGGCCAAGGCCCAGCCGGCGGTGCGCTTTGTCGACAACCGCGGCAGGCCCACCGAGAGTTTTCCGCTCAACCCCAACGGCTCGCCCGGCGGGCTGGCCGGCTTCACGGCCGCTGACGGCCGGGTGACGATCCTGATGCCGCACCCGGAACGGGTTTACCGTACCGTGCAGCTCAGTTGGGCACCGGATGGGTGGGGCGAGGAGTCGCCGTGGCTGCGCATGTTCCGCAACGCCCGGGTGTGGTGCGGCTAGATCCCGCCCACCCGCCGCGCCGCTGGCCGTCATGGCTGCCGGCGGCGCTGTGGTTGCTGCTGCTGGCCGCGCTGCCATGGTGGCTTGGCCTGCCGTTGCTGCTGGCTTGCGCCGGCATGTTGTTGTGGCGGGCGCAAGCGTGGCCGTGGTCACCGCCGGCCCTGCGGCGTGCGTTGCGTTGGGGTTTGCCGGGCTGGTTGCTGGCCGCCCTGCGCGCCGATGGCCTCGACGCCCTGGGGTGGCTCATGACCCTGCTTGCCGCGCTCGTGGGGTTTTCGCTTTTGGTGCTGCTGGAAAACTGGCTGGATCGTGCCCGGTCGCGCGCCGCCGCGCAGGCGGCGCAGTCGGACGACCAGGCGGAGTGGCCGCAGCTTGCACTGCGGCCGGTGGCACCACCGGCCAACATCATCGAACTCGATCCGGTGTGCTGGCAGGATTTGCGCGCAGGCGCGCTGGCTGACCCGCTGGGCGGCACGCTGGCTTGGCAGGGCGATGCCTTGGCCTTGCCGGGTGGCGGCAGTGTGGCCGGGGTCGAGCCACGCTGTGCGCATGCGGCCGATGGCCGTTGGCTGGCACTGCCGCTGCGGCATCAACGCGGCGTGCTGCTGCTCGATCGCCGGCGCGGCGAGCGTTATCGTTTGCGCGGCTGGCACCTCGCCGGCTGGCACGCCGGACAACCGTGGTTGGCACGCGACGACGAGCACGCGCCGCTCGCCATTGCCCACGTGCTGGGCCGCGACGTGGACGATTGAATCCGCCATCATGCAAGACATAGTGAATACGCTGTTTGCTGTCCCCGCACTGGATCTCAGCGTGGTCGTGGTTTCCGCCGACAGCGGGCCACGCCTGCGCGAATGCGTGCGCGATGTGCTGGCCTGCACCACGCCGCTGGAGCTGATCCTGGTCGACAACGGCTCGACCGATGGCGTGCCTGAGGCACTGGCCCGCGCGCATCAGCTCGACCCGCGTTTTCACTTCGTGCGGAACCACGCCAACCTCGGGTTTGGCGCGGCGGTGAACCGCGGCGAGCAGGATGCCGGCGGCCAGTGGCTGTTGATCCTCAACCCGGATTGCCTGATCGACCAGGCCAGCCTCGATGCGTTGCTGGCGATTGCGCGCGGCACGCCTCAGCTGGGCCTGCTCGGCGCGGTGGTGTGCGATCCGCAGGGGCGGCCCGATCCCGCCTCGTATCGGCGTGATCCATTGCTGTCGCGGGCGCTGCGCAGCTTGTTCGGGTGGGCCGGGCAACGCATCGAGATGGGCCGCATGCCGGAGCAGACGGTGGAGGCCGAGGCGGTGTCCGGCGCCTTGATGCTGCTGCCGCGGCACCTGTTCCAGCGGCTCAATGGCTTTGACACCGGGTATTTCCTGCATTGCGAAGATCTCGACCTGTGCCGCCGCGTGCGCGATGCCGGTTGGCGCGTGATGCTGGCCGGCGCGGTGCGTGTGGTGCACGCCAAAGGCACGTCGAGCCGGCATCGGCCGATCTTCGTCAGTCGATACAAGCATCGCGGCATGTGGCGCTGGTTTCGCAAGTTCGATCCGGCGGCGCGCTGGCCGCTGATTGCGCAGGTCGTGTGGCTCGGCATCTGGGCGCACTTTCTGCTGCAGATTCCCGGCCTGCTCCTGCGCCGCACACGGAGCGACGAAACATGAGCAGCCACCGCGCCGCCACCCTGGCGACGGCAGGGCTTCTGGTGATGACCGCGGTGTGGGGCTCGACGTTCTTCATGATCAAGGACGTCGTGGCGCGCATGCCGGTGGCGGATTTCCTTGCCGTGCGTTTTGCGATTGCCGCGGCAGCGATGCTGATGGTGTTTCCGCGCCACGTGGGGCGGCTCGGCCGTCGCGGGCTGGTGCGTGGTCTGGCGCTTGGCGGCCTCTACGGTGTGGCGCAGTTGCTGCAAACCTGGGGGCTGACCCTGATCGCGCCGAGCGTGAGCGGGTTTGTCACCGGCATGTACGTGGTGCTGACGCCGCTGCTCGCCACGGTGTTGTTGCGTCAGCGCCTGACCGGCGCGGTGTGGCTGGCGGTGGCGCTGGCCACGCTCGGGCTGGGTGTGATCTCGCTCAATGGCGTGACAGTGAACGCCGGCGTGTGGCTGACGCTGCTGTCGGCGGGGTGTTACGCGCTGCACATCGTGTTGATGGGCCAGTGGTCGCGGCCGGGCGAGGCGATGGGGCTGTCAGCGGTGCAAATGGCGGCGATTGCGCTGCTGTGCCTCATGGCCACCTGGCCGCATGGCGGGCCGATGTTGCCGCCCGATCCAGCGGCGTGGCTGGCGGTGCTGTACATGGCGATCTTTGCCGGCGCCGGGGCAATGGCGATGCAGACCTGGGCGCAGGCACGCCTGCCGGCCACGCGCGCGGCCATCGTGATGACCACCGAGCCGGTCTTTGCCGCCGCGTTTGCCGTGGCGTTCGGCAGCGATGTGCTCGGCTGGCGCGTGGTGCTCGGCGGTGCGCTGGTGCTGGCGGCGATGTACGTGGTGGAGCTCGCGCCGCGCCGAAGCCCGGCGCTGGCGGCCGAGCCGATGCATCACGAAGTGGGCTGATGCCGCATCCGGCGGGCGCGCGTCTGCAGCGCAATGCGCAGCAGATATCCCAGGATGGCGATGTTGCCGATCAGCACGGCGAGTTTCAGCCATCCAAAGCGATAGACGGTTTCGTACAGCTCGATCGGGATCAGCGAGGCCGTGGCAATCACGGTGAACCACTCGGCCCAGTACTTGCCGGCGAGCAGGCCGACGCCTTCGATGCCGAACAGCACGGCGTAGCCCAGCGCCACGGCGCCGAGGGCCTCGAAATGACTGGGCCCAAAGGCCTGCAGGGCATGCACCAGCGTGCCGCTCGAACCGCCGGCAAGCGACAGGTGTTCGAGCCAGCGCAGGAATTGTTCGAAGCGTTGCGGCTGATCGAGCCGGAACGCAGCCACCGCCACCAGCAGCAGACATGCGGTCTTGGCGACCTCGTAGATCGCGATGATGCGCAGACCGGTGCGGTTGGGTTGCGTTGGATCCGTGCGATCCGCCGGCAACGCCGCGAGAGTGGCTTCAGGTTCGATCATGGGGGATGCTCAAGCCGCCAATTGTCGCAACGCCCGGATGAACCGCGGCGAAGAGGCGATCAGCCGCGGCCGCGCGGTGCCAGCCACGCCTCGAACTGGGCCGCGCTCAGTGCCGGGCTGACCAGGTGCCCTTGCAACACGTCGCAGCCCAGGCGTTCGAGGATGGCGCGTTGCTCCGGGGTTTCCACCCCTTCGGCGATGGTCAGCATGCCCAGTCGATGGCCGACGTCGATGATGAAACCCACCAGCGGGTTGGGGGAGGCCGATTGCAACGAAGTGACAAAGGAAAGGTCGATCTTGAGCTCGTCGAGCGGCAACTGCTGCAAGTAGGAGAGCGAGGAGTAGCCGGTACCGAAATCATCGAGCGACAACCGGAACCCGGCGGCCGACAGCATGCCCAATGCCTGACGCGCGGCTTCGAAATCGGCCAGCAACGCGCTTTCGGTGAGCTCCAACGTCAGCGCTGTGGGTGCTACGCCAGTCGCCCGCACCGTGGCCGCCAGCTTGCGGGTGAATGTCGGGTTGGCCAGTTGCAGCGGGCTCACGTTGACCGACAACTGGCGGCCGAACGCGACACCGCGTTGCTGCCAATCGGCAATGTGGCGGCAAGCGGCGGCCATGACCCAGTTGCCGATGGCGTGGATTTGCCCGGTTTCCTCGGCAATCGGGATGAATGTCGAGGGCAGCACCTCGCCCAGCTCGGGGTGCTGCCAGCGCAGCAGCGTTTCCGCGCCGACCAGGTGGCCGTCGAGATCGACTTGCGGCTGGAAACGCAGCGCCAGCTCGCGGCGCTCGATCGCGATGCGCAGGCCGCGTTCGAGTTCCAGCCGCAGGTCGGCGGCGCGCTGCATTTGCGGCTCGAACTGGCGGATCGCATGGCGCCCGGCACCCTTGGCGCGATACAACGCAATGTCGGCGCGGCGCAGGATGTCGGCCATCTGCATGCCTGCCTCGGGGAAGGTGGCGACGCCGATGCTGGCGCTCACCGGCAGCTGTCGGCGGTCGACCGTGAGCGGCGGCACCAGGGCGTCCAGCAGGCGTTGCGCCACCTGTCTGCCACCTTCGCCGGCGCGGGCGATGCCGTCGGCATGGTTGTCCAGCAGCACCACGAATTCGTCGCCGCCGAGGCGCGCCACGGTGGCGTTTTCCGGCACCGTGGCCAGCAGGCGGTCGGTGATCGCCTGCAACACGCGGTCGCCGGTCACGTGGCCAAGCGAATCGTTGATGGTCTTGAAATTGTCGAGATCCAGGATCAGCAACGCGCCGAACTGGCCATTTTGTTCGGCCGCGGCGAGTGATTCGCGCAACAGCTGTTGCAGACGCAAGCGGTTCGGCAGGTCGGTGAGCGCGTCATGCCACGCGGCATGGTGCAGCTCCAGCTCGGTTTCGATCCGCGTGGTGGCTTCGCGCCGCAACTCCTCGGTGGCGCTCTCGAGCTGCGCCGTGCGGGTGTGCATCTGGCCGACCAGCGAGAAACTCATCAGCAGCACGAACGAGAGAAACGCGAAGGTGTCGGCGGCCGGATAAGGCAGCCCAAGCGTATCCACCGCCAGCATTGTCCACGCCACCGCCGCGAATTCCAGCAGCAGGCAAACCAGCAGCATCGCCGCGCGCAGCCGTTCGCCGGCCCGGAACTGGCGCACGCTGGCGTACAGCGCCCAGGCGAACACGGCATAGCTGAACCCGTAGAAGAGGCGGCCGCTGAACGAGCGCACGCCATCCAGCACGTACAGCGATTCGCCCCAGGGCAATACGAGGCGTGCGCCCGCCTGCAGGTGGGCGTCGAGTACGGTGAACGGGGCGACGAGATTGATCCAGAACAGCGCGGCTGCGAGCAGCAGCGCTAGGCCGAAAGACAGGCGGGGCAAACGCTGGCCGGTGTAGTGCGCAACGAAGCTCAACAACAGCGGAAGCGCCACCAGCGCAGTGCCGGCCGCCACCCGCAACGACAACACCGCAGCGTCCAGCGTGGATGCGGCGTACCCGCTGGCGCGGGCGCCGGAGATCACGGCAGCGCACACGCACAAGAGGGCAAACACCAGCGGTGTGCGGTCGCTTTTCTGGCGCATGCCCACCAGCAAAAACTGGATGCCGGCGGCAAATGCCACCGCCGCCGTCGCCAGCAGCGCCGCAGTGAAGTAGCCAAAGACGACGGGGGTGGTTACATCCTGCATGGAACTTCGGCCGTGTGGACGGCGCCGTGCGCCGATCCGGAAACAAAAAACCCCGCCGGCGGGTAACGCCAGCGGGATTGCTTGGTTGCGTACGGTCCAGAGGACTGACCGGCGGGGTGTACCCGTACCGGCCGGTACAGGTCGCCCCATTAGGCTGCTTGTCAGACCACCGCACGCGGCCGGTGTGCGGCAGCGGCCGCCCGAGTTGTGACGTGGTTCGGGCAACCCCGCAGGGACCAGTTCCTATGAATCCTGAATCACGGCTCCTGAACCCCGGCCATCAGCAGCAGCGGCCGCCACCACCCTTGTAGCGCGCTTCGGTGCGTTCACGGTAGAACTCGGCGTAGCTTGGCACCGTGCGCTCCGGGTGATGGCTGTGCAGGTGCTGCACGTAGACGTCGTAATCGGGTACGCCGCAGCACAGACGGGCGGTTTGCACCGCCCATTTGCGCAGGGCTGCGAAATGCTGATTCATCACGACCTCCTTACGGCGTCGCCACGTCGGCCAGGGCCACATACGGTTCTTCGTGTGCGGTCGGGTGATTGGTCTGCCACGCGCGCACGATGGCGCGCAGGCAGAACAGCGTCATGGCCACCACCAACGCCATGAACAACGCGGTCATCACCATGTCCACGCGGTTGTTGGTGACGATCTGCTGCATTGCGGCCGCGCTCTTGGCCGGTGCGAGCAGTTCGCCAGTGGCCATGGCGGTGGCGTATTTGTTCGCCGCCGCGGTGAAGCTGATCGGTCCGACCAGTTTCTCGTAGCCCGCGGCCATCGTGCAGATCAAGAGCCACACGGCCGGAATGCCCGGCACCCACACGAAGCGTTCGCGCTTGAGTTTCACCACCACCAGCGTGGCCAGCATCAGCGCGATCGCCGCCAGCATCTGGTTGGCAATGCCGAACAACGGCCACAAGGTGTTGATGCCGCCCAGCGGATCGACCGCGCCCTGGTAGAGGAAATACCCCCACAGCAGCACGCACACCGCGGTGGCCAGAAGGTTGCCGGTCCACGACTCGGTGGCCTGCAGCGGCTTGTGGATGAGGCCGGCGATCTCCTGGATCATGAAGCGACCGACGCGGGTGCCGGCGTCCACCGTGGTCAGGATGAACAGCGCTTCAAACAGGATCGCGTAGTGGTACCAGAACGCGATCATGCCTTCGCCCGGCAGGATGTTGTGCAGCAGTTGCGCCATGCCGACCGCCAGCGTCGGTGCGCCACCGGCGCGCGCCAAAATGCTCTGCTCGCCGACTTCGTGCGCGGTCTGCAGCAGCTCGTCCGGGGTCACCACAAAGCCCCATTGGCTGATGGTTTCCGCCGCCTGCTGCACGGTGGTGCCGATGATGGCGGTGGGCGAGTTCATGGCGAAATACACGCCGGGGTGCAGCGAGGCCGCGGCGATCAGCGCCATGATCGCCACGAACGCTTCGCACAGCATGCCGCCGTAGCCGACCAGTCGCGCCTGGCCCTCATTCGCCAGGAGTTTCGGCGTGGTGCCCGAGGCAATGATCGAGTGCCAGCCGGAGACCGCGCCGCAGGCGATGGTGATGAACAGGAACGGGAACAGGTTGCCGGCGAACACCGGGCCAGTACCGTCGATGAACTTGGTGACCGCCGGCATTTGCAGCGCCGGTGCCGCCAGGATGATCGCCAGCGCCAGCAGGCCGATGGTGCCGATCTTGAGGAAGGTGGAGAGGTAATCGCGCGGCGCCAGCAGCAGCCATACCGGCAGCACCGAGGCGCAGAAACCGTAGCCGATCAGCCACCAGGCAAGCGCCTTCGCATCGAGGTCGAAGATCGGCGCTAGTACGGCCGACTCGGCAATGAACCGCCCGCCCCAGATCGAGGCCAGCAGCAGCGCCAGGCCAAACACCGACACTTCGAGGATCTTGCCCGGCCGGAACCAGCGCAGATAGCCACCCATCAGCAGCGCGATGGGAATGGTCGCCGCCACGGTGAACGTGCCCCACGGGCTGTGCGTGAGCGCCTTCACTACCACCAGCGCCAGCACCGCCAGCACGATCATCATCAGCACCAGCACGCCGATCATCGCGACCAGGCCGGGGAATGGCCCGAGCTCCTCGCGCAGCATGTGGCCGAGCGAGCGGCCGTCGCGGCGCAGCGAGAGGCCGAGGATCATGAAATCCTGTACCGCGCCGGCAAACACCACGCCGAACAGGATCCACAGGGTGCCGGGCAGATACCCCATCTGCGCCGCCAGCACCGGGCCGACCAGCGGGCCGGCACCGGCAATCGCCGCGAAGTGGTGGCCGAACACCACCCACTTTTCGGTGGGCACGTAATCCAGCCCGTCGTTGCGCAGCACCGAGGGCGGCGCGCGCGTGGGGTCGAGCTTCAGCACCGAGTGCTCGACGAATTTGCCGTAGAAGCGGTAGCCGATCGCAAAGATCGAGATCGACGCCGCCACCAGCCAGATCGCGTTGATCGGCTCGCCGCGGCGCAAGGCCACCACGCCGAGGCAAAACGCGCCGATGATGGCCAACGCCGTCCAGGCGATCTTCGCCGCCGGGCTCAGGTTGGGGCGAATGACAGCAGCTTGCATGCGAACTCTCCCGTAAAGTCTTACAAGGGTCTCGCCCGACGTGGTGCAGGGTCAATGCAAAACCCCTTGTGCTTTGGTCGAATTGTCTTGCGCAAGGTCACGTTGTGGAGGCTCTACGCCGGCATCATGTATCGCTGGTTAGCGTTCGAGGGCTTGGGACATCGAGGAGGTTCCGATGATTCGCGAAATCCTGAAGATGGGTGATCCGCGTTTGTTGCGGGTGGCGCCGCCGGTGCCGGACAAGCTGCTCGGCAGCGTCGAGCTTGAGGCGTTGATCGCCGACATGTTCGAGACCATGCACGCCGCCGATGGCGTCGGCCTGGCCGCGCCGCAGATCGGTGTCGACCTGCAGCTCGTCATCTTCGGCTTCGAGCATTCCGACCGTTATCCCGATGCACCGGAAGTGCCCCAGACGATCCTCGTGAACCCGCACGTCACGCCGCTCTCGCAAGACATGGAAACCGGCTGGGAAGGCTGCCTGTCGGTGCCCGGCCTGCGTGGCGCCGTGAGCCGCTACACCTTGATCCGCTACCAGGGCGTGGATCCGCACGGGGCGCCGATCAACCGCACGGCGTCCGGCTTTCACGCACGCGTCGTGCAACACGAGTGCGACCACCTCATCGGCCGGTTGTACCCCTCGCGAATCACCGATTTCAGCCAATTCGGTTATGTCGACGTGCTGTTTCCCGAGGGCGACCACAACGTACAGTGACGCTGGCTAAAGTGTGCGCCATGGCCGCCGATACAGGGGCATGAGCACTTGTACCAACCTCACTGCCAGCCACGTCGCTCCGTGCTGCCTTGCGTGGCGCAAGGGGGCGGTTGTGGTGCGCGGGCGCATGTCGACCGGTCATGCCCCGGCCGCTACGCAGGAGCGTCCATGGACATGAGTCGAATGCGCACGCCGACTCCGAGCAACATCGTGGACTGGAGCAATCCGGATCTGCAGAAACTGCTCGCAAAAACCACCGACTGGGGGCTCGACAACCGCGGCGTGTACGCGCCGGTGGCCTGCGAGCTGCACGTTGGCTGGGGCGCGGGTGCCGGCCGCGATGCCACGCTGGTGTATGAACACAACGGTGTGCTGGTGGTGGAAACGACGTTCGCCATCCCGCAGGGCGAGAACGTGCGCGTGGATCGCATCCGCGGCGGCGCACTACGCTCGACCTGGGGAGTGGTGGCCGACGGCCGCCAAGGCAACCGCGTGGAGGACCAGGCCAACGGCACCTGGGTGCACTGGATCCATCCGCGCTGAGCTGCTGGGTACCAGCCAGCCGGCATGCGAGATGGGGCATTCGGGGTTCGGCAAGGCGCGTGCGTGCGTCCCCGATCTGAACCGACTTGCAGCACATTGACAGATCGGGTTTCCGCCCGACAGGCTGTACGCGAAGCGCTTGGTGGAGTTGAATTCCGACCCGTAGGAGTGTGTACGGGTGACTTCGCGCGACGGATGAGCAGGCCCCCCGCAAGGGGCGTTGACGTGCGTCAATTGCCCGCGTGCGGCCCCGCAGGCATCATGACGGGCTGGCGTGTGCCAGAGACGCAGCAGGATTCATCCCATGCAGTTCCAACTTTCCGGCCGACACCACGACGTGGATGCCATCACCAGCGCCATGCGCTCGCTTGATGCCGGTGCCAAGGTCATGCTCGATCCGGCGCGCAACCACCTCAAAGTGTTCGCCAGCGCCAGCGCTGAGCAGATCGTGGTCAAGCTGCGCGAACTGGGTTGCGATGCGCAACCGTTTGCGCGGGATCTCGCCGGTGGCGGCGGTTGCGGCAGCGACGGTTGCGATTGCGGCTGATCGCGGCGAGGGCTGCGCGGCGTCTCAAGCGCCGCGCAGCGTGCGCCCGTAGGCGTGCACCTCGTCGACCAGCACGCGCACGTTTTCAGGGTCGACTTCCGGCGTGACGCCGTGGCCCAGGTTGAACACGTGGCCGGTGGGTTCACCGTAGCCGTCCATCACCGCGCGTGCCTCGCGGCGGATCACTTCCGGCGTGGCACGCAGGGTCGCGGGGTCGAGATTGCCCTGCAGCGCCACCTGGCTGTTCACCGCCTTGCGCGCATCGGCAAGGTCGATCGTCCAGTCGACGCCGAGCGCGGCGCAACCGGTAGCGGCCATGGCTGCCAGGCTGGCGTTTGCGCCCTTGGAAAACAGGATCACCGGCAACTCGCGCGAGCGGGTGTCGGCCTTGAGCGCGGCCACGATCTGCGCGAGGTGGCGCAGCGAAAACTCGCGAAACGCCGCAGGTCCGAGCATGCCGCCCCAGCTGTCGAAGATCATCAACGCCTGCGCCCCGGCGGCGGCTTGCGCCACGAGATACGTCGCCACGCTGCGCGCCAGCACGTCGAGCAACTGGTGCGCCAGCGCGGGCTCGTTCCAGCACAGCGTTTTCAGCCGCGCGAAGTCGCGCGAGCCGCCTCCCTCGACCATGTAGCAGGCCAGCGTCCACGGACTGCCGGCGAAGCCGATCAGCGGCACGCGACCGGCCAGCTCGTTGCGGATCAGCCGCACCGCATCCGTCACGTAACGCAGCTCGCCGTCCATGTCGGGCACCGCGAGTCGCGCAATATCGGCAGCGTTGCGTACCGGGCGCGCAAACTGCGGGCCTTCGCCGTGCGCGAACGAGAGCCCAAGGCCCATGGCATCCGGGATGGTGAGGATGTCCGAAAACAGGATAGCGGCGTCTAGCTCGAAGCGGTCGAGGGGTTGCAGCGTCACCTCGCACGCCAACTCGGGGTGCTGGGCCAGGGCCAGGAAGCTGCCGGCGCGCTCGCGCGTGGCGCGGTATTCGGGCAGGTAGCGCCCGGCTTGGCGCATCAGCCAGATCGGCGTGGTGTCGGTGGGCTCGCGGCGCAGTGCGCGCAGCAGGCGGTCGTTGCGGAGGGGAGTGGTCATTTTCAGCGTCCGTAGGGGCCGTCCATGCCCTGCGCAAACATCACCCGAAAGCCGCGCTTGAGTTGCGCGTCGCGGGTTTTCTCGAAAGCCGCCAGCGCAGCGTCGCGCTCCAGAAACTGCTCGCGCCGCAACGTGGCCTTGCCGCCTTCGTGGCCGGTTTCGCGATACAGCGTCCAGCCGCCGAGCAGATCCTGCTCGAGGCTGATCTGGACGTAGCGTGGCGGCTCGGCGTTGCCGGGCAGATTTTGCAGATAAAGGCGCATGGCTCGTCAGGCGTAGGACCAGTGCCGGCAATGCGCCGACCCGGATAGTTTACAGGTGCGTTGGTGCGGGCGGGCCCGGTTTGCAGCGGGCCCGACGTCGCAGCTCATGCCGCGGTGATCGCCTCGTGCAGCACGGCGAGCACGTCGGTTTCGGCGATGCCGTTGACGATTTCACAGCCGCCGATGCCGTGCCACAACACCAGGCGCAGCTGGCCGGCGAGGTTTTTCTTGTCCAGCCGCATGGCGGCCAGCAAGGCATCAGGTGGCATGCCGGGCGGTACGGTCACCGGCAGGCCAAGCCTGGCCAGCAGGCGGCGCAGGCGTTCCGTGTCGGCGCCCTGGCTCATGCCGAGGCGTTCGGACAGGCGTGCCTCGAGCAGCATGCCGATCGCCACGCCTTCGCCGTGCAGCAGCGTGGTGTAGTGGCCGACGGTTTCCAGCGCGTGGCCAAAGGTGTGGCCGAAGTTGAGCAGCGCGCGTTCGCCGTGCTCGGTCTCGTCGCGCGCCACCACGCCGGCCTTGTAGCGCACCTTGCGCGCGATCGCCGCGATCACCGCGGCGGCGTCCTGCGCGTTCAACGCATCGACGTGCGTTTCGAGCCAGGCGAAAAATGCCTCGTCGCCGATCGCGGCGCCCTTCACGACCTCGGCAAGGCCCGCGCGGTATTCGCGCACCGGCAGCGTTGCCAGGGTGTCGATGTCGGCGACGACGGCGCGCGGCTGGTGGAACGCGCCGACGAGATTTTTGCCGGCGGGCAGGTTCACGCCGGTCTTGCCCCCGACCGAGGAATCCACCATCGCCAGGAGCGTGGTCGGCATCTGGATGAAGTCGATGCCGCGCATCCAGCAGGCGGCGGCAAAACCGGCCAGGTCGCCCACCACGCCGCCGCCCAGCGCGAGCACGCAGGCATCGCGCGTGGCACCGAGTGCGGCCAGCGCGCCGAGCGCGTGTTCGACGTTGGCGAAGCTCTTGTGCGCTTCGCCGTCGCCGATCAGGTGTTGCGACCAGCGCAGCCCATCGAGTCCACGTGTGACGCGGTCGAGATAGAGCGGCGCCACCGTGGTGTTACTCACCACCAGCACGTGGCGGCCGCGCAGCCGCGCACGCCAGCGCTCGGCGTCGCCCAGCAGGCCGCGGCCGATCCATACCGGATAGCTGCGCGCGCCAAGGCTGACATCGATGGTAAGGGGCGAAGGTGAATTCATGGGACCACTCGTAATGGCGTGCTGCGCCGCCAATGGCGATCGAGCAGCACGATGGCGTGGGTGAACGAGGCGCTGACGCCGTGGGCAGCCGGCAGGATCAAGTCGGCGATGCCGCGGTACAGCGGGTCGCGTGCGGCCGCCATTGCAGTGAGGCGCGCATGGCGGTCGGCGCCGGCCAGCAGCGGTCGTTGGTTGTCGTGGGCAAGGCGCGCGAGTTGCTGGTCGATGCCGGCTTGTACCCACAGCACGTAACCGCGTGCGGCCAGTGTTGCCCGGTTGGCCGGGGCGAGCACGGCCCCGGCGCCGGTTGCCAGCAGCACCTCGTTGCCGGCGGCGTATTCGGTCAGCAGTGCCGATTCGCGCTGCCGGAAACCGGCTTCGCCTTCGATCTCGAACACGGTGGCCACATCGGCGCCGGTATGCTCCTCGATCGCACGATCGAGGTCGATGAAAGACAGGCCATAATGCGCAGCGAGACGGCGGCCGAGCGAGGTCTTGCCGGCGCCGGTCGGACCAATCAGGAACAGGTTGCGCGACGGATTCATGGCGCGGACTTTAGCAGCAGGTGATTGGATGGCTGAACGAATCTTGCTTGCCGGTTGTGGCGACCTCGGCCTGCGCGTGGCCACGTTGTTGCTCGCGCAGGGCGCCGCCGTGTGGGCGTTGCGGCGCCAGCCGCCGGCGAAGGCGCCGCAAGGCTTGCGTTGGGTGGGTGCCGACCTGACCGCACCGCACACCTGGTCGAGTTTGCCGGGCGGCATTACGCGCCTGGTGTACCTACCGGCGCCGGATATGCGCGACCGCGCGGCGTATCGCGCGTTGTTCGTGGATGGCTTTCGCCACCTGCTCGATGCACTCGACGCCAAGGTGCTCAAGCGGGTGCTGATGGTCTCGTCCAGCGCGGTGTACGGCGAGCATGACGACGACTGGGTCGATGAGGACACGCCGCCGGCACCGCTGGGTTTCAACGGCGCGATCCTGCGCGAAGCCGAACAGATGCTGGCGGCGCGCGCGGTGCCCGGGGTGGTGTTGCGCCTTGCGGGCCTGTACGGGCCGGGACGCCTGCAATTGATCGAACGCCTGCGTGCCGGCGCGGTGCGGGTGCCGCGCGAGGCGCCGCATTGGGCCAACCGCATCCACGTCGATGATGCCGCTGCGGCGATCGTGCACCTGCTCGGCTTGCCCAAACCGCAGCCGCTGTATGTCGGAGTCGACGACACCCCGCTGCCGCTCGACGAGCTGTACGACTTTCTCGCGCAACTGGTGGATGCGCCAGCACCGCGCGAAGGCCCGCCGCCGGCCGGCATCGGCAGCAAACGCCTGTCCAACGCGCGTTTGCGCGCGAGTGGCTGGGCGCCGCAATGGCCGGATGCGCGCGACGGCTACGCCGCGTTGCTGGATACTTGAGCGCCCATCAGCGGAGCAAGCGCATGGCCAATCTTCCGATTTCCCACGGCATGGTCACCACCGGCAACGAGCTGCACGGCCACCGCGTCACGCGCACGCTCGGCATCGTGCGCGGCATCACCGTGCGCTCGCGCAGCGTCGTCGGCAACCTCGGCGCTGCCCTGCAAACCCTGGTGGGCGGCAACATCACGATCTACACCGAGTTGTGCGAGAAGGCGCGCGAAGAGGCCTTCGAGCTGATGCTGCAACATGCCGCCGAGATGGGTGCGAACGCGGTGCTGACGATGCGCTATGACGCCAACGATGTGGCTGAAGGCGTCACCGAAGTGCTGGCCTACGGCACCGCCGTGCAGGTCGAGCCGGTCGCTGGCTGAAGCTCCGGCAAGCTCTCAGGCGTGGGTGAGCCCGATCATGTGGCGGTCGTCGTCGTACTCGACGACGCTGTCGGCGAGCGCGGGCAAGGTGGCCAGCGCGTGCCGGCTCAAGCGCTCGAAGTGTTGCAGGAAACGCGCGAGTGTCGGCGCATCCATGGCCAGCGGCGCGTGCCGCGCGATCAGTGCCTGCTCGGTTTCGCCGCGCCAGCGGCGCACCACATTCCAGCTTGGCGCCTGCAGCACGATCAACGCGTCGAACTTGCGCCACAGCGGCTGATAGCCGCGCAGCTGCTTGTTGACCCAATGTCGCCAGCGGCCATCGATGTCTTCGCGGCGCTCCAGCTCGTTCACCGGCGTTTCCAGTGCGGACTGCAGCTGCGGGCGAACGCCGAGCGCCCAGCCTTCGACGATGACCAGTTGTGGTGGCCGCGCCACGCGTGGCCAACGCGAGGGGGGCAGGCGCGTGTCGCGTCCCTTGTCGAACCGCGGCCAGGATACCGGCAGGCGTTCCGAGGCCTGCGGCAGTGCGGCCAGCACCGACAGCAGCAGTTCGATTTCGTGGGTACCCGGCACGCCGCGCGTGCGCAGCAGCGGGTGGATTTCCTGCGCCATCATTTCGCGCTCGGAGCGCGAATAGTAGAAGTCGTCCAGCGACAGTACCTCGGTAGCCCAGCCGCGTGCTTCGGCCTGGGTGCGCATTTCGCGCGCCAGCGTGCTTTTGCCACTGCCCTGCAGGCCGGACAGGCCAAGGATGTAGGGCCGTTTCGAGCGTGCGATGCGCCCGGCGTACTGATCCAGCAGATGCCCCGCCAGCGAAGCGTTGGGCGCGGCGATGCGCGGCTTGGGCGTACTCATCGGCGGCGATCCGCTTCGGGCGGATGCAGTCGGCTGCGGACGCAGGCCGGGTGGCGGGTTACGTTAAGATTTGCCGGATTCATTCGCGTCATGATGCCGCGAGCGCGCCACGATTCAAGGAAAAGTTTCAGCCCCATGCTCAATCCCGATATTTTGCAGACCTTTCGCCAGCTGCTCGAGGAGGCCAAGGCCTCTGGCGACACTGAGCCCACCGCGATGAACCTGGCCACCATCGACGCCGACGGCCGGGTGGCCTCGCGCATCGTCCTGCTCAAGGGTGTGGACGAGCGCGGTTTTCGCTTTCACACCAATTACGACAGCGACAAGGGCTCCCAGCTTGTGGCCCATCCGCAGGCGGCGCTGTGTTTTCACTGGAAACGCGTGCGGCACGGCGTGCAAGTGCGGGTGGAAGGCACTGCGCGCAAACTGCAGCCGGAAGAGTCCGACGCCTACTTTGCGACCCGCCCGCACGGTAGCCAGATCGGTGCGTGGGCTTCGCTGCAATCGCAGACCCTGCCGGATCGGCACGCATTTGAGGAACGCATCGCGCGCTACGAACACGAGTTCGACGGCCACGAGGTGCCGCGTCCACCACACTGGGGCGGGTTTCTGATCGAGCCGGACACGGTCGAGTTCTGGTACGGCGCCGAGTTCCGCCTGCACGAGCGCGTGCGCTGGAATCGGCACGGGCAAACCTGGACCAGCCGCCTGCTTTATCCGTAAGCATCCAGGCCGCGCGCCGACGGGCCATCAGCGCCCAGTCAGGCGTTCGGCCGATGCCTCGTCCGGCGGCACCAGCGGCGCATCGGGGTCGGCCATTGCAGCCAGTTCCGCGGCTTCCACCGACGGCGTGCGCCAACCGCATTTCACGCCCCACAGGTAGAAGCCGAAACCGACGATGGCGACCACGACGAGATCCCAGCCGTAGGAAAGGTAGCCCTTGCCACCGAACGTGGTGCTGCCGGCCCAGGACAGCAGCGCAATCGTGGGCAGGTAGGCGATCATCCACCATGCGCCGTTGAGCTGGCGGCGAAAATCGCGCCAGTGATCCTTCGCCTGGTAGTACAGGTACACCGGCAGCGCGACCACCATCAGCAGGATGATTTCGCCGGTCAACGGCCATTTGGCCCAGTACAGCAGTTCGGTCGACATCACGAAGCCGATTGCCGCCAGTACCGGCAGACCGCGCAGGCGCAACGGGCGCTTGAGGCCAGGCGCGGTGCGTCGCAGCGTCATCGCGCTGACCGGGCCGGTGAGGTAGGAAATGATCGTCGCCACCGAGATCACCGCGGCCAGCGTGCCCCAGCCGCGGAAAAAGAACAGGAACAGGAACGACACCGCAAGGTTCACCCACATTGCCGCGCGCGGCACACCCCATTTCGGATGCACGGTGCCGAGGATCTTCGGCAAGGTGCCGTTGCGCTCCATGCCGTAGAGCATGCGTGCGGTGGTGGCGGTGTAGGTCATGCCGGTGCCGCTGGGGCTGATGACGGCGTCGATGAACAGCAGCGTCGCCAGCCAGTGCAGGCCCAGGATGATCGCCAGGTCGGCAAACGGCGAAGAGAAGTCGATGCCATGCCAGCCAATGTTCGCCAGCATCTCGCGCGGCACCGCGCCGATGAAGGCGATCTGCAGCAACACGTAGATGCCGGTGGCCAGCAGGATCGAGGTGACGATCGCGAACGGGATGCTCTTGCCGGGGTTCTTCGCTTCGCCGGCGAGGTTCACCGGGCTCTGGAAACCGTTGAAGCTGAACACGATGCCGGCAATCGCCACCGCCGTCAGCACCGAGGCGAAGTCGGTCGCGTGCGGCTCGCCGTGGATGCCGACGCTGAAGTTTTCCGGGTGGAAACCGCTCGCCATCAGCAGCAGTGCGGTGGCGGTCGGGATGATGAGCTTGAACAGCGTGATCGCGGTGTTGGAACGCGCGTACAGCTTCACGCTCCAGTAGTTCATCAGGAAATAGACGACGACCAGCGCCGCGGCGATGCCGAGGCCGATCGCGCTGAGCTCGCCGTGCCCGCCCGGCGCCTGATGGTAGAGATCCTTCGCCCACTGCCATTTCCACGAGGACATGTACTGCGCCGAAGCCTCGGCCTCGACCGAGATCACCGACACGATCGCGATCCAGTTCGCCCACGCGGCGATGAATCCCACCAACGAGCCGTGCGAGTAGTGCCCGTAGCGCACCATGCCGCCGGATTCCGGGAACATCGCGCCCAGCTCGGAGTACGAGAGCGCAATGGCGAGAATGATCGCCGCGCCGATCACCCACGCCCACACCGCCCCCGGCCCGGCGATCTGCGCGGCGCGCCACGCGCCGAACAGCCAGCCCGAGCCGATGATCGATCCCAGGCCGGTCAGCATCAGGTCGAACGGCTTGACGTCGCGCCGGATCGCATTGGTTGCGGGCATCGAAGACTCCTGCACTACGCAAAAAGAACGTCATGGTCGCAAACGCGACCATTGGCTGTCACGCCCCACAGGTCACGGGTGGCCATGGCCGAGGTTTCCGGTGCTCCGCTCGCACCCGCCGCCAGCCCAAGCCGATCATGCTCGCCGAGCTGCGCTTTTCCGTATTCCGAATCCCCAATTCCGCATCCCGGCCGGTCAGCACTCAATCACATTCACCGCCAGCCCGCCGCGCGAGGTTTCCTTGTATTTGTCTTTCATGTCGCGGCCGGTGTCGCGCATGGTCTTGATCACCTTGTCGAGGCTGACGCGGTGTTTGCCGTCGCTTTTGAGCGACATGCGGGAAGCGTTGATGGCTTTTACCGAACCCATGGCGTTGCGCTCGATGCAGGGGATCTGCACCAGGCCGCCGATCGGGTCGCAGGTGAGGCCGAGGTTGTGTTCCATGCCGATTTCGGCGGCGTTTTCCACTTGCCAGATGCTGCCGCCGAGCGCGGCGGTGAGGCCGCCGGCGGCCATCGAGCAGGCCACGCCCACCTCGCCCTGGCAGCCGACTTCGGCACCGGAAAGCGAGGCGTTCTCCTTGTACAGGATGCCGATCGCCGCTGCGGTCAGCAGGTATTCGGCGATGCCGGTCTCGTCCGCCTTCGGGCAGAAGCGCAGGTAGTAGTGGCCCACCGCCGGAATGATGCCGGCGGCGCCGTTGGTCGGGGCGGTGACCACGCGGCCGCCGGCGGCATTTTCCTCATTGGTGGCGAGCGCGTAGAGGTTCACCCAGTCGAGGATGGTGAGCGGGTCCTTGAGCGCGGCTTCCGGCTGGCTGCGCAGTTCTTCGGCCATCGCCGGCGCGCGGCGCGTCACGTGCAGGCCGCCGGGCAGGGTGCCGGGCGAGCGCAGGCCGCGTGCGACGCAGTCGGCCATTGCCTGCCAGATTTTCATGAGCCCGGCGCGGGTTTCCGCCTCGCTGCGCCACACGCCCTCATTGGCAAGCATCAGCTGCGCGATGGTGATGCCGTGGCGTTCGCATTGCGCGAGCAGCTCGTCGCCGGTCGAAAACGGGTAGGGCTGCGCCGTGGTGTCGGCCACGATGCGGTCTTCCGCCGCCTCGTCGTGGTTGACCACGAAGCCGCCGCCGACCGAGTAGTAGTCGCGCGTGGCGAGCTGGGTGCCGTCGGCGGCGTAGGCGGAAAAGCGCATGCCGTTGGTGTGGAACGGCAGCTTTTGCCGCTTGTTGAAGACGAGGTCGCGTTTTTCGTCGAACTCGATTTCGTGCTTGCCGAGCAGACGGATGTGGCCGGATTCCCGGATCTGCGCGAGTGCCGCGGGGATGCCGTCGGGGTCGACGCTGTCCGGATGTTCGCCGGTGAAGCCAAGCAGCACCGCCTTGTCGGTACCGTGGCCGCGGCCGGTCATGGCGAGCGAGCCGTACAGTTCGGCGCGCACGCGGGCGACGCGGGCCAGCACGCCTTTTTCGTCGAGCCAGTGTTCGGTGAAACGCGCGGCGGCGCGCATCGGGCCGACGGTGTGCGACGAGGAGGGGCCGATACCGATCTTGAACAGATCGAAGACGCTGACTGCCATGGCGTGGGCTGCGTGGAGAGAGGGCCGCTATTCTACGGGGCGCCCCTCTTTTGCCTCGGTGCGCCGCAGCACATGTCCGGTCTTGTCCTCTATCAGCGCGATTACTGCCACTTGTGCGACCTGGCGCTCGCCGTCATGGCGGAAGCACGCACCCCCGAGTTTGAAAGCCAGTGGATCGACGACGCGCCAGAGCTCGAAGCGCGCTATGGCACCCGCGTGCCGGTGCTGCGCGACAACGATAGCGGCCGCGAGCTGGATTGGCCGTTCGATGCGGCAGCGGTACGGGTGTTCCTCAGCGCGGGGTGATGCCGTCTGCGGCGGCCATCCGTTCGCGCACCTGGCGTGCGATGTCGGCGGTTTCGCGCAGCGGCGGCTGGCGCAGCGGCGCGTCGTCGTCCAGGTCATGCAGCAGGTGCTGCGCGCGCAGGGCCTGATGGAATCGTTGCAGCTTCGCTGGCATGGTTGATGTGGGGAACGTGTGTACTGCACAACCGACGGCGCAGGCCTCGCTCAGCATGTTGACCGAATCCGGCGTCGCCACCAGCCGGTCGGCCCAGCCGAGTACGCCGGGGTAGGGGTTGCGGCCATCGTCCGGGCCGGACCACAGCATGCCGGGAATGCTGGCAAGGGCGTGGCGGAAGACCGCCACCATGTCCGCGCTCGTGCGGCGCGAACGCAGCACGAACAGGCTGCCACCTTCGCGCCGCTGGCGGGCGGCAAGCCGGGCCACCAGGGTTTGCGCGTAGGCGCTGTCCATGGCGAGCCCGCTGCGCGGGCCACCAAGCAGCACGCCCACGCGCGGCTGTGGCAGTTCGGCCAGGCCGGGATTGGCCTCGCGCCCGGCGGCCAGCCATGCGTCGTCCACCGGGTTGAGTGAACCGAGCGGGGTCAGCACGTTGGCGCCGGTCAACTGGTCGTGGCGTGGCGCAATGACAATGTTCCAGTGTACCGGGTCGATGCGCGGGTCGAGGATCTGCACGGTGTGGCAGCGCCCGTGGGTGAGGCGGCCAAGCATGCGGGTGAACAGGGAGGCGGCGCGGCCGCAGCCGATGGCCAGCCGTGGCCATGGGGGGGGCGAACAACGCGCGTTGCTCGCGCGACAGGACCCACGCGCCGCCGATCGCGAAGCGCGGCGCCAGCCACGACCACGGCGCGCGCGGTTCGAGTTGCAGATGGCGGGCCGGCAAGTCCATGCGCTCGGCCAGGGCCAGCGCCTGGCGCTGGTTGCCGGTGGCAAAGTCGGTAATGACCCAGCACTCGTCGCGAAGCAGGACGCTCATGGCTGGTGGCGCAGAATTGGTGTGGTTGCGTGCACGCTGCGTTGCCCCTGCGTGGATTTCGGCGGTGCGGCCATGCCGATAGACTGGCCGCTCGCTTGTGGTCGCGGTGTCAGCAGAGGATACCGGCGGCCAGCCCTTTTTCCCGTGGAGATCCCCCATGCGCGTGTTTTCCAGCCTGCTGCTTGCCGGCCTGCTTGGTGTGGCGACGGTCGCCCAGGCCAACCCGGTCACCTACCAGCTCGATCCCAACCACACCATGGTGTTGTTCAGCTGGAGCCACTTTGACTACTCCCATCCCACCGCCGACCTCGGTCTGGCGCAGGGCACGGTGACGTTCGATGAACAGCACCCGGCGGCGTCCAGCGTCGAGGTCACGTTGCCGCTGTCCAAGCTCGACACCCATGTGCCGGCGCTCGACGAGCACCTGAAGAAGACCGACTTTTTTGACGCGGCAAAGTACCCCACCGTCACGTTCAAGAGCACCAGGGTGGAGCCGGTCGACGCCAGGCATTTCAAGGTCACCGGCAACCTCACCATCCACGGGGTGACCCGGCCGATCACCCTGGACGCCGTGCTCAACCGCGTTGGCCCGCATCCGATGAACCAGCAACCGGCAATCGGATTTGATGCCACGGCCACGCTCAAGCGCTCCGATTTCGGCATGGGCATGATGGTGCCGATGGTGGGGGACGAGGTGCAGGTGCGCATCACCACCGAAGGCTCGGTGCCGAAGGCAAAGTGAAGCGGGCCGCCGTCGACCCGTGGCAGCGCGGGTCGGCAGGCGGCAGTTGCCGGGCAGGCTGCTAACATGGCGCCTGTCCTGTTTCGATCGGAGCTTCCATGTCCGTCCCTGCCACTCGGGCCGACGCCCAGCAACTGGTCAAGAAGGTGCATGAGCCGCTGACCCACGTGGGTGCGGGTCACACCTGCGCCCAAAAACGTTACGAAGTGACGCGCGCCGACCTGCCGTTGTCGTGTCCGATGCCCGGCATGTCGCTGTGGAATGCGCATCCCAAAATTTATTTGCCGATCGTCGACGACGGTGGCGAGACCGTTTGTCCTTATTGTGCCTCGCGTTACGTCCTGACCGACTGACGCGTCATGTCGTTCGGGGCCTGGACGGCATCAATCTTGCTTCGGCTTCCACATGAAGCTCTTGCACCAGGATGCAGGCCCACAGACGGGAACCATGTCCGGTAGCACTTCGCCACCGTTGCGGCTGACCGTCGTTCAGCTGATCCCCGCGTTGCGCTCCGGCGGCGCCGAGCGCTCGACGCTGGAGGTTGCGCGCGCGCTGGTGCAGGCCGGTCATCGCTCGGTGGTGATTTCCGCGGGGGGACGGTTGGTGGAGCGCCTGCTGGCCGAAGGCAGCGAGCACATCACGCTCGACATCGGGCAAAAATCGCTGACCACGCTGGCGCGCTTGCCGCGTTTGCGCCGCACGCTGCGCGAGCTTCGACCCGACATCGTGCACGCACGCTCGCGGTTGCCGGCATGGCTGGGCTGGTGGGCCCTCAAGGGCCTGCGGCCGCGGCCGCATTTCGTCACCACCGTGCACGGGCTCAACTCGCCGGGGCGTTACAGCTCGATCCTGTTGCGCGGTGAGCGCGTGGTCGTGGTGTCGCAAACCCTGCGCGACTACGTGCTCGGCCATTACCCGATGCTGGAACCCAACCGGGTGCGGGTGATACCGCGCGGCATCGACCCCGACGCGTTCCCCTATGGCTACCGCCCGGACGAATCCTGGCGCCGGGCGTTTTTGGCGGAATACCCGCAGTTGGCAGGGGCGCCCTTGCTCACGCTGCCTGGGCGCGGCACGCGGCTCAAGGGGCACCGCGACGCGATCGAGCTCCTGGCCGACCTCAAGCGGCGCGGCATCGACGCCCGGCTGCTGTTGCTCGGCGCGATCGAACCTGGGCGCGAGGCCTACATTGCCGAGTTGCGCGCATTGATTGCCGAGCGCGGGCTGGGCACGCAGGTGGTGCTGACGCCCCCGCGCAGCGATGTGCGCGACGTCTATGCGGTGTCCAGCTTGATCCTGCAGTTGTCGAACAAGCCCGAGTCGTTCGGGCGCACCGTGGTTGAAGCGCTTTCCCTGTGTCGGCCCGTGCTTGGTTACGCGCACGGTGGCGTCGGCGAGCTGCTGGCCGAGCTGTATCCCGCCGGGCGGGTGCCGCTGGGGGATCGGGAACGGCTGGTGGAACGTGCGGCCGAGTTGTTGCGGGTGGCACCGCCGATCCCGATGCTGCAGTCCTACCGGCTGCGCGACATGCAGGACGCCGTGCTGGCGTTGTACGCGGATGTTGCCACCGCCTGAGCGCTTATGATGCGTGCGGTCGCCTGGACGGCATCGCGCATGATTACCCTTGTTGATCGCATGAAGGCCGCCTTGCGGTCGCCGCTGTGGCCGTTCTGGCTGGTGGTGGCCCTGCTGCCGTTTGGGCGCAGCAGCGAGCTGGGCACCTTGCTGTGCACCCTGGTGCTGGCGGCCGATTTCGTGCGGCGTCGGCGTGCCTGGGCGTGGCCGCGCGGGGCCAGCCTGCTGCTGGCACTCTTGGCGGGGTACTTTCTGGCGGCGTTGGCTTCCGCGCCGCATTCGTTGGCGCCGGGCAAGAGCTGGGGCACGGTCGCGGCCCTGTTGCGGTATCTGCCGCTGGGCGTGTATGCGTGTCTCGTGGTGGATCGCGAATCGCGCTTGGCTGCGCTGTATGTGGCGGTGGCCGCCGTCCTGGCGCTGTGGGTGGGCGACGCCTGGGTGCAGGGGTTCACCGGCTGGAGCCTTGGCGGGCCCGCGCAGCCGGATCGCCTGACCGGCATTTTCGGGGCGAGCAACCCCAAGTTTGGGCCGACGCTCGCCGTGCTTTCGCCGTTTGCGTTGTGGGCCGCACAGCGGCGCTGGGGGCGCCCGGGGCTGGCGGTGGCGTGGCTCCTGATGCTGGGTCCGGTGCTGCTCGCTGGTTCGCGTGCCGCGTGGTTGTGCTACGGCCTGGTGGCGCTCGCGTGTGCGTGGCGCGTGGCGCCCTCCCGGCAACGGTTTGTGGCGTATCTGGGTGCCGCAGCGTTGGCCCTGGCGTTGGCTGCCGCGGTGGCGTGGCAAACCTCGGCCCCGTTCGAGGCGCGCATGGCGCGCACGCTGGACGCTTTGCAGGGCACGCGCAGCGGGCTGGATGCCGCGCTCACCGGTCGGCTCGATATCTGGCACGACAGCCTGAAGATGATCGCTGCGCACCCGTGGACCGGCGTCGGCGTGCGCGCGTTCCGCTATGCCTATCCGCGATTTGCGCCGACGCAGGACCACTTCCTCATCGCCGAGCCCTGCGGCGCCGGCCAGGGAGCGTGCCATGCACACCAGATCGTGCTGGAAATCCTGACTGAAACCGGTGCACTGGGGCTGGTGCTGTGGCTCGTGGCGCTGGCCATTGCGGTGCGCGCGTGGCGGCGCGCGGGTGCGCAGGCACGTGAACGCGCCTGGCCGGTGACGCTGGCACTGGGCGTGATGGTGTTTCCGTTCAACACCCACCTGGCGTTCTACTCCGCGTGGTGGGGCCTGCTGTTCGCGTGGCTGCTGGCATTGTGGTGCGCTGCACTCAAGTTGGCGCAGCAGCCCACACGAGAGTGAACGTGGGCCTCAGCCTGCGCGGGCGGCAGGACAGTTCGAGGGCGTCAGGCAACCAGCGGGTGGCGACAACGCGCAGTGCCTCGCGCTTGCGAAATGCACTGCGATGCTTGTGTCGACCCGGGCAATGTCGCGCACCGCGTTGCGCCTGGCGGACACCGTGAGTTCGCCTTCGTGGCTGCGGCCAGTTGGGCGGCGCAGCTCGATGCCCAGTCTCTTGCCGTCCTTCGGGGTCAGCGTGCCGACTGCTGCGCGACCGGCGGGAGCATGCGAGCGGGAGGTGCGTCAGTACCAAGGTGTAGTGGCTGCGGATGATGGCGTAGCCAGCGGCAGCGCCAAGCCTGCGGCTGATGTAGGCGTGTCGGGGCGTTCGACCAGGCGCGGGTCGTGGGCCAGCATGGCGTGCATGCGCGGCGTCTCGTACGCAAAAGCCGGTCACGCCGCATGCAGAGGCCCGCCGGCGCAGGCTGCGCCGCGCGTATTTCAAGGTGTAGAAACCGCGCGTGGCGGACGCACTGCGCCGAGCGGTGCGATCCTGCATCGACGTAAGGAAGTGCTGCATGAATGTGTCGTGGGGGGACGAGGGCGCGCACGGTGTTTCCGCCACCTTTTCGCCGGCTTTCGCGCGTCAGTAGACCGCAGGTGCACCTTCAGGCCGCGTTTTGAACCGCTTGTGCACCCACAGGTATTGCTCAGGCGCCGCACGCACCATGGCCTCGATGCAGGCGTTGATGCGGGCGGTGTCGGCGGCGGCATCGGTACTGGGAAAATCGGCCAGCGGCGCGCCAAGGCGCATGACGTAGCCCTTGCCGTGTGGCAGCCGGCGGTGGAAAAACGGGATCACCAGTGCGCCGGACAAGCGTGCAAGGTGATGGGTGGCGGTAATGGTGGCCGCCGGCACACCGAAGAACGGCACGAACACGTTGTCCTTGCTGCGCATGTCCTGGTCGGGCGCGTACCACAGCGTGCCGCCGGCGCGCAGATATTTCACCGTGCCGCGGATGTCGTCCTTGTCGAACATGGCGGTGGCGTAGTCCAGCCGCGCGCGCAGCACGACATGCTCGAACACGGCAGAGTCCATCTTGCGATACATGCCGGCGATGCCGATGCGCTGCGACACCAGTCGCGCGCACAGCTCCAGATGCGAAAAGTGCCCGCCCACCAACAGCACGCCGCGGTTTTGCGCCCGCGCGGTGGCGAGGTGCTCCAACCCCTCGATCGTCACTGGCACGCGGGCGATCGCCCGTTTCGAGCCCAGCCAACCCAGCGCGAACTCGGTCAGCATCAGGCCGATGTCGCGCAGGTGGGCGTTGACCAGCGCGGCTTGTGCTGCCGCGTCCAGCTGGGGAAAACACAGGCGGATGTTGGTGGCAGCCACCCGCCGCCGCGGTGACGGCACCCGGCATATCAGCGCGCCAAGCACGTGGCCCACGTGCATCAGTGCGCGATACGGCAGACGCGCGAGCAGCCAGATGACGCCGACACCAAGCCACGCCGGCCACAGGTGGGGGGCGAGCAAAGCGCGCTGGAAACGGGGACGACGGGAACCGGGCATCGCGCGCATTGTAGTGGACGTCCGCCTGCCGGCCGGAGTCATCGCGGCGCTCCCGTATACTCGCGTGGTTTGCGGAGCTTGCCGTTGCGTTTTCTCTACACTTTGGCGATGTACCTGGCGACGCCGCTGATCGTGCTGCGGCTGGCGTTGCGCGGTTTCCGCTCGCGACCTTACTACTGGCGCTGGGCCGAGCGCTTCGGCTTTTTCAGTGCACCGCAGCGCGTCTGCGGCTGCCTGTGGGTGCATGCGGTATCGGTGGGGGAAGTAAACGCGGCCGAGCCGTTGGTCAAGGCGCTCAAGCTGGCGTACCCCGATGCGCCTTTGGTCATCACCACCGTAACGCCCACCGGCACCGCGCGGGTGCAGCAGCTGTTCGGCGACAGCGTGTTCCACATCTACCTGCCGTACGACTTGCCGTATGCGGTGAACCGGTTTTTGCGCAAGCTCAAGCCGCGCGTTGCCCTGATCGTCGAGACCGAGATTTGGCCGAACCTGTATTTCGCCTGCCACCGGTACCGCGTGCCGCTGATGATCGTCAACGCGCGCTTGTCCGAGCGCTCGTTGCGCGGCTACCGTCCGCGCCCGCTGCGCGGCATGCTGCGCGCGGCGCTGGGTTGTGTCGACGTGATCGCGGCGCAATCGCCGGCGGATGCCGACCGTTATCGCCTGATTGGCGCGCCGTCCAGGCGCGTGCTGGTGTGCGGCAACCTCAAGTACGACATGCCGATTCCACCGGATGCGCGGGTGGCGGGTGCGCGCCTGCGCGAACACTGGGGCGCCGGACGCCCGGTGTGGATCGCGGCCAGCACGCACGAGGGTGAGGAGCAGGCTGCGTTGAACGCGCACCTGGACGTGTTGCGGCGCCTGCCGGATGCCTTGTTGCTGATCGCGCCACGCCACCCGGAGCGGTTTGCTGAGGCGATCCACGCTGCGCGCGGCATGGGGTTCACCGTGGGCAGCTATGGCGAAGACGGGATGCCGGCGGTGAGCCATCAGGTGTTCGTGATCGACGCCATGGGCCAGCTGATGCCGTTCTTTGCCGCCAGTGCCCTGGCCTTCGTCGGTGGCAGCCTCCTGCCGATCGGCGGCCACAACGTGCTGGAGCCGGCCGCGCTCGGCACCCCGGTGGTGGTGGGCCCGCACACCTTCAACTTTGCCGAGATCACCGCCAGCCTGATCGACCAAGGCGGCGCGGTGCGCGTGGCGGATGCCGAACAGCTGGGCCAAACCGCGCTGGCGCTGCTCGGCGACGCGCCGCGGCGGGCGGCGATGGGGCAGGCGGCGCAACGCTTGTTCGAGCGTGAACGCGGCGCCACTGGCCGCCTGCTACAACTGATCGACGCGCACTTGAGCTGAGGCCGGTCGGTCGGGCGGGGTTTTATCGTGACGGGGCTTCGCACGCGAAGCCGTCCGCGTCTTCGCGATGGTGCGGCTCTTCGATTCCCGATTCCCGATTCCCTATTCCCGGCTCACTGCAGCAACGCGTTGATGTCCTGCAGGTCGGACAGGCTGGCGGCACCGGCGCTCTGTTTCAGCAGCAGGCGGTTCAGCACCAGTTGATGGCGTGCCTGCGAATAGCTGCTTTCGGCCTGGGTCAGGGTCTGGATCGCGATCAACACATTGACCATGGTCTGGGTGCCGACATCGAAGCCGGCGCGGGTGGCATCCAGCGCCTTCTGCGCCGACTCCACCGCGGCCTTGCCCGACTCCACCTGGCTCACGCCGGCGAGCACCGAGCGGTAATAATTGAGCGTCGCCGCACGCAACTGGCGGCGTTCGATCTCGACCGAATCCTGCGCCGCATCGCGGTTGTAGATCGCCTGACGCACGCGCGACTGGGTGGCGCCGCCGGAAAAGATCGGCACGTTGAGCGTGAGCCCCACCGTGGTCGTGGATGGCGTGTTGGAGTGGATGGCCGCGTTTTCGTACCAACTGGAACTCTTGCCGTAATTGACGCCGGCCGTGAGCGTCGGCAGGTGGCCGGCGCGCGCCGAGGTGATGTTGTGTTCGGCCGCGGAGAGGTTGTCTTTTTGCGCCATGAGGTTCGGGTTGGCGGCAAGTGCCTTCTGCACCCACGCGTCGGGGTCGGCGGGGTCGGGCGCCTGCATCGGCAACTGGTCGCGCAGCTTTTTGAGGTCGCCGGTCGGCCTGCCGGTGATCTGGGTGAGCGCTTCGCGGTCGTTGTCGAGCGTGTTCTTGGCGGCGATGGTCTGGGTACGCGCGGCCTCGTAGGCGGATTTGGCCTGATACACGTCGGTGACTGCCGCCAGCCCCACCTTGAAGCGCTGGTCGGCCTGATCGAACTGCTGCTTCAAGGCGTCTTCGTTGGCCTTGGCGAAGGCCAGCTGATCCTCGTCGGTGAGCACCGTGAAGTAGGCGCCGGTCACGCGCACGTAAAGGTTCTGCAGCGCGGCCTGATAGAGCTGATCCTGCGCATTGGCAGAGGAATGCGCAGCCTTGAGGTTGGCGTACTTCGAGAAGTCGAACACCGTCTGGCTGAGGTTGGCATTCAGGCTGCGGGTGCGGCTGTGGCCAATGGCGCTGCTGGTGAGGAACTGGCCGGGATTGTTCGGATCCTGGAAGCGGCCGCCGGTGCCGCCGTTGGTCTGGCTGAGCGCGAGACTGCCGTTGATCTGCGGCAGCAACAGCGCGCGCGCTTGCGTCACGCCTTCGCCGGTGGCGAGGCGGGTGGCGTCGGCCTGGGCCAGCACCGGATCGTTGGCGCGTGCTTCGCGATACGCGTCGAGCAGGTCTTCGCCGTGGCCGGGCAAGGAGATTGCGGCCAATGCCAGCGCAACGGTGAGCAGCTTCAAACGCATGGGGTGCCTCGCGGGGAACAAGGGGGCTTCAAAACACGAACGCGGTGGATGGCGCGGCGTGGGCGAGATAGGGCAGGTCGGTTTCGAACAGCGTTTCCTCGCGCTGCTCACGATCGCTTTCGCGCGTGAACAACACGGCCTGTTGTGCCGGCGAGGCTCCGCGGATGGCCAGCAGGCGCGCGCCGGGCTTGAGCCAGCCGAACCAGCGCTCCGGCACTTTGGCGACGGCGCCGGTGGCAACCACGGCGTCGAACAGGCCCTGCGGTTGCCATTCGCGTACGGCTTCGCCAGTGTGCAGCGTGACGTTGGTGACGCCGGCCGCGGCGAGCCGCTCGCCGGCGCGTGCGGTGAAATCGGCGTGGATATCGACGCTTTCCACTTGCGCCGCGAGGCCAGCGAGGCAGGCGGCAAGGAAACCCGAGCCAGTGCCGATTTCCAGCACGCGGTCGGTTGGCTTGAGCTCCAGCGCCTGCAGCACGCGACCCTCGACCACCGGTTTCATCATCACTTCGCCGTGGCCGAGCGGCAGGCACAGGTCGGCAAACGCGAGCTGGCGGTGCTCGGCCGGGACGAAATCCTCGCGGCGCACGCGCCCGAGCACGTCGAGCACACGCATGTCGATCACGTCCCAGGTACGCACCTGGTTCTCCACCATGTTGGTCCGCGCCTGCTCGAAGTTCATCGCCATGTTTGCCAAGGTTCCGTGGATGCGAAAAAGACCAGAAAGCATAGGGGTTTGGCCAGGCACCGACAACGGTCAGGGTGCGACCGCGCGCGGTCGGCACGAAGTGCCGGAAGTCACCGCGCACCGCCGCCACAAGTCATGTCGGGGCGCCCGTACGCCGGCATTGGGGGCTGCTCTGGAAATAAGTAAACCGCGGCGTATAATAAAGGTCATGCCTCGTTTTGGGAAGTTTCGCGCATGAACACCAGCTCGCCGGCCAGGTCGCAAGGGCCCGGCAGACCGAAGGACATGGAAAAGCGCGCCGCGATCCTTGCCGCGGCGAAGGCGTTGTTCATCCGCAACGCGTTTGCCGGCACCAGCATGGACGCGATTGCGGCCGAGGCCGGGGTCTCCAAGCTCACCGTCTACAGCCACTTCGGCGACAAGGACAACCTGTTCCGCGAGGTGATTCGCGCACGCATCGAAGATCTGTTGCCCGAGCACACCTACGACTACGACCCGGCAACGCCCATCGCCGACACCCTGCTGCGCATTGCGTTGATCCATGCGCGACTCGATTGCGATGCGGAAACGGTCGGAACATTCCGCGCGATCCTCGGCGACTGCCGGCAAGGCAACCCGCGGTTCGGCCGCCTGCTGTGGGAGGAGGGCACCTTGCGCACGCATGGCCTGATGGAACGCCTGCTGCAGCGCGCGGTTGACGTCGACCAGCTCGCGATCGACGACGTGCGGCGCGCCACGGTGCAGTTCTTCGCGCTCATCAAGGGCGACCTGTTCATGCGACGCATGTTCGGCTGTGTGGATTGCGACGCGAATTACGCTGCCGAAATCGAAGCCACCGCGCGCGCCGGGGTCGCCACGTTCATGCGCGCGTACGCCGCCCACTGAAACCCGGGCTGTCGGTCTGCGCGACCGGCCGCCTGGGTTCCATCGTCGACCTGCGATGTCAGCGGAAGTGTTTTGCGCCCACTTCCGGCGCCGGCCCCTGCATGAAATATTCGTGCAGGTACTTTTCACCCTCGTCGCAGAACACCGTGACCACGGTCTTGAGCTCGGGGAACTGTGCGCGCACGCGTTTGGCGGCCAGCAGATGCGCGCCCGAACTCGGGCCGCAGAACAGGCCGTACTTGCGCGCCAGACGCATCATTTCGGCCACCGCGTCGGTGCTCGACACGCTCAACGTGTCGTTTACCTGCGAGGCGTTGCGCTGGAAGATGCCCGGCACGAAGCCGTCGGAAATGCCTTCGATCGCGTGGGTGCCGATCTCGCCGCACAGGATCGTGCACGACTCGGACGGCTCCATCGCGAACAGCCGCACTTTCGGATTGGCCTTGCGGAATGCCTGGCCCACGCCGATCAGCGTGCCGCCGGTGCCGACGCCAAGCACGAGTGCATCAGGCAGGCGGCCATCGGGCAGCTGCGCGAGAATCTCGGGGCCGAGCAGCTCGCGGTTTTCCTCGATGTTCCATTCCGACTCGAACTGGCCCGGGTGGAAATACCCCGGATGCTTGCCGAGTTCCTGCGCGCGCTTGAGCGCCGCATCGACATGGAAGCTGCCGCAGAACAGCACGTCGGCGCCGAACGCGCGCGAGATCGCCACGCGCTCGCCGGAAAGGCCTTCGGGCATCACCACCAGCATGCGGTAGCCCTTGGCGGCGGCCACCATCGAAAACGCGTTGCCGGTGTTGCCGCTGGTGGCTTCGACGATGGTGTCGCCGGGCTTCAAGAGGCCTTCGGTTTCGGCCTTTTCCACCATGTATTTGGCGATGCGCGCCTTGATCGAGCCGGAGGGGTTCAGGAACTCGACCTTGGCAAACACGCCCTCGATTTCCATCAGGGGTGTGTCGCCGACCGCATCCAGGATGCTGGAGGTCACTCCGGTATAACGGGTGGCCATGCTCAGCCCTCCTGGTGCGCGTGTTGCATGACATCGAGCGCAAGGTTGGAATGCGCGTACGCGCCGCCGGCGCGCATCTCGGCCGCGACCCAGATCGCTTCCATGATCTGCGCCTCGGTCGCACCCCGTTTGAGCGCCTCGGCGGTGTGGCCCTTGATGCAGTATGGGCACTGCGTGACATGCGCCACCGCCACTGCAATGAGCTGCTTGGTGACGTTGGGCAACGCGCCGTCGGCAAATACTGCCGCGCTGAATGCCTTGAATGCATCAAGCGGTTTGGGCGCCAGCTCGCGCCGTTTCTTGCCCAGTTCGACGCTGGGTTGTGGGTACATCGACGTTTCCATGTACTTCTCCTCGAAAAACTAGCGGGGCACCGGGGCGGTGCCTTGCACCCAACTCGGCGGGTCGCTGGCCGGGAAGCTCTCGGCCAGGACCTCGTCCACCAGCTGCTCGCGATGCAGGCGCGAATTGTCTGCCTGCTGCCTGGTTGGGCGCACGGTGCGGTGCAACTTGGCAGCGGGCTTGCCGCTGCCGACGTGGGGTTTGTGGGACGGGATGGACATGACGCGACCTCCGGATGCCGCCAGGCATCGTGAATGTCGGCTGGCCCGTCGCGCCTCGGGTCACAGCCCCAGGTTGTTTTTCTCCAATACGCGCTCGGCGCGATAACTCGAGCGCACCAGCGGCCCGGACACCGCTTCGACGAAACCCTTGCTGAGCGCGAGATCGCGATAGGCACGGAATTCGTCCGGCGTGACGAAGCGCTCGACTGGCAGGTGGTTGACGCTGGGCCGCATGTACTGGCCCATCGTCACGATGTCGACGTTGGCCGCGCGGATGTCGTCCAGGGTCTGGTCGAGCTCTTCGTCGGTTTCACCCAGGCCGAGCATCAAGCTTGTCTTGGTGAGTGTCTTTGGCGAGTGACGCTTGGCGAACGCAAGCACGTCCAGCGTCTGCTCATAGCCCGCGCGCGGGTCGCGTACCGGGTGGGTCAGGCGGCGCACGGTTTCGAGGTTTTGCGCGTAGGTGGCCAACCCGGCATCGAGCACGGTGGCGACCGCATCGTGGCTGCCGGCGAAGTCGGGGGTAAGCGCTTCGACTGCGGTGCTTGGTGAGCGTGCGTGGATGGCCTTGACGCAGGCGGCGTAGTGCGCCGCGCCGCCGTCGGGCAGGTCGTCGCGGTCGACCGAGGTGAGCACCACGTATTTGAGGCCCATCAGCGCGACGGCGTCGGCCACCTGCATCGGTTCCAGCGGATCGAGCCAGCCGTTCGGGTTGCCGGTGGAGACCGCGCAGAACTTGCAGGCACGGGTGCACACCGAGCCCATCAGCATCAGCGTGGCGGTGCCGCGGCCCCAGCATTCGGCGATGTTCGGGCACTTGGACTCCATGCACACGGTGTTGAGCTTGTGCGTGTGCACGATGTTGGCGATGGCCTCGTACTTGGCGCCAGTGGGCAGTTTCACCCGCAGCCACGGCGGCTTGTGGCCCACGTCGGGAACCTGGCTGTTGGCGTTGGGCTTGATGCCGCCCTTGATGGCTCGCGTGCCTTGCGGGCTGACAAACTTGCTACCGTCGGGGATGTGGGGTTGGCTGGACATTCCATGCGTACCGTGGGGGCGGTGACAGTCTCGCGCCCGCTATCGCGACCGGGCCTGATACAGGTCAGGCCAAGGTCGACTACTTTAGCAGGGCGTCTGGTTTACCAGCCGGCGAGCACCAGTTTGCCAATGGTGGCGCCCGACTCCAGCCGCCGGTGTGCTTCGCGCAGATGCGTGGCGTTGATCGTGCCCAGCGTTTCGTGCCAGATGCTCTTGATCGCGCCGGCATCGGCGAGCGCGGCGAGGCGCACCAGGATCGCGCCTTGCTCGGCCATGTCCGGAGTGCGGAATTTCGCCCTGGCCGCCATGTACTCCCAGTGGATGCCGATGCATTTGGCCTTGTACGGGTCGCCGATCCGCAGCGCGCCGCGCGGCTCGACAATCAGCCCGACGTGGCCTTGTGGTGCAAGCAGCTCACCCAGCGTCTCCCAGTAGCGGTCGGTGTCGGCGAGGTTGAGCGCAGCGTCGATGTGGGTGAGGCCAAGTGCCGCCAGTTGCGGCGCGAGAGGTTCGCGATGGTTTACCACGTGCTGCGCGCCCATGGCGCGACACCACGTGGCAGTTTCCGGGCGCGAGGCGGTGGCAATCACGTTGAAGCCGGCACGCCGCGCGAGCTGGATCGCAATCGAGCCGACGCCGCCCGCGCCGGCGATCACCAAGAGGCTCTTGCCGTCGCCGCCGTGTTCCGGCGCGAACGGCATGCGCTGGAACAGCAGCTCCCACGCCGTGACGCCGACCAGCGGCAGTGCGGCGGCTTGGGCGAAATCCAGCGTTTTCGGCATCGGTGCAACCAGGCAGTCCTCGACCAGCTGGAACTGCGCGTTGCTGCCGGGACGGGTCATGTCGCCGGAGTAGTACACGCGGTCACCGGGCCGAAAGCCCTGTACCTGCGTACCGATCGCCGTCACCGTACCGGCTGCGTCGAAGCCGAGCACGCGCGGTTGCGCTTCGATTTGCGGCTTGGGCGCGCGCAGCTTGGTGTCGACCGGATTGACCGATACCGCCTCCACCTGCACCAGCAAGTCGTTCGCGCCGGGCACGGGTTGCGGCAAGCCCACGTCGAAGAGCGATTGCGGATCGTCGATCGGCAGGTAGCGGGTGAGGGCGACGGCTTTCATGTGGACTCCGAAGGCGGCAGGCAAGGCCATTATCGGCGTGTCGACGGTGCTTGCGGCGCCGACTTTCGTCGCGCACAAAAACGGCGCGTCGCTATGTGCGACGCGCCGTTCGGAGTACGCGGGATCAGGCTTGCGTGGACTCGCCGGCAAGCTTGGCAGCCTTGGCCGCGGCCTTGGCATCCTTCATTTCCTGATAGCGGGCGACGCCGGCCACGATGATGGCCTTGGCCTCTTCGGCACCCACCCAGCCGGAGAGCTTCACCCACTTGCCGCTTTCGAGATCCTTGTAGTGCTCGAAAAAGTGGCCGATACGCTGCAACCAGTGCGGCGACACGCCCTTGAGGTCGTTGATGTGCGCGTAGCCGTTGAACACCTTGGGCGAGGGGATCACCACCAGCTTTTCGTCGGCGCCGGCCTCGTCGGTCATCTTCAGCATGCCGACCGGGTGGCAGCGGATCACCGAGCCCACGGTGAGTGGCAAGGGCAGGATCACCAGCGCATCCAGCGGGTCGCCGTCACCACCCAGCGTACGCGGCACGTAGCCGTAGTTGCACGGGTAGCGCATCGGGGTGGACAGGATGCGGTCGACGAACACCGCGCCCGATTCCTTTTCCACTTCGTACTTGACCGGTTCGGCATCCTTCGGGATTTCGATGATGACGTTGATTTCGTCCGGTACGTTGCGACCGGTCTTGACCAGATGCAGGCCCATGCGGATGTCCTTGCGTATGCGATGCGGCGAGAAAGTCCGCAAGCATACGGCAAACACCTGTTGCGATGCAGCAGCGCGGGCTGAATGAGGTGCTTCAAGGCTTGCGGGAAACGCGCGTACCGGCGCGTCGAGCACAGCCCGCCGGCGGCACTTTCACCGGCTCAATACGGCCGCTCGCGCAGCCATTTGGTGGCGATCCACTTCTCGCCGCGCGCCACCGGCAAGCCGGCGTGCAGCGAGCTTTCGTCGCCACCCGTGTAGGCGAAATAGACGGCCGTGCCACGCCGCGCGGTCACCGTCAGCCCGGCCTTGGGGAACGCCGTGCCGCCGCCGGCCTCTGGTGTGTTGAGGTACATCACGATGGTGGCGATGCGTTGGCCGCCGCGCGCGGTGATCGCGTCGTAGCCGGCTTGCGCCGGGTCGAACCAGTCGTAATGGGGCTGGTACTCCTGCCCGGACTCATAGTGCAGCACCTGCAGGCCTTCGCCATGGCTGGCCGGCAGATCTACCAGTTCGGCGATGCGCTGCTCGATCCGCGCCACCAGCGGAAACTCGCCCGGTTTGAAAAACATGCCGGCATTCGTGCGCCGGCGATCCACCTGCTGTCCGCCTTGCGCGTCCACGGTCAACGCGCGCGCCAGGCGCGGACGCGCCAGGGCGATCAGCTCATCGCATTCGGCGTGAGTGAGCAGGCCGTCGAGCACGCGCACGAGCGGGCGATCGAGGCTGGCCGTGACCGCCACCGTGCGCTCGCCAAGCTGTACCTCCGGAGTGGTCGGATGCCGGGTGCGACGTGCGCCGGTCGCCGGTGGCGCCAGCTCGACCCGCACGAGCTGCGCTACCGCGTTGCGGTACGCCGTGGCGTCGTAACCGTGGGTTTCCAGCAACGCCATGATGGCGTCGAGATCGTGCCCTGCGCGGTGAGTGGCGAGGATCCAGTCGCGAAGTGACGGGCTGAGCGTAGGCATGGCGAAAGTGGGCGGTATCCGGTCAAGGCTGGTTTCACGAACGCCGCGTCGCGGTTTCAGCCGGCGAGCGTCAGGCGCATGCCAAGGTCGATCAGCGGTGCAGCGACGAGCAGGCGCGCCAGCAGCAGCACGAGGATGACGATGGTGGGCGAGAAGTCGATGGCGCCGATGCTCACCCGCCCTTCGAGCGGACGCACGAGTGGCGCGGCAAGATCACTCAGGAGCCGCTGGAACGGCTGTCGCGGGTCGGGCGCAAACATGCTGAGCAAGGCCCACGCAAACACCACGATGAGGTAGCACAACAGAGCGAAATCGAAGAGCTTGGCGGCGGCCAGCACGATGAGGCCGAGCACGTGCGGGGCGATGCCCATCACGGCGAACAGCACGGCATGTTTCACCAACACCACGAACCATGCCACCAGCAGCGCAGCAAGGTTGATCCGCCGCCAGTTCGGCAGCACGCGGCGCATCGGCGCCAGCACCGGGTTGGTGGCGCGATAGACGAATTGGCTCAGCGGGTTGTGGAACTCGGCGCGGCACGCCTCGGCGGCTACGCGCAGCAGGAACAGGATGACGACCGCATCGAACGCGATACCCAGCAGCAGGCTGATGGCGTTCAGGAGGTAGCTCACGGTGCTTCCTCCCGATCCAGTTCGTCGGCAAGCTCGCCGCCGCGGCGAGTGGCGGCAGCGACGGCGCGCGCGGTGATGGCGGCCAGACCGTCGGCGGCGAAGCTTTCCAGCGCGGCTTGTGTGGTGCCGTGCGGTGAGGTGACGCGGCGGCGCAGCTCGGCTGGATCGTCGCCGCTTTCGGTAAGCATGCGGCCGGCGCCGAGACAGGTTTGCGCGGCGAGCGCGCGCGCGGTGTCGCGCGGCAAGCCCTGGCGCACCGCGGCTTCTTCCAAAGCTTCCACCAGCGCGAAGAAATACGCCGGGCCGGAGCCCGAGAGCGCGGTGACGGTATCCATCAGCGTTTCGCGTTCGATCCAGCGCGTCAGCCCGGCGCCGTCGAGGATGCGCTGCGCCAGCGCCTTTTGTTCCGGGCTGACGCGGCTGTTGGCAACCAGGCCGGTGGCGCCGGCGCCGATCAACGCCGGCGTGTTCGGCATGCAGCGCACCATCGGCAGGGCTCCGAGCCAGCGTTCGAGCTGATCCAGCCGCACTCCGGCGCAGATCGAGATCAGCAGCCGGTGTTCGCCCTGCAGCGCAGCGCGCAACTCGCCGCGTACCTTGGGCAAGGCCTGCGGTTTCACCGCCAGCACCACCACCTCCGTGCCGGCGACGGCGCTGCGGTGATCGGGCCAGGCGGCCACGCCGTAGTCGCGGCCGAGGCGTTCGCGCGCCTCCGCCAGCGGTTCGGCGACGCCGATGTCGGCGGCCGTGGTGCCGGTTTTCAACAGGCCGCTGATCAGGCTGCGCGCCATGTTGCCGCCACCGATGAAGGCAATGCGTGTCATCGCGAAACTCGGGTTGGGAAGCTGACCGCATACCTTAGCCGAGGCAAGGGGCGATGGGGTGCCGCCGGCGGGGCGACGGCTACCCGGGCGGCGGTGGCAATGCCGTGGTGGCGGTGGTGCACATCGGCGTTGGGCCGGTCAGCCGGTGGCCGCGTTGCTTCCACGGGTTGGCGGCGCTTGCTTGATTCGGGCCCTTTGGGGCCGTGTGTGACCGGGCACGCAAAGTGCGCCATGCAGCTGGCCGCCCCGGGCGCGCCGCGAGTACCATCGAAACGCTTGACGGCGGTGCGGCATGGTCGCGCCGGGCTGCCGTTGCCACGTTGCCGACGACCGGTCGAGGGGAACCCGTATGGATATTGCCGAACTGCTTGCGTTCTCGGTGAAGAACAAGGCTTCGGATTTGCACCTGTCGGCGGGCTTGCCGCCGATGATCCGCGTGGATGGCGACGTGCGCCGGATCAACATCCCGCCGCTGGAACACAAGGAGGTGCACTCCCTGGTGTACGACATCATGTCGGACAAGCAGCGGCGCGATTACGAGGAGTTCCTCGAAACCGACTTTTCGTTCGAGATCCCCGGTCTGGCGCGTTTCCGCGTCAACGCGTTCACCCAGAACCGCGGCGCCGGCGCGGTGTTCCGCACCATTCCGTCCGAAGTGCAGTCGCTCGAGGACCTGGGGTGCCCCAAGATATTCAAGGACCTGATCGAGCAACCGCAAGGGTTGATCCTGGTCACCGGGCCGACCGGTTCGGGCAAGTCGACCACGCTGGCCGCGATGGTCGACCACATCAACAAGACCGACTACGGTCACATGCTGACGATCGAGGACCCGATCGAGTTCGTGCACACCTCGCAAAAATGCCTGGTGAACCAGCGCGAGGTGCACCGCGACACCCATGGCTTCAACGAGGCGCTGCGCTCGGCGCTGCGCGAGGACCCGGATTTCATCCTGGTCGGCGAGTTGCGCGATCTGGAAACCATCCGCCTGGCGCTGACCGCCGCGGAAACCGGCCACTTGGTGTTTGCCACCGTGCATACCAGTTCGGCCGCCAAGACCATCGACCGCATCATCGACGTGTTCCCCGCTGGCGAGAAACCGATGGTGCGCTCGATGCTGTCTGAATCGCTGCGCGCGGTGGTTTCGCAGTCGCTGCTGAAGAAAACCGGCGGCGGCCGCCTCGCGGCGCACGAAATCATGGTGGCCATCCCCGCCATCCGCAACCTGATCCGCGAAGACAAGGTCGCGCAGATGTACTCGGCGATCCAGACCGGCCAGCAATACGGCATGCAGACCCTGGACCAATGCCTCACCGACCTCGTCAAACGCGGCCTGGTCTCTCGCCAGGAGGCCCAGGCGTATGCGAAAAACAAGGAGATGTTCCGATGAGGCCGGGATTCGGGCTGCGGGATTCGTGATTCGAAAAGGCCCGCGCCCTGAACCCGACGGGCTCCATGCCCGCCATTGACTGCTTCAACCGAATCCCGAATCTCCCATCCCGAATCCCGGACTTCAAGCCATGAGCGATTTCGATTTCACCTCGTTCCTCAAGCTGATGGTGCACAAGCGCGCATCGGACTTGTTCATTACCGCCGGCGTGGCGCCGTCGATGAAGATCCAGGGGCGGATCGTGCCGATCACGCAGAGCCCGCTGTCGATCCAGCAGTCGCGCGACATGGTGCTGAATGTGATGACGCCCTCGCAGCGCGAGGAGTTCGAGAAAACCCACGAGTGCCAGTTCGCGATTTCCGCGCAGGGCGTGGGCCGCTTTCGCGTGTCGTGCTTCTACCAGCGCAATTGCGTGGGTATGGTGCTGCGCCGGATCGAGTCGAAGATCCCCACCATCGAAGAGCTGAACCTGCCGCCGATCATCAAGCAGCTGGCGATGACCAAGCGCGGCATCATCATCTTTGTCGGCGCCACCGGCACCGGCAAATCGACCTCGCTGGCGTCGATGATCGCCTACCGCAACCAGAACTCGACCGGCCACATCATCACCATCGAGGACCCGATCGAATACGTGCACAAGCACGAGGGCTGCATCATCACCCAGCGCGAGCTGGGCATCGACACCGACAGCTGGGAAAACGCGCTGAAGAACACCCTGCGCCAGGCGCCCGACGTCATCATGATCGGCGAGGTGCGTACCCGCGAAACCATGGAATACGCGGTCAACTTTGCCGAGACCGGCCACCTGTGCCTGTGCACGCTGCACGCCAACAACGCCAACCAGGCAATCGATCGCATCCTGCACTTCTTCCCCGAGGATCGGCACCAGCAGCTGTTCATGGATCTGTCGCTGAACCTCAAGGGCATCGTGGCCCAGCAGCTGATCCCCACGCCCGACGGCAAGAGTCGGCGGGTGGCGGTGGAGATCATGCTCGGCACGCCGCTGGTGCAGGACTACATCCGCCAGGGCGAGGTGCACAAACTCAAGGACGTGATGAAGGAGTCGAACCTGCTCGGCATGAAGACCTTCGACCAGAGCCTGGTCGAGCTTTACCACGCGGGCGAGATCAGCTACGAGGATGCGCTGCGCTATGCCGACAGCGCGAACGAGGTGCGCCTGCGCATCAAGCTCGCGCAGGGCGGCGATGCGCACACGCTGTCGCAGGGGTTGGAAGGAGTGGAGGTGGAGGAGACTCGCGGCGGCGACACCTTCGGCGGCGGCATGCTGCAGCGCTGAGCCGGATCACCGCCATAAAAACGGCGCCCGGTGGGCGCCGTTTTTATGGCGGAACAACGGTGTCATTTGTAGGTGGTGTGACTGGTGACCACCAGGCCGTCGTCATCGATGTGCATCTCGGCGTCGATTACCTGCACGCGCTTGGCATTGGCTTCCATCGAGGCGAATTGCGCCTTGCTGCGTGCGGCATCAGCGGCGGCTTGCGCGGCATCTTCGTCTGGCGTGGCGTCATCGATCGCCGGCACATCGCTCTTTTGCATTTCGGCGGCAGCCGCGGCGAAGTTGTCGGCCTTTTGCTCCATGAATTTCAGCCAGTCGAGATACATGCTGCCGGCCAGGTGCATGCGTCCCATCTGTCCGGCGCTGCCGGCCGCCTCGTGCAGCATGCCGGCGATGCGGTTCTGCTCGCCCGCGCCGATCCCGATGGCAAGCGCCTTCGGGCTGGTGGCCAGCCACGTCGGTTGGCCGAAGATGGTGTTGAGGTCTCTCGGCATGGGCACTGGCGTGCCGTTGATGACGGGTTTGACCTTGGCCAGGGCCGGCAGCATCAGCTGGCCGGTGGCCAGGAGGCCGTCGGGGTCGGTCGTGCCAATGACGATGCGACCGGTGAAGTCCGGCAGGCTGCTGGTCTTGTCGACCGCAAGGCTGTCCAGCGCAATGCGCACGCCGACCAGGCTGCCGAATGGCGGAATCGCGGTCTTCGGCAGGGCATCGCCGAGCTTGGCAAAGGTATCGTTGAGACTGACCAGCATCGGGCAGGTGAACGGCTTGGCCTTCACTGCCGCCACCTGGGCCGACCAGAATTTGCGCAGGTCGGCCACCGGCAACGCCAGGCTGAGGTCGAATGGCGCGGCGCTGTCGCTGTCGTTGCCCAGCCCGGGCAGCACGATGCGCAAGCCGCTGAACGCCTGGCCGACGTCGCCCGCCAGTGCCATGTCGAAACGGCCGTCCTGATGCTTGGCATCCAGCCGCGTGTAGCCGAAGCTGATGCCCGGCATGCGGGCGGCAATCCGCGCCGCCTCGGGGACGCAGCTCGGCGAAGTCTTGAGGAGGTTGGCCACCGGCTCGCCGGTCTGCGCAGATTCGGCGTTGGCGCGGGCCTGGCGCAGCGCGGAGATGAACGGGCCGTTGCCGCCGATGACCAGCGGCAAGACGCGGGTCAGATCGAACTCCCCCACCAGCCACTTTGCGTAGCCCTTGTCCTTGGCCAGCTTCGCCAGGCGGCCATCGTCCTGCAGGTTTTTGGCCGGTCGATCGATGCCGAGCGTCTGCCGCAGCAAGGCTTGGCTGGCGCCGACGGGCAGCAGCGCGGCCACCATCTGCTTGCCGACCACGCCAAGCACCAGTTGCGTGCCGAGTTTGGCAAAGGTCTGCTGGCGATAGGGCTGGTTGCCGATTGTGGCGGTGGCAAGCTTGCTGCCCCATGCGGTCTCCAGTCGGCCGACGAACGCGTCGAACGCCCTGGGGTCGGTCAGCTCGATGCGCAGCACCGGCGCCATGTCTTCGCCATACAGCGCAAAGCGGCCCTTGAGGTCGATGCCGTTGGTGGTCGCGAAGGCTTCGATGGTCTTGCCCTTGAGCTCGGCAGCGAACGCGTCGACCAGTCGGGCGGCTTCGGGATCCTTTACCGCGATGCGGGCGGCAAACGCCTCCATCTGTGCCACTTGCGAGGGCAGTTGCAGGTCGGCCTGGGTCAGCAGCGCGGTACGCGTGGCGTCACTGAGCACGTCGAGATTGGCGATCGCGTAGGGCGTATCCGCCGGCACGAAGGCCAGCGGCGCGTTCTTGTCCTTGTGCGAGCAGGCTGCCAGCACGAGGCAGGCGAACACCAGGGGGGCAAGGCACGTCCGTGGATGCATGATGGATTCCGCTAGTAAGGTGTCGCGACGCGCATTATGCCGGTTTTACCGGCAGTTTCGGTCAGCGTGCGAGCAGCTCGCCAAGCACCGCCATGCGCACGAACACGCCGTTGGCGACCTGTTCAAGCACGCGCGACTGCGGGCCATCGGCCACTTCATCGGCGATTTCGATACCGCGGTTGAGCGGGCCGGGGTGCATCACCAGGCAACCGCGATCGGCGCGCGCCAGGCGCCGCGGGTCGAGCCCGTAGTGCTGGAAGTACGCCGCCTCGTCCGGCAGCTCGGTGGCCGCCATGCGCTCCTTTTGCAGGCGCAACATGATCGCCACGTCGGCCCCGGCGATGGCGGCGTCGAAATCCTCGCTGCACTGCACCTGCGGAAACTCGTCGGCATCCGGCAGCAAGCCGGCGGGGCCGCAGAAGCGGATCGCCTTGACACCCAGCGCGGTCAACGCGTGCACGTCGGAGCGCGCCACGCGCGAGTGGCGGATGTCGCCACAGATGGTCACCGTGAGGTTTTCGAAGTCCGGCCGGTGCTGGCGAATCGTCAGGGCGTCGAGCAGGCCTTGCGTGGGATGCGCGTGATGGCCGTCGCCGGCGTTGACAATGGAAACCCCGCTCATCGCGTTGCGCACCAACTCGTCGGGCGTGCCGTCCACCTTGTGGCGCACCACGATCGCATCCAGGTGCATGGCTTCGAGCGTGTGCAGAGTGTCGTAGAGGGTTTCGCCCTTGGTGGTGGAGGAGACCCCGATGTTGAAGTTCACCACGTCGGCACCGAGCCGGCGCGCCGCCAGCTCGAACGAAGTGCGGGTGCGGGTGGACGGCTCGAAGAACAGGTTGAGCACGGTGCGCCCGGTCAAAAGATCGAGCTTGCGGGTGCCGTGGGCACAGGCGTCGCGCATCGCAATGGCGCGGTCGAGCAGGTGCTCGATGGTTGCGCGCGGCAGGTTTTCCAGCGTGGTCAGGTGGCGCAGATGGGTGGTCATGGTGTGGTGGCGGAGGTGCGAATGGATGAGGAATCAGGTGCCGCCAGCCAGCGTTCGAGGATCACGGCAGCGGCTTCGGCATCAATGGTGGCACCGTCGCGGCGGCGCTTGAGCCCGGCCGCACGCGCACCGGCAAAGCGGCGTGCGGCTTCCTGCGAGCTGTGGCGTTCGTCGACCAGCGCCACTTCGGTGGCGTAGCGGGCATGGATTTGCGCGGCAAAGCGGCGTGCGCGACGGCTGGCGGCCTGCTCGGCGCCATCGAGCGTCAGCGGCAAGCCGACGACGAGGGTGTCGGGTTGCCATTGCGCACGCAGTGCGTCAAGCGCCGGCCAGTCGGGGATATCGTTGCGCATGGCAATGGCCGCGAGCCCGCGCGCGCTGGCGGTGATGCGGTTGCCCACCGCTACGCCGATCAGCTTGCTGCCGACGTCAAAGCCCAGGGCGCAGCTCACGCGTGGCCTGCGTAGCCGGCAAGCTGGGCGGAGTCGACGCCGACCAGCCCGGTGGCAGCGCGCCAACGGTCTTCGAGCGGGGTGTCAAACACGATGCGGTCGCTGGCCTCGATGGTGAGCCAGTGGTTGTCGATCAGCTCTTGTTCGAGTTGGCCGGCATCCCAGCCGGCGTAGCCCAGCGCCATGACGGCGCGGTCGGGGCCTTCGCCGGCCGCCATGGAAACCAGGATGTCGCGCGAGGTGGTGACCGACCAGGCAGCATTGACGCGGTAGCTCGACTCCCAGTGTCCCGGCTCGCGGTGCAGCACGAAGCCGCGTTCCGGTTGCACCGGCCCGCCAATCAGCACGGGTGCGTCGATCAGTTCTGAATCGGTGCAGGGAAGCTTCAGTTGTGCCAGCACGTCGCCGAAGCGGTAGGGCGACAACTGGTTGACCAGCAGCCCGATCGCACCCTCCTCGTTGTGCTGGCACAAGAGCGTCACGCCGCGCGAAAACGGCGGTTCCGCCAGCGCCGGCATGGCGATCAGGAAGTGGCCGGTGAGATTGGAGGTTTGAGGATGACGCATGCGCGCATTGTAAGCCGCGCGGTTGTCACTTGCTGGTCAAGGTGCCGCCGGGCAGGAACTGCCAGGTGCGTGTGATATAGAGCTCGTCGGCCTTGGCGGCAGGTGGCAGCGGTGGGAATGGCGCCGCCAGCCGCACGATGCGCTCGGCGGCCTGGTCAAGCAGCGGCTGGCCGGAACTGCGGATGACGTCGATGCTGTGGATCGAGCCGTCGTGGTTGATGCCGACGGTGAGCAGCAGGTCGCCGTGCAACCCCAGGCGCCGTGCTTCGCTCGGATAATTGAGATTGCCCACCCGCTGCACGCGGTCGGACCAGCCGCGCATATACGCGGCGTAGACGTATTCTTTGGTGCTGGCCGAAATGAATTTCTTGCGCGGGCGCTTGGCGTAGGCCTCGGTCTGGTGGCGCAGTTCGGCCGCCAGTTGCGCCATTTCCTGCTGGCGTTGCGCGTCGGCCGCGCTGGGCACGTCGGTCGGGGGTGTTTCGTCGCGCGCGGTGTCGCTGTCCACGTGGTGCCGGCTTGCGGCGGTGCTGGTGACCAGCCGCTCGGCGGTCGCGGCTTGCGCTTGCGGTGCCGCGGCGGCAAGCGGCTGTGGCGCGGTGCCGGGGTTCGGCTTGGGCAAGACCCCGGAGAACATCTGCGATGGCCGCGCGGTGTGGTCGCTTTCGCCGCCGCCGCGGTTGTTGGCCTGGGCCAGGAAATCCGCCTTCTCCGGCGTTTCCCGGTTGGCCACGTTGACCAGGGTAACGTCGAGCGTGGGCAGGTCGGGCGTGGGTTTGGCGAAGTGGAAGGTGATGCCCAGCAGCAACACGCCGTGCACCAGCAGCGAAAACACCAGGGTGGCGCCGATCGGGTCGGCGGAGCGTGCGGCGGAACTCACGGAGCGGTGTTCTCGATGGCATCGAACAGCAGGCCGGCGATATTAAGACCGAACTGGTGGTCGAGCTCACGGGCACAAGTTGGCGATGTGACGTTGATCTCGGTCAGCCAGTCGCCGATGACGTCGAGCCCGACGAAACGCAGGTGACGCCGGCGCAGCTCCGGCGCCACCTGGGCCGCGATCCAGCGGTCGCGCTCGCTGAGCGGCACGCCTTCGCCGCGGCCGCCCGCGGCGAGGTTGCCGCGAAACTCGTCGCCTTGCGGGATGCGCGCCAGGGCATACGGCACCGGTTCGCCGTCGATGACGAGGATGCGCTTGTCGCCGGCGCTGATCGCCGGGATGTACTTCTGCACGATGGTAAAGTGCCGGCCCTCGCCGTGCGGCCCGCCGGCGAGCAGGGCCTCCAGCATCGAGTTCAGGTTGCCGTCGCCGGCCTTGACCTTGAAGATGCCGCGCCCGCCCATGCCATCCAGCGGTTTCAGCACGGCCTCGCCGCATTCGGCCACGAAGCGGCGCAGCTCGTGCGGGTCGCGCGCCACCAGCGTCGGCGCGATGCACTGGGGGAATTCCAGCGCGAACAGTTTCTCGTTGCAGTCGCGCAGCGCGCGCGGGTCGTTCACCACGTTCACGCCGCCGCGCTGGGCGGCTTCGAGCACGATAGTGTCGTAGATGAACTGCGGGTCGACCGGCGGGTCCTTGCGCATCAACACGATGTTCATTTCGCGCAGATCGCGCCACGCCGGCGTACCCAGTGTGTACCAGTCGTGCGGGTCGTCGCGCACGACGAGCGGCGTGAGGCGCGCCCACGGCTCGTTGCCGCGCAGCGCAAGGTCGCCTTGTTCGAGATAGAACAACACGTGGCCGCGGCGCTGCGCTTCGAGCAGCATGGCGAGGCTGGTGTCCTTGACCGGTTTGATTGCGCCGATGGGATCCATCAGCACCGCAACCGACAAACTCATCGTGATTCTCCTTGGTCGGATGCGCGGCGCAGCGAGTGCGCCGCGAAGAGAGCGATGTTCACCCAGCGCGAACCCGGCGACAAGCGCAATCGGCGCGTGCCGCAGCGGGTTCAACCTTGCCGCCACGAGTCACATCGTGCGTGGTTTGCGGCGTTCACGCAGCCGATTTGGCTTGACGGGATGCCAGTCAGGCAGTAAACAACGAACGTTGTACAGCCCGCCACAGAGCGGGTTGCCGCGGCTACAAGTTGTGGATGGTTTTGTCATGCACACCGGCGGCATGCTTGTTGCCTGTTTTTGTGACTATCCTGGGCCCGATTTGGGTAGCAGGGGGGAGAATGAACCTGAACGCGAACGCGAATGGTCTGGCCGGCTTGCGGGTCATGGTGATCGATGACTCGAAGACCATCCGCCGCACAGCCGAAACGCTGCTGAAAAAGGAAGGCTGCGAGGTGCTTACCGCAGTCGATGGCTTCGAGGCGTTGGCGAAGATCGCCGACCAGAAGCCATCCTTCATCTTTGTCGACATCATGATGCCGCGCCTGGACGGGTATCAAACTTGCGCGTTGATCAAGAACAACCCGCAATTCCGCGCCACGCCGGTCATCATGCTCAGCTCGAAGGACGGCCTGTTCGACAAGGCCCGCGGCCGCGTCGTCGGTGCCGAGCAGTACCTCACCAAGCCGTTCACGCGCGACGAGTTGCTCGGCGCGATCCATCAACACATCAGCGCCGCGCTTGCGGGCTGACCGCCGATTCTTCAGGGGGATCCGTGGCCAACATACTTATCATCGACGACTCGCCGACCGACGTGCGGGTTCTGTCCACCATGCTCGAGCGCGCCGGTCATACGGTCGACTCGGTCGGCACCGCCGAAGACGGCATCGAGCGCGTGCGCGCCACACCGCCGCAGTTGGTCATCATGGACGTCATCATGCCCGGCATGAACGGCTTCCAGGCCACGCGCACGCTCACCCGCGACCCGGCCACGGCCGGGGTGCCGATCGTGATGATCACCACCAAGTCGATGGAAACCGACCGCGTTTGGGGCTTGCGCCAGGGCGCGCGCGCCTTCATCACCAAGCCGGTCAACGAGGCGGAGCTGACCGCCTGCATCAACCAGTTGCTGGCAGGCGCGGCATGAGCGAGCGCGCCACGGCCACACCGTTCGAAGTGCTGGCGCGCTACGAGCGGTTGTCGCTCGCGCACGCCTCAGACACCCGCAACGACCTCGACGCACCTGGTTTGTGGCGCGGCATCGGTTATCGCGTAGGCACGCGCATGCTGGCCAGCGAGATCGGCGAGATCAACGAGCTGCTCGCGTTGCCGCCGCTGGCAATGATTCCCGGCGCACAGCCGTGGCTGCTCGGAATCGCCAACGTGCGCGGCAACCTGATGCCGGTGATCGATTTCGGCCGCTACCTGTTTGGCGAGCGCACGCCGGTCACCGACCGCACGCGGCTGCTGGTCGTGCGCCAAAGCGGTGGCCATGCGGCACTGCTGGTCGATGAGGTATTCGGCCAGCGTACGGTGGATGCCGAACAGTGGCGGGGTGCAACGCCCGAAGACGATGAACGGCTGTCCCGGTTTGCCGATCGGCAAGTGGCGGGCGAGCCACCCATGGCGATCCTCAGCATGGAGCGCTTGGTGCAGGCTGCGGATTTCCGACAGGCTGCCGCGTAGGGCGGCTGGCGCTGTCGGCGGCAGTGCGGGCGTGACACGGTGGTTGCACACGTGCCGGCGGCGGCAGCGCGGCTGGTCTGGTTGAAAGAACGGGTGAGGTGAACATGAGCACTACAGGGGGCGTCGGCAAGGAGCGTGGCAACACCACACTTATCGTGCTGTTGCTGGTTGCGATCGCGTTCGCTGCGCTCGACTTTTGGCAGCTCAACGTCAAGAACGGCGAAGACCGTCAGGCGGTGGCGCTGACCACGCAGATCCAGGTGCTGTCGCAGCAGACGGCGAAATTCGCGCTGGAGTCTTCCGACGGCAACACCGATTCGTTTCGTGAGCTCGAAGGCACGCGCAATGCGATCGACGCTGCCGTGCGGCGCCTGAACAAGGGCGATCCGGCCACCGGCATGGGCGCGTATGCCAACGTCAACCACACCCCGGTCGGGCGCGCGGTGGATGCGCTCAATGTGGCCTGGGCCCAGCTGGATGGCGACATTGGCAAGATCCTGCGGAACAAGGCGGTCGTGCTCGATTCGGCAAGCCGTGCGGCGACCGTCTCGCAGCAGATGCCGTTGCTCAACTCGAGCATGGAGCAGGTGGTCAACATCCTGCAGCAGCGCAACGGCAGCGCCGACCAGATGCTTGGCACCTCGCGCCAGATGCTGTCGGCCGACCGCATCATCCGTCGCGTGCAAGAGGTGCTGCAGGGCGGCGAAAACGCACTGGCGGCCGCCGACGGCCTGCAGCGCGACGGGCAGCTCTACGGCAACGTGCTGCAAGGGTTGATCGACGGTGTGCCCGGCAGCGGCGTCAGCAAGATCGGCGACGCCAACGCGCACAAGATCCTCACCGGCATGCAGCAGAGCTGGAACAAGCTCGGCGACCCGCTGGCCAAGCTGGTGGCCGCCGCCGGCAACCTCTCGGCGGTGAAGGCCGCCGGCACCAAGGCGTCGGTGGATTCGCAATCGGTGCTGCTGCGCGCGAACGACCTCGCCGACCAGATCGGCAAGCTGCCGCTGCGGCGCATTTTCCCGAACGTGTGGTGGGGCCTGATCGGTGCGGTTGGCGCGGTGGCGTTCGCGCTGCTGCTGGTGGCCAGCCTGGTGCGTGACCAGCGCCGGCGTTTCGTCGAATCCACTTCGCTCAACCAGCGCAACCAGGAGGCGATCATGCGCCTGCTGGACGAGATGGGCGCGCTGGCCGAAGGCGACTTGACGGTGAAGACCACGGTGACCGAGGAGATCACCGGCGCCATCGCCGACTCGGTGAACTACGCCATCGACGAGTTGCGTACCCTGGTGACCACGATCAACGAAACCTCGGAGCAGGTTTCCACCTCGGCGCAGGAGTCGCAGACCACCGCGCGCCACCTGGCCGATGCGGCCGAGCAGCAGGCGCGGCAGATCAACACCGCCACCGGCGCCATCAACGAAATCGCCAGCTCGCTCGACCACGTGTCGAAGAACTCGGCCGAGTCCGCCGACGTGGCCGAACGAAGCGTGCAGATCGCTTCGCGCGGCGCCGAAGTGGTGCGCGAAACGATCTCGGGCATGGACTCGATCCGCGACCAGATCCAGGAGACTTCCAAGCGCATCAAGCGGCTGGGCGAATCCTCGCAGGAGATCGGCTCGATCGTGGAACTGATCAACGACATTGCCGAGCAGACCAACATCCTGGCGTTGAACGCGGCGATCCAGGCGGCGTCGGCCGGTGAGGCCGGCCGAGGTTTCGCCGTGGTCGCGGACGAAGTGCAGCGTCTGGCCGAACGTTCCACCAGCGCCACCAAGCGTATCGAAACCCTGGTGCAGACGATTCAGTCCGATACCAACGAAGCGGTGAATTCGATGGAGCAGACCACCGCCGAGGTGGTGGCCGGGGCACGCAAGGCCGAGGACGCCGGCAGTGCACTGGGCGACATCGAACGCGTGTCGCATGACCTGTCGGCGCTGATTCAGAACATCTCCAGCGCCGCCCGCCAGCAATCGGCGGCCGCGACCGACATCTCGCAATCGATGAACGCGATCCGCGAAATCACCTCGCAGACTTCGCAGGGTGCCAGCCGCACGGCAGACTCGATCGGTACGCTGGCCCAGCTCGCCAGCGACCTGCGGCGATCGGTGGCCCACTTCAAGTTGCCGGGCTGATGGTGGGCATTTGCAGACAGGGGCCGTCTCGACCGGCAGCGGATGCCGGTCGCGCAACCGCTGAGAGAAGCGCATGAGACTCCAAGACAATACCGATTTCAGCACCTTGCAGTGGGTGCACCCCGAGTTGGCGCAGACCCTCGCGAAGGCACGCGAGTCGCTGGAAGCCTACGTCGACAACCCCGCGCGCGACGATGCGTTGCGTGGTTGCGCCACCACGCTGCACCAGGTGCAGGGCACCTTGCGCATGGTCGAGCTGCAAGGCCCGGCCGGTGTGATCGAAGAGATGGAAACGGTGGTGCAGGCGCTGCTCGACGACCGCGTCAGCCAACGCGACGAGGCCTACGCGGTCTTGATGCGCGGCCTCATGCAGCTGCCCGATTATCTGGAACGCGTGGCTGGCGGCCACCGTGACGTACCGGTGGTGTTGCTGCCGCTGTTGAATGAGCTGCGCGCGTGCTGCGGCGAGTCGGCGCTGTCCGAAGCCGCGCTGTTCTGCCCCAATCTCGATGCCTTCCTGCCGCCGCAGGCGCCGGCCGCAATGAGCGAGGCGCAGGCCAGCGAGCGCCGCGGTGAGATTGCCACGCTGCGCCTGCAGTTCCAGCAGTATCTGTTGGCGTTGTTCCGCAGCCAGTCGCAGGTCAAGCCGTACGCGGGTATGCGCAAGGCGCTGCTGGCGATCGCTGCGCATTGCTTCCATGTGCATGGCCGGCGCCTGTGGTGGATTGCCGCTGGCGTGCTCGAGGGCCTCGAACAAGGCATGTTGAACGCGCAAGCAGCCGAGTTGCGCCAGTTGCTCGGCAAGGTGGATCGCCATATTCGCCAGCTGATCGAGCACGACGAGGATACGTTGCGCGGCGGCGATGCCGACGAACTTTGCAACCGCCTGCTATACGCGGTGGCGCAGGCGCGCCAGTTCAGCCCGATGATGGAGCTGCTGCGGCGTACCTACGCACTGGACAGCCTGCTGCCGGATGCCGAAGAGCTGGAACACGCGCGCGGCTCGATTTCCGGCCACAACCGCGCCCTGCTCGACTCGGTCGCGCGGGCGCTGAAAGACGACCTGCTGCGGGTCAAGGAAGCGCTTGATCTGTACCAGCGCCAGCCAGGCGCCGACCCGGCCTCGCTGGCACCGCAGTGCGACGTGCTGGCGCGTCTGGGCGACACCCTCGGCATGCTGGCGCTCACCGTGCCGCGCCGCGTGATCGAGGAGCAACGCCGCGTGCTGGACGACGTGGCGAACCACCAGCGTCCCGCCGACGAGTCAACCCTGCTCGATGTTGCCGGCGCCTTGCTGTACGTCGAAGCCTCGCTCGACGACCACATCGAGAGCCTGGGTGCCAACGGCGGTGCGTCCACCAGTGATGATGACGGCACGAGTACATTGCCGCGCAGCGAGGCGCAAGGCGTCATCGCCACGGTGATGCAGGAGGCCATCCGCAATATCGACCAGGTCAAGGAGGCCATCGTCGGTTTTGTCGAGTCGGGCTGGGATCACGCCGGGCTTGCTGCTGCACCGGCATTGATGACTGAAGTGGCCGGCGCCGCCCGCATGTTGTCCGCCGAGCGTCCGGCCGAGCTGGCCGATGGCGTCGGCCGGTTCATCCACAACGAGCTGCTGGTCGATCGGCGCATTCCCGGCAGTGCGCAAATGGACCACCTTGCCGACGCGCTGGCCGCGCTCGAGTACTACCTCGAAGCCGTGCGCGAGCATCGCGGCGGCCTGGCGCACATCATTGATGTGGCCGAGCACAGCCTCGGCGAACTCGGTTACTGGCCGCTGTCCAGCGCCCGTCCGTTGCAAAGCGCGCCGGTCATCGTGCCTGCAGCGCCCGCTGCCGATGCGCCAGCCACGGCGGCTGCCAGCGACGTGCCGCTCTCGGAATCCGTCAGCCTGTACCCCGGCAACGATGCCGTCGACTTGTTTGTACTGCCCGAGGTGCCGGCGTCGGGCGTCGAGCCCGCCCACGATGTGGACGGCCTGCGCTATGCCGAAACCGTGTCGGATCTGGCACCGGCGGCGGTTGCCGCCGGCGACGAGGGCGACTGGGTCGAGGTCGAAGAGGAAGTCGAGGAGCAGGTGCCGGTCGCCGGCGCGCTGGCCAACGCATTCCGCTTCGACCAGTCGGTCGAGGACATTGACGACGATATCCGCGAGATCTTTCTCGAGGAGATGCAGGAGGAGATCGACAACCTGCGCAACGGTGTCGGGGCGTGGCTGACCGAGCCGGAGCGGCTCGACATCCTCACCCCGATCCGGCGCTCGTTCCACACGCTGAAGGGCTCTGGCCGCCTGGTGGGCATCGCCGCACTCGGCGAGTTTGCCTGGCGCGTCGAAGACATGCTGAACCGCGTGCTCGATCACACGATCGAACCGCATGCGGGGGTGCAGGCGCTGGTGCAGCATGCCATTGACGCCTTGCCGCAATTGCTGGCTTCGCTCAAGGGCGAGCGCCCGCCGACGGCGCCGATCGACGCCATCATGCAGACCGCCAGCAAGTTGGCGGCTGGCGATGCTGGCGCGCGCATCGAAGACTGCGCGCCGCCGGCGATGGAGACCGTGCGGCGCAAGGTGCGTCGCCGCGTGCCGCGCGCCGGCGTTGCCGCCATTCCCGCTGCGACCATCACCGACGCGCAGAGTGCGGCTTCCACCATACCGGTGGCGCCGATTGCCCCACTGGGAGTGTCGCCGTTGCCAGCGGTCGATCCGGTGCTGCTGGAGATCCTGCGCAGCGAAGTCGGCCAGTATCTGCAAACCATACGCACTGCGCTGGCTGGTCAGACGGGCGAACTCGCGGTGAGCGAACCCCTGCTGCGTGCGGTGCACACCATGCATGGCGCCATCGCCATGGTCGACATCCCGTTCCTGACCCGTTTGCTGTCGCCTTGCGAGGGCTTGCTCAAGCGCCTGCGCGCCGCGGATGTGGCGCTGCCACACGAGGGCGTGGATCTGCTGAACCATGCGGCCGACGTGGTCGATCACACCTTGACACAGCTCGATGCCGCCGTGCCGTCGTTGCCGGATGTCGAGTCGCTGGTGGACGCGGCGGTGGCGCTGCGTGATCGCTACCCGGAAGCCAAGGCCCCGCACTTTGGCGTCGAGTCGGCGGCCGAAGCGCCGGACCTGCCGCCAGCCGCAGTACCCGAGCTGCCGGAAGTCTTGCCGGAGAGCGCCGAACACGATGCCTACACGCGCGAGCTGATGGCGGCCTTGGGTGCCTTCGAGCCCGATGCCGCGCCCCCGGCAAGCACGGCTGCCGGGTTTGATGACCGGCATGTTGCCGAGCAGGCTGCAGCGCAAACGGAGGCCGAGCGCCTCGCCGCCGAACAAGCGGCTGCCGAACAGACCGCACAGGCAGAAGCTGAGCGTGCCGCGGCTGAGGAAGCCGCCGCCGAGCAGGCGACTGCCGAGCGCGCCGAGGCCGAGCGGGTCGAGGCTGCGCGTCTCGAAGCGGAGCGCGTGCAGGCCGAGCAGGATGGCGCCCGTCAGGCGCAGCTGGCAAAGGAGCGCGCGGAGCGCGAAGCCGCCGAACTGCAGATACGTGCCGCTGCTGAACAAGCCGCTGCCGAGCAGGCGCAGCGTGCCACCAAGGAAGCTGCCACTGTTGCCCATGCTGCCGCGCCGGTTGCCGCCAACGAGGTACCGTCGCTGGCCAAGCTCGGCGAGGCCTTGTCGATCGACCCCGATTTGCTCGAGGTTTTCATCGAGGAGGCGCGCGACATCCTCGATCACGCCGACGACGTCCTGGCACAGTGGCACGCCACGCCCACGGCGGCCGAGCATCGGCCGGAGCTGCAGCGTGATCTGCACACGCTCAAGGGCGGCGCACGCATTGCCGGGCTCACGTCCATTGGCGATTTGGCCCACGCCACCGAGACGCTGCTCGAAAAGCCGCTGGCCGACGAGTCGCTCGCGCCGGCACTGATCGGTGTGCTCGAAGCCACCTTCGACCAGCTCAACACGATGGTGCAGGAAGTGGCGCAGGGTCGGGCGCCGGCTTACCCGCAGGCGGCACTCGATCGCCTGCAGGTGCCGCTGGGTTCCAAGCAGTCGGTTGCTCCAGCATCCGCTTCCGCGGCGATGGCGGCCGTGGCCGAACCGGCGCCCGAAGCCCACGCGGCTGATCCGCACACGGCGCAGGAGCAGATCCGCGTACGCGCCGATCTGCTCGACGACCTGGTCAACCATGCGGGTGAGGTAGCGATCTACCGGGCCCGTCTCGAACAGCAGGTGTCCGGCTATCGCACGAACCTCGCTGAGCTCGACCAGACCGTGCAGCGCTTGCGCAGCCAGCTGCGCATGCTGGAGATCGAGACCGAGGCGCAGATCATCGCGCGCTACCAGCGCGAGAACCGCGAGGCCGGTGCGACGCCGGTATTCGATCCGCTTGAGCTGGACCGTTTCTCGCAGCTGCAGCAGTACTCGCGTGCGCTAGCCGAGTCGGTATCGGACTTGGTGTCCATTCAAGGCACCCTGGACGAGTTGACGCGGCAGGCGGAAAACCTCCTGGTGCAGCAGTCGCGGGTCGACACCGAGCTGCAGGATGGCTTGCTGCGCACGCGCATGTTGCCGTTCGACACCATGGTGCCGAACTTGCGGCGCACGTTGCGCCAGGCGGCGGCGGAGCAGGGCAAGCAGGCGCAACTGGTGGTGGATGGTGCGCACGGCGAAATGGATCGCAACCTGCTCGATCGCATCAAGGCACCGTTCGAGCACATGCTGCGCAACGCGGTGGCGCATGGCATCGAAACCCCGGCTGACCGCCGCAAGGCCGGCAAGCCGGTCGAGGGCACGGTGCGCATTGGCGTCGTGCGCGAGGCCAACGAGGTGGTGATCCGCGTTGCCGACGACGGTCGCGGTCTCGACCGCGATGCCATTCGCGCCCGCGCCATCGAGCGTGGCCTGCTGCGGGCCGAAGAGCGCACCAGCGACGATCGCCTGCTGGGACTCATCACGCGTACCGGTTTCTCCACCGCCAGCGCGGTGACCCAGCTGGCCGGTCGCGGCGTCGGCATGGACGTGGTCGCCAACGAAATCAAGCAGCTTGGCGGCTCGCTGGCCATCGCATCGGAAACCGGCCACGGCACCACGTTCACCTTGCGCTTGCCGTTTACGCTGGCGGTCACGCAAGCGATCCTGGTGCGCGTCGGCGAGACCACGTTTGCGATTCCGATGACTTCGGTGCAGGGCGTGGCGCGCGTCGACCCGTCCGATTTGAGCACCTGGCTGGCGCAACCGGTGCCGAGTTTCGAGTACGACGGCGAGGCCTATGGCATCCACGACCTTGCCGAATTGCTCGGCATGCCGCCGGGCACCGTGGCAGAGGGCGAGCAACCGCCGCTGCTGATCAGTCGGGCCGGCGACCTGCGTGCCGCGATGCGCGTCGATGCCGTGCTTGGCTCGCGTGAAATCGTGGTCAAGTCGGTGGGCCCGCAGATCAGTTCGGTGCCGGGCGTGCTTGGCGCCACCATCATGGGCGATGGCGCCGTGCTGGTCATTCTCGACCTTGCACCGCTGGTGCGCCTCGACGTGGCGCGCCGCGAGCAGCGGCTCGCCGAAGGCGAGGTCGTAGCGCCGACGCTGGTGGTCGAAGAGCAGCGCATGCGGCCGCTGGTCATGGTCGTCGACGACTCGATCACCATGCGCAAGGTCACCAGCCGCGTGCTGGAACGTCACGAATACGAGGTGGGTACCGCCAAAGACGGCGTCGACGCGCTGGAAAAGCTGGCCGAACGCGTGCCCGACCTGATGCTGCTGGATATCGAGATGCCACGCATGGACGGCTACGAGCTGGCTACCCACATGAAGGAAGACCCGCGCCTGCGCGACGTGCCGATCATCATGATCACCTCGCGCACCGGCGAAAAGCATCGCCAGCGGGCACTCGACATTGGCGTCGACCGCTACCTTGGCAAGCCGTACCAGGAGAGCGACCTGCTCGCACAGATTTCCGAGGTGCTGGAACAGCGTGCACTGGCAATTGCCGAGGCGGACGCGGGCCATGAGTGAGCCGTTACCCTCGGTGGCGCTGCTGTTCGACGACGCTGAGTTGGGCGGGCATTTGCGCGAGGCGCTCACCGCGCACGGCATGCGGATCGCCCACGAAGGGCCGTTGGCCGGCTTCACCGCCGCCGATCTGCGCCGGATCGACCCCGACGTGCTGGTGGTGAACCTCGACGACGACGATGACGACGCCTTCGACCGTCTCTACGCGATGATCGACGGCGAGCGCCCGCGACTGGTGTTCAACGATGCCCAGGCGAGCCGCATGCTGGCCGGGTGGGATCGCGCGCGCTGGGCGCGCCATCTTGCAGTGAAGGTGCTGGCAACCGGAGATCTCGACCCGCCGCGTCCGGCTGGCGCGATCGAGCCGGCAGCCCCGGCAGGCGTGCCGGCAGCGCCGGTTGCCGCGGTCGACCCAGAGCCGCTGCCGCCCCCGGCAGAGGATGCGGTGGTGGCGCCGCCCCCGATGCCCGCCGCGGATGAGCCGGTGCACGAGCTGGACGAGGTTGAACAATTGCTGGCGCCGGCGGATGACCTCGAAGCCGAGTTGGCCGCCCTGTTGGCGGCCGATCCGCTGCCGCTCGACACTGCCGCACCGGCCCCGGATATCGACCTCGTGCCGCTTGCCGACGACGACCTGGAAGCCTTGTTGTCCGGGTCGCGGGCGGCGGCAGAGCCGCCGGCACCGACGGTCACTGCGGCGGCCGACACCGCCTTGTCGGTCACCCCCGAATTCAATTTGCAGACCACGGGCGAGGCGCCGGCGGTCACGCCACCGGCGGCCCCCGACTGGTCGCTGGTGGCCGCGGATGCCGACGCGGTGCCGGCGCACGACGCCGCGGTTGCCGCGGATGGCGAGGTCAAAGTCGAGAAATTGAGCGCCGCCGATTTCCTTGCCCCCGATGTCGAGCCGGTGGCTGCCGACATCGTACCCAAGCTCGATCTGGAGCTGGTGTCGATCGAGGAGGCGGTTGCGCCGCAAGCCTGGGAACCGCATGAGATTCAGCTGGACGACCTGGATAGCGTGCCCCAGCGGGTGGTACTGCTTGGTGCCGCAGCGGACAGCATACCGTCGGTTGGCGAGTTTCTCGCGGCGATCCCGGCCCGCACCAGACTGACGCTGCTGCTGATCCAGCACGTTGGCGAGCAGTCGACGGCGAGTGTCCTTGCCCAGCTCAGTGCCCGTTCGGCGTTGCCGATGCGCATTGCAGCCAATGGCGAACACGCGCGTATCGGGGAGGTGCTGCTGGCGCCGGCGGACAGCATCGTGCAGGTGCGCCGCGATGGCAGCATCGAGCTGCGCACCACCGATGCCGCCATTGTGCCGGTACCGCCGATCGACGCTGCCTTCAGCATGGCCGCCAATGCGTTCGGTCGCGATGCCCTTGGCATCGTGTTTGCCGGCGCGTCGACCGATGCCGTGGCCGGCGCGCAGGCCATCCATGATCGCGGCGGGCAGGTGTGGGTCGAAGCCTCCAGCGGCGAGCATTTCGACGACATGGTCGGCGCGATCTTTGCCGAGCATCTGGTCAGTCATTCCGGGACGCCGCAAGCGTTGGCGGCGCATCTTGTCGAGGTATACGCATGAGCGACGAACTGCCGCGCGAAATCCGTTGCGTGCTGGTGCCCACTGGCGACATCCGCATGTTGCTGCCCAATACGACGGTGGCGGAAGTCATTACCCGGCCCGCCCACGAAGCCGTGGCGGGTGCACCCGGGTGGTTGCTCGGGCGGATTGCCTGGCGTGGCTGGCGGGTACCGCTGATCGCGTTCAGCATGCTTGCCGGTGCGGGCGCTGGCGACGGCGAGTTGACGGTACGTGTGGCAGTGCTCAAGGCGCTTGGCGGCCACCCGCAACTGCCGTTCCTGGCTGTGCTGACCCAGGGGTTCCCGCGCCTGACCACGCTGAACGCCGAGCTCATCATCCCCACCCACGATGGCAAACCGCTGCCGGCAGGGGTGAAATCACAGGTGCTGGTGCGCGACGACGTGGCTGTCATTCCCGACCTTGAGGGCATCGAGACCGAGGTATTGAAATGGCTGCCTGCCGACGCCGCCGTTGACGCCACCGCCGAGGCAACGGTCGAATCCTGACCGCGAATGCCGGCCGCGCGGCCGGCCGTTGCGCCTCAGAAATCCCCGTGCATGGCCTGCAGCGCTGCAAGCGCCGCAAGGCCAGCGGTCTCCGTGCGCAGGATGCGCGGGCCAAGATTCAAGCCCGTAAAGCCGGCGTCCACCAAGGCTGCGATGTCCTGCGCACCGAGCCCGCCTTCCGGGCCGATCACCACCAGCGCGCCTGCCGCCGGCGCGGGCAGTTGCCGCAGCGAGCACGTTGCCGTCGGCAGCAGCGCCAGCCGCAGCGCACCGTCGTCGGGCAGCGCCGTCAGCCAGGCAGCCAACGGGGTGGCCGGCAGGATCTCCGGCACCCGCGCCCGGCCACACTGCTCGCAGGCGCTGACGGCGATCGCGCGCCAATGCTCATGGCGTTTTGCGGCACGGGCGGCATCCAGGCGCACTTCCGAGCGTTCGGTCACCAGCGGCACTACCCGTGTTACCCCCAGCTCGGTGGCTTTCTGCACCACCAGATCCATCTTGTCGCCGCGAGCGAGGCCCTGTGCCAGCGTCAGCGCAAACGGCGACTCCGCAGCGTTCACTTGCATGGCGGTGATGCGGACGTGCGTCGCGCCGCGGCCCACGCTCAGCAGGGTGGCCGCGTAGTCATGGCCGTCGCCATTGAACAGGGTTACCGGGTTGCCCACGGCAAGCCGCAGCACGCGTACGAGGTGCTCCGCGGCCGCCGCCGGCAAATCCAGCTCGGCGCCGGCAGAAAGCGGTAAATCGACGTAGGTGCGGATGGTGCGCATGCCATGCCCAAGAGCAAAGCGTCAGCATAGCGGAGCGCCGTAATCCGACGACGAAGGTTCGTGGACCGGCTTCAGTCGAGCCGGGTTTGTGCGCCGGAACACGTCGAGTGACTCCCGATCCGCATTCGGCGGCGGGACGACAGTTCCCGTTATCATTGGACGTCTATTTGCGGGGCAATCCGCGCAGCGCGTGCAGGAAGGCAGTTTGCGACTTTGGCAAAAAACCGGGCTGGTGGCGCTGATCGTCGTGCTGGCCGCCGGGGCGACGCTCTGGTGGCTGCCGGCACGCTGGGCGTTGCCGTGGCTGCAGCGTTCGCTGCCTGGCCTGCGCCTGCAGCAGGTGGCCGGCACATTGTGGAATGGGCGCGCTGGCCACGTCCTGGCGGACGACGGCGAAGTGCTGGGCCGCGCGCAGTGGCGGCTCTCGCGCATGGCGCTGCTTGGCCGTTCGCAGTTGTGGCTTGACGTGACGGGGTCGCGACTCGACCTGCGCGGCGAGGTCCGTCGGCTGGTGGACGACGAGGTCGAATGGCGCAATGTAGCGGCGCGCCTCGATCTCGCTGTGTTGTCCGATCCGAAACGGCGCCTGCTGCCGCTGCGCTTGCGCGGCGAGCTGGCGCTGCGTACCAGCCGTGTGTTGCTGCAAGGCGGCTGGCCGCGCGACGGCGAGGTTGTGCTGGTCTGGCGCAACGCCGCGCTCAAGACGCGTTTCGGCGACGTTTCGCTTGGACATCTGGACGCCCAAATGACGGCACAAGACGGTATCGTCCACGCACAATGGCACGCTACCGAGGATAGTCCGTTGCGCGCGCGCGGCACGCTGGCGGCGAGTCCGCTCGGTTGGCGGGCGCAAGCCGAACTGCAGGCGCGCGCGGACGCCCCGCTGTTGCAACGCTGGCTGGCCAGTCTTGGCCGGCCAGATGCCAGCGGCATCCTGCATCTCGAACGCCACGGCGGGCTTGCCGCCGCACCTCTCCCGGAGAAAGCCGCACCGTGAATACCCAAACCATGGCCCTTGCGCTGAACGCCGCACGCGAAGCCGCCGCAGCAGCGGCCGACGTGATCCTGCATTACTGGGAGCAGGGCGTCGCGGTCGAGCTCAAGCCGGATGCCACGCCGGTCACTGTGGCCGATCGCGAATCCGAGCAGGCGATCCGCCAGGTGTTGCGCGCGGCCTTGCCGGAGGCGGCGATCTACGGCGAGGAATACGGCCTCGATGGCGCGCGCGACGGGCTTTTGTGGCTGGTCGATCCGCTCGACGGCACCAAGAGCTTCGTGCGCCGCACGCCGTTTTTTTCGACCCAGATCGCTCTGATGGATCACGGCGAGCTGGTGCTCGGCGTGTCGAACGCGCCGGTGTACGGCGAAACCCTGTGGGCCAGCCGCGGCCAAGGCACCTGGTTCGGCGGCGAGCGCGTCCACGTGGCGCCGACCAGCGACATGGCACAGGCGTCGATCTCCACCGGCAACGTCAAGACGATGACCGCCGATGCGCGTTGGGCTGCCCTCGGGCAGCTGATCCGCGACTCCAACCGCATCCGCGGCTACGGGGATTTCTGCCATTACCACCTGCTGGCGCGCGGCGGACTCGATCTGGTGATCGAATCTGACGTCAACATTCTGGACATTGCCGCGCTGGCGGTGATCGTGCGCGAAGCGGGCGGCACGTTCACCGACCTGGACGGCCGCGAGTTGTCGCTGGATACCCGCAGCGTGCTCGCCGGCACACCGGCGATCCACGCCCAGGCGCTCGCGCGCCTCGCCGGCTGACGCGCCGCCAGCAGCTACAATCCTGGGATGCACAAGCCACCGATCATTCACGCCATCCGCGATGCTGCCGTCAGCCGTTTCCTGCGTATCGAAGCGGTGGATCTCGAGTTTTCCAACGGCGAACGGCGCACCTTTGAGCGGATGAAGCCCGGTGGCGTTGGTGCGGTCCTCATCGTGGCGATGCGCGATGCCGACACCGTGCTCCTGGTGCGCGAATACGGGGTTGGCCTCGATCGCTACGAGCTGGGCTTGCCCAAAGGTCGGCTCGACCCAGGCGAAACACCGGAGCAGGGCGCGAACCGTGAGTTGAAGGAGGAGGTGGGCTACGGCGCGCGCGAGCTGACCGTGCTGCACAAGCTGTCGCTGTCGCCGTCGTACATGTCGCACATGGCGCACGTCGTGCTGGCGCGCGATCTCTACCCCGAGCGCCTGCCGGGCGATGAACCCGAGCCGCTCGAAGTGGTGCCGTGGAAGCTCGCCGAGCTGCACACGCTGGTCACCCGCGACGACGTCAGCGAAGGTCGCTCGATTGCCGCGCTGTTCATGGCACGCGAGTACCTTGCCGGCCGGATCAAGCTCGCGTGAACACGCGTCCGGGGCATCCGCTGCTGTGGCAGGTGGGCGCCATCGCGCAACGTGCAGCGGCAGCCATTCTTGCGGTGTACCACGGCGATTTTGCGGTCGAGCTCAAGGCCGACCACTCGCCGCTGACTGCGGCCGATCTCGCCGCACAGCAGGTGATCGTCGAGGGGCTGGCAGCGCTCACGCCGGGTTGGCCGATCGTCTCCGAAGAGGCCGGCAAGGCGGCCTGGGCCGAGCGTCGCAGCTGGGCGCGGCACTGGCTGGTCGATCCGCTCGATGGCACGCGCGAATTCGTCAAGCGCAATGGCGAGTTCACCGTCAACATCGCGCTGATCGAAGACCACACACCGGTGCTGGGCGTGGTGCAGGTGCCGGTCAGCGGTGAGCTGTACGTGGCGGCGCGTGGCATGGGTGCGTGGTGGCAGCGTGCGCCGGATGTGGATTGGCAACGCGTCCACACCCGCCCCCTGGCGCAGCCTGCAATTGCCGCCGGCAGCCGTTCGCACGGGGGCGGCGATCGCACCGCCCTGGCGAACCTGCTTGGGGCTGGTTATATCGAGCAGCCGTTGGGCTCCTCGCTCAAGTTCTGCCTCTTGGCGCGCGGCGGTGCGGACGTCTATTTGCGCCGCGGGCCAACCAGCGAGTGGGATACCGGCGCCGCGCAATGCGTGCTCGAGGAAGCCGGCGGCGCAGTGCTTGATCTGCACGGCGTGCCGCTGCGCTACGACCGCGGCGAGTCGCTTCTGAACCCCGAGTTCATCGCGGTCGCGGATGCCACGCACGACTGGCCGGCGAAGTTGCGCGCGGCCGGCCTGCCATGAGCATGCCGGCAAAACACACGCTGGAAGATCTGTTGGCGATCATGCGTCGCCTGCGCGACGGTGAGCGTGGTTGCCCGTGGGATGTGCAGCAGGATTTCGCCAGCATCGCGCCGTACACCATCGAGGAAGCCTACGAAGTGGTCGACGCCATCGACCGCGGCGACTTTGCCGACCTGCGCGAAGAGCTGGGCGACCTCCTGCTGCAGGTGGTGTTCCACGCCCAGATGGCAAGCGAGCAGGGGCGCTTCGATTTCTCCGACGTGGTCGAGGCGATCAGCGCCAAACTGATCCGTCGCCATCCGCATGTGTTCGGCGACGTGCATTACGCAAACCTCGAAGCACAGAAGCGCGCGTGGGATGCGATCAAGGCGGCCGAACACGCGGCAAAAGGTACGCCGGACGATGCCAGCGCGATTGCCGGTGTTTCGCCTGGCTTGCCCGAGTGGCGGCGCGCGGCGAAATTGCAGCAGCATGCGGCGCGGGTCGGCTTCGAGTGGCCCGATTGGCGCCCGGTGCTGGACAAGCTGGTGGAGGAAACCGGCGAGGTGCGCGCCGAGTTCGAAGCCGGCAGCGATCCCGCGCGGCTGGAAGACGAGATCGGCGACGTGCTGTTTGTCGCGGTGAATCTTGCGCGTCACGGCGGCGTCGATTTTTCGCGGGCGCTGCGCCATGCAAACGCAAAATTCGAGCGGCGTTTCCGGCGCATGGAGCAGCTTGCCGCAGCAGAGGGCCGGCCGCTGGCCGAGCGCAGCTTGGCCGAGCAGGAAGCGCTCTGGCAGCGTGCGAAGCAGGCGGGCGACGCCACCGCTTGAACGGCCTGCGCCGTGGCTTGCAACCCTTCGCGCGGCACGCGCATCCAACTCCCCGTCATTCATCACTCGGGAGTCGTCGCATGTTCCGTTCCGTCCTTGCCGTCCTGTTGTGCGCGCCGCTCGCGGCGTTGGCTGCACCCTGCAAATACGAGGCGCCGCGCCACCTGCAGCTCGATCTTGCCGGCGTGCGCGGCGTGCAGCTCGAGGTGCGCAGTTTCGACCTGCACGTGAAGGCGGCGCCCGGTACCCGCCAGTTGCAGTTGAATGGCCGCGCCTGCGCCTCGGAAGCAAGCATGCTTGACCGTCTGCAAGTGAACCAGCGACGCGAGGGCGACCAGCTCATCGTCACTCTTGGCGGCGATCGCTCCGGCAGCGGCTCTGGCTTCAACCTGTTTGGCGCCAGCTACGCCAGCCTCGACGTCAGCGTGCAGTTGCCGCCGGAGATGCCGACCACGGTGCGCGTGGGTTCGGGCGATGCCTGGGTCTCCGGCCTGCAACAGCTGGCGAGCATCGTCGGCTCGGGCAATCTGCACGTGAGCAACATCAGCGGCGCCTTCAGCACCAGCGTCGGCTCCGGCGATGTCGATGCCAACGGTGTCGGCAGCCTCAAGGTGGGCGCCGTCGGCTCCGGTGATCTCAAGGCGCAGGGTGTCAAAGGTGAGGCGAACGTAGGCGCGATCGGCTCGGGTGACGTCAAGCTGCGCGATATCGGCGGCAACGTGCGGGTGGACACCATCGGCTCCGGCGACCTGGTGGTGAATGGCGTCGGCGGCAGCCTCAGCGTCGGTGCCAAAGGCAGTGGCGACGTGAACTACAGCAGCGTGCGCGGCAAGGTCGACGTGCCGCGCGCCGATGATTGATCGCGTCTACCAGCGCCCAAGCAACATCAGCAGGCCGGGTACCCAGCAGGTGGCAATGGCGACCAGCACGGTGTAAGGCGCAAGGAAGCGCTTGACGCTCAGCCGGGTGCAGCCGTCGACGAAGAACAGTGCCCACAGCGTGGACCACACCAGCCAGATCGTAGCCATCCGCGGATCGCCGCGGGTCCACGCATCCCAGCCCACCGGCAGCGCAGTGATCGCGACGAACAGGCAATACCAGCCGAGTCCCGCGCCGCGCAGGCCGAACCAGTTCACCGCCGCGACATAGAGGTAGGTGAAGGCAAACAGCAGGCCGGAGCCGACGGCGAGGAAATCCGCCGGCGTCACCGCGCGGCTGGCGCCGAGTACGCCAGCCAGCGCGGAGAGCAAGCCGACCAGCAGGTTGAACACCGCGGCGTCTTTGGCCTCGATCCGGCCGGCGAGCGTGAGCCCGTTGATGGCGAGCACGAAACCGACGAAGAGAAGAACAACGCCGAACATGGGGTTTCCTTGCGCTGGGACGGGGTGCGGGGTGTGGGATTCGAGGTTCGAAACAGCGTGAAGGCCGCCAACTTCAGGGTAACGCCTGCGCCCCTTTGCCTGCGTGTCGTTCTGGCGGCTATCCGTTTTCGCGCAGCAGCTGCATCGGTGGCGTGCGGGTGACCTTGCGCGTGCCGAGCAGGCCGAACAGCATCACCGCAACGGCGCAACCCAGGGCGCCGAGCGCGAGCGGTGCGAGCGGTGACACGAAACCTTCGATATGGAACAGCGCGCGACCCAGCCACAGCCCGGCACCGGCGGCGCCGAGCGCAGCGGTGCTGCCGGCGATCAGGCCGAGCAGCGCAAACTCGCAACCGGCGGCGATGCGCAGTTGCGCGCGGCGCGCGCCCAAGGTGCGCAGCAAGGCCGCTTCGTGCCGGCGTTCCGCGGCACTGGCGGCCAGCGCCGCGGCCAGCACCAGCGCACCGGCAAGCAGGCTGAAACCGAGGATCCAGCGCACCGCGCCGCCGACACGGCCGATGATGCCGCGGATGCGATCGAGCACGTCGTCGACATCGACCAGGCTGAGGTTCGGGTAGTCGCGCGCCAGCCGCGCCATCGCCGGCGCGTGGCCACGGTCCAGATGGAAACTCGCCAGCCAGGTGTGCGGCAGGCGCACGGCGTGCCGTGGGTCGAGCAGCAGGAAGAAATTGACCCGGAACGAGCTCCAGTCGACGTCGCGAAAGCTCGTCACCGTGGCGTCGAGGCTGCCTTCGCCGACGTCGAAGCGCATGCGGTCGCCGAGCTTGAGCGCAAACAGGTCGCGCCAGGTGCGGTCCACCGATACCTCGGCTTGCCGTGGGTTGATATCGAACCAGTGGCCCGCCAGCACGCGGTTGGCCGGCGGCAGCGCGGCCGCCCACGACAGCCGCAGCTGGCGATCCGCCCACTCGTGGGCACGTGGGTCGGCAAGCTGCAGCTGGTCAACCGCCACGCCGTTGATCGCGACCAACTTGCCGACGGCCAACGGCATCATGTTGAGGTGCCCGCCACCGAGGTGTGCCACGGCCTGGGTGAACGCGTCGCGCTGGGTGTCCTGCAGGTTCAGCGCAAACCAGTTTGGGGTATCGGGCGGCAGCTCGCGGCGCCAGCCGTCGAGCAACGCCGGGGCCACCACGGCCAGCACCAGCAACGCGGTGAGGCCCAGGCTGAGCGCGGTGGCCTGGATCACGCTCAGGGCGCGGCGGCGTGCGAGCGCCGCCAGGCCCAGCCGCAGCGCGGGGTGCGCGCCGGGTGCCACACGCCGCGTCAGCCACAGCAGCGCGATTGCCAACGCGGCTGCCGCCACGGCGACGCCGAGCAGGCTGATGCTGAGGATCAGCGCCAGCTTGAGTGAATCACTCTGGCTCCAGATGAGGCCGACCGCGACCGCGGCCGGCAGCAGATACAACGCATCGAAGCGGCGCACGCGGCGCACCGCGCTGGCGCGGAACACCGCCACCGGCGGCACTTCGGCCAGCCGCAGCAGTGGCGGCAGCGCAAAGCCGGCGAGCACCGCCAGCGCCATGGCTGCGGCGCCGAGCGCCGGCCACACCGGCAGCACAGTGGGCAGCGCACCGAACAAACTGCCGGCAAACCGCCATGCGAGCTGCCCGACCGCCAGCGTGACCAGCACGGCCAGTGCCGTGACTGGCAGCGCGAGTATCGCGAGTGTGCCCAGCAGCAGCCCCAGCGTGCGCCGGCGCGAGGTGCCCAGCGCGCGCAGCAGCGCGACCTCCGGCGTCTTGCGCCGCGCGTAGCGCTGCGCCGAGAGGGCGATCGCCACGCCGGCCAGCAACGCGGCGAGCAAGGCGGTCAGGTGCAGGAATGTACCGGCGCGTTCGAACGCGCTGCGCATGCGCTCCCGCGTGCGCTCGGGCGTGATCAGCTCGGCGCCCTGCGGCAAGGTCTGCCGCTGTGCCCAGGTGCGCCATGCGCGTACCTCGTCCGGCGCGCCCGCCAGCAACAGGCGATGCGTGGCGCGGCTGCCGACGCCGAGCAGGCCGGCGTCCTGCGCATCGGCAAGGTTCATCAGTGCGCGCGGCGCGAGGGCGACAAGGGTACCGCCGTCGGGCTGCTGCACGATCCGCGCAGCGATGCGCAGGGTGCGGCCGCCAAGCTGCACGTCATCACCCACCCCAAGCCCCAGTGCCACCAGTGCACGATGGTCGAGATACACGCTGCCGGGCGCCGGACCATGGCCGATGCGCGTGGCGCCGTGCGCATCCGCCAGTGCGAGCTTGCCGCGCAATGGCCACGCCGCGTCGACCGCCTGCACATCGAGGAGCTGACTGCGCTCACCGGCAAACGCCACACTGGGGAAACCGGCGGCGCGGCTGGTGGCAAGCTGGTCACGCTGTGCCTGTTCGGCGAACGTCGCCGGCAGCGCCTGCGGGGCCGAGATGCCGATGTCGCCGCCGATCAGCTCCGCCGCGCTGGCCAGGATGCCGTTCTCCACCCGTGCCGCCAGCGTGGCGACGATGCCCAGCGCCAGTACGGCCAACAGCAGCGACCCGGCCAGCGTGCGCAGTTCCGGGAGCCGCCATTCGCGGCGCAGGTTGCGCAGGGACAAGCGCATGAGGTTCATGGGTGTGCTCCGGCGGCGCAGGCGATCCGTTCCCGTGCCGGATTGCACGCTTCTGCTTGCAAGCGGGCAAGCGGGTGGAGCTGTCGCCGCTGGTGCGGCGGGTGCGGCATCAGGGCGGTTTCGTGCGCCCTGCGGGCGCGCGAGCTACTTCTCTTTTGCTTGCCCAAAAGAGAAGTAGCCAAGAGAAAACGGCACCCCGCGGCGGCGCTTTTTGCCCATCCGTGGGCAAAAAGTGCGTGAGGCGGGGCCGGGCTTTTCGAGCGGGCTCCTGCCCGCACGAAAAGGCGAGGCCATCCCTGGCCTCGCCCCTGCGGGCTTTTCCGACCCCGCCTCACCGCCGCCGAGGGGCCCCAGGAAGAGCGGCGCGCGTCGTGCGCGCCAGAAGAAGCCAAAGCATCGCCCCTCCCGCAACTGGTGGTGCGCGGCTGTTCTGCTTTGGGCGCGCGGACGCACGCCTGCCCTTGTGGGGCCCCTATGGCGCGGCGGGTGGGCGGCGGGTAGTCCGCAGGATGGCCCGCACGGAGGCGGGCCAGTTTTCCGCCGGCACAGGGATGTGCCGTCGGAAAACCCCGCAGCCCACCCGCGCACCCGGAGGGCAGGATGCCCGGAGGGCGCGCCATCGGGGTGGCTTCTCTTTTGGCTACTTTTCTCTGGCCATTCAGAGAAAAGTAGCTCAGACGCCCGCAGGGCGTTCGAAACCGCTCTGATACTACGCATCGCGCCAGAGCCAGGTGGAAGCCCGCGATCGTTCCGCCAGCGACCCATTGGGATGAATCCCGGTCTGCAAGCGGGCGATGGGTGACGCGGAGGCGGTTGTTCCGGTTTCGAATCCGGCTGGGCTGCGTCACCGGTGAGCGCACGCTCATGCGCCGACCGTCGCCGCGGTTTCCACCACGCGGCCTTCGTGCAGCTCGATGTGCCGTGCGCAGCGCGCGGCGAGCTGGCTGTCGTGGGTGACCATCACCAGCGTGGTGTGGTGGTCGCGATTGAGCGCAAACAGGAGGTCGGCGATGTGGTGGCCGGTGCGCTGATCCAGGTTGCCGGTGGGTTCGTCGGCAAACAACACGCGTGGCGCGTGCACGAACGCACGTGCAATGGCCACGCGCTGCTGTTCGCCGCCGGAAAGCTGCGCTGGGTAATGTCGCCGACGTGCATCGAGCCCGACGGCGGCAAGCGCATCGCGGGCCTTGCGCCGCGCCTGCGCATCGCCCGCAAGTTCCAGTGGCAGCATCACGTTTTCTTCGGCCGAAAGTGCGGGCAGCAGATGGAACGACTGGAACACGAAACCGACCAGCTCGCGCCGCAGGTCGGCACGCGCTTCTTCATCCAGCGTTTCCAGCGCGTGGCCGGCAAGCCGCACGTGGCCGCTGCTGGGCGTATCGAGCCCCGCGAGCAGGCCAAGCAGCGTGGTCTTGCCCGAGCCCGATGCGCCAACGATGGCGAAGCTTTCCCCGGCCGCAACGCACAGGCTCACATCTTCGAGTATCGCCAGGGGGCCCTCGGGGCCGATCACCGACTTGCTAACATCACGGGCTTCGAGAATGGCTGGAGGCGTGTCGCGCATGCGTCGGTTCCTGATCGTGTTGCTGTGGCTGGCGGGCGGGGCCTTTGGCGTGCAGGCCGCGGGCGCGCGGACGGTGCTGGTGCTGGGCGATTCGCTGTCGGCTGCGCACAACATTGCCGTCGACCAGGGCTGGGTGCATTTGCTTCAGGCCCGATTGGCGAAGATGGGGCCGGGATGGACGGTGGTCAATGCCAGCATCAGCGGCGAGACCTCGCTGTCCGGACGCAATCGCCTGCCGGCGCTGCTTGCTACCTATCGCCCGCAGGTGGTGGTGATCGAGCTGGGGGCGAACGACGGCCTGCGCGGCCTGCCGCTCGACCAGCTGCGCGACAACCTCACCGCGATGGTCAGTGCGGCGCAGGCCACTCACGCCAAGGTGTTGCTGCTCGGCATCGAGCTGCCACTCAACTACGGCCCGCAGTATCGCGATGGCCTGCGCGCGGTCTATGCCGACCTGGCGCGGGAAAAACACGCGGCACTGCTGCCTTTCTTGCTTGAAGGCGTGGCGCTCGATCCGGCCCTGATGCAGCCCGACGGCCTGCACCCCACGGCGGCAGGCGAGCCGAAGGTGCTGGACAACGTGTGGCCGCTGCTGCAGCCGCTGTTGCGCTGACGCGTCTTCACGCGCGGCTCACCTGGCCTCCGTTTGACTTTCTTCACATTTGTGAAGCCAACGCGGAGAAGGCACATGAGCGGACGCGAAGAGCAAGCCGGTTTGATCCTGCTGGTCGAAGACAACCGGCAGATCGCCGAAGCCGTCGGCGAGTTTCTTGAAACCCGCGGCTACTCGGTGGATTACGCGGCCGATGGCCCGAGCGGCCTGCACCTGGCCGTGGCCAGCAGTTATGACGTGATCGTGCTCGACCTGATGCTGCCGGGGCTGGACGGCCTGGAGGTGTGCCGCAAGCTGCGCCACGACGCGAAAAAGTCGACCCCGGTGCTGATGCTCACCGCGCGCGACACGCTGGAAGACAAGCTCATCGGTCTCGAGGCCGGCGCCGACGACTACCTCGTCAAGCCGTTCGAGGTGCGTGAGCTCGAAGCGCGCCTGCGCGCGCTGATCCGTCGCGACCGCCGCCAGGTGTCGGCCGAGGTGTTGACCGTGGGCGACATGACGCTGGATACCGCCACCTTGCGCCTGACCCGTGCCGGGCAGGAGCTGACGGTGTCGCCGATCGGGCTCAAGCTGCTCGCGATCCTGATGCGCGAGTCGCCGCGCGTGGTCAGCCGGCGCGATATCGAGCGCGAAATCTGGGGCGACATGCTGCCGGATTCGGACACGCTGCGTTCGCACCTCTACAACCTCCGCCGCATCATTGACAAACCCTTCCCGCGGCCGCTGCTACATACCATCCATTCGGCCGGATATCGTCTCGCGGATCTCGATGCGGAAGTGGCGACGGCCGTCCAGACGGCATGAAATGCAGCAGATGGTGATGAAAGCAAGGGTGGAACGACGTGCGGCCGCGTGTCACGACGGCGTGTTTTGCCACCGCATTGCCTGGGTGTTCGCGCTGCAGCTGGCGCTGACCGTGGCGCTGTGCGTCGCGTTGGCGCGCGGCTGGCTGCCGCTGCCGCTCGTGCTTGGCGTGCTGGTGCTGGCGACGGTGGTGGCGTGGCGGGTGGCGCACCGCGCGTGGCTGCCGGTGCGCACGCTGGCCGGGCTGATGCGTGGCTGGCACGATGGCCAGTCCGACCCGTCAATACTGTGTCCCGAGCGTTTGTCGCGGCGCACCGATGCCGACCTTGCCGCGCTCACCGAGGCATTGCATGGTTTTGCCGCACGCATTGCCGATTACGGCACGCGCGAGCGCAACTTCACCCGTGATGCCAGCCACGAATTGCGCACGCCGCTCACCGTCATCCGCACCTCGGTCGACATGCTCGGCAGTGAGGACGGCATCAGCGATTCCGCCAAGCGTTCGGTGCGCCGCATCCATCGCGCCGCGCGCGAGCTGGAAGCCATGGTCGACGTGCTGTTGATCCTTGCGCGCGAATCCGACCCCGGTTGTGCGGGCGAGCGCTTCGTGGTGAACGACGTGCTGCGCCGTGAGTTGGATACTGCCAGCGAGCTGTTCACCGACGCCGCCATCCACTTGCGGCTGGATGAGCCGGCGCGGTTTGCGCTGCAGGGTTCGGTGCGTGCGTTTGCGGTGCTGTGCCGGCAGCTCATCCGCGACGCCTGCCGGCAGGCGGTATCCGGCCACGTGGTGGTCACCGTACTGCCGTCCGCATTGACCGTCAGCCACGATCCGCAAGCCGTCGCGCCACCGGTTGCGGCCAACGCACCCGCGAGTTTTGAGCTGGCCATCGCACAACGCATCAGCGCGCGTTATGCGTGGCCGCTCGAATTGCCCGCGGCAGGCAGCGCCGCGGTGACGCGCGTGCAGTTTCCCGACTCGCTGCCGGCGGCGGCGTAAGGTCGCGCGGCCTGTGGAGCTGGGAATGGGCAATCGAGAATAGGGAATGGGCAGGGCGCCTTGAGGTGAACCCTCATTGCGGTGCGCCTTTCTGATTTCCTATTCCCGATTCCCAGTCCTAGAGCTTCACCGCGAACGCACAGCCGGTTTTCGCCTTCACGTCGTCGAGCGTCGTGCCGGGGCTCAGCTCGATCAAGGTCAGGCCGCCCTTGGCCTTGTCCACTTCGAACACGGCAAGGTCGGTGATGATGAGGTCGACGACTTGCTTGCCGGTGATCGGCAAATCGCACTGTTCCTTGATCTTCGGCGAGCCGTCCTTCGCGCAGTGTTCCATCAGCACCACCACGCGACGCACGCCGGAAACCAGGTCCATTGCGCCGCCCGGGCCCTTCACCATCTTGCCCGGCACCATCCAGTTGGCGAGGTCGCCGTTGCGCGAGACCTCCATGCCGCCCAGGATCGACAGGTCGATGTGGCCGCCGCGGATCATGGCGAACGAGTCCACGCTGGAGAAGAACGCCGAGCCGGGGATGGTGGTGACGGTCTGCTTGCCGGCGTTGATCAGGTCGGGGTCGACCTGCTCCTCGGTCGGGAACGGGCCGATGCCCAAGAGGCCGTTTTCGGACTGCAGCACCACGTCGATGCCGGCCGGGATGTAGTTGGCCACCAGCGTCGGGATGCCGATGCCGAGGTTCACGTAGAACCCGTCGCGCAACTCCCTGGCCGCGCGCTGCGCCATCGCGATGCGGGTGGGGTTGGCCTTGCCGGTGGATTGCCCGGCCAGGGTCTTGATCTCGATCCGCTTCTCGTACTTGGCGCCCTGCACGATGCGGTCGACGTAGATCCCCGGCACGTGGATGTTGTTCGGGTCGAGCTCGCCGACCGGCACCAGATGCTCCACTTCGGCCACGCAGGTCTTGCCGCAGGTGGCGATCATCGGGTTGAAGTTGCGTGCGGTCTCGCGAAACACGAGGTTGCCCATGGCGTCGCCCTTCCACGCCTTGACGATGGAAAGGTCGGTGCGGATGGCTTCCTCCAGCACGTACTCCTTGCCGTCGAACACCTTGGTTTCCTTGCCTTCGGCCAGCTTGGTGCCGAACGAGGTGCGGGTGTAGAAGCCGGGGATGCCGGCGCCGCCGGCGCGCAGCTTCTCGGCCAGCGTGCCCTGCGGGGTCAGGTGCAGCTCGATCTCGCCGGCCAGCGTCTGGCGCTCGAACTCCTTGTTCTCGCCCACGTAGGAGGCATACACGCGCTTCACCTGATGGGTCTTGAGCAGCGGGCCCATGCCGAAGTCGTCGACGCCGGCGTTGTTGCCGACGATGGTGAGATTTTTGGTGCCGGCATCGAGCAGCGCGCCGATCAGGTTTTCCGGAATGCCGCACAGGCCGAAACCGCCGGCGGCAATCGTCATGTTGTCGAACAGCAGGCCTTCGAGCGCTTTCGCGGCGGAGGGATAAACCTTGTTCATTGCCATGCCTTCGTGTGCAAGGGAATAGGCTTGCAAGGATACGACGTATCGCATCGGCGCCGCGTCGTACTTAAGGGGCATGGCTGGTGGTGATACCCGTCACCGGCCGCGGATATACTGCGCCCGTGTCCTGGAGAAGCTGCGTGAACTTGCACCGCGTGTTGCTTGCCGTCGTGCTGTCGGGAATCGTTGCCGTGAGTGAAGCCGCCGTGCCACCGGTGCTGGTGATCCACGGTGGTGCCGGGGTGATCAAGCGCGATTTGACGCCGACCAAGGAAAAGGCGATCCGCGCCGCGTTGACGCAGGCGCTCGAAGCGGGCTACGCGCGGCTCAAGGCCGGCAAATCCGCGGTGGGCGCGGTGAGCGCCGCGATCGTCGTGCTCGAGGACGATCCGAACTTCAACGCCGGCAAGGGGGCGGTATTCACCCACGACGGCAAAAACGAGCTCGACGCGGCGATCATGGATGGCGAACGTCGTCGCGCCGGGGCGGTGGCCGGCGTGCAGCACATCAAGAATCCCATCCTCCTGGCGCGCGCGGTGATGGACAAGACACCGTACGTCATGCTCGCCGGCAGCGGCGCCGAGGATTTTGCGCGCAGCATTGGCATGCCATTGGTGGATGCGGCGTATTTCCGTACCGATGCGCGCTGGCAGCAATTGCAGAAGGCGCGCAAGGAAGACGCCAGCGGCAAACTGCACGCCGACGAGGGAACCGCGAAGCATTTCGGCACCGTCGGCGCGGTGGCGCTGGACGTCCACGGTCATCTTGCCGCCGGCACCTCCACCGGCGGCATGACCGACAAGCGCTGGGGCCGCATCGGCGATTCGCCGATCATCGGCGCCGGCACCTACGCCAACAGCGATTGCGCGGTGTCCGCCACCGGCTGGGGCGAGTTCTACATCCGCACCGTGGCGGCGCACGCGATCTGCATGCGCGTGAGCCAGATGCGCATCCCGATCCAGCGTGCGGCCGCGGTGGTGGTGAACCAGGAGATTCCCGCGCTCGGCGGCAATGGCGGCGCGATCGCGCTCGACGCACATGGCAACATCGCCATCCCGTTCAACACCGATGGCATGTACCGCGGCTGGATCGACGCCAGCGGCGTGCCGCACGTGGCGATCTACGGCGACGAGGACGACAGCACCGCCGAGCCGCCCGCGCCGGCCGCCAGCGTGCACTGAGTCAGCGCAGCAGTTTTTGCAGACGTGCGGGTGTCAGCTCGCCGCTGGCGCCGGCGCGCCGGCCATCGGCGTGGATGACCTCGGTGCGTGGCGTCTCGCCGCCCCATTGCGGATCGAGCAGGAAATTGAGGTGCTCGGGCGCCGCCTCGACATAGGCGCGCGCCGGATAGCCGTCCATATGCATCAGCTTCAGTCGCGCGGCGATCTGCGCATGCAGCGCGTAGCGGTCGGTGGCCACGGTGACGAGCTGGTAGTAGTCCGGTTGCGCCTGCACCGCCTTCGCCAGCGCCTGCATGTTGGCTTCGCAGTAGGCGCAATCGAGCGCCCAGATGGCAATGATGCGCGTGCCCTGCGCGGGCGGCTTGAGCAGGGCCGGGATGTCGCTGGCCGCGAGCGGCTGCAACGCGGGCGCCTGGGCCAGCGCGGGCATGGCGAGGGTGAACAGGGCGAGCAGCATCCAGCGGCGCATCAGCGTGCCCCCGTGTCGATCAGCTTGAAACCATCCGTGGTATTCCACGCTGCGTAGGCGTGGGCGCCGCGCAGCAGGATTTGCGGCGAACCGACGGCGTGGGTCGAGGTGGCGATCGTGCGTGGCGCCGCAAAGTGCAATCCGCCGTCGTCCGAGCGGCGCAGCATCAGCGCGTAGCCTTCAGCGTTCACCTGGTTCCACACGAGCCACACGGTGTTGCCATGCGCGGCAACATCGGCGTGGCTAGCGCCCGGCCCGCCGATTTTCAGCATGTGCCGCGGCGCATGGCCGGGATCGAGCTGGCCGTACCAGATCGTCGGTCCGTCTTTCGCTTCGTACCACACTGCGTGGCGCACCCCGTGCGCGTCGATCGCCAGACCCGGTCCGTGGTCGGGGCAGGCGGCCACCTGCCACTGGCTGAAGGTGGCGCGTTCGGCGTGTGCCGGTGCGGTGCCGGCAGGCAGCAGGGCAAAGGCGTGGTCGCGGATGTTGTCGCCGTAGATGCCGCGGAAGAACGCGGCGATGGTGCCATCCGGCGCCCGCGCCAGCGTCGTGCGGCAACATTCGCAACTGTGGTCCATCAGCTTGCGCTCGGGGGCAAAGCTGCGGCCGCCATCGCTCGATCGCGTGTAGTAGAACGCGAACCCCGCGTACGGCTTGCCGGCGGCTTTTGCCGCGGCGCTGTCGCGGCCGTCGATCCATGCCGAAACGATGTCGCCGTTGCCGGCCACCGCAAGCGAGTCGAAACCGCGCGTGGCCGGCGCGGTGCCGTGGTTGACCGTGATCGGCGCCGAGAAGGTCTTGCCGCCGTCGCCGGAACGCGCGAAGCGCACGTCGCCGACCCAGCCGGCGGCGGGCTTTTCCGTCCACTGCACGTAAACCGCGCCGGCCGGGCCGAAAGCGATCTTCGGCCGGTTTTCGCCGGTGGCGTAGACCGCCTCCGGCGCCGGGTTCACGGTCATCGGCGTGCCAAACGTTTTTCCAAGATCGGTGGAGCGCCGCAGCATCACATGCTCACCGTGGGCGCTGGCCAGCCATAGCGCGCCCTGCGCATCGAATGCGGCACTGGCGCCGAGCGCGGGGTCGCTGCCCATGTCCATTTTCATGGCACCGGCGTTGACGGCAAACGGCAGGAGACCAAGGCCAAACCAGAACCACGATCGGCGCCAGCGATAAAAGAATGAAGACATGACGGATTCCTCTGGGCGCGGTCAGTAGTGGTAGGTCGCGCCGACATACAGCGAGCGTGGCGCACCGGGGTTCAAGACGCCGTCAGTGGCGGTGACCCGATCGAATACACCAATGCTGGCGGCGTAGCGGCGGTTGGCGAGGTTGTCGGCCTGGGCGTATAGCTCCCAGCGACCTTGGCGCCAGCCACCGCGCAGGCCGAGCAGCGTGTGGCCGCCAACGCGGTAGCTGTTGGCGAAATCCGCGTAGCGGGTGCCGATGGCGTCGAGCGTGGGGCCGAGGAAATACCCGCCGGCAGTGCGCCACATGAGTTCGGCATGCAACGCGTAGCGCGGTGCCGAGGGCAGGCGATGGTTGCCGTAGTGCGGGTCGTGGCGGAACGAGAAATCGTTCCAGCTGGCGCTGACCAAGGGCTCCAGCCGGGTGCCGTTCGCGAGCGGCAGGCTGGCGCTGGCCTGTGCCTCGATGCCGGCGTGCACGGTGCGCGGCAGGTTCGTGGTGAGGCTGGTGCCGGGCGCGTTCGGGTTGTCGATCGAGAACACTTCATTGCGCAGGCGTTCGAGGTAGCCGGAAACACTCCAGTGCCAGCGTGGGCCGACACCGTGCCCGTCGCTGGCGGCGCGCATGCCCAGCTCGTAGCTCTCGCCGCGCGTGGCTTTGAGGCTGGTGGTAGGGCCGAGATCCATGCGCGCGTTGTCGAGGTCGAACGTGTTGGGTGATTGGTACAGGGTGCCGGCGCTGGCGTAGATCTGGCTGGCGGCGGTGAACTGGTGGATCACGCCCACGCGCGGATTGACGGCGCTGAACCGGTTGGTCTGGTTGCGCGGCGTGCGGTTGCCATGGTCGAAGCCGTCGACTTGGCGATCGATCAGGCGCGTGGTGGTGCCTTGCGCGCCGTACACCAGGGTCCAGCCCGGCGCAACCTGCCAGCGATCCATGGCGAACAGGTTGGCCTGGGTGGTGCGCTTGTTCACCAGCGCCTGCAGCTTGCCGCGGGTGCCGACCTCGTTCGCGTAGTTGCCGCCGCGGTTGGTGGTTTGCGCCAGGTTCACGCCGGCCACGATGTCGTGGTCGCCGGCATGCAGGTGGTAGCGCAGCATGCCGCCGGTGGTGCGTTGGGTGGTGTTGATGAGCAGACTGAAGACGTCCAGCAGCGGCGCATCCGGCGCCGGGCCACCGGGCACGTAGACATCGACGATCGGGTGGTACAACCGCTGCGCTTCGTTCGACACGCCGAACTCGAGCGAGCTGTCGTCGGTAAGGTTCCAGATGCCCTTGAGCGCGAGGCGCGCGGTGGTCACGTTCAACTGGTGATTGCCCAGCGCATAGGCCGGGTCGGCCTGCCACGGATCAGCGTGGAACTCGTCGCGCGTGAGCGCTCCCGGCAATTGCTGGCGATTGTTGATGTACGTGGCGTAGGCGCGCAGTTCGAGGTTTTCCGTGGCTTGCCAGCCGCCGTTGGCGTACAGGCTGTCGCGGTTCTGGTGGCTGTGCCGGCGATAGCCGTCGTGGTGCTTGGCATCCAGCGTGAGCATGCCGTCGTAGTTGCCGGTGACGCCGCCGGTGCTCAGTGTGGCCTCGCCGTTGCCGTGACTGCCGCCGGTGACCGACAGCGTGCGCGGGTCGCTGTTGAGCGCGGTGCGCGAAATGACGTCGATCGCGCCGCCCAGCGTGCTGGCGCCGTAGGTGAGGGCGTTGGCGCCATTGGCGACGATGAGGTTGCTTGCCATCCGCGGGTCGAGCATGCGGTTGTGGTTGTTGCCGTCGGCCGCGGAGACCGGCAGACCGTCCTGCAACAGCGCGACGCCGGCGTTGTCGTACGCAATCGAGTTGAGGTTGGAACCGCGGATGGACAGTGTGAGGTCGTCGCCGCCGGCATTGCTGTTGGCCATCACGCCAGGCACGTAGCGCAGCGCATCGGCAAGGTTGTTGATGGCGCGTCCCTTGAGGCTGGCGCCACTGGTGGCGTACACGCCACCGGGCACCTTGCGCGTGTGGGCGTTGGCGTCGCCACCATCGGTGCCGATCACGTAGACCGGGCCCAGTGTCACCGCCGAGTGCGCGTTGGCGTGGTCGCCCGCGCCTTGTGGCTCGGGGCTGTTCGCAGGCGTGGTGGCGGCGAGGGCGCCGCTGGGCAGCCCGGCAAGCGCCATGGCGACGGCCATGGCAAGCAACGACACACGCGGCGCCGCGCGAAAAGACTTCGACATGGAAAACTCCGAAAGAGATTTGCGTGCGCCACGAGCGACGCGCGCAGGGGTATCCGTACATTCAGAGCAGGGCGGGTGGCCCGCGGGCGCCAAGGCCGCGGTGCAGCCCCGCGGCAAAGTCGAAGTGGCGCGTGGCGCATGTCGGGCGATGGGCTGGTGCGATCGCCAGCAGCGCCACATACAGCGCCAGAGCCAGCATGCTGGCGAGCAGCGGGCAATACGGGCAGGTGCCGTTGTCCGGATGCGGGCCGTTGCCTCCTGGAGGCAACGGATGCCCGACGTGGTCGGCAAGGGCGACGGCCGCCGGCTGGTCCGGCATCGCCATTGCCGCGGTCATCGCCGCATGGCCGGACACCGTCATGGCGTGTGGCATGCCATAGTTGCCGGCACCCAGCACACCGAGCAAGCGGCCGGTGGTCGGCATCACCATCAGCAGCAGCATGGCCGCAAACGCGAGCCCCGTCAGCAGACGGCGCTGCGCATGCCGGCGACAAGCGACGAGGCGTTTCAGCGGACGGCGAAGCATGGGCTCGGTTGCGATGGATGGGGGTGCGGCATCGCCACCGCGGCCGCGCCAGCAGCGGACAGGGTTGCGATGACAGAACGTGTACGCACGCCAACTCCGAGAGTGAACGCGAGAAGGCTAGCAGCGCGGCCGTGAAGGAACAGGTGGCGTGATGTCGCGGCGCGCGCCGACGTGTGCGCGCCAGCGTGGATCAACTTTCGCTGTCGGGCCGCTCGCGCACCGGGTGCTTGCCGAGTTTGCGCTGCAGCGTGCGGCGGTGCATGCCGAGCCGACGTGCGGTTTCGGAGATGTTGCCGTTGCACTCGGTCAGCACGCGCTGGATGTGTTCCCATTCGAGGCGGCGCAGGGCCAGCGGCGCTTCCGGAGCATCCGGCACGTCCTCGTCCTCTTCGCCGTTGTCGCCGTCCAGCAGCACGCGCACCACGGCATCCGCGTCGACCGGCTTGGCGAGGTAATCGTGGGCACCGCGCTTGATCGCCTCCACCGCGGTGGCGATCGAGGCGTAGCCGGTGAGCAGCAGGATGCGCATGCCCGGCACCAGCGTGTGCAATTCGGGGATCAGACGCAGACCGTTTTCCTCGCCGAGTTTCAGATCGAGCACGCAGTACGGCGGGTGGTGGCGGCGTGCGAGCATGCGTGCGTCGCCGAGGTTGGTGGCGGCGATCACCTCAAAGCCGCGCGAGCCGAGTGCACGCGCAAGCACGCGGACGAAAGTGGCGTCGTCGTCGACCAGCAACAGGGTACGCGGCGTGGCGGTGGACAGCGGTTCGGTCATGGGGAAGCGTTCCGGCAGATGGACACCGCATTTTGCCGCATGCGCGCGAAGGCCGCGCGTATCTGGCGGTTTCAGGCTGGTGAGAAGCCATTCGTCTGATGCCGCCGTTGCCGACTGCCGCTGGCGGCGGCACGTCGCGCGAAAGCGGCGGTCGCCCGGCTCAGTGCGGCGAAACCACGTCCAGCGGCAGGCGCAGGCAGACCAGCGCGCCAGCATCGGTGTTGCGCGTGACCAGCTCGCCATTCAACCGCTCGGCGGTGGCCACGGCCAGCGTGAGGCCGATGCCCAACCCGGTCTGCTTGCCGGATGCGCCCAGCTGCGTGTCGTTGTCGGTGGCATTGAAACCGGGGCCGCGGTCGATCACGAAAAATTGCAGCCAGTCGCCGTCGCAATCCGCCTGCAGCAACACTTCGTGCGAGTCGCGCAGGGCGGAGGCGTCGGCGGCGTTGTTCAAGAGGTTGAGCAACGAGTGGCGCAGGCCCGGTGGCACATGCAGCGTCAGGTGGCCGGTGGTGTCGTCCACCTGCACATCGAGCTCGGCCTCCGGGCGCAGCAATTGGAAGCGCTCGGTGCAGCTGTGCAGGAAGTGCGCCACGTCGATCCGTTCCGGTTCCTGCGACAGTTGCGCCTGACCGAACGCCACCATTTCGCGCAGGATGTCGCGGCAACGGTCCACCTGGCCTTCAAGCAAAGCCAGGTCCTCGGCCAGTACCTCGTCGTCGGCATGCTCGCGGCGCAGTTCGGGCAGCAGCGTGCGCATGGTGGACAGTGGCGTGTTGAGCTCGTGTGCGGCGCCGGCGGCCTGGGTGGCAATGGCGAGGATGCCTTCGTCGCGCAGCGCGCGCTCGTGCACACGCTGGGTCGCCAGTTGCTGCCTGCGCAGCGCGCGCGCGAGGCGGTTGATGAAAAAGCCCAGCAACAGCGCGGTGATGACAAAGTTCACGCCCATGCCGATCACGTGCAGCGAGTAGCCGTCGTCGTACTCGCCGTCGAGCACCGGCAGCGGTACGTGCCAGCGCATCAGCACCAGGTAGGCGGTGCCGGCGATCGCGGCCACCGCCAGGATGGCGCGGATCGACAGGGTTGCCGCCGACAGTGCGATCGGCACCAGCAGCAAGGTGACGAACGGGTTGTTCGCGCCGCCGGTGAAGTACAGCAGTACGCCAAGCACCAGCGTATCCACGCCCACGTGCGCGATGGTTTCCGCCTCGCTTACCGGCCAGGCACGCGTGAGCCGCCATGCCGCGAACACCGCGAACGCGGCCAGCACGCCAATGCTGGCCAGCAGTTGCGGCAGCGGCAGGCGTAGGTGCAGCCAGAACGCACTGACCAGCACCGCACCGGTCTGCCCGGCGATGGCGCACAAGCGGAGCCACGCCAGTGCGCGCGCCAGCGCAAACGGGCCGATGCGGTTTTGCAGCGTGCGTCGCGCCGGCGAGCGCCGGGGCAGGGCAGCAGCGTTTGTGCGTGCGGTGCCCGGCATGTGGCTTATTGCTCGCTGGCAACGGCGGGCAGGCCTTCGGCGCCGACCGGCAGTTTGACCTGGCCGTTGGCGTGCGCCGCGTCCAGCTTGCGAATCAGGGGCAAGGCCGCCAGCGCAATCACGGTGCACCCCACGCCCGCGGCGCCGAGCCAGTTAAACAGACTGGTGTAGATCGGCATCATCTGCACCGGGTCGGTAATGGTCGCCGGCACGCTGGCGAACGAGGCGACGATGCCGCCCAGGTACTGCGCCACGCCGGACGCGACGTAGTACGCACCCATCATGAAGCCGCCCATCCGTGCCGGCACATAGCGCGCCACGAAGGCGAGGCCAAGGCCGCTGGTCAGGAGCTCGCCGAGCGAGGCAAAGCCGTAGCCCCACACCATCACCCACGAGCTGGTCTTGCCCGGCGCCACGGCGAAGTGGCCGGCCGCGCCGTAGATGAAAAAGCCCAGTGCCACGGCGAGAAAGCCGAACGCGAACTTCGCCGCGATCGAGAAATCGCGCTTGCGCCGCGCCAGCCGGGTGTAGGTGATGGCGAGGATCGGGCTCAGGATGAAAATCCAGATCGGATTGAACGCCTGGAACTGCGCCGGATCCCAATCCCACAGGTGGATGCCGAACACGTTGAACGCCGGGTCGACGCTGCGCAGCGCGAACAGGTTCAGCGAGGTGGACATCTGCTGGTAGAAGATGAAGAAGAACACCGTCTCGATCACCAGGATCAACGCAATCGCCAGCCCAGGCTTCTCGCGCACGTCGGATTTGCTGATGAGGTAGGCAAAGATGCCCAGCACGCAGGCGCCGGCGACGTACACGAACGCTTTTGCCACGGTGCCGTAGCGCAGGATGATGGTGGACAGAAACACCACCACCATGCCGCCAGCCAGAACGGCGAGGAGCTTCCACAGCTGCATCGGCTTCGCGTCTTCCTCGGTGCCGATGTGGTTCAGCGTGTGCCGCATCACCGCGTAGTTGCCCAGGCCCACCAGCAGACCCACGCTGCACACGGCAAACGCGATGTGCCAGCCGAGTCCGTCACCGAACAGCTTGGCGGCGTTGTCGCCCAGCAGCCAGGTGAGCTGGCCATCGAACGGTGTGTTGAAGTAATTCTTGATGACCGGCGTGGCCAGCATCGACAACGTGGAGCCGATGTTCACCGCCATGTAGTAGTAGGTGAAGGCGCTGTCGATCTTGCTGTCGTCACCCTCGTAGATCTTGCGCACCAGGTTGCCGGCGTTGGCCTTGAACAGCCCGTTGCCGACCACGATCACGCCCAGCGCCACGAACAGGAAATTGGAACTGTGCGCCGGCACCACCATCAGCGCGTAGCCCAGCGCCAGCACGAACGTGCCCAGCAGCATGGTGTGCCGGGTGCCGAAAAACTTGTCGCCTACCCAGCCGCCAATCGCGGGGGAGACGTAGATCAGCGCTGCCGCGGCGCTCCAGGTGAGGTTGGCTGGTGTGTCCTGAAACCCGAGCCGCTGCACCATGTAGTAAATGATGAGCGCCTGCATGCCGTAGTAGCCGAAGCGCTCCCACATCTCGATCAGGAACACCGTGCTGAAAGAGCGCGTCTGTGAAACCGGGTGATTCAGGGTTGCCATGCGTCGTTTCCGTGCCTTGGGAATGCCGCGGCCGCGCAAGCGCGGCCGCCGGGTCGAGGGGCTGAACAAAACCACAACCGGTGAAGGGTAACCGATCGGTCCGCGTGGCTCCGCTGCGGCGCAATATGCGAGGGTGGGATTGGGGATCAGGGATTCGTAACGGCACGGTCGTGCGAGATCGGGCTGGAGCGGCGTTCCTGCAGGTCAGACTTCAGCCCGATGTGCTCCGTGTGGGGAGCGGGATGAACCCGACCTGCAGGTGGTGGACCCATGGAACGCCCAGGACTTGCCGGGCCAATGGCATCATGGCGGCTTCGATCGTGCGTCATTACGGGAACCATCTGCCATGCCGAACAGCGGCTTTCGCGGCAATCCGCAACAACTCTGGAACGCGCTGCGCTGGTCGCTGCGGGGTTTGTGCGCCGGCTGGCGCCATGAGGCCTCGTTCCGCCTCGAAGTGCTGCTTGCCGCTGTGCTGGTACCGCTGGGCCTGTGGCTGGGCGATGGTGCGCTGGAAAAACTGGCGCTCGTCGCCCCAGTTTTTCTCGTGCTTGCCGCCGAACTGCTCAACTCCGCGATCGAGGCCGTGGTCGATCTTGTCAGCCCCGACTTCAACGAACTCGCCGGCCGCGCGAAGGATCTCGGCTCCGCCGCCACCTTCGTGCTGATGGTGCTGACGGGAGGGAGCTGGGTGGTGGTGCTGGGCGCGCGCGCGTTTTAGGAAAGCCTCCTGCGTCTGCAGACATGACGCAGGTGTATCGGCAACCACTCAGGTGGCAAACGCCACCGTCCCGCGCATCGGTGCACTTGATTCGGGGCGAAAAAGGTCGCCGAAGAAAGTGGCGGTAATTAAAAGTGGAGCGGGCCCTTGCGGGCCCGCTCCGTGTACGTACGATTTTTGCTGCCACTCAGAACTTCTGGTTGTACGACAGGAAGTAGTAGCGGTCGATGTCGAACGCCGGCAGGTAGGCGGCGCTGCCGGTGCCGGCGCCGACGACGTTGTAGTAGAACGGCCCCTTCTTGTTGAAGAGGTTGTTCACGCCGACGCTGACCGAGGCATTCCACGGCAGCTTGTAGCCGAAGCGGATGTCGTTGAACGCCACGGCGCCCTTGTTGCTGGCGCCGAAACCGCCGATCCACGGATTGGTGTAGTGCGGTGCGTTGCACTCGGTGGTTGCATCCCAGCAGGTGTCGCGCAAGCCGCTGAAGTAGCGCAGGGTCCAGCCGGCGCTGTAGTTGCCGAGGCTCCAGTCCACGCCCAGGTTGGCGCGCAGGCGGAACAGGCCCTGCATGCCGGAATCCCAGCCGGCCAGCGTCTGGGTCGGGTTGCCCGGACCGGTCTGCAGGTCGTACTTGGTCAGGTAGGTGGTTTCCAGCGACACGGCGAACTGGCCGTACGGCAGCTGCGGCAGGCGGTAGTGGGCGCCGAAGTCGTAGCCTTCGGTCTTGAGCGAGCCCAGGTTGGCCATGCTTTCGTTCAGCGCGGTGATCTTGCCGCTCGCATCACGCGTGAAGCGGTTGCAGAAGGCCGGATCGTTCTGCACGTAGCAGTAGTCGAGGATGTCCGAGGCGACCACCGACGAGATCGTGTTGGCCAGCGTGATGCGGTAGTAGTCCAGCGTGAAGTCCAGGCCCGGCACGTAGTGCGGGCTGTACACCAGGCCCAGGGTGCGGGTGGTCGAGGTTTCCGGCTTGAGGTGCGAGTTGGAACCGGACAGGAACGGCACCGGCGTCTGGCCACCGGCCTTGCTGTCGATCAGCTTGCCCGCCTGATCCACCTGACGGTAGCTGGCCGGCACGCCCGCAGCCGCGCAGGTGGCGGCCACGGTCGGATTGGATGCTGCCGCGCCGTACGCGCTGTCGCATGGGTCGAGGAAGGTCTCGAAGCTCTGGCCGGTGCCGCCGTACAGGTCGGACAGCGTCGGCGCGCGGAAACCTTCCGCGTAGGTGCCGCGCACCAAGAGGTCTTCGAACGGCTTCCAGCGGAAGCTGTACTTGTTGTTGGTGGTGCTGCCGAAGTTGCTGTAGTGCGAGTAGCGGCTGGCGATGTTCACCGCCAGCTCCTGCGCGCCGGTCATGCCTTGCAGGATCGGCACGTCGAGTTCGGCGTAGGCCTCGTTGGTGGTGTATTTGCCGTTGGTCGGCGCACTGGCGAGGTCGGTGGAGTAGCCGGAGGAGGCGAACTGGTCCGGCGTGAACCAGCCGGCGAGGCGGCGGTGCTCGACGCCCACGGCGAGGTTCACAGTGCCGGCCGGCAGGTCGAACACGCCGCCGCTGACGTTGGCGGTGAAGTCGCGCGTGGTGTTCTGCGCCGAGGCCTGCTCGATGCCGAACACGTAGTTGCGCACGGCGTCGGTGGTAGCGGCCGGGCCGGCCAGCAGGTTCCAAGGCGTGCAGCCGTTGGCGCGGTCATCGGCGCTGGCGCAGACGATCTGGCCGTCGACCACGGAGGTCGGGCCGAGCGCCTTCTGCGCGTTGAGCAGGTTCAGGTTGCCGGTGGTGAGCTGGTGGATGCTGGCGTTGGAGTAGCTGTAGTCCGCATCCCAGCTCCACTCCTGGCTGCCGAGCGTGAAGTAGCCCTGCGCGCCGAGGTTGAAGTGCGACATTTTCACGTTGTTGCGGCTGATGCGCGGCACTTCCACCGTGCGGCGGAAGAACTCGACGTCCTGCCCCGGGAACGGGTTGTAGGTGTTCTGGCCGGAGATCACGGTGTACTGGTTCACGCCGCTCTGGAACGGGTAGCCAGCCAACTGCGAGGAGGAGGTGCGTTCGCTGTAGTTGCCCGCCGCGTGCAGCGAGATGTTGTCGGTGAGGTTGTAGCGGTGCTGCACGAACAGGTTCTTCAGGCGCGTCGGCGCGCGGAAGGTCATGTCCTGCTGGGTGTTGTACTTGTCGGCCGTGCTGGTCGGATCGTACAGGTGGTAGTTGGCGAGGTTGCCGGTGTCGGTCGACCCGTGGTTGATGACGTAGTCCTGGCCGGTGGCCGGATCGACCACGCGGCCGTACTGGCCGAGGCCCCAGCCGACGTTGGCGTGGCGCGGGCCGTAGCTGGTGCGCGTGAGGTCGCGCTCGCGGTCCCACATGGCGTCGGTGTTCTGGTAGCTGGCGGTGAACACCGTGTCGGACTTGTCGGTGTGGCTGCCGAAGGTCAGGTCATACGCCTGCTGCTGGCCGTCGCCTTTCTGGTTTTCGCCGTACTGCACGTTGGCTTCCGCGCCGTTGAAGTGGTCGCGGGTGATGATGTTGACCACGCCGCCGATGGCGTCGGAGCCGTAGATCGACGAGGCGCCGTCCTTCAGTACCTCGATGCGCTCGATGATCGAGGTCGGGATGGTCGACAGGTCGGTCAGGCCGTCGATATCGGTGCTCCAGCGCCGGCCGTTGACCAGCACCAGCGTGCGCTGCGAACCCAGGTTGCGCAGGCTGGTGTAGGTGCCGCCCACGGCCGGGCCGGAGGACAGCGTGTCCTGCGCGGTGAGGTCGGGGGTGTTGGTGGAAACCATGCGCTGCAGCACAGCGCTGACGTTGGTCAGGCCAGTGGCGGCGATCTGTTCACGGCTCAGCGCGACGACCGGCTGCGCGGTCTCCACGTCCACGCTGCGGATGCGCGAACCGGTGACGGTAACGGTATCCAGCGTCTTTGCCTTCGCCGGTGCGGCGGTGTCATTGCCCTGGGCGGTGGTGTCCTGCGCAGTGGCCGACCACGCGGTCAGCACCAACGCGGCTGCAATGGCCGAAGCCAGCAGTGTCTTGTTTTTCATTATGGGGAAAACTCCGAGCACAAACGTCCCGTGCTGCCGGCGCCGAGCGGCGGCAGGTGGGATCTTGGGAACGGTGCGCCGTGCCTGGGGAGGGCTGGCGCACCACGGCATCGTCAGGCTTGGGGGAGAGACGATGTGGCGGCGACCTTAAGCAAATCTTTGCAATTGCGCAAGGGATTGACGACGCGGTTTTTCGGGCGGAGTCCCGAGTCCGAAAGCTTGCGACGAGCGGGAAATTGGAGGTCGAAAATGGAGGATGGGGAGAGCGTTTGCCGTGGCCGTGATGGGGGATGCGGGAGGCGGTAAAACCGCTCGCGGCAAGCAATGGAACTTCTGTAGGTCAGGCTTCAGCCCGACGAGCCTGGAGGTGGGATTCGGGCTCCGGGATTTGGTAGAGCCCGTGGCAAGCAGCGTGACTTCCGTGGGTCGGGCTTCGGCCCGACCGCGCCGCCAAGACCCGGTCGGGATGAAGTCCGATCCACGAAGCCACGGATCACGGTGCTGCGGCGCCCTTGCCGATGTACTTGGCGAGAAACGCCTGCATCGTGTCCAGTCGCTCGATGTTGTTGGCTTCATTGTAGAAGCCGTGGCCCTCGTCGGATTTTGCCAGCCACTCGTACGGCTTGTGCGCGGCGTCGAGCGCGGCCCGCATCGCCTTGGCTTGCGCGAACGGCGCGCGCTGGTCGGCCTTGCCGTGGATCAGCAGTACCGGCACGCCGATCTGGCTGGCGAGCCGGTCGGGCGAGTTGGCGGCGAGCGCGGCGTCATCCTTGCCGATCACGGTGGTGAGATAGCTGCGGCCCGCAGCGCGCTCACGAATGTCGCCTTTCTCGTACATCATCGGCAGGTCGTAGATGCCGGCATAGCCGATCGCGCATTTGAACAGCTGCGGTGCGCGGATCACCGACATCAGCGCGGAGTAACCGCCGAAGCTGCCGCCGTACACGCACACGCGGGCCGGATCGGCATAGTGCTGCGCTTCGGCCCACTGCACGCCGTCGATCAGATCCTGCTGGATGCGGGTGCCCCACTTGAGGTAACCCGCCTGCTCGAAATTCACGCCGCGGCCGCCGGAGCCGCGGTAGTTGACCTGCAGCACCAGGTAACCGCGGTTGGCAAGGAATTGGGCGTCGGCATCGAACCCCCAGGTGTCGCTCGGCCCGTGCGGGCCGCCGTGCGGCAGCAGCACCATCGGCAGGTCGTGCATGGCGACACCGTTCGGCACCGTGAGGATGGCTTCGAGTTCCAGCCCGTCGTCGGCCCTGAACCGCATGGGTATGCGCTCAGCCATTTGTGCCGGGTTGATCCACGGCGCGGCGGCGAACAGCTTGCGCACTTTGTAATGGTCGGTATCGATCAGGTAATAGGTGCCGGGGTCGCGGTCGCTGTCCACGCTGAACAGGAGCTCCTTGCCGTCCTCGCTGAAGTCGATGAAGTCGACGGACTCGCCGGGAAACTTCTGGCTGATCGCCATGTGCAACTTTGCCGCCGGCAAGTTCGGTGCGGTGTAGATCGGTTGCGGAGTGCCGGTGGCGGGGGTGACGGCAAATGGCTGGCGCGGTGGTGCCGTCCATTGTGTGTCGTGCACGTTGCCGAAGGCGTCTTTTGCCAGCACCGAGCGGTCATTGCCATCGGGCAACTGTTCGACCAACTCGGTGGGGCCGCCGTTCTGGCCGACCATGGCGTAGATGTGCCGACCATCCGGCGCGGTGGCGAACGGCGCGAAGAATTTGCCGGTCTGGGCCGGGTCGAGCTTGGCCCAGTGGTTGCCGAGGTTGCGATAGGCCACGTGTTCGGAGTGGTCGTCGGTGCCGAACGCGAATTGCGCCTTGCCGTCTGGCGTGACCAGGAAGCTCATGCCGCCGACGCCGATCTCGGCGATCAGGCGCCGCGCGTTTTTCACCGCGTCGACGTCGTACAGCACGCTTTGGCCGTCGCGGTTCCAGGTGGCGGCATCGAGATAGAAATGGCCGTTGGCCGTGGGCGGCAGGCTGGCGACGGTACCGAAGCCGTGGTCGGCCTGCCGCGTGTCGCCGCGGCTGCCGAGTCCCGACTGGTAGCCGTAGAGGTAATCCTGATGGGTGCCGTCCACATCGGTGGCGAGGATCTCGCCGGTGCGCATCGGTGCATCGAGCGAGCCGAACTGCTTGGCTTTTTCCACCACCAGTCGGGTCGCGCTGACCCAGGCAACGTCGGCGGGCAGTTCGTATTTGGGCAGGCGCAACATGCTCACCGGCTTGCTCATGTCGGCGACGCGGAAAATCACCAGCGCGTGGTTGTCGCCATCGTCGGAACGCACGGCAATGTACTGGCCATCCGGCGACAGCCGCGGCATCGACAGGTTGGCGTGCCGCGCGAAATCCGCGACGGGGACTGGTTCGACGGCAAGCGTGATGGTCGGCATCGACAGGCACGCCGCGATCAGCGCGACACGCACGGTGTACGAGAATTTCATCCGTGTTTCCCCCTGGTTGGGCAGCCGCGGCAGATACCCCCCAGTACCGGTGCGCGCGGTGCGTGGTGCAGTGTAACCGGCAGTCGCCGGTACGGCGCAATGACGTGCGATTACCTCGCGCAAGCCCTTGCGCGGCATCCTGATCGGTATCGCGGCAGGTTGTCGCCGGCTTGCGTTGGTGCCGCCCACACGCATAGCCTTGGCGTTTCGGTTTTCGCGTACCCATGTCCATGTTGCAGCCTTTCGTCGACGCGATTGACCCCGTCGCTTTCCATCTTGGCCCGGTGCAGGTGCATTGGTACGGGCTCATGTATCTCGCCGGCTTTTTCGCCGCCGTGTTCCTCGGCGAATACCGCCGCCGCAAGGGGCGGCTGCCGGTGGGGCGCGAGGCGGTGAGCGACCTGTTTTTCTACGCGATGATGGGCGTCATCGTTGGCGGCCGCGTGGGCTACATGCTGTTTTATTACGCCGGCGGCCTGCGCTGGATCTGGACCGATCCGCTCGCTTTGTTCCGCGTCTGGGACGGCGGCATGAGTTTCCACGGCGGCCTGCTGGGCGTGCTTGCGGTCGGCCTGTGGTGGTCGCGGCGGCACCTGCTGCACTTTTTCGACACCGTGGATTTCGTGGCGCCGATGGTGCCGATCGGTCTTGGCCTCGGGCGCCTCGGCAACTTCATCAATGGCGAGCTGTGGGGCAAGCCGACCACGCTGCCGTGGGGCATGATCTTCCCCGGGGCGCACGGCGAGGACGTGGCCTACGCTGCCGCACACCCGGCGCTGCAAGCACAACTTGCGCAGTGGGGCGGGTTGGTGCGCCACCCATCGCAGCTGTACGAAATGCTGCTCGAAGGCGTGGTCTTGTTCGCCGTGCTGTGGGTGGTGTCGCTGAAACCGCGCCGGCGGTATCTCGTTTCCGGTCTGTTCGCGCTGCTCTACGGGTGCTTTCGCTTCGCCATCGAATTCGTGCGCCTGCCCGACGTCCAGCTGGGCTACCTCGCCTTTGGCTGGGTGACCATGGGCCAGATCCTCTCGTTGCCGCTGATCGCCGTGGGCCTGTGGCTGCTGTGGCTCTCCCGTCGCGCCCCGGTGCCGCCGCTGGCGGAGCAGGCGGCGTAACAGCTGCCCTCGCGACTTGCCACCTCAGCCCAAACGGCTGGGGCGGCTTCGAGGCGCCACGTCGTCGGTTTCCTGCTGGAAGCTTGTGGGGGTGAATCCCGACCCACGGTGGCACAGGCGCGGTTTCGTGGGGCGGGCTTCAGCCCGCCGGTTTCTCGCGCGCCGCTGCGTGCGGCGGATCGAAACCGGTTCCACGCGATCAATGGTGTTATGCCGCCCGTGCCAGGGCGGAGTCAGCTTTTCGACCGACGCGGCGGCGCGGCGGCGCCACCGAGCAGCGAGAGCTGCAGGCGTTCGAGCTCGGGCGGGTCGCGTTCGAGTTTTTCGATCTCCTCGCGAAACGCCTGCACGTCCTCGAACTTGCGATACACCGAGGCGAAGCGCACGTAGGCCACCTGGTCGAGTTTCTTCAGCTCGCGCATCACCAGCTCGCCGATCTGGCGCGACGGCAGCTCGCGCTCGCCGCTCTTGCGCAGGTCCTTGATGACCTCGTGCACGGCGTTGTCCACATCGCTGCTCGCCACCGGGCGCTTCTGCAGCGCGCGCTCGAAACTCGTGCGCAACTTGCGCTCGTCAAACGATTCGCGCCGCTCGCCGCTCTTCACGATCGTCGGCAGCTTGAGCTCCGCCGTCTCGAAGGTATTGAAGCGCTCCCCGCACGCCGGACACTCGCGCCTTCGCCGCACGGTGGAACCGTCCTCGGTGAGCCGCGAGTCGATCACGCGGGTGTCTTCGTGCTGGCAGAAGGGACAATGCATTTGGGGGCGGGATTCGGGATGGGGGATTCGGGATTCGAAAGAGCCGTGGACTCGCGGGGTTCAGGCTTTGCCAAATCCCCCATCCCGTATCCCGAATCCCGGCTCCTCAGCCATACACCGGGAATTTCCTGCACTGGGCGACGACTTTCTCGCGCACGGTAGCAAGGACGGTTTCGTTCTCCATGTCGTCGAGCACGTCGCAGATCCAGCCGGCGAGTTCGATGCAGTCGGCTTCCTTGTAGCCGCGGGTGGTGACGGCCGGGGTGCCGACGCGCAGGCCGGAGGTGACGAACGGCTTTTGCGGGTCGTTCGGCACGGCGTTCTTGTTGACCGTGATGTGCGCCTTGCCCAGTGCCGCTTCGGCCGCCTTGCCGGTGAGGCCCTTGGCGATCAGGTCGATCAGCATGAGGTGATCCTCGGTGCCGCCGGAAACGATCTTGTAGCCGCGCGCCATGATCGTCTTCGCCATTGCCTTGGCGTTCTTCGCCACCTGCTGCTGGTAGGTCTTGAACGCTGGCTCCAGCGCTTCCTTGAAGGCCACCGCCTTGGCGGCGATGACGTGCATCAGCGGGCCGCCCTGGATGCCGGGGAACACGATGGATTGCAGTTTCTTCTCGATCTCCTCGCCGGCGCCCTTGGCGAGGATCACGCCGCCGCGCGGGCCGCGCAGGGTCTTGTGGGTGGTGGTGGTGACCACGTGCGCATGCGGCAGCGGGCTCGGGTAGACGCCGGCGGCCACGAGGCCGGCAACGTGCGCCATGTCCACGAACAGGAAAGCCCCGACCTTGTCGGCAATGGCGCGGAAGCGTGCCCAGTCCATCACCTGCGAATAGGCAGAGAACCCGGCCACGATCATCTTCGGCTTGTTTTCCACCGCAAGGCGCTCGACCTCGTCGTAGTCCACCAGGCCTTCGGCGTTGACGCCGTACTGCACCGAGTGGAACAGCTTGCCGGAAACGTTGACCTTCGCGCCGTGGGTGAGGTGGCCACCGTGCGCGAGGCTCATGCCGAGGATGGTGTCGCCCGGCTGCAGCAGCGCGAGATACACCGCCTGATTGGCCTGCGAGCCGGAATGCGGCTGCACATTGGCGTAGTCGCAGTCGAACAGCTTCTTCACTCGCTCGATCGCCAAGCGCTCGGCCACGTCCACGTACTGGCAACCACCGTAGTAGCGGTGGCCGGGGTAGCCTTCGGCGTACTTGTTGGTGAGCTTGGAGCCCTGCGCCTCCATCACCGCCGGACTCGCGTAGTTTTCCGAGGCGATCAGCTCGACATGGTCTTCCTGACGGCGGCCCTCGTCGGCGATGGCCTGGGCCAGTTCAGGGTCGTAGCTGGCAAGCGTGACGTCCTTCGGAAACATGCTGACCTCGGTCGGGTGGTGGAAAAGCAGGATTCGAAAGTGTAGCGCCCGCGTGCGCGGGCGACCACCGAACCCGGCGTGTTGCCGGCACATACGGCCACGAACGTGGCGCGATCACGCTACAATGCCCGGCTTTGCGGTCGCATCGTCTGACCGCTCCGCCCCTGCCTTGTCGGAGCCGCCATGCAGTACATCTACACCATGAACGGGGTGAGCAAGATCGTCCCCCCGAAGAAACAGATCATCAAGGACATCTCGCTGTCGTTTTTCCCCGGCGCCAAGATCGGCCTGCTGGGCCTGAACGGCGCCGGCAAATCCACCGTGCTGCGCATCATGGCCGGCGTGGATACCGATTTTCAGGGCGAGGCGCGCCCGCAGCCGGGCATCAAGGTGGGTTACCTCGCGCAGGAGCCGCAGCTCGACCCGGACAAGACCGTGCGCGAGTCGGTCGAGGAAGGCGTGGTCGAGATCCTCGACGCCAAGAAGCGGCTGGAAGAGGTGTACGCCGCCTACGCCGAGGAAGGCGCCGATTTCGACAAGCTGGCGGAAGAACAGAGCAAGCTGGAAAACTTCCTGGCCGCGAACGACGCCGACGCGCTCGACCGCCAGCTCGAAGTGGCCGCTGATGCGCTGCGCCTGCCGCCGTGGGACGCGAAGACCGGCCCGCTCTCCGGCGGCGAGAAGCGCCGCGTGGCGCTGTGCCGCCTGCTGCTGTCCAAGCCCGACATGCTGCTGCTCGACGAGCCGACCAACCATCTCGACGCCGAGTCGGTGGACTGGCTGGAGCAGTTCCTGCACGACTACCCCGGCACCGTCGTCGCCGTCACCCACGACCGCTATTTCCTCGAGCACGCGGCGGAGTGGATCCTCGAACTCGACCGCGGTCGCGGCATCCCGTGGAAGGGCAACTACACCGAGTGGCTGGAGCAGAAAGACGCGCGCCTGAAGCAGGAAGCCAACCAGGAGAAATCACGCCAGAAGGCGATCGAGAAGGAACTCGAATGGGCGCGCTCGGCCTCGAAGGGCCGCCAGTCCAAGGGCAAGGCGCGCCTGAAGCATCTGGACGAACTGAATTCGGTCGACTACCAGAAGCGCAACGAAACCAACGAGATCTTCATCCCGCCGGGCGAGCGCCTGGGCACCGAGGTGATCGAGTTCAAGAACGTCTCCAAGGCGTTTGGCGACCGCCTCTTGATCGATGATCTGTCGTTCAAGGTTCCGGCCGGCGCCATCGTCGGCGTGATCGGCCCGAACGGCGCCGGCAAGTCGACCATGATGAAAATGATCACCGGCGTCGAACAGCCGGATTCCGGCGAGGTGAAGCTCGGCCACACGGTGAAGCTCGCCTACGTCGACCAGTCGCGCAGCGCGCTCAACCCCAAGAACAACGTGTGGCAGGAGGTTTCCGACGGGCTGGACATCCTCACCATCGGCAACTTCGAGATCCAGTCGCGCGCCTACATCGGCCGCTTCAACTTCAAGGGCACCGACCAGCAGAAGATCGTCGGCAACCTCTCCGGTGGCGAGCGCGGCCGCCTGCACATGGCCAAGACGCTGCTGCAGGGCGGCAACGTGCTGCTGCTCGACGAGCCGTCCAACGACCTCGACGTGGAAACCCTGCGCGCGCTGGAAGACGCACTGCTGGAATTCCCCGGCTGCGCCATCGTCATCAGCCACGACCGCTGGTTCCTCGACCGCATCGCCACCCATATCATTGCCTTCGAGGGCGATTCCCACGTGGAATTCTTCCCCGGCAACTACAACGAGTACGAGGCGGACAAGAAGCGCCGACTGGGCGATGAGTCGGGGCCGACGCGGGTGCGGTACAAGAAGTTGGCCTGAAAGCCGGGATTCGGGATGCGGAATTGGGGATGCGGCAGGGCGAAAAGCTCGCGGGTCGCCGCTTTGTCCAATCTCGAATCCCGCATCCCGAATCCCGAGGTTTTCCAATGCACTTCATGCAATCCCTGCAGCACGCGTGGCAGCGCAACCACTCGCTGGTGTGCGTGGGGCTGGATCCTGATCCGGCAAAGTTCCCGGTGCACCTCGCAGGCAAGCCGGAGGCGGTGTTCGACTTCTGCGCCGCGATCGTCGACGCCACCGCCGATCTGGTGTGCGCGTTCAAGCCGCAGATTGCGCACTTTGCCGCCTTGCGTGCCGAAGGCGTGCTGGAACGGCTGATTGCGCACATCCACGAAAAACACCCCGGGGTGCCGGTGATCCTGGACGCGAAGCGCGGCGACATCGGTTCGACCGCACAGCGCTATGCGATCGAGGCGTTCGAGCGGTACGGCGCCGATGCGGTCACCGCCAACCCGTATCTCGGGTACGACTCCATCGCACCGTTTCTCGAGCACGCGGACAAGGGCGTGGTGCTCCTGTGCCGCACCTCGAACCCGGGCGGCGCGGATTTCCAGGCGCTGGATTGCGGTGGCGCGCCGCTCTACCTGCGCGTGGCGGAAACCATCGCGGCGAAATGGGACGCGCACGGCAACTGCCTGCTGGTGACCGGAGCGACCTGGCCGGAGGAACTGGGCAAGGTGCGCGCCGTGGCGGGCGACATGCCGCTCCTGGTGCCCGGCATCGGCGCGCAAGGCGGCGACGTGGCCGCCGTGCTGCACCACGGCCTTACAACCAACGGCACCGGCCTAGTCATCAGCTCCTCGCGCGCCATCCTCTACGCCGGTCACGGCGAGGATTTCGCGCAAGCCGCGCGCACCGCCACCACGCAACTGCGCGACGCCATCAACGCGCACCGCTGAATTTTGGCGCCCGCGTGTCGGGTTGAAGCCCGACACAGGTTTCGCCAGCGACGCGGTTTCGGTACGTGCGGCATCTGTCGGGCTGAAGCCCGACCCACGAAAGTGCCTTCCTCGCCGTTTACCGCTCTTCCAAATTCCGAATCCCGTATCCCCAATTCCGGCAGTATCGCCACACGCACCTTTGGTGCACTGCGGGCGCGCCCCTACAATGGCCGTTTCGTCATTGCCGCGCGCGCCAGCCCATGGAAAAGAGTTTCGAACCCGCCGAGATCGAGTCCCGCTGGTATGCGCGCTGGGAGGCCAGCGGCGCGTTCAAGCCGTCCGGCCATGGCGATCCGTACTGCATCCTGCTGCCGCCGCCGAACGTCACCGGCACGCTGCACATGGGGCACGCGTTCCAGCAGACGGTGATGGACATGCTGGTGCGCCACCAGCGCATGCGCGGCCTGAACACGCTGTGGCAGGTGGGCACCGACCACGCCGGCATTGCCACCCAGAAGATCGTCGAGAACCAGCTCGCGACCGAAGGCAAGACGCGCCACGACCTTGGGCGCAAGGCATTCGTCGACCGCGTGTGGCAGTGGAAAGAGCAGTCCGGCTCCACCATCACCCACCAGATGCGCCGGCTCGGCGTGGCCGCCGACTGGTCGCGCGAACGCTTCACCATGGACGAGGGCCTCTCGGCCGCCGTGCGCAAGGTGTTCGTGGAGTGGTACCGCGCCGGCCTCATCTATCGCGGCAACCGCCTGGTGAACTGGGACCCGGCGCTGGGCACCGCGGTGTCCGATCTGGAAGTGAACAACGTCGAGCGCGACGGCCACATGTGGTCGATCCGCTACCTCACCACCGATGGCAAGGACAGCGTGGTGGTCGCCACCACCCGCCCGGAAACCATGCTCGGCGACGTCGCCGTGGCGGTGCATCCGGAAGACGCGCGCTACGCCCACCTCGTCGGCAAGACACTGATGCTGCCGCTGGTTGGCCGCGAAATCCCGGTCATTGCCGACGAATACGTCGACCGCGAGTTCGGCACCGGCTGCGTCAAGATCACCCCGGCGCACGACTTCAACGACTACGCCGTGGGCGCGCGGCACGGGTTCGCGCCGATCACCATCTTCACGCTGGGCGCCAAGGTCAACGCCAACGGCCCGGAAAAATACCGCGGGCTGGACCGCTACGAAGCACGCAAGCGCATCGTGGCCGACCTCGACGCCGCCGGCCTCCTGGTCGAGATCAAGGATCACAAGCTGCAGGTGCCGGTGAGCCAGCGCTCGGAGGCAGTGATCGAGCCGATGCTGACCGACCAGTGGTTTGTCGACCTGACGCGCGACACCCTGCCGGATGGCCGCCCCGGCGGCCGCCGCGCCATCACCGAACCGGCGCTGGACGCGGTGCAGTCCGGCGCGGTGAAGTTCGTGCCGGAAAACTGGACCACCACCTACATGCACTGGCTCGACAACATCCAGGACTGGTGCATCAGCCGCCAGCTCTGGTGGGGCCACCAGATTCCCGCGTGGTACGACGAGGCCGGCAACATCTTCGTCGGCGAGGACGAGGCGGACGCGCGCGCGCACGCCGCTACCGCGCCGGTCGGCGCGCTACGGCAAGACGAAGACGTACTGGATACCTGGTTCAGCTCCGCGCTGTGGCCGTTCTCCACCCTCGGCTGGCCGCTCGATCGCCCGGTGAAGAACGCGCACGGCGACACCGTCGCCAACTGGGCTACCGACAAGGTGTTCCTGCCCAGCGCGGTGCTGGTCACCGGCTTCGACATCATCTTCTTCTGGGTCGCGCGGATGGTGATGACCACGAAGTACTTCACCGGCGAGGTGCCGTTCCGCGAGGTGTACATCAACGCCATCGTGCGCGACGCCGAAGGCCAGAAGATGTCCAAATCCAAGGGCAACACGCTCGACCCGCTCGACCTCATCGACGGCATCGAGCTCGAACCCCTGGTGACGAAGTCGACCAAATCGCTGTTGATTCCGCAGGTGCGCGACAAGGTCGAAAAGCGCATCCGCAAAACCTATCCCGACGGCATCAAGCCGATCGGCACCGACGCGCTGCGCTTCACCTTCGCCGCGCTGGCCAGCTACAGCCGCACTATCAATTTCGATTTGAAGCGCGCGGAAGGCTACAAGGCGTTCTGCAACAAGCTGTGGAATGCCGCGCGGTTCGTGCTGCTCAACAGCGGGGATTCGGGATGCGGGATCGGGGATTCGAAAAAGCCGGTGACCGAGGCGGAGCGGTGGATCCTGACGCGCTTGTCGCAGACGCTGGCCGAGGTCGAGGGGCACTTCGTCTCGTACCGCTTCGACCACTTGGCGCAGGCGCTGTACGAGTTCGTGTGGAACGAGTATTGCGACTGGTTCCTCGAACTTTCCAAGCCGGCGTTGAATGGCAATGACGCAGCTGCCGCGGCATCGACGCGGTACACGCTGCTGGTGGTGCTGGAAGCCGTGCTGCGCGCGCTGCATCCGGTGATTCCGTTCATCACCGAGGAAATCTGGAAGGATGTCGCGCCGCATCTCGCGCTCACGGAAAGCGGCGTGCTGGCGCGCCCCTACCCGCGCGCTGACGAGTTCGCGCGCGACGACGCCGCCACCGCGGAGATCGAGTGGTTCAAGGCGGTGCTTTCCGGCGTGCGGAAAATCCGCTCGGAAATGAACATCGCGCCCGGCAAGGTGATCCCGCTGCTGCTGGCCGACGGCGAAGCCGGCGACCGCACGCGTGCCACGAAGTTTGCCGAACAGATCGCCTTCCTCGCGCGTACCGAAGCCCCGAAATGGATCACGCCAAGCGCCGCCGAACCGGCCAGCGCCGCGGCCGTCGTCGGTTCGCTGCGCGTGCTGATCCCGCTGGCCGGCCTGATCGACCTCGACGCCGAGAAAGCCCGCCTCGCCAAGGAAATCGCCCGCGTCGCCGGTGAAATCAAGAAGTGCGAAGGCAAGCTCGGCAACGCCAATTTCGTCGCCCACGCACCGGCCGAAGTCGTCGCGCAAGAGCGCCAACGCATCGCGGATTGGAACACCCAACTCGCCGCCTTGCGCGAACAGGCGGCGAAGCTGGGATGATGGGCGGAGGTCGGTGGCGCGCGTCCTGCGGCGCCCCTTGAGGGTAGGATTTCAGCCCGACGGGCGGTTGCGTCACCAGCCGGGGGGCTGCGTTGGATGCAGCTCAAATGCTGGTGGCAGCTCCGCCAACAGCCCGCCAGGATGAATCCTGATCTCCGAAGGTGCGGCCTTGCGGCAACCGGGCGCACTCGGAGGGCGCACGCAGTCAGTTTGCTGCGGCGCCGACCGCAAGAAGATCCTCTTGGAGGAAGGCGCTCGCGGCGCACTGCGCTGTGACATCATCCAAAACCTCGTTCTCGCCGCAGTCTCCAGCATGAGCTTTTCCACCCTTGATCACCTGCACATGGCGCATGCATTGCGTCTCGCCGCGCGCGGGTTGTACACGACCACGCCGAACCCGCGCGTGGGCTGCGTGCTGGCGCATGGCGAGCGGGTGGTCGGCACGGGGTGGCATCAGCGTGCCGGTGAGCCGCATGCCGAGGTGTATGCGTTGCGCGCAGCCGATGCGCTGGCGCGCGGGGCGACGGCGTATGTCACGCTCGAACCGTGCTCGCATTTCGGGCGCACGCCGCCGTGTGCGGATGCGTTGATTGCGGCCAGTGTGGCGCGGGTCGTGGTGGGGGCGGAGGACTCCAATCCGAAAGTGGCGGGGCAGGGGCTTGCGCGCCTGCGTGCCGCCGGCATCGAAGTAGAGACCGGTTTGCTGCGCGATGCCTCGCGCGAGCTCAACGTGGGGTTTTTCAGCCGCCTCGAACGCGGTCGCCCATGGGTGCGGGTGAAGCTGGCAATGAGCCTTGACGGGCGCACCGCGTTGGCCGATGGCGAGTCGAAATGGATCACCGGTGCAGCGGCACGTGCCGATGTGCAGCGTTGGCGTGCGCGCAGCAGCGCCATCCTTACCGGCAGCGGCACGGTGCTGGCCGATAACCCGCGCCTCACGGTCCGGCCGGATGAGCTGACGCCACTGGGGTACCAGGAAAACGAACAGACGCATGCGGCAACGCCACTTCCCGCGTCGACGCCGGCGTTCGTGCCCCCCTTGCGCGTCGTGCTGGATCGCCGGTTACGGACACCGGCGGGCTTCCACCTGCTGGATGGCGAGGCGCCGACGCTGGTGCTGCACGCGCCTGCTGCGTTGCCGGTCGACACGCGTTTCTCGCAGGTGGAGCTTGCCGACACTCCCGAAACCGATGGCGTGCTGGATTTGCGCGCGATCCTTGCCGTGCTTGCCGCCCGTACCTGCAACGAGGTGCAGGTCGAGTCGGGCCCGGGGTTGTGCGGCGCGCTGTTTGCGGCCGGGTTGGTCGATGAGTTGTTGTTGTATGTCGCGCCGGTGCTGCTCGGCGATGCTGCGCGGCCGTTGCTGAACTTGCCGCCGCTGACCGACATGGCACGGCGTTGGCACCTGCGGCTCAGCGAGCAACGCCAAGTTGGTGACGACTGGTGCTTGCGTTTGCGGCCAGAGCTGCCTGCAGGGTGAGGCCCGGGATTTGAGATACGGGATACGGGATTTGGAAGAGCCGCTTGCGGCCAGCGGCGAAGCTTTCATGGGCCAAAGTTCGGCCGACAGCCTCGCGCGAAAGGCGCGTCGGGTGAATCCCGCCCCACAAGGCGCGGGGGTTTTGTGGGCCGGGCTGGCGGATCAACTTCCTGGCAGCAGTTGCACGCCAAGCCGCCCCGGGTGCTCACGTACGATGTGCCACGGCAGGATCGACCAATGGTCGTTGGCTTCGCAGACGCGGGCCACGCGGGCGAAAGAGGGGCCGATGAACAGGCCTTTGGGCGTCATGTGCCAGCTCACGAATTGCCACGCGCTGGGGTCGTCGTATTCGCATTCGTCCTCGCTGAGTGCCGAGGACAACACCTTTGGATAGAACTGCCGCCACTGCCGCACCAGCCAGGGTGCCAAGTGGTGGTCGCGATAATCCGACCATGCTTCGAAGCTGGCCGAGCCGGGCGCCGGGTTGTCGTCGGCGTCCGTGAAGTAATGCAGCGGCTTGCCCTTGCCCACCCACAGGAGGTCTTCCAGCGCCAGCGGCTGGGCCGTGTGCGCGTCGAGGTTGATCGCCGCGTCGCCGAAATCGGGGTGGGCGCCACCGCAGTAGTAGTCAGTGAACACACTGACGCTGACGAGGTTCGCCGTGAGCAGACGCGGTGTCACCGTCTGGTCGTAATTGCCATCGTTGAAATGGTTGAACAGGCATTCGTAGTAGCTGCCGGCCTCTTCCCACATCCGCCCCATCAGTACCTGGTTGATGCGCGCAAGTTCGGCGGGTGGATAGCCGTCCAGGATCTCGAGGAATACGATGCCGGCAGCGGGCACGTGCCACCACTGCAGAGTGTGGCCCATGAAGGTTTCGCGCTTGCCGGCTTGCGGCTTGAGCCCGGCCAGGCGCAGGTAGCCGTAGCGGTCGCTGGCGTAGAGCTGCTTGAGCCAGGGCGGGGTGTCGGCGGCGGGGGATGCGACCTTGGCCGGCTGCAAGGTGATGGGCAGGGTCTTGCCCTTGGCGTCTTGCCAGCTGCCGCGCCAGCCACCATCGGCTTGCCGCTCCAGGGTGGCGCGCGGGCCAGTGGTGTCGTCCGGCCAGCCTTCGTGCAACTGCAGGTGATCGCTGCCCAACTTGCCCGACAGGGCGATGTCGCGGTGGTGGCGCACGTAGAAATAGCGGCCGGCCGTGACGGCGTTGTCGCCGGGCGTGAGCTCCAGCACGATCGCTTGCCGGCCCAGCGTGCCAGTGTAAACCTCGGGTGCGGCGCCCTCGGCGTGCGCGGCCGGCAATCCGAACCCGGCCAGCAGGGCGACGAACGACAACAGCCAGCCGTATCGCTGCATGCGCATGGGGAACTCCTTGGCGTGGATGCCCATGATGCCGTAACGCGCTGGCGTGCATCGGGGCGGCATGGGGCGCGGTGCCGGCGTGCTAAGCTGCGCAGGCCGGTTCGCCGGCAAGCGTCTTCAGGGCGGGGCGAAATTCCCCACCGGCGGTAGGCTCTTGAGGCATGGGCGGTGGAAACACAGGCGGCGGCAATCGTGCCGCACCGGTGTTTCCGGCGTCATGTTCCGGGAGCGAGCCCGCGAGCGCCTTCGCCGTAGCGAAGGGTCAGCAGATCCGGTTAGATGCCGGAGCCGACGGTCAAGCTGCTTCGATGGTGAGGCGGCCCACAGTCCGGAAAAAAGAAGACGGCTCGACGCGCGCGAGCGTGTCGGCCTCAGCCTTGGGACGTTCTCGCTGAACCTTGCGGAGAACGTTTCATGCCTCGATTCCTGCGGTTTTGCGCCTTGCCGGCTGGGGGGCGCTGATGTTCACCGGCATCATTCAAGCGGTGGGGCGCATTGCCCGGCTCGAACCACGCAGCGGCGATTTGCGCCTGCACGTGGACACGCAGACGCTCGACCTTGCCGACGTCGCTTTGGGCGATTCCATTGCCGTTTCCGGCGTCTGCCTCACCGCGATCGAACTCACGGCGCGCGGCTTTGCCGCGGATGTGTCGAACGAAACCCTGGCGCTCACTACGCTGGGTGCGCGCAAGGTCGGCGATGCGGTGAACCTGGAAAAAGCCCTGCGGCTTGCCGATCGCCTCGGCGGCCACCTCGTTTCCGGCCATGTCGATGGCCTTGGCAAGGTGGTTGCCGTCACCCGCGACGCGCGTTCGCAGCGCTGGCAGTTCGAGGTGCCGCAGCGCATCGCGCGCTACATCGCGGCCAAAGGCTCGGTGTGCATCGACGGTACCAGCCTCACGGTGAACGAGGTCGCCGGCAACCGCTTTGGCGTGAACCTCATTCCGCACACGGTGGATCACACCAGCTTCCACGCCCGCCGCATCGGCGATGCCGTCAACATCGAAGTCGACCAGATCGCGCGCTACGTCGAGCGCCTGCTGCATGGCGACGACGCCCCCACGCTCGACGCGTCCTTCCTCCAGCGCCACGGCTACACCTGAGTGGCTCCATCCCGCCACGCCGTCGCTTTTCCGAATTCCATATCCCACATCCCGAATCCCATGCCCTTCAACTCCATCCCCGAAATTCTCGCCGACATCCGCGCCGGTCGCATGGTCGTCATGCTCGACGACGAAGGCCGCGAGAACGAAGGCGATCTCATCATGGCCGCGCAGTGCGTGCGCCCCGAAGACGTCAACTTCATGACCCGCGAGGCGCGCGGCCTGCTGTGCCTCACGCTTACCGCCGAGCGCACGCACCAGCTCGGCCTGCGCCCGATGGTGGCCGACAACACCTCGGCCTACCACACCAACTTCACCGTCTCGATCGAGGCGGCCGAAGGCGTCACCACCGGCATCTCCGCGTTCGACCGCGCGCACACCATCCAGACCGCCGTGCGCCACGACGCCGGCCCGCGCGACCTGACCCAGCCGGGGCACGTGTTTCCACTCACCGCGCAGCCGGGCGGGGTGCTGACGCGCGCCGGGCATACCGAAGCGGGCTGCGACCTTGCCGCGCTGGCCGGGTTGGAGCCGGCGTCGATCCTGATCGAGATCCTGCACGAGGACGGCACCATGGCGCGCCGCCCCGAGCTGGAGGTGTTCGCGCACAAGCACGGGCTCAAGATCGGCACCATCGCCGACCTCATCCGGTACCGTCTGCAAACCGAAAAGACCGTGGAGCGAGTGCATGAGGAAGACGTGCAGACTGCCCACGGTGCCTTCCGCCTGGTGGCTTATCGCGACCTCGTGCATCACGGCCTGCACTTTGCGCTGGTGCGCGGCAACGTGGGCGACGGCGCGCCGGTGCTGGCGCGCGTGCATGTGCGCAACACGCTGGGCGATGTGCTGCACCTTGAGCGCGACGACCTCGGCATGGATGTGGGCGCTGCGTTGCAGCGCATTGCCGCCGAGAACCGCGGTGTGCTGCTGGTGCTGACCGGCGAGGACACCCCGGAGCTGATGCTGTCGCGCCTGGCCGGCACCCAGCCCGCGCTGGCGCCAGGCGACGCCTCGCAGCGCGAATGGCGCCAGCTCGGTCTCGGGGCACAGATGCTCGCCGATCTTGGCGCGCGCAAGTTGCATGTGCTCGGCACCCCGCGCAAGCTCGTCGGGCTGGCCGGCTTCGGGCTGGAAGTGGTCGATTACGTTTGACGCCGACGACCCGGGCAAAGTCGATTTTCCTTGCACGTGACGCACAAACCAGGCAATTCAGAGGAAATGGGCTCTGACCTCGCACCATCACCATTCCGCATGCCACACATCCGCCTGATCGCTCCCTCTGGTTATCCGCACGATCGCGCGGCGATGGATCGCGGCGTGGCCCGGTTGCGGGCTGCCGGTTGTGTGGTCGAGGGGCTCGAAGTGCTCGAACGCAGTCGGCTGCGTTTTGCCGGCAGCGACCCCGAACGCGCGGCGGATCTCAACGTGCTGGCCACCGTCGACCGCTTGCCGGACATCGCACTGGCGACCCGCGGCGGTTACGGCGCCACGCGGCTACTGCCGCATCTGCACTACGCGGCGCTGGGCGAACGTCTTGCCGGCACGCCCTCGGTGCTTGTCGGCCACAGCGATTTCACCGCGATCCAGCTCGCGCTGTACGCCAAGGCCGGGCTGGTGACGTTCGGCGGGCCGATGCTGGCGGCCGACTTCGGCGCGGAGACGGCGAGCGATTTCACCCTGTCGCAGTTCTGGGCCACCGTGCGCGCACCGCGGGCCAGCGCCACGTGGTCGACGTCCGGCGAGCAGTCGATCGACGTCGAAGGGCCGCTGTGGGGCGGCAATCTCGCCATGTTGTGCAGCCTGCTCGGCACACCGTATTTTCCCGCCGTCGACGACGGCATTCTGTTCGTCGAGGATGTCGGCGAGCCGCCGTTCCGCATCGAGCGCATGCTTTACCAGTTGCAGCTGGCCGGCGTGCTGCCACGCCAGCAGGCGCTGCTGCTGGGTACCTTCACCGATTGCCGCACTGGCGGCCGCGACAACGGCTACGACCTCGCTGCGGCGTTTGCGCACGTTCGGCGCATTGCCGGCATTCCGGTGCTGGACGGCCTGCCGTTCGGGCATGTTCCCGACAAGCTCACCCTACCGTTTGGTGCACCGGCGCGGTTGCGCGTCGATGGCAGCGCGGCGCGGCTGGATTGCTCCGGGTATCCACACTTGCCGCCGGCGTAACGCCGGGGGGTCGCCTTCCGGTTCTTGCCTACCGGTTTGCCGCCAGCGCCAGATAGCGCCGATGCAATGCCGCCACGGCGGCATCCAGTGCCGCCGCGTCGCTGCTGTTGTCGATCACGTCGTCGGCGATGGCGCGGCGTTCGGCGCGGCTGGCCTGCTGTGCCAGCATGCGCTGCGCCAGCGGCAGGCCGATGCCGTCGCGCTGGGTAAGGCGGTCGAGCTGTGTGGTTTCCGGCGCGTCTACCAGCAGTACGCGGTCCACCCAGCGATAGTGGTCGAGGTTGCGGGCCAGGAGCGGGATGGCAAGCAGGCAGTACGGTGCGGTCTCGGCCAGCGCGCGCTCGTGCAACCAGGCACGCACCCGGGGATGGATGATGCCTTCAAGCGTGGCGCGTGCGGTGGCATCGGCAAAAATGCGCTGGCGCATTGCCGCGCGGTCGAGCGTACCGTCCGCGGCGAGCACGCCTGGCCCGAACGCTGCCACGAGGGCGGCAAGGCCTTCGCTGCCGGGGGCAATCACTTCGCGTGCTGCCACATCCGCGTCGTGGACGGGGGCGCCGAGGGCGGCGAAGCGCTCGGCCACCGTACTCTTGCCGGAGGCGACGCCGCCGGTCAACGCCACGAGGTAACTGTGCACGGCGGCACTCATTGCAAACCAGTCAGTTGCAGGTAGGCGTACAGCAGCCGGTCGCCAGCAATGAACCACACCCAGCCGGCCATGGCGATGAACGGGCCGAACGGCATCGGCACGCCGCTTTCGTGGCGTCGGGTGGCGATCAACGTGCCGCCGACGATGGCACCGATGAACGAGGACAGCAGCACGATCGGCAGCAGCGCCACCGGCCCCATCCAGGCGCCGAGTGCGGCCAGCAGCTTGAAATCGCCGTGGCCCATGCCTTCCTTGCCGGTCACCAGCTTGAACAGCCAGTACACGCTCCACAGGCTGAGGTAGCCGATGGCGGCACCGATGATGGCCGCGTGGCCGGTGACGAACAGCGGCACCAGTGCCAGCAGCAGGCCGACCCACAACAGGGACAGGGTGATCTGGTCGGGCAGCAGTTGCACGCGGAAATCGATGCCGGAGAGCGCGATCAGGCTCCAGGTGAGCCCGAGCCCGGCCAGCGCCGGCCAGGTCGGCCCCAGTTTCCACACCACGACGGCGCTGGTGATGCCGGTCAAGAGCTCCACCAGCGGGTACTGGATGGAAATGCCTGCCTTGCAATAACGGCAACGCCCGCGCAGAAACAACCAACTCAACACCGGGATGTTGTCCAGCGGCGACAGTGGGTGCCCGCAATGCATGCAATGCGAAGGCTCGCGCACGATGCCCGGCGGCAGCGGGGCCGTATCGCCCTCCATTTCCAGCACGTCGCGCGCCTCGCGTCGCCACTCCGCTGCCATGCGCTCGGGCAGGCGCAAAATCACCACATTCAAGAAACTGCCGACGATCAGGCCAAGCAAGGCGGCAAGGGCGATCCAGACGGGAAGCGGGAGATCAGGCATGCGAAAACTGAGGCCAAAGTATGGGTTGTGGCGCAGAAGCTGAAACGCCGGCATCCCGATCCACGGTATGCATCGGCGCGCACTGGCGTGCGCATGATCCCCTCGTCAAAGACAGCATTGCGCGTTGGCGCGTGTGTCGGGGCGAATGCACGGTGGTGCGACCGTGCCGCGTGCCGTAATGAGCGGCGCGGGTACGGGCACGCTGCCGCAGGGTTTCAGCCAACCGTCCCGGCCAGCTTGAAGATCGGCAGGTACAGCGATACCACCATGCCGCCGACCACCACGCCGAGGATCACCATGATGAGCGGCTCAAGCAAGGTGGAGAGTGTATCCACGGCGTTCTCCACTTCTTCCTCGTAGAACTCCGCCACCTTGAACAGCATGCTGTCCAATGCGCCGGATTCCTCGCCGATAGCGGTCATCTGCACCACCATGTTGGGAAACAGGTTGGTCTGGCGCATGGCGAGCTGCAATTGGTGGCCAACGGAAATATCGTCGCGCATCTGCTTCACGGCCTCGCCGTAAATGATGCTGCCGGTGGCGCCGGAGACCGAATCCAACGCCTCGACCAGCGGCACGCCAGCGTGGAAGGTGACGCCGAGTGTGCGCGCGAAACGGGCAATGGCCGATTCACGCATGATCTTGCCGAACACCGGCAGTTTTAGGGTGACCCGGTCCAGAAAGTGCGCAAACTTCACCGACCGACGTTTGCCCGCAACCAAGCCCACGATGGCGCCAACGATGATCAGGATCACCAGCCACCACCAGCTCTTCATGAAGTCGGATGCACTGATGACCATCTGGGTCGGCGCCGGCAGTGCCGCGCCGGCGTCATGGAACGTCTGTGCAAATACCGGCACCACGAACAGCAGCATGATCATGCTGACCAGGAAGGCCACCGCGATTACCATCATCGGGTAGAACAGTGCCTTCTTGATCTTCTTTTTCAGCGCCTCCGTACGCTCTTTGTACGTTGCCACCGTGTCCAGCACGGTGTCGAGCACGCCGGAGGCTTCGCCCGCGCGCACCAGGTTGCGGTACAACTCGTCGAACTGCACCGGGTGACGGCCCAATGCCTCGTGCAGCGACTGGCCGCCTTCCAGCCCCTGCTTCACGTCGTTCAGCATGTTCTTGAAGCGAACGTTTTTCTGACCGTCGGCAATGATGTCGAAGGCCTGCACCAACGGTACGCCGGAGGTCATCATGGTGGCGATCTGGCGGCTGAAAACCGCCACGTCGCGCGGCTTGACGCTGCTGCCAGTGGCACCGAACAGCGGCTTCGCGCGCTCCTTTACGGTTTGCGGGTTCATGCCCTGGCGGCGCAGCTCGGCCTTGACCAGCGAGGCGTTTTTCGCCGGCATGTCGCCTTTCATGCGCTTGCCGCGCTTGTCCAGCGCCACCCATTCGTAGATCGTGAGTTTGCTGACCGCGGCGCGCTGGGCGCCAATCGCATGCAGGTCGTTCTTTACAGTAGCCGCTGGCATGCCTGTTCCCCCTTGATGAGTGCGAGCCGGCTTATTCACCGTCGACCCGTGCTGAAACCGAAGCTTAGGATACTTTTTTACGGTAAAACCGTGGTGCTTGCCGCAGCTTCAGGTGCCCGCCGGCCAAGATGCGTACCCTATCGGTGCGGCGTCAATCCTTGGTCACACGGTCGATCTCGGTCAGGCTGGTCACGCCCTGCTTGACCTTGAGCAGCGCCGAGGCACGCAGGTCGTTCACTCCCGCCTGGCGCGCCACCTCGGCGATCTGCAGCGCATTGCCGCCCTCAAGGATGATCTTCTGGATCTCTTCGAGCATCGGCATTACCTGGTAAATGCCCAAGCGCCCCTTGTAACCCTCGGTGCATTCGTCGCATCCCACAGCCTCGTACAGTGTGAGGCCGGCGTCGATGTCGGCCTCGGTAAAGCCTGCATCCAGCAGCACCTGCCTGGGCAGGTGCTGCTCGCGCTTGCAACTATGCAGGCGGCGGGCCAGGCGCTGGGCAATGATGAGCGTCACCGACGAGGTGATGTTGTACGCCGCAATGCCCATGTTCATCAGGCGCGCCACGGTTTGCGGGGCGTCGTTGGTATGCAGCGTGGAGAGCACCATGTGGCCGGTCTGCGCCGCCTTGATGGCAATTTCGGCGGTTTCCAGGTCGCGGATTTCGCCCACCATGATCACATCCGGGTCCTGGCGCAGGAACGAGCGCAGTGCGCTGGCAAACGTCATGCCGCGCTTGGCGTTCTGCTGCACTTGGTTGATGCCTTCCACGCGGATTTCGACCGGGTCTTCCACCGTGGAGATGTTGCGCTCCGCCGTGTTCAGCATGTTGAGCCCGGTGTACAGCGACACCGTCTTGCCCGAGCCGGTGGGGCCGGTGACCAGCACCATGCCGTAGGGCTTGTGGATGGCGTCCACGTAGAGCTTTTGCTGATCCGGCTCGTAGCCCAGCTTCTCGATACCGATCTTCGCCGCCGAGCTGTCCAGGATACGCAGCACGATTTTTTCGCCAAACAGCGTGGGCAGGCTGCTCACGCGAAAGTCGATCGCGCGGTTCTTGCTGAGGTTGAGCTTGATGCGCCCATCCTGTGGCACGCGTTTTTCGGCAATGTCGAGCTGGGCCATCACTTTGAGGCGTGAAGCGATGCGGCTGGCGAGCTTCAGCGGCGGGCTGGCCACCGCGCGCAGCATGCCGTCGATGCGCACGCGCACGCGGTACTGGCTTTCGTACGGTTCGAAGTGGATATCCGACGCGCCGCGGCGGATCGCATCCACCAGCACCTTGTTGACGAACTTGACTACTGGCGCATCGTCGATACCGCTGGCGTCCACGCCCGTGTTTTGTGATTCGTCGCCGTCGCTGCCTTCAGTGCTCAGTTCATCCAGATCGTCGCCGCCGAGGTCGGGCATGACGTCGTGCATGCTCGACAGCGCCACGTCCACTGCGCGGTTGAGCTGCGCGCGCTCCACCAGGATCGGCTCCACCATGCACGCGGAGTGGAACTTGATCTCCTCCAGCGCGTTGAGCTGCATCGGGTCCGCAATACCGACAAACAGGCGCTTGCCGCGCTGAAACAACGGCAGTGCACGGTGCTTGTTGATCAACTCCTCGCTGAGGAGATTCAGCGGCATGCGCGCCGGGATCATCGCCGATACGTCCATCATCGGCATGCCGAACTCCTGCGACAGCAGGCGTAGCAACTGGTTGCCATCCACCAGGTTGTGGTTGAGCAGCCAGGTGGTGAGCGTGGCACGTTGCTGGTTGCTGTCCTGCACCGCGCGGCGGGCGTCAGCCTCGGGCAGCAGGCTTTCGGCCACCAGCCGGCGGGCAAGCCCGGTCAAGCCGGCAAATGACGGTTGCGTAGCAGTCGACATGAAGAGTAGGCCCCAAGTGCTTGACGCACCGAATCTACCGCACTGCGTGGCGCAGGTCATCCGCGGCGACCGTTCATCTCCTGCGGTATCCCGACCGGCCGGGATTGGGAATACGGATCGGGGATACGCAAAAGCACGGGGCACCGATGCCTTCTGCGGTGCTCGTCCCGCCACGTTATGATGCGCGCTCTACTCGGGGGATCGACCGTTGTGAGCCGTCTCAGCATTGTCCTGCCAGCGAAAAACGAAGCCGCGGCGCTGGTCAGCCTGCTGCCACAGCTGCGCGAGGCTTGGCCGGAAGCCGAAATCATCGTGGTTGACGACGGCTCCAGCGACGACACCCGACGCATTTGCACCGACGCAGGCGTTTCCTGCCTGAGTTCTCCGTACTCCATGGGCAATGGCGCTTCCATCAAGCGCGGCGCACGCGCGGCCAGCGGCGACATTTTCGTGTTCATGGATGGCGACGGCCAGCACAGCGCCGCCGACGTGGCGCGGCTGCTGCAAAAGCTGGATGAAGGCTATGACATGGTGGTCGGCGCCCGTGACTGGGGCAGCCAGGCCGGGGTAGGGCGCGGCGTTGCCAACACCCTGTACAACTGGCTTGCCACGCGCATGACCGGTCATCAAGTCGCCGACCTCACCTCCGGCTTCCGTGCCGTGCGGGCCGAGAAATTCCGCGAATTCCTGTACCTGCTGCCCAACGGTTTTTCCTACCCCACCACCAGCACCATGGCGTTTTTCCGCAACGCCTACCCGGTGGCCTACGTGCCGATCAAGGCCGCGCAACGCATCGGCAAAAGCCACATCAAGCCACTGCGCGACGGCCTGCGCTTCCTGCTCATCATCTTCAAGATCGCCACGCTGTACTCCCCGCTCAAGCTGTTCGTGCCCACCAGCGCGGTGTTTTTCCTGCTGGGCTGCGTCAACTACGCCTGGACCTTTGCCCAGGACGGCCGCCTCACCAACGGCAGCACCTTGCTGTGGAGCGCCGCCGTGATCGTGTTCCTGATCGGGCTGGTGTCCGAGCAGATCACCGCGTTGACGTATCGGCGCGATGGTTGAGGCCGTCCGGTTGGATCCTGCGATAAAGAAGGCGCGCGTGCTGGCATTGACCACGTCGTATCCGTTGCGTCCAGGCAGCTCCGCTGGTGTGTTCGTGCAAAGCCTTTACCGTGGTCTGTCGGTTCACTGCTCGATCGACGTGGTTTGCCCTGCCGGCATCGATTCGGCAGCCGTGGTGACAGACGCCACGGGGGGGGATATACGCATCCATGCGACCCGGTATGCGCCACGCAAGTGGCGCACGCTGGCGCAGCAATCTGGCGGTGTGGTTTCGGCGGTGCGACGTGCACCGTGGCGTGCGCTATTGCTGCCCGTCATGCTGGGAGCATTATTCTGGCGTTGCCTGAGGTGCGCAGCCGGAGCTGATTTGATCCATGCAAACTGGGCGATTTGCGGCGTGATGGCGGGCGTCGCAGGTCGTCTGCGTGGAAAGCCGGTGGTCACAACGCTGCGAGGCAGCGATGTGGCACGCGCTGCGCGGTCACGCCTGGATTGCTTGATTCTTGATCTAGCCGTGCGATACAGCCGAATCGTGATTTGCGTTTCCGAAGCCATGGCCAAGCGCTTGCGCCAGCAGTATCCGGAGCGCGCGTCCGATGTCCATGCGTGCCTCAACGGCGTGGACGAAAGATTCCTCGAAATCGAAAGGCTACCGGCTACGGACGACGTGCTGCGGGTGCTGGCCGTGGGCAATCTCATTCACCTCAAGGGGTTCGACGTGTTGATCGAAGCGGTGTCACGATCCCGCCATCGCGCGCAAATGGGCGTTTGCGTTGTCGGCAGCGGTCCCGAGCACGAGGCACTGATGGCGCTGGCCAACAGCCATGGGGTGGCTTCTCGTTTCGACTTCGCAGGCAGCGTGCCAGTCGAGGCCATGCCCGCCCGGTTTTCCGCAGCCGATGTGTTTGTGCTTTCCAGTCGCTCGGAAGGCCGCCCCAATGTGGTGGCGGAGGCGCTCGCCAGTGGCCTGGCGGTTATCAGCACCGATCTGGACGGCGTGCGCGGCATGGTTGATGACGGAGACAACGGTTGGTTGGTGCCGGCCGGCAACGCCGATGCGCTTGCGGCCGCGCTCGATGCCGCATTCGAGGATCGCATGGAACTGCAGCGCCGGAGCGAACGTGCGCGTGCAACTGCACGTAGGCGTATCGGCACCTGGGCGGACACCGCACGTTGTTACAACGCGCTGTTTCAGGTAGCCGTGGGATCGCATGCTCAACGGCACCCATCATGTGCGGAATAGCTTTTCTGCGCGCGCCGGCGTTGTTGTCGGAAGCCCGCGCCCAACGCATGGAGGTGGCGTTGCGGCAACTTGAGCATCGCGGCCCCGATGAAACCGGGCGCTTCGCGGGCGGTGATTTCGTGGCCGGCCACACGCGGCTGGCCATCATCGACCTTGCCGGCGGGCATCAGCCCGTGCGCGACCCAAATGGCCGCTGGCTGCTGGTGTTCAACGGTGAGATTTACAACTACCGCGACCTGCGCGCGCGCTTGCAGGGGCGCTGGGACTTCCGCGACGACAGTGATACCGAGGTGCTGCTGGCCGGCTTGGTTGTCGAGGGGGCGGGGTTTGTCGAGCAGCTTGATGGCATGTGGGCTTTCGTGCTGCACGACCTGCAATCCGGTACGTCGTTGCTGTCGCGCGATCGTTTCGGCAAGAAGCCGCTGTATTACCGCCAAATGGGTACGTTGTTCGCCTGTGCGTCCGAGTTGCCGGCGCTGGCGGCGCTGACACCGGATGTACCGGTTCACGAGGATGCTTCAGGCATCGCAGACTATTTTCGTTACGGCTACGCGCTGCCGGGCAAAACCTGCGTTGCGGGTGTCAACGAGGTACTGCCTGCACACATGCTGTGGCGGCATGCGGATGGCTCGATCGAGCAGAAGCGCTACTGGTCGCCTTCGACTGAACCTTGGAAGGGTGGTTTCGACGAGGCGGCCGCGCAGGTGCGCGAACTGCTAACCCAAAGCGTGCGCCGACGCCAGTTGGCGTCCGACGTCGAGGTCGGCGCGTTTCTTTCCGGTGGGGTCGATTCGACGACGGTGTGTGCTCTCGCGCAGCAGTCGGGTTTCGGCCAACTGCAAACCTTCACCGCGGGCTTTGCCGAGCCAACCTACGACGAGCGCGGGCCGGCGGCCCGCGCCGCCGCCGAACTGGGCACTTTGCATACTGCCGAACAGATCATCCCGGAGGTTGCGGTCAAGCTGGCAACCGAGCTTCCTGCTCGCATCGGCCAACCCTTTGGCGATTCGTCGCTGGTACCGAGTGCGCTGGTGGCATCGGTCGCGGCGAGGCATGTCAAGGTGGTACTGACGGGCGACGGTAGCGACGAGATCTTCGGTGGCTACGCCCGTTACGCAGGGCGCCTTTTGCGTCAGCGGTACCGCCGTATGCCCGCCGCCTTGCGCGTTGTCATTGAACGCGCCGTGCTGGCGACGCCCGAGCCCTATGCGCATCACAGCGGCAGCCTGTTGAAGCGCGCGCATTTGTTCGTGCGCCTGGCGCGCGAAGCTGCAGGCGGCTACATCGGTCCACCAGCCATCCGCGACGACACGCTCGCCCGGTTGGTGCCGGGGTTGGGGCATGGCAATGCCACGCCTGACCTGCCGTGGCCCGATGACCCTGACGAAATACGCCACATGTTGCTGATGGATGCGCTGGTATACCTGCCGCAGGACATCCTGCAGAAGGTCGATCGCACAACCATGATGTATTCGCTGGAAGCCCGCAGTCCGTTTCTCGACAAGGATCTGTTCGAATTTGCCGTGCGCGTACCTTGGCAATGGCACTTCAACGGCTTGCACGGCAAGCGCCTGCTGCGTGCCGCCATGCGCGGGCGCGTACCGGATTTCGTCTGGTCACGGCGCAAGCAGGGGTTTGCCTCGCCCGTAAGTCACTGGTTGCGCGACAAGCTTGGCGATGACCTGCTGGCGATGGCGCATTCCGGCAACACCGGCGTGGTAAATCCCACAGGATTGCGCGTATTGCTGGACGAACACCGCGCACAGCGAGCGGACCATTCGCAGCCGCTGTGGCTGGCTTACGCGTACCTGCGCTGGCGCGCGGGCTTGGCAGGTTGAATCGCGTGACCGCGCGCGCCGACCGTCTGCTGTTGGTTCTGCCAAGCCTCGAGCGTGGCGGGGGTGAACACGTACTGCTGGAGCTGGCGCGCGCATTTGTCGCCGCAGGCCGGGAGGTGCACGTGGCGGCCCTGCTCGGTGGTGGTCCGTTGCGCAATCAGGTTCCTAGCGGTGTGACGCTGCACGAACTCATAGGCACAGACTATGTGGCTAAGGGTTTTGGTTTGGCGTGGCGAGCCTTTCCGAAATTGGTTTTGCTGGTGCGCACGCTTCGCCCCGACGCCGTGTTGAGCACCATCACTGGTACCAACCTGTTGACGGTGCTCGCGTGTATGCGCGCGCGTGCTGGCTCGCGGGTGGTTTTGCGAGAAGCATCCAGTTTGGTCAATGCACGCAGCGTGCTGAAGCGCGCGGCCATGCGCTGGCTGTATCGGCGTGTCGATGCGGTCGTGGCTGTCTCTACCGGCGTTGCGGAGGATTTGCGCCGTTTGGGTATTCCGGATGGGTGTATCCACGTGATCCACAATCCAGTGGATTGCCAGCGTTTGCGGCGACTGGCGGAGATCGGCCCTTCATTTCCGGAAGCGACTAAGGCCCCGTACATTATCGCGCTGGGACGCTTGACCGAAGCCAAAGACTATCCCTCTCTCCTGCAGGCTTATGCATCTAGCAAGTTGCGCTGGACGCATCGACTGGTGATTGTCGGAGGTGGCGAGCTGCTCGACCATCTGCACGACCTGGCACGTGAGCTGGGCGTTGCCGACCACGTTTTGCTGGCTGGAGAAATAGGCAACCCGTTTCGTGTACTTGCCGGTGCTGCGCTGCTGGTACTGTCCTCGCGTTGGGAAGGCTACCCGAACGTGTTGCTAGAGGCCTTGGCGTTGGGTGTACCGGTGGTGGCAACGGATTGCCCTCACGGCCCGCGCGAGATCTTAGATGATGGCCGCTATGGGCACCTAGTGCCATTAGGTGATGCAGAGGCCTTGGCCGCTGCGATGGACGTAGAGTTCCAACGGCCTGTACCTTGCCGATTTGACGTCTTGCTTGGCTTCCACAATCCTCGGATCATTGCGTCCAATTATTTAGGGCTACTGGATGGTGTAGGCGTTAAAACTGCATGACCAGGATTTCGGGTGGATCGTGCGTGCTGGCAACAATCACGGTGTTCCTATATGAGTTTGACTGATAAAAGTCGAGCGATCGAGCGTTTGCACCAGGGGCAATGCACGGCACTGGAGCTGGGTTGCGGTCCGCGCAAACGTCATGCTGGTGCAATTGGTATCGATAGGCTCGATTACGTCGGTGTGGATCTTGTTGGTGATGTTTTAGAAGCGTTGCGTTCTTTACCTTCTGCGTGCGTCCAATCCGTTTACGCTTACCACTTCTTCGAACACGTGGCGGACCTTCCGCCTCTGCTGGAAGAAGTAGCACGAGTATTAAGACCGAATGGTTGCCTTGATGTCGAGGTTCCTCATTTCGCAAATCCTTATTTTTATTCCGACCCGACACACGTTAAGTTTTTCGGTTTGTACACGTTTTCATACTTGTCAAAAGATGATCTTTTCCATCGCCGTGTACCACAGTATGGTCGCAGGCCTATTTTTGAACTGGTCGATGTAAGGCTGGATTTCGACTCGCCCTTCCTTCTTCGCGGAATGGTTAAGAGAGCGTTGGGTTCGTTATTTAACTTGACGCGCTGGTTACAAGAGTTTTACGAAGAAAACCTGTGTTATGTCTTCCCATGTTACCAACTGCATTTTAGTTTGCGCTGCCTACCGTTGGAGGACGGAAGGTTAATGAATAGGAGTGACTAAATATCCCATCATGGTTGGTGGACCTTTTTACCTGCCGACGGACGGAAAATGGCGTATAGGACGATAACGTTACTATGGGCTTAGTTTCGGTTCTCTTTTGTAGAGGCGATTGGGCGTGCAGTGGCTGATACTTGGTTCCCTGTTGAGGTACGGGACGGAGCGCAAATGCCTGTAAAAGTAAGGTTGTTATCGAAGTTTTCGCGATTTGGCGCAAGCTCGCGATTGCGCATGCTGCAGTACGTCCCGCATCTTTCCCACTTGGGCGTAACGGTGGATCACCGTCCATTATTGTCCGACATGTATGTGCGCGCGTTGTTCGCAGGGAGCCGATATCGGTCGCGGACTCTGGCCATGGTTGGTTATGCGAACCGTATTGCAGAGCTACAAACTTCTGCTGCGTATGACCTAGATTGGATTGAGGGCGAATTGCTGCCGTTCGTCCCCCGAATAATCGAGAAGGTACTTGCATGGAGGCGACGCCCATTCGTCGTGGAGTACGACGATGCGTTGTTCCACCGTTATGGACTATCCGCGAGTGCGGTCGTGCGCACGGCGCTTGGGCGTAAAATTGGCGCAGTTATGCGCGAGGCGACCTATGTGATCGCCGGCAATGATTACTTGGCAGAATACGCGCGACGTGCCGGGGCGGAGCGAATCGCTATCGTTCCGACGGTTGTAGATGCAGCTCGGTATGTGCCTAGAGCGCACTGTAATCGGGGGCGGTTGGTCATTGGTTGGATCGGCTCACCGGTAACTCAGCACTATCTCTATGAACTACGCGATGTGCTTCGAGAGATCTGTGCACGCCACGGGGCTGTTGTGATGTTGGTCGGTGCAAGCCCGGATGCCGCGAAACATCTTGTGGGTGTTCCTTTAGACTGCGTGGCATGGTCCGAGCACAACGAACCAGACCTCGTCGCCGCTATGGACGTCGGTATTATGCCCTTGCTCGATGGCCCTTGGGAGCGTGGCAAGTGCGGCTACAAACTGGTCCAGTATATGGCGTGCGGTTTGCCCGTTGTAGCATCTCCGGTGGGGGTGAATCCTGACCTTGTCGAATCCGGGGTGACTGGATTTCTTCCATCCGACCTTGGTGAATGGGTAAATGCTTTGTCGTCGTTGCTTGGTGATGCAGCGACCCGCACGCGAATGGGGGAGGCTGGCCGGCTTCGAGTTGAACGCGAGTTATGCGTGGATGTTCAAGCTCCACGGTTGGCCAGCATCATGCACGAAGTCGCCGGTCGATAGTTGGTCGTACCCGCATTCGGATGGCTGGGACCCCGGTCCGGTGGCGCACTGGATGTGGGGATTTCACATGGTGCACAACGGACGGAAGGGTGCCTAATCGTCACCCTTCCAATGTCGGTGCCGTTTGTCGCAGGATCACTGCGATCCCAACGGCGGCCATGGTCCATTCGGAGCACGCCAACGCTAGCGCCATGCCCAAGGTTCCATATCGTGCACTAAGCACGATGGCGGCTACGATCAGAACCGCCAATCCCGCAAGTTCGAATCCAACGCGTGTCCACGGCTTGCCAAGTGCCATCATCGTGGTTCCTGCGATCATACGAAGCGTTAAGCCGGGTACAACAATGCAAAGCCAGCGGATGTTCTGGCCCAACCCTTTATATTGTGCGCCGAACAGCCAGTCGAACAGCGGGGTTGTTAGCCATAGTATCGTGGCAACCAAGGATGCATATGCGGCACCTGCAGCCAGTATCCAGAGCAATAGCCTTCTGGTGTGCGCCGGTCTGTGTCGACCTTCCCGGAATAGTCGTGGCAGTGCCGCGCTCATCATTGCGTTGACCGGTAAGGTGCTGGCTACGATGATGCGAGTGCCGACTGCGTAGATGCCTGCAGAGGCCAGCGGTAGCAACTTGGCAGCTAGCGTTTTGTCGAGCTCGCCTGGACCGCTGGCGGTAATGGCCAGCGCGGCGTAACCGACAGTACTTCGAAACTCGGCCATGCGTGGCGCGCGCCACTGCTTGGGGCTGGGCCAAGCAGCCGGGAAGGTTCTTATAGCCAGTACCAGTGCTGCCAATGAGATCAATGGGTAGACTGTGGCGTACGCATTGAGAGGATCGGCGGGATGCGCTAGCACGATGCAACCGGCGGCCACGAGACGTAGCATCAACGGCAATGTTCTCAGCAGTTGTGACCGCGCGATGCGCCCGAGGCCGTGATGCTCGTAGACAGTGAGTGTGAACAGCGGTTGCAGTAGCAGCTCAGTGGCCCCGATGGCCAATAAGACCGACAAGCTAATGCCCGGGATGCGCAATGCCAGTAGGGAAATGGCAAAAAATACGCCCAGGAGTAGGGTTCCGAAGGCAAGCGTAGTCGGAATTGCGTACGCCAAAACCTCGCCGCGTTGCGACGCGTCCTTTGCCACTTCACCGAGCAGCACGATGTGGGTACCGAAGGTCGCAAACGTTCCGAGCAACACCGCGAGCGCAGCTACCCCTGCGAACGCACCGAACCGGTTTGGACCAAGCATTCCTGCGACCAAAAGCAGTGTGCCGGCCTGTACCAAGAGGTAAAGACCCAATGCGAGGGTAGTACGCATTGTGCCGCGCGCGATCGAGCCTTTGGGCATGGTTTTACGGCGAGTTACGCTGTCGGCAGCGTTTGGGGGCCAATTCAACCCCGACGTTTTTGCAGCGCGATGGATCATCGCCGCAGATCAATCCACCATCTGAAATCACCCGTGTGTGCGTGACCGTGGATATGTTTGCAAGATTGGCCAAGTCGATATCCCTACCTGCCATTGTGTCTAACCCACGAGTAGGTTTAAATAATGGCAGTTGGTCGAATGGTCGGTCATGCCAAATGCCCGAGTCAATGTTGTTGTTTGAGCACTGTGCTGGCATACCGAAGCCGCTGCAGGGGTAGACCGCCAGCTGATCCGGTAGGTGCTTGCGCGGCACGCTCAAAACTGGGGGTAGGTTGCCTTTAAGCGATCTGATCCCGGCTTCCTGTTGGTCACGCCACATCGGCATAAACCTCGTCGATGGAAAGTCTTGCACCCGGCCATGTCAGCGCTATCTCGCCTTGATCCACGTAGCCCACAAGCCACTCATTGTTGCACCGGTACACCTTCATACGCCGTGACTCCCGCCCTGCGCGCATGTGGGCGTGTGGCTGGTATGTGTCTGGTAAGCGGGCAGTTTCTTGTGGCGGTCGATGTGAGCGACGGAGAGATTGCTCACCTTTGCCAACGGGCAAACGGAACGACTGAAACAAACGTCATTGTCGTTGCGTGCGTGCAACAGCAAGTTTGAGTGGTAGAAGATAGTTTTGCCACCGATCTCCAACCATAACTTCATGCCCGACGTGAACGACTTGCAAGGTTTGCGTCGTGCTGACGGAGCAAGTGCTATCGCATTGACCGTCAAACCCTGCGTGCGGCTTGCATCTGTCAACACACACGATAGCCCGTTGGGGTGCTCATCGACGCTGACCAGTATCTTGGGCGAGATCGATGCGAACATGGCCGGCTCCTCTATCGGTGCGAGAGTGAAGTTTACATCGCGGCCAAAGTGCTATTTCCTATGGGGCGTCGTACGTTGGTCGCTGTCTCCCCGCAGCAAAGCCGCCACCTCCGCAATGTCGCGGTCGAGCCGCCCGCCAATGTTGAGTGCTTGCAGTGCGTGCAGCTGGCCTGCAACTTCGTCGTAACGCCCTTGCGCCGCCAGCATGCGGGCCAGGGTGATGTGGTAGGCGGGTTCTTGTGGTCGGGTGGCTGCGGCACCGGCGGTCATGTGCTCGCCCAATACGTGATCGCCCAGCACGTTCCACGCGTATTCCCCGTACATAGCTTGCAGGCGGGCGCTGGGATGGGGGTGGGCGAGGGCGGCTTCGAAGGCAGCGGTCATGCGGTCGGTTGGCAGCGGGCACTGCTTGGTTTGCGCGCAATGCGCCAGCGCGCCCAATGAGCTTTCATCCTGCACACCCGGTTTGCGCACTTTGAGCTTGGCAATCAGGCTGTCCCACCACTGGCTTTTCAGCGGCAGCCCCATGCGCGAGTTCATGAAGATCAGCGCCTGCTGCGGCAGGATCGACGATTCGGGAAAGCTGGCTGCGCGCTCCAGTGGCGCGTAGGCCGCCTGCGTATAGGGTGAGGTGGGGTCGTAGTGGGAGTAGACGATGTAGGTGCGCCCCAGCTCGTATTGGGCGCGCGGCGAGTCAGGTGCACGCTCGGCGAGGGTTTGCGCAAGGCGTAGCGGTTCACCCCACGCCCAAGCGGTTTTTGCGGTCAGCCCGCCCCACCACGCGAACAGGCAGGCGAGCAGCACGAGTTTGGCGAAGCGGCCGAACGCGGCGGTGCGTGTTTTTGATGGTTGGCGCCACCAGCCGGAGAGCCACGGCACCACCACCAGCATCAATCCCAAGCTCGCAAAATAGTTGCGGTGCTCGTACACCAGCTCCAGCGGGATCACGGTGCCGGTGAGCAACTGACATGCGAGAAACCAGGCAATGCCGAGCGCGGCCAATGGGTGGCGCCGGCGCAGCACGGGCACACAGGCGATCAATGCGCTGATGCCGACCAGCGCGGGCAACGTCGTCCACGGCACCAGCAGACTTTTCGAAATGGGAAACTGGTCGTGATAGAACGACAGCGCGTGCGGGGTGGGTAGCAGCGTCCACCAGACGTAATCGCACACCGCGCGCGCTTCGCTCAGCAGGCGTTGCCCCAGGGCGAAATCCCGGGTGGCCCAGTTGGCCGCGGATAGCACCTGGGGCAGCAGCCAGACCAGCCCAACGATCAGCGGCAACGCCAATACCGCCACAAACAATCCAATCACGCGACGGTCCGGTCCAGCTTGCACCGTGTCGGTTCGCCGAAAGCGGAAAACGATCCACTCCACGAGGAATGCGTACAACGGCAGCATCACTGCGGTTTCTTTGGTGGTAAGGCCAAGGACGGTGCCGCCGATCAGGCTGGCCACGCCAAGCAGAAACCCATGGCGTGGCGCGGCGCTCAATGACTTGCGGCGCCCGGCCACATACCCGATCAACCCCAGCAACACGAACACGTTCGCCATGCTCTCCTCGCGCTGCACCACGTACAGCACGGCGGTGAGGTTGATCGGCAGTAGCAGCCACGCTGTTGTTACCAGCGCAGCGACGACTCCGATGCGTGTGCGTGATGCGCCCTGCGCAAAATCACCCTTCGAAGGAGCAGCCTCCGCCGCGACTGCCTTGGCAGAAGCGGCTTTGGGGGGGCGAGAGGTCGCGGTGAGCAGCATCCTGGCCAACACGAACACCGCCACGCCATTCAGCAGATGCACCACAAGGTTGAACAGCTTCCACCCGAACGGGTGCAGCCCGCCTGCGAGGTAGTTGGCGGCAAAGCTCAGCGACGCCAATGGCCGTTTGAACTCACTGGCCGGTGAGGAAAGCGCCGCGCGCACCAAGGCCGGCACGCTGGCTGCATGAGGCTGCACGCCTGGGTTCTCGACAATGTTGGGGTAGTCGTCGAACAACCAACTGCCGGAAAGGCCCGGCGAGTAGGCCGTAGCGGTGGCAAGCAGCACAATCAGCAGCAGCCAGTGAAGCCGGTGCGCCCTTGGGGGAATGCTCATGTGGCTCAAGTAGGAGACCGAAAGTCTCTATTTTGCGGCATACCGCATGACTTGGGTCAGTCCGTCTTACCCGCCCGCGTACTGGTTGATTGCAGCTGCAAGCTTTCGATCTGGGAGATATCCGCCGCGTTGATTGCACGGTCATTGACCAGCAGTCGGCGTAACAGCGGCAACCTGCTGTAGCTGGTGTTGCGGAGCACGGCGATGGCTTGGCCGTACAGTCCGGCGCTAACCAGATACTTGGCTTCCATGCGGGGGATATTGGCATTCGGGTCGTTCTGGTAGGTGGCCTGAAGTTCGTGGATCGCCAGGTCGAGGTTGCCTTGGCCGACCGCCCAGTAGTGCTTCTGGTAGTGCAGATATCCCGCCGCGACGCCATTGTTGCGGTAAGCGGGATTGGCTAACAGGGCATCGTTGAGTTTCAGCCAGCTCTGGGGTGTGAGAGCGGGACATTGCCCGTCGTCGGCGAGCAGACGCATTGGTTCCATGCCTTCCATGCCGCCCTGATCGAAGTGGATCGTCAGCAAGCGTGCGTCTAGACGATCCAGATCGGCTTGGGTGAGGCTGCCCAGCTTGCATTGGACGAAGACTTGATTTATGGCCAGCGAGGCATTGTTCGGGTGTCGCCGTGCTGCGTGGTTGAGCACTTGCATTGCCGCATTCAACTGACCGTGCTTGTAGAGCCGTTCGGCGAGGTAGGTCTGCGCACGCGCGGAGTCAGGCTGGTTGTGGGCCCAGGTCAGCGCCAAGCTGTCCTCAGAGGTGTACGCGCGGGCACTCAGCCAAGTGGTGAAGCCACAAGCCAGCAACCACGCGCCACCCAGCACGCGAGCCATGCGTTGCAGCCGGCCTTGGGGAAAGCGCGCTACCGCCAGTGCCAGAGCCAACATGGGGCCAACCAGCGGCACGTAGTTACGATGCTCGAAATACAGTTCGAGTGTGATCGTGGAGCTTTCCAGTATCTGGCCGCCCAGATACCAGAGCACGGCCAGCGCGAACAGCGGCCAGCGGCGCAACCCGGCCAAGGCGGCGACCAGGGCGCTGAGCAGGATGAGCAGCGACGGCAAGGTCGTCCATGGCGAAAGCAGGCTGCGTGAAACGGTGTAGCCGTCGTGATAAAGGCCGTAGTGGCCGAAGTGCGGCAGGAAGATCTTGTACAAGTAATTGAACAGGATCCGCGGCTCGGTAAGCAGCCGCTGCCCCACGGTGAAGTCACGGGTGCCTTGGTGCCCCCATTCGGCGGGCAGAATCCACAGCAGGAAGCAGAGCACGAACAATACGACCGGCCAGATCAGCAGCCGTCGCAGCCAAGCAAGCGGTAGCGGTAATTGCCGCACTTCCGCACGCAGTACGGTTGCATCCAGCACCAATGCATACAGCGGCAATAGCACACCGTTCTCTTTGCTCAGGAAGGCCAGCAGCATGCATGCGCCGAGCCCCAGCGTCATCCAGGCGCCGCGGCGCCAAGTGGGTAGCGTGTTTTCCAGCAGGCCACGCAGATAAGCCAGCATACCCAGCAGGGTAAACATGGCCATCAGGAGGGTCATGCGTTGCACGATCAGCACTACGCCAGAGAGCTGGATCGGGTTCAGCAGCCACGCCGCCGCAGCGAGGATGGCGACCAGGTCGGCGCGGCGCTCGAACGCACCTGAACTTGCCAAGTTGGATAACCACCGGGGCGCGACGCGTCGAACCAAGGCGAACACCAGCACGCCGTTGAGTAGGTGGACACCTACGTTGACCAGCCGGAACGGGAACGGGTGATCCGGCCAAGAAGCCTTCTGCAGCAGGAAACTCAGCATGGCCACCGGTCGGCCGGGAAATTGACGCGGCTGGGACAGGTAGATGCCCAAGTCGCGCCAGCTCAAGACGTGGCTGATGCTGGACAATGCAGCAAGGTTGGGGAAGTCGTCGAACAGGAACGGGCCGTGCATGGCCGGCCAGTACACTAGGGTGCAGACGAACAACAATGCGGCTAGCCATAGCCATCTGTACTTCATCATCGGCATGCGATCAACCAAGGATCAGTCAATGGCGCAGTATGCCGGAATGCGTCTGATATCACCGGCAGGTTTGCGGCAGATATTCCGCTGCAACGGTGCTGGTGCAGGACCACTGCGTGGCACCGCCGTTACGCACGGGATTCATGGTGAATACCACCTGCTTACCGCTCACTGAGGCCGTCACGCTGCTGCTCCGCATCAGGGCAGTGATGACGCACGAGCCGCCCGAGGAAGTGACATTCACACTGGCGACGTAGTGACCCGAATAGCTCGCCGCGTTGCTGGCGAGCCCATCGCCAGGTGTGCCCACGGTCGGACACGCGCCAGTCTGGCCGTAGTAATCCAGCACATCGTTCTTCAGGCCCGCAGTGACAGTGAATGCTTCGCTGAGCTGAGCTTTGCTGACGGATTTGGCGTAGGCCGTGATGGCCAGGCTGACCAGAATGGCAATGATGGCAACGACAACCATCAACTCGATCAACGTGAACCCCTGCGAACGTTTCATGCGGCTCCCCCCAGTTACTCATACGAACCAGCAAGTTTCAGACCAAGCCTCGTGCCCGACAGGCAAAAGAAAGGCCCCTCCGCGGAGGGGCCTTGATGCCTGGTTGCAACGCGCCGAAACGATTAACGGCAGGCGTCCGGTTTGTACTTGTCAGCAACCGCGCTGGTGCATTTCCAACTGAACGTGCCGCCATTGTCGGTGCCGTTGAAAACGACAGTCGCACTCACCAGCTGCTTAGCAACCGATGCTGCCTTGAAGGTTACGGTGATCGGGCAGAGCGTACCGGCAGTGGTGCTGGTGCCCACGGAGGCAGAGGCAACGTACTTGCCTGCGTAGCTGGCAACGTTGGATGCCAAACCACTGCCGGCTGTACCAACCTGCGGGCAGGTACCGTTCTGAGTGTAGAACTCCTGGATCGGGGTTTTCAGGCCGTCAGCCACTGTCTGCGACTCGGTGAACTGCGACTTGGTGATGTAGTCCTGATACGCCGGAATCGCAATCGCCGCCAAGATCGCGATGATCGCGACCACGATCATCAATTCGATCAGGGTGAAGCCTTTTTGCAGGTTCTTCATGATAGTTCCTCTTAACGGTTAGCTAACGTTGTGGCCCCCTGGGTTCCGGCCCCGATACCCCCTAGGCGGGATCGAACCCCTCACACGACTTGGTCAGGAACGACCAGGAAGCTGGCGTATGCGAAGCACTGAGCATGCCACCGCAACCCCTTGCATATTGCCGCATCTTTCACGATACACGTGGTGTGCACGCGGTCACGAAAGCCGACATGCGGTGAGAATCGGTCGTGTCGGTGACGGTGGACCAAGTGTGCTGGGTGTTATTGGTGCCTTCCGCTTAACGTCACTTTGTGACCTTTTACGGCAAGTTGTGGCAGGCGGTTGGTTCGTAATGCTGGGTCGAAGAGGCAAGAGGTGTTGAAGAGCACGGGCGGAGTGGATGGAGTCAGGGTGCTGCTTTTACCCAGCAACGCTTTGCCTTACGGCCCGGAAGTGATACTCCGCCCCCGTTCCTCCCTTCGCTTGCACCTGCCGCCTCCGCTGTTTACCGTGCCCCATTCATTTCAATGGGGAACGGACCATGAGCAAAACCCTGACCACGGCGTTGCTGCTGGCCATGGCGGCAGCGCCGGCGCTGGCGGCGGAGGTGCCGACGGTGGCGCCGGTGGATACCGCGATCACGCTGGATACCGCGCCGCATCCGTTCAATGTGCGCGACCTGGTGATGCTGCAGCGGGTGTCCGACCCGCAGCTTTCGCCGGATGGGCGCTATGCGGCATTCACCGTGCGCAGCACCGATTACGCGGCGAACAAGGGTGTGACCGCGCTGGCGGTGCTCGATCTTGCGCACGGCGGTGAACCGGTGACGGTGGTGAAGACCGGCGTTTCCTCCCCGCGCTGGGCGCCGGACGGGCGCAGTCTTTATTATGTGGCGCCGGTGAAGGACGTGGCGCAGTTGTGGCGGGTGGATTTTGCCGACGCCAAGGGCGCGCTCGATCTGGCCACGGCGAAAGCCCCGGTGCAGGTGAGCCACGGCGTGCTCGATCTGCAGGCGTACAAGCTGTCGCCGGACGGCAAGAGCGTGCTGCTCTCCTACGCGGCGTTCCGCGAGTGCACCACGCTGGCGTGCAGCAAGGCGCGCGCGGACAAGCGCGCGGCGGACAAGACCACCGGCACGCTTTACAAGAAACTCTTCGTACGCCACTGGGATACCTGGGCCGACGGCACGCGCAATCAGCTCTATCTCGGTCGTTTCGGCGCGAATGGCGAGCTGCCGGCGGAGCCGGTGCTGCTCTCGCGCGGGATCGACGGCGACATCCCGAGCAAGCCGTTTGGCGACGACAGCGAGTTCGCGTTTTCGCCGGATGGCAAGACGGTGTATTTCGGCGTGCGCATTGCCGGCGTGAGCGAGCCGTGGTCGACCAATTTCGACATCTACCAGGTGTCGGTCGACGGCAACGCGGCGCCGGTGAACCTCACCGCGGAAAACAAGGCCTGGGACGCCTACCCAGTGCCCTCGCCGGATGGCAAGACGCTGTACTACCTGGCGATGAAGGTGCCCGGTTTCGAGGCGGACCGCTTCGGCATCATGGCGCTGGATCTTGCCACCGGCGCCAAGCGCGAAGTCGACCCCAAGTGGGATCGCTCGCCCGGCAGCATGAGCATATCCGCCGATGGCAAGACGCTCTACGTCACCACCGACGACGAGGGCCAGCACCCGCTTTTTGCGGTGGATGCGGCCAGCGGCGCGGTGCGCAAGCTGGTGAGCGATGGCGCGGTCGGCGGCTACTCCATGGCCGGCTCGCGCGTGCTCTTGGCGCGCAACGACCTCAAGCGCCCGAACGACCTGTACACCGTGGATGCCGACGGCAAGGCGCTCAAGCAGGTGACGCATTACAACGCGTCGATGCTTGCCAACGCGCACGAGGGCGATGCGGAGTTCTTCACCTTCAAGGGCTGGAACCACGAAACCGTGCAGGGCTACGTGGTGAAGCCGGTAGGCTACCAGGCTGGCAAGACCTACCCGGTCGCGTTCATTATCCACGGCGGCCCGCAGGGGGCGATGACCAACAGTTGGAGCTATCGCTGGAACCCGCAGACCTACGCGGGCCAGGGCTTTGCGGTGGTCACCATCAACTTCCACGGTTCCACCGGCTACGGCCAGGCGTTCACCGATTCGATCTCCGGCGATTGGGGCGGCAAGCCGCTGGAGGATCTGAAACTCGGCTGGAAGGCCGCGCTGGCGAAGTACTCGTTCCTCGACGGCAACCGAGCCTGCGCGCTTGGGGCGAGCTACGGCGGCTACATGACGTATTGGATCGCCGGCGTGTGGAACGGCCCGTGGAAATGCTTCGTCGACCACGATGGCGTGTTCGACGCCCGCTCGATGTATTACTCCACCGAGGAGCTGTGGTTCGAGGAGCGCGAGCACGGCGGCACGCAGTACGACGTGCCGGCCAACTACGAGAAGTTCAACCCGATCGACCACGTGAAGGACTGGCGCGTGCCGATGCTGGTGATCCACTCGGAGAAGGATTTCCGCATCCCGTTGGCGCAGGGCCTTGGCGCTTTCACCGCGCTGCAGCGCCGCGGCATCCCCAGCGAGTTCCTCACCTTCCCGGACGAAAACCACTGGGTGCTGAAGCCGCACAACAGCGTGCTGTGGCACGACACGGTGAACGCGTGGCTGAAGCAGTGGACGGCGGCGCCGGCCGCGGCTTCGAAGTGATGCTGGTTGGCTGAGGGGTGGGCCTCATTTCGGTTGCATCCGGGTGGGGCTCGTCTTTGGCTGGGTCACATCGGGGCGCGGGTTTTGTGGTTGGCGCGCATCAGAGTGGTTTCGTGCGGGCCAGCGCGGGGCGCGGCACTAGAGCGGTTTCGAACGCCCTTTGGGCGTCCGAGCTACTTTTCTCTGAATGGCCAGAGAAAAGTAGCCAAAAGAGAAGCCACCCCGATGGCGCGCCCTCCGGGCATCCTGCCCTG
>SCRM01000007.1 GCA_004298045.1 Rhodanobacter sp. | reverse complement strand
GGTGTCTCCCCGTGGAATGGCTGCGTGGTGGTGGCGAGGGTCGTGCGATCCGCATGCCGGGCTACGGCGCCGGCGGCAGATCAACCGTTGGCGGTTTACCGGCAAATCGTGGTTCGGGCAGGCCGTGCGTGCCGACCTGCGCGGCGAACAGGGCACCGGCATCCGGTTCGCTGGCGAGCGTGGCGGCGTCCAGCCCGTCGCGCGCGCTGGTGAGGTAGAGCGTGTCCAGCTGCGCGCCGCCGAAAGTGGGACGGGTGGGCTGGCTAACCGGTACCGGCAGAGTGTGGCTGAGGTGGCCGTCGGGCGCGTAGCGCACCACGCGGCCGGCGCCCCATTGCGCGCTCCACACGCCGCCTTCGGCATCCACGCAGGCGCCGTCCGGCTCACCGCGTTCTTGGCCGCGCAGGTCGGCAAACAGCCGTGAGGAACCGAGCGTATCGCCGTAAGGGCAGCAGCGGATCGTGCGCGTAGCGGAGTCGCAGTAGTACAGCGTGGCGCCATCCGGACTGAAGGCCAGGCTGTTGCTGATGGCGACGTGTTCCAGCGGCAGGCGTTCGAGCGAAAGATCCGTGTTCAGGCGCCAGAAACTGCCGAGCGGCTGCTTGGTGCCGCCGTCGGCGGGCTCGTGCAGGGTGCCGAACACGAAGCGGCCCTGGCGGTCGCAGGCACCGTCGTTGCAGCGCGTGGGCAGCTCGGGCTCGATCTCGCATACGGTGTGCAAGGCGCCATCGGCCAGACGGAAAAACGCCAGCCGCGATGCCAACGCCAGCAGCAACCAGCCATCCGTCTCGCACAGGGCGAACGAGGTGAGGCGTTCGGGCAGGTGCCACTGCCGGGTTTCGCCGCTGGCCGGCGCGTGGCGCCACAGCGTGGCGCACTGGATGTCGGTCCAGTACAGCGCTTGCGCGCGCTCGCACCAGAGGATGCCCTCGCCGAGCACGTTGGCGGCCGCCAGCGCCACCCGCACCGGCGCGTTCACACCCAGCCGCCGTCGACCACGAAACTTTGCCCGGTACACATGTGGCTGTCGTCCGCACCAAGAAACAGCGCCATGCGCGCAATGTCGTCGGCCATCAGGTAACTGCGCATGCACTGCACGCGGGCAATTTCGGCCTTGCCGTCGGCGTCCAGCCACAGCCGGCGCTGCTTGTCCGTGATGACCCAGCCCGGCACCAGCGCGTTGATGCGGATGTTGCGCTGGCCGAGCGCGTGCGCCGTGCCGTTGACGAAGCCGTGCACCGCCGCCTTGGCGGTGGCGTACAGCGGGTAGTCGGCGTTTTTCTTCATCCAGCCGGTAGAGCCCAGGCAAATGATCGAGCCGCCGCCGGCAGCCTCCATGCCGGGCGTGACGGCGCGGGTGGCGAACACCTGGTGGCGCAGGTTGATGGCGAGGTTTTGCTCGTAGCCGGCGAGGTCGATGTCCGGCAGGTGGTGGCGCACGTCGTTGGCGGCGTTGTTCACCAGCACGGTGATCGGTCCGAGCTGGCCGGCGATCGTCGCGATCGCGTCCTGCAGGGCCGCGACGTCGGTGACGTCGCAGTGCACGAACTGCGGCAGATGCTGCACGTCGGCCAATGTGGGCAGCAGCTCGGCCGCGCCGGCGTCGTCGATGTCGAGAAAACCGACCTTGGCGCCCTGGCGTGCAAAGTGGCTGACGAATGCCGCACCGATGCCGGTGGCGCCGCCGGAAACCAGCACCACGCGGTTGGCGAGGCTGGGGTAGCGTGCGTAGGCGGAAGCCATGGCCATCACCACTCCGCCACGCTGCCGTCGGCATGGCGCCAGATCGGGTTGTGCCAGTGCTGGCCCACCGTGGCGCGCTCGGCCACGTAGGCCTCGTTCACCTCGATACCAAGGCCGGCGCCGGTCGGCATCGTCACGTAGCCGTCGGCGTAGGCGAACACGTGGCGGTCGGTGATGTAGTCAAGCAGGTCGTTGCCGCGGTTGTAGTGGATGCCGAGGCTTTGTTCCTGGATGAAGGCGTTGTGGCACACCGCGTCGAGCTGCAGGTTGGCGGCCAGCGCGATCGGCCCCAGCGGGCAGTGCAGTGCCAGCGCCACGTCGAACGCTTCGGCCATGGCGGCGATCTTGCGCGTCTCGGTGATGCCGCCGGCATGCGAGGGGTCGGGCTGGATGATGTCGACGCCGCCGGTGGTCAGCACCCGCTTGAAATCCCAGCGCGAGTACAGTCGCTCGCCCAGCGCGATCGGCGCCGGGGAAATCGCCGCCAGCTCGGGGATGGCTTCGAGGTGGTCGGAAAGCACCGGCTCCTCGATGAACATCAGGTTGAATGCATGTAGTTCGCGCATCAGCACCTTGGCCATCGGCTTGTGCACGCGGCCGTGGAAATCCAGCGCGATGCCGATGTCGGGGCCGACCGCGTCGCGGATCGCCTGCACGTTTTCCAGCACGTGGGTGACCTTGGCGTGGGCGTCGATGAACTGCAGCTCCGCCGTGGCGTTCATCTTTACTGCACTGAAGCCGCGCGCCACGGCGTCCTTCGCCGCGTTGGCGGTATCCGCCGGGCGGTCGCCGCCGATCCACGAATACACCCGGATGCGCTCGCGCACCGGGCCGCCGAGCAGCTCGTACACCGGCTTGCCGAGATCCTTGCCCTTGATGTCCCACAGCGCCTGGTCGACGCCGGCGATGGCGCTCATCAGTACCGGCCCGCCGCGGTAGAAGCCGCCGCGGTACATCGCCGACCACAGGTCCTCGACCGCACGCGGGTCCTTGCCCACGAGGTAGTCGGCCAGCTCGGCGACGGCGGCAGCCACGGTGTGCGCGCGGCCTTCCACCACCGGCTCGCCCCAGCCGCTGATGCCGGCATCGGTGTCGATGCGCAGGAAGGTCCAGCGCGGGGGGACCACATAGGTGGTGAGTTTGGTGATCTTCATGTGCGGGGTTCCAGCTTGTGCCACGCGGCGACGAAAGCCGCGGCGCGGGTTTTGGTTTCTGCCAATGGGCGACCTGGTGCGTACAACGCCGAGCCGATGCCGAAGCCGCTGGCGCCAGCGGCGTGCCACGCGGCCATGCTTTCCGGCGTGATGCCGCCCACCGGCAGCACCGGCACCGTGCGCGGCACCACGGCACGCCAGGCTTTCAGCGCCGCCGGCGTGGACTGCTCGGCGGGAAACAGCTTCAAGGCGTCGGCCCCGGCGGCCAGCGCGGCGAAGGCCTCGGTGGGCGTCGCCACACCGGGCGTGCACACCATGCCGGCGGCCTTTGCGGCGCGAATCACCGCGCCGTCACTGTGCGGCATCACGATCAACCGGCCGCCCGCGGCGGCCACCTCGGCGACGGCATCCGCCGTCATCACCGTGCCGGCACCCACCAGCGCACGGGTGCCCAGCGCCGCGTGCAGGCGCGCGATGCTGTCCAGTGGGGCGGGAGAATTGAGCGGCACTTCGATCAGGCGGAAACCAGCGGCGAGCAGCGCCTCGCCCACCGGCACCGCCTCGTCGGGCGCAATGCCGCGCAGGATCGCCACCAGCGGCAGCGCGTGGAATTCGGGAATCATGCGGAAGTTGCCTCGGTAACCAGGCCGGCCAGGGTCGCCAGTCGCCACAACCCGCTGGCGGCGCTGTCGACGATGGTGGCGGACAGGGAAAGATCGAAATGGCGGGCGGCCTGTGCGTAGCGCCGGCACAGGTCGGGATCGCCGATGAGTTGCAACGGCGTGTCGCGCGTGGCGTCACCATTGGCCACGGCGCTGCGGAACTCTTCGCCAATCAGCAGCCCGGAGAGGTAATCCGGCACGGCGCTGGCGGCAAGCTCGCCCGCCAGCAGCAACGCGCGGGCGGTGAACAGCCGGCTGAAGGCGCCCGCCGCGCCACTGGCGCGCGCGGCGATCACGCCACGGTCGAAGGCGGCAGCATCGGTCACGGGTTCCGCGCCGGTCGTTCCGAGGATCGTGTGTCGGCTGAGCGCGGCAAACACCTCGCCGGTCATGACGGTGCGAAACGCCACGATCTGGCCGCGCGCAATGCGCACCCATTTGCTGTGCGTGCCGGGCATGACGCAGGTGGCTTGCGATGCCAGTGCCGGCCGCTGATGCAGGGCGCCAAGCAGTTGCGTCTCCTCGCCGCGCATCACGTCCGGTCCGGCCGCATCGCGCAGCCCCGGCACCAGCCATAGCGGCAGGCCGTCGGCCGCCACCACCGCCACCAACACGCTGCCCAGCTGGTCGAGTGCCAGCGGCACGTCGCGGTACGGCACTTCGTGCCAGCCGCCACGACTGCCCACCATGCCGCACGCGATGCGCGGCAGGCTGGGCCAGCCGGCGGTGACCTCCGCCAACGCGGCCGGGTAGCCGCCAGCCGGCAATTGGCGGATGCCCCAGGCGCGTGCACGGTGGTCGACCACGCGGCCAGCATCGTCGAACCGGTACGCGCGCAGGCTGCTGGTGCCCCAGTCGAGGCCAATCAAGCCGGTCATGACGCGCCGGTTGTCTTGGTGTGGCGGCGAATGTTGCGGCGCGAGTCGGTCACGGTCGCCAGCATGGCCTGACGGGCCACTTCGGGATGGCGGCGGCGGATCGCATCCAGCACCTTCTTGTGATGCGGCAGGGAATACTTGAAGTTGCTGGCGGTTTGCGCCGACAGCTGGAAGTAGCTGCCCAGCGCGGTCTCGATCACTGCAAACAACGAGGCCAGAAGCTCGTTGTGGGTGGCCTGCAGGATGGCTTCGTGGAAGGCGAGATCGGCGATCGCCCAGGCGTCGCGATCGACCGCGTCGGCCATCGCCGTGTAGGCCGCATCCAGCGTTGCCAGCTCGGCATCGCTGCGGTTGCGTGCCGCGGAGGCCGCGGCTGCCGGCTCGATGATCTCGCGCATCTCGACCAGCTTTTCGACAAAATCGTCGGTGGGCATCAGGTCGCAGCGCCAGGCCAGCACATCGGCATCGAGCTGGTTCCAGTAGGTCACCTCGCGCACCCGCGTGCCGGTCTTCTGCCGCGATTCGATCAGGCCCTTGGCCGAAAGCACTTTCATTGCCTCGCGCAACGCGGTGCGGCTCACGTGCATGCGTTCGGCCAACAGTTCCTCACGCGGCAGGTTCGCGCCCGGAGCGATCCCGCCGCCAACGATCAACCGGCCCAACTCCTGCACGACTTGCCCATGCAGGCTGCGGACCGCAGCAAGCTTGACCATCGGTATCTCCTTGCGGATGGTGCGACGACGCGCATCACAGTAGGGTTATTTGTACTACATTTCACCGGAAACTCGAAGCGCTGTCGAGCGCATTCTTCACGGCGCCGGCGGCGGCGCCGCCAGTTCGATGTCGTAGACGTAGGCGGCGGGGCCGGCAGGCGGCTTGCCGACCTGCAGACGCAACCCTTGTGGCGTGCTGTGCCAGGCCACCGGTGCACGGCTGCCGAGCAGGCGCACGCTGCGGACCCCGTCGCCCGGCGTGACCGATTTGATGGTCGCTGCGCCGTCCCTGGGCCAGCCCAGCTCGATGGCGTACAGGTGGCCGGCGCGTTGCGTGAAGCGGAAGTCCGCCGCGGTATAGGCTTTCGATGCCCGTTCCTGGAACGCGCCCGCGGCCTGGCGCGTCGGGCCTTCGCCAAACGTCCACCACGGATGGCTGGCGTAGATCGCCGCGCCGTTCACCTTGAGCCAGGCACCGATCTCGCGCAGCACGTCACGCTCCTGCCGGACGATGGTGCCGTCCGGTCGCGGGCCGATGTCCAGCAGCAGGTTGCCGTTCTTGCTCACCACGTCGGCCAGCAGCTGCACGATCTCGCCGGCATCGCGATAGCGGTCGTTGGCCACGTAGCCCCACGAGCTGCGGCTGATGGTGGTGTCGGTTTGCCACGGTTGCGGACGGATGGCGCCCAGCTGTCCGCGCTCCACATCCAGCGTGCCGCTGCCGGGAGCCAGGGCGTCGAGCTTGTAGGTGAGCACCACGCCGCCGCGCGTCGCCCCGGCGTTGTAGTAGTACGCAAGGAGTTTTGGCACTGCCGCATGAAACGCCGGCTGGCCCATCCACCAGTCGAGGTAGAGCAGATCGGGGTGGTAGTACTTCTCCAGCTCGGCGGTGCGCGCCAGCCAGTCGTCGACCCACGCCTGGGACACATACGTGCGGTCGGCGGCGAGCTGCATGTCGGCCGGGTCGCCCGGTGCGGGACGCTGCGGCACGGCCGGGCCGTACAAGCCGGCGTAGCGCGGGTCGTTGACGTCCGAATCGACCTCGCGGCCGTGACCGAAGAACCAGTCGTTCTCCGCGGTGTGCGAGGACACGCCGAAATGCAGGCCCGCCGCGCGGACCGCCTTGCCGAGCTCGCCGATGACGTCGCGGCGGGGCCCCATTTTCACTGCGGTCCAGTCGGAAAGCCGCGAGTCGTACATGGCGAAGCCGTCTGAATGTTCGGCGACGCCGATCACGTAACGTGCGCCCGCGGCGCGAAACAGCGCCGCCCATTGGGCCGGGTTCCAGCGCGCGGCGGTGAGTCCGGGGATGTAGTCCTTGTAGCCGAAGTGCGCGAGCGACCCGTGGGTAGCGAGCTGGTGCGCGTATTCCGGTGTGCCTCGCCGGTACATGTTGCGTGGGTACCACTCGTTGGCGAACGCCGGCACCGCGAACACGCCCCAGTGCACGAAGATGCCGAACTTGGCGTTGCCGAACCACGCCGGAGCGCGATACGCCTGCAGCGATTTCCACTCGGGGCGAAACGGCCCGTGCGCATCGCCTTCGGCCACGGTGCCGAGCAATGCCTGGCGCGGTCGGGTGAAACGCTGCACCGCCTGCTGCCAGCGCAAGTCTGCCTGCTGCGGGGTGAGCGTGGTGGCCGTGGGCTGCGTGGCGTCGGCAGCCAGCGCCATGCAGGACCATGCCGCCAGCACGGCGAGCATCCCCCACCGCTGCCACGGTGAGGTCGTTGAAGACGAACTGCGCATGATCCCCTCCGGGCATTCGCGTAGGGTGCCGAAGGCACGCTTGGCCGCCGCGAAAATCTAGCAGGCAGGCTGGTTGCCGCGGATGCATACGGCAAGCGCAAATGAAGAAACGTTAGCGGAGCCGCTTGATTTCGTAATTGTGCCGCCGCGGTGTGCCGCCCCACGATGTGCCATCCCCGTTTAGACGGGTATGACGGAACGCCTGCATGCCAGCCAGCGCGTGGATGCAGTCGAGATCCGTCCGGGCAATTGGGGTGATGCAGGCATCGTGGCCTGCGGACTGACGATGTGGGGGAGAGCCATGATCGAATTCGCAAGCAAAGTAAAGACTCGTCCAATCCGGCGTCCGCTGTCGCGGTTGTCGGGCGCGATTGCGCTTGGGCTGCTGTTTGGAGTGCCGGGCCTGCACGCGCAGCCGGCAACCTCGACGGCACAGACGCAGGACCAAAATGCGTCGGCGGCATCTGCCACCGACGCGAGATCGCCGAAGAAGGCCGCGAAGGCCGGCAGCAAGCAGGTCAAGGACCTTTCCACCGTGACCGTGACCGGCATTCGTGCATCGGTGGAGAAGGCGCAGGACATCAAACGCGACGCCGACACCTTCGTCGATTCGATGTCCGCCACGGACATCGGCGCGCTGCCGGATCGCAGTGTCACGGAAACCCTGTCGCGCATTCCCGGCGTCACCATCGACCATTTCCTTTCCCAGGGCGACCCGGAACACTTTTCCGCCGAGGGCAGTGGCGTGCAGGTGCGCGGCCTCACGCAGGTGCGTTCCGAGTTGAATGGCGGCGACAGTTTCTCCGCCAACGGTGGGCGCGCCCTCAGCTTCCAGGACGTGCCGTCGGAATTGATGTCCGGCGTCGACGTCTACAAGAACCAGACGGCCGAGATGATCGAGGGCGGCCTGGGCGGCACGGTGAACCTGCGCACTTTCATGCCCTTCGATTTCCAGGGCCAGAAGATCGCCGCTTCAGTCAGCGAGAACTACGGCAACTTCATCAAGAAGTACAAGCCGTCCGCCTCGGTGCTCTACAGCAATCGTTGGCAAACCAGCCTCGGCGAAATGGGTTTCCTCGTCGATGTCGCCGATTCCCGCCTGGCCACGCGTACGGATGGCCTGTTCGTGCGCCCGTTCTTCAAGAACGCAGGCGGCATCTGGGTGCCGCGCGGCGCCGACTGGCGCACCTTGCTCTATGACCGCAAGCGCGATGGTGCCTACCTGGCCTTCCAGTGGCGTCCCAACAACGATATCGACGTTTACGCCACCGCGTTCCAGAGCAAATACCACGAGGTCTGGGACGAGGATGCGATCTTCGTGAGCAACGACCCGACGCAGGTCACGGTGGATGCCAGCCAGCCAAGCCAGGTCAACGGCGGCGTGTTCCAGTCCGGTCGGCTCACGCAGAACGGCGGGATGCCGATGGGCACCGATATCCGTGCATCCAACAGCCACTCCAAGACCACGGATTTCTCCACCGGGATGAAATGGCGGCTGGGCACGAGCACCGAGCTCTCGAGTTCTTTGCAGTTCGTCAAGGCCAGCACCAACAGTCTGGATTCCACGGTGTCCCTGGGCACCAACGTGCCTTACATCGACGTCGCGCTGAACGGCAGCAACCCGCCACGCATCGGTGTCGCTTCCGATTTCACCGGGAACCCCGCCAATTACTACTGGGGGTTCACCATGGATCACCAGGATCAGAACTACGCGAGAGAGCTGGCCTGGCGCGCGGACATCAACCACAGCTTCGTCAACGGCTTCGTGCAGGGAGTGAGGGCGGGCGTGCGCCTCACCAACCGCTACGCCAACAACATCGATACGGGCTACAACTGGATGCCCGTGTTCCAGACCTGGATGCAGGGTTGGGCACTGCCCGGTGGTGCGCTGCCCGGCCTGGACTTGAACGGTACGGTCAACACCAGCCTGGTGCACCTGGATACGTTCAAGAACTTCTACAAGGGTGACGCCGGCGTACCGGGTGCGTTCTATGCGCCGATATTGTCGACCGCGCTGGGCTACCCGGGCAGTTACGCGGCCATCCACGATGCCGCCAGCCCGTTTTATTCCTGCTGCTATGCGAACCCGTACAAGCCCACGCTGCTCGATGCCGCGCACACCAATCTTCAGCACGAAAAGACCTACGCGGCGTATGCCATGGTCGATTTTGGCGTGGACGATATCGGGCTGAGCGGCAACCTCGGCGTGCGTGCGGTGAAAACCAAGAATGCGGCCCAGGGCTTTCTGGTGTATCCCGACCAGGCGTTTGCGCCCTATCTGGGCGCGGGCCAGTCCACGCCCGTCAGCGCCCGCAACGAGTACACCGACGTCCTGCCCAGCTTGAACGTGAAGTGGGAGTTCGCCCCGAACCTGGTCACGCGGTTTGCCTTTTCCAAGGCGATTGCGCGGCCGAGCTTCAGCCAGATGCAGGCCTACCAGATTCTCAATGCCGCCGTGCTGTCGGGCTATACGCCGCCGGCCGGCACCGCCACCCTGCCGGTCGACAAGCTGACCCTGACCGGCAGTTCCTACAGCAACCCGTACCTGACGCCGATGAAGGCCAACCAGTTCGACTTGTCGCTGGAGTGGTACTTCGATCCGGATCGCGGCGGCATGGCCTGGATCAACCTGTTCCACAAGGGGCTGAGCGACTATTTCCGCAACGAGTCGCGGTTCGTGACCTATCCGGGCGTCGACGGCAACAACTACCCGTATCTGATCACCCGGCCGGTGAACGTCGGCAAGGCGACGATCGATGGCGCGGAAATCGGCTGGAACCAGTTCTTCGATTTCCTGCCGGTCAAGGGTTTCGGCATGTCGGCGAACTACACCTACATCCGGAGCAGGACCCATCTGCCGAACGACACCACGGCAGTGCCGTTGGATACGGACGGCTCCAGTTACGGCAGTCTCCCGGCGGATGGGTTGTCGCGGGATTCCCTCAACGTCGCCGGCTTCTACGAACACGGCCCATGGCAAATCCGGCTGGCCTACAACTGGCGCAGCCAGTACCTGCTGTCGATCGGTCCGAATGGCTACAACGGTACCGACAACAGCATTCCGTGGAAGCTGCCGGTATTTGCCGATGCCTACGGGCAACTGGACGGCTCGGTCTTCTACGCGTTCAACGAGCACCTGAAACTCGGCCTGGAGATGAACAACCTCAACAACGCCGAGCAGCGCACGATCATGTATCAGAACGCGTCCGGCAAGCACATCACGTCCTGGTACGTGAACGACACCCGTTACGCGCTGACGCTGCGCATGTCGTTCTGATTGTGCCGGGGGTGGGCAGCCGACGAGGGTTCCGGCCTGGGGTAGGGCAGCCCGTATCGGGTGCCTTGCCGGGCACCCTGAAAAACCTCGCCGCATCCCGGCCTGCCCAGTGTGCGCGCCGGGGTGGCGGCAAGGTGACGAGGGGTTTCTTCGACATGTTCAGAACCATCGGCGTCATTGCCGGCTCTTTGTTTCTCGCGCTGAGCGTCCACGCCAGCCAACCTGCTGCCGTCCCCTATCATTTCACCGGCGTGCGCGTCGGGGGCGGTGGCTATGTCTCCGGTCTGCTCTTCCACCCGGCGGTGCGCGGCCTGTCCTATGCGCGCACCGACGTGGGTGGCGCCTATCGCCGGGATACGGCCCGCGGGCAATGGGTGCCGCTGCTCGACTGGATCACGGCAAAGGACGAAAACCTGCTCGGCATCGACAGTTTCGCCGTCGATCCTTCCGATCCGCAGCGGCTGTACCTGGCCGCCGGCACCTACACCACGCCGCAGGCGGGTAATGCGGCCATCCTTCGCTCGGATGACCAGGGGCGCTACTTCGAGCGCATCGACTTGCCGTTCAAGCTGGGCGGCAACGAGCTGGGGCGCGGCAACGGCGAGCGGCTGGCGGTGGATCCGAACGATGGCCGGGTGTTTTTCTGGGGTCGCGCGATGCCGGGCTGTGGCGCAGCGACGACCATGGCGCGCATTGGGCGAAGGTGGACGGCTTCCCGGCCGTGGCCACCTCGCCATCCGCCAGCGCGAGCAACGCCTGGCGCACCCAGCCCGTCGGCATCGTGTTCGTGGTCTTCGATCCGGCCAGTGGCCGGCGCGGCCAGCCGACGCCGGTGATCTATGCCGGCGTGTCCACCCGGCAAACCAGCCTGTTCCGTTCCACCGATGGCGGCCGCAGTTGGAGCGCGGTGCCGGGGCAGCCCGTCGGCCTGCAACCCAGCCACATGCATCGCGCCAGCGACGGCGACTATTACCTGAGCTACGGCGACGAGCCGGGCCCCGACACCATGCACGACGGCGCCATCTGGCGCTGGCAGCCGGCGGCTAACCGCTGGACCGACATCACGCCCATACCCGATCAAAGCCGGCCCGGCCACGGCAAATCCGCGGGCTTTGGCTGGGGGGATGTGGCGGTGGCACCGTCGAATCCGGCGGTGCTCATCGCCAGCACGCACCATCGCTACACGCCGCACGATCTGCTGTTCCGCAGCACCGACCGCGGCGCGCACTGGGTCGAGGTGTTCGCGCATTCGGTGTTCGACCGTCGCGGGGCACCCTGGACGGTGGAGCACACGCCGCACTGGATGACCACCGTGGCAATCGATCCGTTCGATCCCGGCCACGTGATGTTCGTCACCGGCTACGGCGTGTGGTCGACACGCGACATGGGCCGGCTCGATGCGGGCGGCGAGGTGCACTGGACGTTCGCCGATCGCGGGCTGGAGGAAACCGTGCCGCTCGGCCTGATCAGCCCGCCGCAAGGTGCGCACTTGCTGAGCGCGCTCGGCGATCTGGACGGCTATCGCCATGACGATCTCGACGTGGCGCCGCTGCAGTTTGCCGCACCGCCGCGTTACGCGAACAGCGAGAGCATCGACTACGCCGGCCTGAGGCCATTGCACATCTTGCGCAGCGGCTACCTGCGCGAGCCGTTCGGTCCGGCGGTGCGCGCCGCCTGGTCGGATGACGGCGGCCGGCATTGGCAGGCGTTTGCCAGCGAGCCGCCGGAAGGCGACGGCGCGGGCAGCATCGCGTGGACCGCCGATGGCGAAGGCGTGCTGTGGGCGCCGCGCCACGCGGCGCAGGTCTACCTCACGCACGATTTCGGCCGCCGCTGGCGTGCCGTGGCGGGCTTGCCGGGCGGCGTGACAGTGCTGGGCGATCGCGTCGACCCGCGGCGCTGCTACGCGGTCGATCCACGTACCGGTGCGCTGTATGCAAGCCACGACGGCGGCGTGAGCTTTGACCCGCTGGCAGGCGAACTCGGAGCCGCTGCGCGCGGGCGCGATCATGTGCAGTTGCAGGCTGCGCCCGATGCGGCGGGTGTGCTCTATCTGGCCGCGCGGGGCCTGCCCCTGACGCGCGGCGACGATGCGGGCCACGTGCAGCAGGTGCTGCCCGGCATCGCCGGCGTCGACGCCTTCGGTTTCGGTAAGCCGGCCTCAGGCCGGCATTCACCCGTACTGTTCGTGGCGGGCCGGTACGGGCAGCAGCAGGGCCTGTTCCGTTCGCTTGACGACGGACAGCACTGGCAGCGCATCAACGACGACGCCCACCAGTACGGCCGCATTACCCATGTGATGGGCGACCCACGCGTGTTCGGGCGGGTGTACTTCGCCACCGGCGGGCGCGGGATCATCTACGGCGAACCAGAGGGGGCGGGCCCATGAACCGGTGGCGATGGTTGTTCGCATGCGTGTTCGCCATGGTCGTCGGCATGCCGGCGTTCGCGGCGCCGCTGCCGCGGATCGTGACCGACCACGGCCGGCACATGCTGCTGGTGGATGGCCAGCCGTACCTGATGCTGGGTGCGCAGGTAAACAACTCCAGTGCCTGGCCGGCGATGCTGCCGAAGGTATGGCCAGCGATGGAAGCGCTGCACGCGAACACCGTGCAGGTGCCGATTGCCTGGGAGCAGATCGAGCCCGTCGAAGGGCATTTCGACTTCAGCTTTCTCGACACCCTGGTCACCCAGGCGCGCGAGCACCACCTGCGCCTGGTGCTGCTGTGGTTCGCCACCTGGAAAAACAACGGCCCCGCCTATGCGCCGGCGTGGGTGAAGCTCGACAACCGCCGTTTCCCGCGCGTGGTGAAGAAGAATGGCGACACGCTGAATTCACTGTCGCCGTTTGCGGCGTCCACGCTCAACGCCGACCGTACGGCGTTTGTCGCCTTGATGAAGCACCTGCGCGCGATCGACGGCGAGCAGCACACGGTCATCATGGTGCAGGTGGAAAACGAGTCGGGCACCTATGGCACGGACCGCGACTACGCCGCCGCCGGCACCCGGCTGCTGCAGTCGCCGGTGCCGGCGGCGGTACTGGCGAAGACCGGGCGCAAGGCCGGCACCTGGGCCGACGTGTTCGGCAAGGACGCGGCGGAGTTCTCCTACGCCTGGGCCATCGCCCATTACATCGAGCAGGTGGCTGCGGCCGGCAAGGCCGTCTACGACCTGCCGATGTATGCCAATGTCGCCCTGCGCGATCCGTTCCATCCAGGCCCGCCGGGCAGCTATTCCAGCGGGGGCCCCACCGACAACGTGCTCGCGATCTGGCGTGCGGCGGCACCGGCACTGGACTTGATCGCACCGGATATCTACCTGCCGGAATACGCGAAGTACACCTCGGTGCTGGACCGCTACGCGCGCGCCGACAATCCGCTGCTCGTCGCCGAAACCGGCAACGCGGCGCCGTATGCGCGTTACGTCTTCGCGGCGCTCGGGCACGGCGCGATCGGGTTCTCGCCGTTCGGCATGGATTACACCGGCTATTCCAACTGGCCGCTCGGCGCGCAGCGGGTGGACGCCGACACGATTGCCCCGTTTGCGCTGGATTACGCCTTGCTGCGCCCGATCGCCGCGCTGGTCGCCCAGGCCGGTTATGCGGGCCACGTATGGGGTGCGTCCGAGCCGGAGCAGGTGCACACCCAGCAGCTCGACCTTGGCGGCTGGGTCGCGGATGTCGCCTACGGCTTGCCGCAGTTCGGCACGCCGGAAGCCAAGGGCAACCCGGCGCCGCGGGGCGGCGTGCTGATCGTGCAGCTTGGTCGCGATGACTACCTCGTGGCCGGTTATCACGCGCGCGTGGGCTTTCGGCCAGCCGGTCGCAATGCCGGCAGGCATGCGCTGTTCGAGCGGGTGGAAGAAGGTCGCTACGCGGCGGGCCAGTGGCAGTTCCTGCGCGTGTGGAATGGCGACCAGACCGATTACGGCCTCAACCTCACCAGTCAGCCGCAGTGGCTGCACGTGAAGCTGGCCACCTATTGATGGACATCCGCATGATTCGATGGAAAGCACTCGTCACTGCCTGGTCGCTGGTCGGCCTGGTCGCGCCGGCCTGGGCCGCCGACCCGCAGCCGGACACACCGGCGATCGAGCATCGGGTGGATGCCTTGATGCAGCACCTGACGCTGACCCAAAAGGTCGACCTGATCGGCGGCACCAACGGTTTCGACATCCGCGCCGAGCCTTCCATCGGCATGCCTGCGGCGGCCATGTCGGACGGCCCCTACGGCGTGCGCATGGGCGGCAACTCCACGGCTTACGCGGCCGGCATCGCGCTGGCTGCGAGCTGGGACCCGGCGCTGGCGCAACGGGTGGGCGTGGCGATGGGGCGCGATGCGCGTGCCCGCGGCATCAGCTTCCTGCTGGGGCCGGGCGTGAACATCTATCGCGCACCGCAGAACGGCCGCAACATGGAGTACTACGGCGAGGATCCCTACCTGGCCGGGCGTACCGCGATCGGCTTGATCGACGGTATCCAGAGCCAGGGCGTGGTGGCCGTGATCAAACACTTCGCCGCCAACAACTCCGAGTACGACCGCCGCCAGATCAATTCGCTCATCGCGCCGCGGCCGCTGCACGAGATCTATCTGCGCGCGTTCGAGATGGCGGTGAAGCAGGGTCATGTCGGCGCGGTGATGAGCAGCTACAACCAGCTCAACGGCCAGTACACCGCGGAGGATCGCGGCCTGGTCACCGGCATCCTCAAGCACGACTGGGGCTTCGACGGCCTCTTCATGTCCGACTGGGGCGCGGTGGAGAACGGCATGAAGGCGTTCAAGGCCGGCCTCGACCTGGAGATGCCCGCGGCCGACAAGATGCAGCCCTCCCTGCTGCTGCCCGCCTTGCGCGACGGCACGCTGTCCAAAGCCGAACTGGACGACAAGGTGCGCCGCATCCTGCGCACCGCGGTGCGTTTCGGTTTTCTCGACCGGCCGCAGCAGGATCTCGCCCAGCCCCGGTTCGGCGCGAAGAACGACCAGGTTGCATTGGATTCGGCGCGCGAATCGCTGGTGCTGCTGAAAAACGCACATGGCCTGCTGCCGCTCGATGCCGGCAAGCTCAAGACCATTGCGGTGATCGGCCCCGACGCCTACCCCGGCTACGCCACCGCCGGCGGCAGCTCGCACGTCGAACCCTTCCGTACCGAAAGCATCCTCGGCGGCATCGTCGACCAGGTTGGTGGGCACGTGCGCGTGTTGTACGAGCGCGGCCTGCCGACGCCGGACGCCGTGTTCAAGCGCGCCGGTTTCACCACGGCCACCGGTCAGCCCGGTCTGCAGCGACAGACGTTCGACAACCCGGATTTTCGCGGCACGCCCGAATCGACCGCCGTGGATGCAAAGGTCGACCAGTGGAAGCCGGAGCTGTGGACCACGCCGGCGGTGCAGCGGCACAGCATCCGCTGGAGCGGGCGCTATGTGGCGCCGCATGCGGGGCGCTACCTGTTCCTGACCGCCGCGGCGAGCGCCGACAGCTACACGCTGTACGTGGACGGCAAGGCGGTGATCGTGCAGCCCAAGCGCGAGGGCCAGGCGCCGTTGTACGCGACCCTGGACCTCAAGGCGGGGCAGGCGGTGGCGATGCGGCTCGATTACCTGCCCGACGTGGCCTACAGCCGGATGGGCCTGGGCGTGGTGCCGGTCGACGAGCTGATATCGCCGGCCGCGTTGAAGATGGCGGCGATGGCCGATGCCGCGGTGGTGGCGGTTGGTTTCGACCCGACCTCGGAGAGCGAGGCCTACGACCGCACCTTCGCCTTGCCGTGGGGGCAGGAGGCCTTGATTGAAGCAGTAGCGAAGGCAAATCCGAAGACCGTGGTGACGGTGACCTCGGGTGGCGGCTACGCCACCGCCGACTGGCTCGGCCAAGTGCCGGCGCTGCTGCAGAACTGGTATCCGGGACAGGAGGGTGGCCGCGCGGTGGCCGAGGTGCTGTTCGGTGCGCGCTCGCCGGAAGGCAAGCTGCCGATCAGCTTCGAACGTGAGCCGCAGGACAACCCGACCTACCACCATTACTACGCGCCGCCGCATGCGCCGGGCACGCATCCCACGGTGAATTACGGCGAAGGCCTGTTCGTGGGCTATCGCTGGTACACCAGCCATCCCGACCGGCCGCAACCGTTGTTCCCGTTCGGCTACGGCCTGTCGTACACCACGTTCGCGTTCTCCGGCCTTGAGGTGAAGCCGGCCGTGGCGCACGCAGGCGACACGGTGCAGGTGTCCTTCGAGCTACGCAACACCGGCTCGCGCCCGGGCGCGGAGGTGGCGCAGGTCTACGTGAGCGATCCTTCCGCCAGCGTCGAGCGACCCGAGCGCGAGCTGAAAGCGTTCGAGAAGGTGCGCCTGGCACCGGGGCAGAGCCGGCGCGTCACCCTCGCGCTCGATCGCCGTGCGTTCGCCTATTACGACCCAGGCCACAACGACTGGAAGATCGATCCGGGTCGCTTCGTGATCCGCGTGGGCGATGCTTCCAACCACACCCCGCTGACCACCGATCTGACGCTGGAGAAGACGCCATGAGCTGTGCCCGCCTGTCTGCCATTGCCTGCCTGCTTGCCCTCGGCCTGTGCGTCGGTGGCGTGCACGCCACGGCGCCGGTGTCCGCCAGTCACGTCCAGCCTCTGCACGATGGCGCCGTGATCAGCGTCGAGGGTTCTGCGCAAAAGGTGCGCCTGCAGGTGGTGTCCGATCGCATCATCCACGTCACGGCCGTGCCCGGGGGCGATTTCAAGCTGCCGGCCAGCCTGATGGCGCTGAAGACCGGCGGCGACCCGCACTTCACCGTCAGCGAGCACGCCGGCACGGTGGCATTGGATACACCGGCGATCGAGGCCCGCGTGTCATTGCGCGACGGCGCGGTGGCCTTCTACGGTCGCGACGGCAAGCCCGTCCTGGCCGAGCAGCCGCATGGCCGCAGCTTCACGCCGGTGACGGTGGACGGAAAGTCGTTCTACGCGATCCGCCAGCAGTTCGCCTCGCCGTCCGACGAGGCGTTCTATGGCCTGGGCCAGCATCAGGAAGGCGTGCTGGACTACAAGGGCAAGGATGTCGAGCTGGCCCAGCACAACATGGATATCGGCATCCCGTTCGTGGTGTCCTCGCGCCACTACGGCGTGCTGTGGGACAACAACTCGATCACCCGCTTCGGTGATCCGCGCCCCTACCAGCTGATCGACAAGGGCCTCAAGCTGTTTGACGCCGACGGCAAGCCTGGCGGTCTCACCGCCAGCTACTACGTGGACGGCAAGCTCAAGCTGCGCCGCAACGAAGCCCGCATCGACTACCAGTACCTCGACGACCTGAAGCGCTGGCCCGCCGCCCTCACCGACGCGAAAGGCGTTACCGGTGGTCCCGGCCAGACGGTGGAGTGGAAAGGCTCGCTGGCTTCCGACGTCGCCGGCACGCACAAGTTTCGCCTGTACGCCAGCGGCTACTTCAAGCTCTACATCGACCACCAGCTGGTGCTGGACGACTGGCGGCAGAACTGGAACCCGTGGTACCGCGATTTCAGCGTGGCGATGAAGCCCGGCGAGAAACACGCGATCCGCATCGAGTGGACGCCGCAGTCGGGCTATATCGCGCTCGACCACCTCGACCCGCTGCCGGCGGCCGAGCAGGACGAGCTGTCGCTGTACTCCGAGCTGGGCCACGCGGTGGATTACTACTTCATCGACGGCAAGGATCTGGATGACGTCATCGCCGGCTACCGCGAGGTCACCGGCAAGTCGGTGATGCTGCCGCGCTGGGCCTACGGTTTCTGGCAGAGCCGCGACCATTACGAGACGCAAGAGCAACTGCTCGACACCGTGGCGCGCTACCGCAAGCTGGGCCTGCCGCTGGACAACATCGTGCAGGACTGGCGCTACTGGAAGGACGACGCCTGGGGCTCGCACCAGTTCGACCAGACGCGCTATCCCGACCCCAAGGGCATGATCGCGAAGGTGCACGACGAACATGCGCACTTCATGATCTCGGTGTGGCCGAAGTTCTACCCCACCACGAAGAACTACAAGGAGCTGGAAGCGGGCGGCCACATCTACCAGCGCAACATCGAGGAGGGCGTCAAGGACTGGGTGGGGCCGGGCTATCTCAGCTCGTTCTACGACCCGTACTCGGCCGAGGCGCGGCGCATCTACTGGCGGCAGATGCGCGAGAACCTGGGCGATCTCGGCGTCGATGCGTGGTGGCTGGACGCCACCGAGCCGGACATCAACTCCAACACCAGCATCGCCGAGCGCAAGCTGCTGATGAGCCCGACGGCGCTGGGCCCGGGTGCGGCCTTCTTCAACAGCTATCCGCTGATGACCACCACCGCGGTGTATCAGGGCAGCCGCGCATCGTACCCGGACAAGCGCGTGTTCATCCTCACCCGCTCGGCCTTTGCCGGACAGCAGCGCAACGCCGCCGCGAGCTGGAGCGGCGACGTGGTGGCGCGCTGGAGCAACCTGCGCGACCAGATCTCCGCCGGCATCAACTTCTCGCTGTCGGGCATCCCCAACTGGACCACCGACATCGGCGGCTACGCGATCGAAGACCGCTACATGAAGCCCGACGCGACGAACCTCGCGGAATGGCGCGAGCTCAACCTGCGCTGGTTCCAGTTCGGCGCGTTCAGCCCGATCTTCCGCTCGCATGGGCAGGGCGTGACGCGCGAGATCTACAACATCGCCCCACCCGGCACGCCGGTATACGCCGCGCTGGCCTGGTACGACGCGCTGCGCTATCGCCTGATGCCGTACATCTACACCCAGGCGGCGAACACCTGGTGGCATGACGGCACCCTCATGCGCGGCCTGGTGATGGATTTTCCGCATGATCCCAAGGTGCGCGCGATCGACGACGAGTACATGTTCGGCCCGGCTTTCCTGGTGGCGCCGGTGACGCGTTACCAGGCGCGCAGTCGCAGCGTGTACCTGCCGGCCGGCAGCGCCTGGTACGACTTCAACAGCGGCAAACGCTATGCCGGCGGACAGACGGTACAGGCGCCGGCGCCGCTGGCGCGCATGCCGCTGTTCGTGCGTGCCGGCGCGATCGTGCCGACCGGGCCCGCCGAGCAGTACACCGGCGAGCATCCCGACGCGCCAATCACCGTGCTGATCTACGCCGGTGCCGATGGCCACGCCTCGCTGTATGAGGACCAGGGCACCGACTACGGCTACGAGCACGGTCACTACTCGCGCGTGCCGATCCGTTACGACGACGCCACCGGCATGGTCGCGTTCGGCCAACGCGAAGGCGACGGCAGCGGCGCGCCGGCGACGCGGCAGTTCGTCATCCGCCGCATCGATGCTGCGCATCCGGATGCGGATGCCGCGGACGCCAGCCGCGACCAGAGCGTCACCTATCGCGGCCATCCATTGAACGTGCCGCGCTGAGCGGCCACTGCACGAGGTCAGCCTGAAATGAACCAGCTTCGACATGGACTTGCGTGGGTCGCCGCCGGGGTACTGTGCCTGACGACGGTGGGCGCGCTGGCGGGTGGCGCCGATCGGCAGCCCGCATGGGTGGATGCGTGGACGGCGGCACCGGATACCGCCGGCCCGGTGTTGAACGCCCAGACCGTGCGCCAGGTCGTGCGCACGAGCGTGGCCGGTACGCAGCTGCGCATCCGCATCTCCAACCTGTTTGGCGCCACCGCGGTCACGCTCGGGCCGGCGCGCGTGGCCCAGAGCGCCGCCGGGGCGGACACCGTGCCCGGCACCGACCACCTGCTGTCGTTCGATGGCAAGCCGACGGTCACCCTCACGAAGGGCGAAAGCGTGCTCAGCGACCCGGTGACGATGAACGTTGCGGCCTTGCAAAACCTGGCGGTGAGCCTCTACCTGCCGGCCGCCGCGGCCTATCACCCGGCGACCGTCCACAACGCCGGCATGGCTACGGCGTACCTCACCGAAAAGGGCGACGCCACCGCTGCCGTGCGTTTCCCGCGCGAGGAGACCAGTGGCGCCCGGTTCTACCTCACCGGTGTCGAGGTGGCCGGCGCCGCCACCCGCGCCACGCTGGTTGCCTTCGGCGATTCGATTACCGACGGCGTGGGCTCCGGGCCGGATGCGAACGACCGCTGGCCGGATTACCTCGCCGCGCGGCTGCAAGCCGATCCGGCACTGAAGTCCATTGGCGTGGCCGACGAAGGCATCGGCGGCAACCGCATCCTGCGCGACAACTATGGCCCCAGCGCCTTGAGCCGCTTCGACCGCGACGTGCTCGATCAGCCGAACGTGCGCTGGGTCGTGCTGCTGGAAGGCATCAACGACATCGGCGGTTCGGGGTATGCGTGGGACGCGAAGGACAAGGTGTCGGTGCAGCAACTGATTGCCGGCATGCGGACACTGGTGGCGCGTGCGCACGCACGGCACGTCAAGGTCTACGGCGCCACCCTCACGCCCTACGGCGGCAACGGCTGGCCCTATCACAGCGCTGCCGGCGAAAAGATCCGGGAGGAGCTCAACGCGTGGATTCGCCACTCCGGTGTGTTCGACGGCGTGGTGGATTTTGACCGCGCCGTGCGCGACCCGGCCGCGCCGAACAAGTTGCTTCCCCAATACGACAGCGGCGACCACCTGCATCCGAACGACGCGGGCTATCGCGCCATGGCTGCGGCAGTCGATCTGCGGTTGTTCCGGTGAGGCCGGGATGGGGGATACGGCCTGCGCGAACGGCGGCTCTGCCGAATCCCCCATCCCGTATCCCCCATCCCGGCTCCTATCCCTCCTCGCGTTCCGCGTATTGCCGTGGCGTGCAGTTGAACTCGCGGCGGAACACCGCGTACATGTACTGCAACGAGGTGAAGCCGCTGCGCACGGCGACGTCGGCGAGTGGCACGCCGGGGTCCGCGAGCATGCCGCGGGCGATTTCCAGCTTGTGCGCCATGATCGCCTGATGCACTGTCTGGCGCAGTTCGCGCTTGAAGTGTTCTTCCAGCAGAGTGCGTGAAATACCCACGTAGTCGGCCACCTGTTCGGCCTTGATGCCGAGGCAGGCGTACTGGCGGATGTAGTGGCGCGCGCGCATGACATGCGGGCTCTTGATCGGCTGATGCAGGCTGCTCGCCTGCACGTTGATGCCCACCGGCGGCACCACGATACGGGTGGCTGGCGGTACCTGGCCGTGCAGCATCTTGTGCAGCAGTTGCGCGGCCTCATGGCCCATGCTCTCGGCGCCCTGGATCACCGACGTCAGCGCGATGCGGCCGAGCAGTTGCGCGATGGGGTCGTTGTCGATGCCCACCACCGCGATTTGTTCGGGTACCGGCACGTCGGCCACCACGCAGGATTGCAGCAGTTGCCGGGCGCGCGCATCGGTCACCGCGATGATGCCAATCGGCTTGGGCAGCGACAGTACCCAATCGGCCATGTCCTGCTGTGCCCGCCCCCAGCCGCCCGCGCTGGTCGTTGAGCCGCGGTAGACCACGCCTTTCATGTGGTCGGCGGCCAGCATGCGGCAAAACGCGTCCTCGCGCTCCTGCGCCCAACGGTTGCCGGGGGTCGGCGGCAGGCCGTAGAACGCGAAGCGTTGCAGCCCTTGTTCGATCAGGTGGTCGTAGGCCAGGCGCACCAGTTTGGCGTTGTCGGTGGCGACGTACGGAGTGCTGGGCGGGTACGCCGCCTCGTTCGCGTAGGAACCGCCCACGGCCACCACCGGCAACGGCATGTCGGCCAGGGTCTCGGCCACGGCGGGGTCGTCGAAGTCGGCAATGATGCCGTCGCCACGCCAGTGGTGGATGCCGAGCGTACGGCAGCGGAAGTCCTCTTCCATGAAGAGATCCCACTCCACGCGGGTGGATTTCAGGTACTGGCCAATACCGGTGATGACCTGCCGGTCGTAGACCTTATTCGCGTTGAACAGCAAGGCAATGCGATGGGGAGCGGACATGGCGCACCGGGGTTGGCCGTTGGTTGTCTGGCCTTTCAGTCTAGGCGTGTGGGCGGCTGGAACCGAGTATCGCCGCCGCTCGCGTTCCTGCCGCTCACGCCCGCAGGACATAAACCCTACATGCGTGAGCCGGCATGACGCGACGCGGCAGGCAAAAAAACTTGCCTCAATGATGGATTTCGCAATTGCGGGTGTCGCGGGCCGGCATGCAGGATCGAACCAGATCACGCGTTACACGATTGTTTGCCGTGTCGGGCGTGCGGGTGGTGTGGTCGGTGTGCGCGTCGTGCGAGGGGAAATGAAGGCTTGGTTGAAAACACGGATGCTCGGGTGGTTTGCGTGGCACGCACGTCGGGTTTCGGCAGGTGCGGCTCACGGCGCCCATGAGAGGCGATGCCCATGAGCTTCGTCGCCGGCATCGACGTTGGCACCCAGAGCGTCAAGTTGGTCGTGTACGACCCCGTGGCGCGGAGCCCGGTTGCGTGGCATAGCCGGCCATTGACGGTCAGCGGCACCGATGGCACGTGCGAGCAGCTGGCCTCCGACTGGATCGACGCGATCCGCGCCTGCTTTGCGAGCCTGGCGCCGACGTTGCGCGCCGGTGTCGGCGCAATTGGCGTGTCCGGGCAGCAGCATGGCTTCGTCCCGCTTGCTGCGGACGGTCGCGTACTGGCACCGGTCAAGTTGTGGTGCGATACCAGCAGCCAGCGCGAGTGCGCCGAGATCACCGCCGCGGTGGGGGGTGAGGCGGCCTGCATGGCTGCAGCCGGCAACCCGGTACTGGTCGGTTACACCGCCTCCAAGTTGCCGTGGACGCGGCGCCACCGCCCGCAGGCGTATGCGGCGCTGGCGGGTATTGCCTTGCCCCACGATTACGTGAACTTCTGGCTCACCGGCCAGCGCTGGATGGAATGCGGCGATGCCTCCGGCACCGGCTGGCTCGACGTGCGTACGCGCCGCTGGTCGGCGCGCATGTTGGCGGCAACCGACCCCGGACGGGATTTGGCCGTCTGCCTGCCGCCGCTGGTGGCGCCAGACGCGAGCTTTCCCATTGCCGCTGCCGCGGCCGACGCGCTTGGCGTGCCGCGTACCGTGCAGGTGGCGGTCGGCGGCGGCGACAACATGATGGCGGCAATCGGCACGGGCAACGTCGAGGCCGGCGTGCTCAGCATGAGCCTCGGTACTTCGGGCACGCTGTTTACCCGCGCCGATCGCCCGCTGGTTGATCCGGCGGCGCGCTGGGCCGCGTTCTGTTCCTCCGACGGCGGCTGGTTGCCGCTGATCTGCACCATGAACTGCACCAGCGCAACCGCGGCGGTGGCGCACGCATTCGGCTTCGCGGCCGCCGAGGGCGACGCCGTGCTGGCGGACACCACGCCAGGCGCCGACGGCCTGCTGATGCTGCCGTTCCTCGCCGGCGAACGCACGCCGAACCTGCCCAACGCGCGCGGCAGCCTGCACGGCATCGACACCCGCAACCTGACCCGCGGCAACGTGTATCGCGCCGCGATGGAAGGCGCGACCTGCGCGTTGCGTCACGGCTTCGAAGCGTTGTGCGATGCCGGCCTCGTGTTCAGCTCGATTCGCCTGACCGGCGGCGGCGCACACAGCCGCGTGTGGCGGCAGATCGTCGCCGATCTGTTCGCGCTGCCGGTGAGCGTGCCGACGGAGTCCGAAGCAGCGGCGTTTGGCGCTGCGTTGCAGGCTGTGTGGGCACTCGATCATGCGCATGGCGGGCAGCTGCAGCTTGCCGACCTTGCCCGCGAGCATGTGCGGATGGACGCCCAGCTCGCCACCTTTCCCCACGCGACGGAAGTAGCGCGTTACCGCGAACACTACGCGCGTTTTTTCCACCAGCTCGATGCGCTGCGTGCCGCAAGCGCGGATGTGTCGAAGCTTTCCACCGCGCTCTCGTCCCCGGGCGCTCCCCCACATCACTTGTCGACAGGGCCAAACATCACATGACGAGCTATTTCACCGGTGCACACGAGTACTTTCCCGGCATCGGCCGCATCCCGTTCGAGGGCGTCGACTCCGACAACCCGCTGGCGTTCAAGCACTACGACGCAACGCGCAAGGTGGGCGACCGGACAATGGCCGAGCACCTGCGTTTCGCGGTGGCGTACTGGCATACGTTCTGCAACGGCGGACGCGACCCGTTCGGTTCGGCGACCCGCCATTTCGGCTGGACCACACCGTCCACGCCAATGGCGCTGGCCGAGGCGCGCATCGATGCTGCGTTCGAGTTTTTCACCAAGCTCGGTGCGCCGTACTACTGCTTCCACGACACCGATCTTGCCCCCGACGCGGACAGCGTGGTCGAGTACGAGCAGAACCTTCGGCACATGGTGACGCTGGCTCGTGAGCGCCAGCAGGCGACCGGGGTCAAGCTCCTGTGGGGCACGGCCAACCTGTTCAACCATCCGCGCTACATGAACGGCGCGGCGACCAATCCCGATTTTGCGGTGGTGGCGCGCGCCGCAGTGCAGGTGAAGGCCGCGATCGATGCCACGGTCGAACTCGGCGGCGGCAGCTACGTGTTCTGGGGTGGTCGCGAGGGCTACGCCTCGCTGTACAACACCCAGATGAAGCGCGAGCAGGAACACTTTGCGCGCTTCCTCGGCATGGCACGCGACTACGGCCGTAGCGTCGGCTTCAAGGGCCAGTTCCTGATCGAGCCCAAGCCGATGGAACCGATGAAGCACCAGTACGATTTCGACGCGTCGACTGTCGTCGGCTTTCTCCAGCGGCACGGGCTGGACGCCGATTTCAAGCTCAACGTCGAAGCCAATCACGCCACCCTGGCCGGCCACACGTTCGCGCATGATCTGCAGGTGGCGTCCGACCACGGCCTCCTCGGCAGCATCGACGCCAACCGCGGTGATGCGCAGAACGGTTGGGATACCGACCAGTTTCCCACCGACCTGGATGCCGCGGTGGGCGCCATGCTCGTCGTGCTGCGCCAGGGCGGGCTGGCTCCCGGCGGCCTGAACTTCGATGCCAAGGCGCGCCGCGAGTCGACCGACGTCGAGGATTTGTTTCTCGCCCACATCGGTGGCATGGACACCTTCGCACGCGCCCTCGAGGTGGCCCATGCATTGCTGGCGGGCTCACCGCTCGAGCGCTGGCGCGACGAGCGTTACGCCAGTTTCGACGGCGGCACCGGCGGCGACTTCGTGCATGGCAAACTCAGCTTTGCCGATTTGCGCGACTACGCGGCCGGCCATGGCGAGCCGGTGCCGACGAGCGGCAAGCAGGAACGTTACGAGAACCTGGTACACCAGTACATGCAACGCCACTGAGTGACGCCTGGCGCGTTGCGCCATTTCGCCACCGCGTCCGGCATCGGGCGCGGTGGCGTCACCCTCGACCACGGGATGCTCCGCGATGAACAGCGTATTGCTCGACCGCGAAATGGCCATGCGGCCTGCCGAAAACACGCGGCTCATCATCCTCATCAGTTGCGCCGCAACCCTGGGCGGGTTCCTGTTCGGGTTCGACAGCGGCGTCATCAACGGCACGGTCGATGGCTTGCGCGCGGCGTTCCACTCGAACGCCGCGGAACTCGGCTTCGAGGTGGCTTCGATGCTGCTTGGTTGCGCGGCCGGCGCGTTCTTTGCCGGCCGGGTCGCCGATTACTGGGGCCGGCGTGCGGTGCTCATCGTGTCCGCCGTGCTGTTCCTGCTGTCGGCGCTGGGCGCCGGCTCGGCCCAGCAAGCGGTCTGGTTCGTGGTGGCACGCCTGACCGGCGGTTTCGCGGTGGGCGCGGCCAGCGTCATCGCGCCGGCCTACATCGCCGAGGTGGCGCCGGCACGCTATCGCGGGCGGCTGGCTACGGTGCAGCAGATCGCCATCATCGGCGGCTTGTTCAGTGCCTTCCTCAGCAACTATCTCCTCGCCAGCGCGGCCGGTGCCTCCACCAGCGAGCTGTGGCTGGGGCAGGCGGCGTGGCGCTGGATGTTCTGGATGCAGGTGCTGCCCTCGTCGCTGTTCCTGGGGTCGTTGCTGTTCATCCCCGAGAGTCCGCGGTTTCTCGTGGTGCGCCGGCGCGAGCGCGAGGCACTCGCCGTGCTGGGGCGGCTGTACGGCGCGTCCGAGGCGCAAGCCAAGCTGGGCGAGATCGGCGCCTCGCTGGCGCAGGACCGGCACCGGCCGAAGTTGTCCGATCTATTCGACAAGGTACGCGGGCGCATTCGGCCGATCGTGTGGACGGGCATCGGGCTGGCCGTGTTCCAGCAACTGGTCGGCATCAACGTCGTGTTCTATTACGGCGCCGTGCTCTGGCAGGCGGTCGGCTTTTCCGAAAGCGACGCGCTGCTCATCAACGTGTTGTCCGGCGCGCTCAGCATCGGCGCCTGTCTGATCGCGGTGGCGCTGATTGATCGCCTGGGCCGCAAGCCCCTTCTGTGGATCGGCTCGGTGGGCATGACCGTCACGCTTGCGGTGGTCGCGTGGGCGTTCCTGCAGGCCGACGCCGGCGCGGGCGGCAAGCTGAGCCTGCCGCCCGCGATGGGCGTTACCGCCCTGGTCGCCGCCAATGCCTACGTCGTGTTCTTCAACATGTCGTGGGGTCCGGTGATGTGGGTGATGCTGGGCGAGATGTTTCCCAACCAGATTCGCGGCTCGAGCCTGGCCGTGGCGGGCGCTGCGCAGTGGATCGCGAACTTCGCGATCACCATCAGCTTCCCGATGCTGCTGGCCGGCATCGGCCTGGCCGGCGCCTATGGCTTGTATGCGGCGGCCGCCGGCCTGTCGATCGTGTTCGTCCTGGCCTGCGTGCGGGAAACCCGCGGCAAGGAGCTGGAGGCGATGGGCGACTAGCCGGTGATGTTTCACTGAATCGAGGACACCTGGCATGCAACGTTCCCGCCGCAACCTCATCAAGCTGGCAATGGCCAGTGCAACCGCGCCACTGTCGCTGCCCGTGCTGGCTGCCACGTCCTGTGCGGGGGACCGCCAGCGCGACGTGCCATCGCGATCGGGGGTGGAAGGTCAGCGCCGCGCCGATCTCGGCAACGGCACGTACCGGAACCCGATCGTGGCGGGGGATCACCCGGACCCGACGATCCTGCGCGACGGCAGCGACTACTACATGACGTTCACGTCGTTCCAGTCCTGCCCCGGTTTGCTGATCTGGCATTCGACCGACCTGGTGAACTGGGCACCGCTGCGGCCCGCGTTGACGCGCCCCCTGGGCAACGTCTTTGCCGTCGACCTGTGCAAGTACGGCGACCGGTATTTCCTCTACATCCCGGCCATGGTCGCCGGTGGCGGCTGGACGATCTACGTGACCTGGGCGGAGCACATCGAGGGCCCGTGGAGCGAGCCGCTCGACATGGGCATCCACGACTGCATCGACCCCGGGCACGTGGTGGGCGAGGACGGCAAGCGGTATCTGTTCGTCAACGGCATCCGTTACGTCCGCCTGCGCGATGATGGCCTGGCTCCCGACGGGGAATTGCGCCATGCCTACAGCCCGTGGCGTTACCCCGCCGACTGGATCGTGGAGGATTTCGCCCCGGAGGGTCCCAAGCTGTTGCGCCATGGCGGATGGTTCTACCTGGTGTCGGCGGTTGGCGGCACGGCCGGGCCGCCGACCAGCCACATGGTGATTGCGGCAAGGTCGAGATCGGTGCACGGGCCGTGGGAGAACTGCCCGCACAATCCCCTGGTGCACACTGCAAGTGCCGCCGAGCCGTGGTGGTCGCGCGGCCATGCCTCGCTGGTCGAAGACCCGGCGGGCGACTGGTGGATGGTCTATCACGGCTACGAAAACGGCTTTCGCACGTTGGGCCGCCAGACGCTGCTGGAACCGATCGAATGGACGTCGGACGGCTGGTTCCGCGCTACTGGCGGCGACTTGTCGCGGCCGTTGCCGACGCCGAAAGGGGGCCACCCCAGTGCTGCCGGCATGGTGTTATCCGATGCGTGCACCGCCGACCGGCTTGGTGTGCAGTGGAGCTTGCAAGCGGCAGGTGCCGATGATTTGCGCCGCATCCAGTGCGGTGCGGCCGGCACGCGGCTGGCCGCACAAGGACATTCACCGACCGACAGTGCGCCACTCACCTGTCTGCCGGGCGATCGTGCCTATGCAGCCGAGGTGGCGCTGGAGTTGCAAGGCAACGCCGAAGGCGGCCTGCTGCTGTTCTACAACCATCAGGCGTTCGTCGGCGTTGGCTTTACGCCGCGCGAGATGAAGACCTTCGAGTACGCGGCCGAACAAACCTGGATGCGCGCGCCGATGGCAACGCGCCGCGTGCGGCTGCGGCTGACCAACATTGGGCAAGTGGTGACTTACGACTACTCGCACGACGACGGGAAAAGCTGGACACGGCATCCGATGCGGATGGAGGTTTCCGGCTTGCATCACAACGTGTTTGGCGGTTTCCTCAGTCTTCGCCTCGGCATCTATAGTGCCGGGCAGGGCGCCGTTGTGATGCGCCAGTTCCGTTACCGCGCGTTGGCGGATCGGTGAGCGTGACTTCGCTGGTGTGTCTGCGGAGTCCCGTTCGGCGGTTTTCCCACGCGTACGTCGTCGTTTTCAGTACGGGTCGATGAATCTCATGTCAGCGATGGATACTCATGCACTGCTCGCGAAGGAATACCTCCGCCTTGGTCGCGCTGCGGTTGGCCGCGATCCATTTGCCTATCAACGCTTGCGGCGCGCGATTGCCGGGCTGATCGAGCAGGGGGGCCTCAGGGCCGGCTATGTCCTGCCTGGGGAACGCGACCTGGCGCAGTGGCTCAAGCTCTCGCGCGCCACGGTGCGGCGCGCCATTCGGTGCCTGGTGGCAGAAGGGTTGCTGGTGCAAAAGCAAGGCTCGGGCACGTTTGTTGCCGAACGCATCGAGAAAGCGCTCGCCAGCTTGACCAGCTTTGCCGATGACCTGCAGTCGCATGGGTTGCCGACGCGCACGGCGTTCATTGAGCGCAGCACCGGACAGGCCACGGCAGCGGAGCGTGAAGCCCTGCAGCTGGCGCCCGATCAGCCGGTGTCGCGCATCCGCCGCCTGCGCTACGGGGGTGGTGAACCGCTGGCGGTGGAATGCAGCACGGTGCCGGCCGACGTGTTGCCCAACCCCGAGCTGGTGCATGGCTCGTTGTACGAAGCGCTCGGCGCCCTCGGCCATCGGCCGCTGCGGGCTACCCAGCACCTGCGCGTGATGCCGCTTACCGGGCAGCAGGCCCGCCAGTTGGCGGTACCGGTGGGTACCGTCGGCATGTATGTCGAACGCAAGGGCTTTACCGGCGATGGGCGTTCCGTCGAATTCTCCTGCTCGTGGTATCGCGGTTACCTGTACAACTTCGTCGATGACCTGCGTGTTTGATGCAGTGTCGTGATGTTCGTCGCGACGGTGTTTGCCACCGCGGGACCGCTTCCGTCGCGATTGGATTGAAGTTGGGCCGGGTGGCGAGGGTCGGCGTGCCAAGGCTGACCGTTCGGTAGAGGGAAAACCAGCTCTCCCACGATTCCCGTGGTTGACGTCCAGGCGGAGGTGAACCGAACCGACTTTTCCCCGAGGTCATTAAAGAAACACTGACTTTGCCCTGTGGTCGAAGCCCCGCTCCGGCGATGGATTGTCCCGATGACCTCCAAGAAAATGATCCTAGCAATGCAGCGGAGCGCTGTATTTGAGCGGCGCCGCAAGCCGAGGTGGTGCGACGTGTTCCCCGGTAGAGGTGGGGCAGGTGGTGCCGTCGGCGTCGCTGTGCGCGGGTATCGCATCGTGCTACGCGGATGATCCTGAGCGGGGCGCAGGCGGCCGACGCACGGTCGGGCTGGAGTAGATGCTGCGCATCCACACCTTGCAGCAGTGGTATGCGGTCCCCGATCCGGTGGTAGAAAGCGCTGTACGACTCGGCGGTGATGCGGCGGCACGTGGCGTCGACCTGGGCCAGGAAGGCGCACCAGGCGAGATCACGGTGCGGAGGTCCCGGCACCTGCTGGAGAAGCACGGTCTGGTTGGCCAACGGTTCGACCCAGTGGCCTGCCGCCTGAGGCGATACGGCATGAAGCTGTCGCACGGCACGGTAATCCCCCGCCGGTGCGGCCCGAAGCGAGCTGATCCCTACAGCTCAAACCCGCCCCAGGGCCATCGAGCCTGAAGCTACGCCGTGGGAGGGGACACAATCGGGACCTCCCGGCGCATGATCGTCCAGTCCGGCGTGGCCGCGCGGCGCGTCGGCCACGCGCGCGGCGCGGTCAAACCGGCATCAATCCTTGCGCGGATAGCCGAGTGCCTGCAGGGCTTGGGTGATCTCGGGCAGTACCGTCTGGTCCTCGATGGTGGGTGGAATCTTGATCGTGGTGCCATCGGCGATCGTGCGCATCGTGACGCGCAAAACCTTGCCCGAGCGGGTCTTGGGCAATCGCGAGACGACCTTCACGTCCTTGAACGCCGCGACCGGACCGATGTGGTCGCGCACGCTGGCGACCAGCTCGCGACAGATGGCCTCCTCTGATCGGGTGACGCCGGATTTCAACGTCACCAGGCCCACCGGTACTTGCCCCTTGAGGGGGTCGGCGGCGCCGATCACGGCGCATTCGGCCACGTCGGCGTGGGCGGAAAGGATCTCTTCCATCTCGCCGGTCGACAGGCGGTGGCCGGCAACGTTGATGATGTCGTCGATGCGCGACATCACCGAGTAGTAGCCGTCCTCGTCCTCGACGGCCGCATCGCCGGACAGGTAATAGCCCGGGTAGCGCGCAAGGTAGGTGCTCTCGAAACCGGCTTCATTGTTCCACAGCGTGTACAGGCTTCCCGGCGGCAGGGGCAGCTTGATCGACAGGTTGCCGACCGTGCCCCGCGGGCAACGTTTGCCCCCCTCGTCGAGGATCTGGATGTCGAAGCCCGGTACCGGCTTGGTCGCGGAACCCGGCTTGACCGGCAGCGCTTCGATGCCCATGCAATTACTGATCGCGGGCCAGCCGAGCTCGGTCTGCCACCAGTTGTCGATGACCGGCGTCCCCAGGATCCGGTGGGCCCACTCGATGGTGTCCGGGTCGCCGCGCTCGCCGGCAAGAAACAGCGTCCGGAACTTCCGCAGGTCGTACTGCCTCACCAGCTCGCCGCGCGGATCCTCTTTCTTGATGGCGCGGAATGCGGTGGGTGCGGTGAACAGGGTGTTGACGCCATGGTCCCGGCATACCCGCCAGAACGCGCCGGCATCCGGGGTGCCCACGGGCTTGCCTTCGTAAAGGATCGTCGTGCAGCCTTGTAGCAGCGGACCGTAGACGATGTAGGAGTGGCCGACCACCCAGCCGATGTCGGATGCCGCCCAGTAGACGTCGCCGGGCCAGCTGTCGTAGACCGCTTCCATCGACCAGCGCAGGGCCACCGCGTGGCTGCCGTGGTCGCGCACCGCTCCTTTCGGTTTACCGGTGGTGCCGGAGGTGTAGATGATGTACAGGGGGTCGGTCGAAGCCACCGCAACGCACTCGACCGGTTGCGCTGCGGCCATGGCCTCGTCCCAGTCGTGGTCGCGTCCGGGGGTGAGCTCGGCTGCGAGTTGCGGGCGCTGCAGGATCAGGCACGGGGTGTCCGCGGCCCCCGCGATCCGCAGGGCCTGGTCGAGCATCGGCTTGTACGGCACGGCTTGTCCGGGCAGCAAACCGCAGGACGCGGAGATCACCACCCGCGGCTTGGCATCCACGATGCGCTTGGCCAGTTCCGGTGCCGCGAAACCGCCGAACACCACCGAATGCACGGCGCCGATGCGCGCGCACGCGAGCATCGCCATCACCGCCTCCGGCACCATCGGCATGTAGACGATGACGGTGTCGCCACGGCGGACGCCGAGGTTGCGCAGGGCGCCCGCGCAGCGTGCCGTCTCGTCGCGCAGCTCACGATAGGTGAACTTGCGAACGGTATTGGCCAGCGGGCTGTCGTACACGAGCGCGAGTTGTTCCGCCCTGCCACCTTCGACATGGCGGTCGAGACAGTTGTAGCAGGTGTTCAGCTCGCCACCCAGGAACCAGCGGTAGAACGGCTTGCGGGAGTCGTCGAGCACCCGCGTCCAGCGCCTGGTCCAGACGATCTCTTCGGCGAGTTTGGCCCAGAACGTTTCCGGGTGTCTGATGGACTCGTCGTAGGTGCTCTGATAGGTACCCGGTGCGGCATGTTTCGCGTTCATGTTGCCTCCTGCGTGACGCCTGGTGATCGGTTGGCTTGGACCCGGTGAAGCGACAACCCCTGAGGCGGATACGGCTGGCGGAAATCGGACAGCGTGGGCGCAATCATTGACGTCCGTGCGTCATTCGCTGCCGGCCCGGCGCAGGGCGACCGTCACCCCGGCCCAGAACGTGCGCCCTGTCGCCGGCTCGAAGCTGGCGCCGCTGGCCTGGTTGACGATCACCGAGCCGACGTACTTGCGGTCGAACAGGTTGTCGGCCCGCACGAAGGGTGCGATCTGGTAGCGCTCGGAATCAAACGTGTAACCTCCGTTCACGCCGGCGATGGCGTAGCCTGGAGCCCTCAGCGTATCAGCGTCGTCGGCGCTGACGGCACCGGCCGCGTCGACGCTGATGCCCGCGTGCCAGCCGACGGTCCCACCCCAGCGGAGCCCTGCGTGCAGCCACTGGCGGGGTACCCCCGGCAAGCGCGTGCCGGCCGCGACCCTGCATCCGGACGGGCCGGCACAATCGCCGAACGCGCTGCGGAATTGTGCTTGCAGCCAAGTGTACGTGGCATCCAGCCGCCAGGCATCGCCGAGTGGCAACTGCAGCCCGAGTTCCGCGCCGCGCCGACGCGCGGCGCCGACGTTCTGGTAGATGGTGCGTCCGCCGCTGCTCGACAGTACCGCGATCTCGTTGCGGCTGTTGGCGTCGAACAGCGCAAGATCCAGCCTGCCGCCATCGTCGAAGCTCCATTTCGAACCGATCTCGCCATTCTTCGACCGGGACGGGCGCAGACTCAAGTTCAGGCCGGACTTGCCGTTCGGGCGGTAGCCGATCTCGCTGAACGTCGGAGTCTCGAACCCGGTGCCGTAGGACGCGTACAGGTGCCAGCGCGCGCCGGTGTCGAACATCAGTCCCGCGACCGGGTTGGTGGAACCGTAGGCGACCCGGCCGCTGTCGTCCGGATTCTTGCCGGTGACGTAGAAATCGGCCGAGCTGAAACGCACCACGCTGTGCCGCGCGCCGAGGGTGAGCGACCAGCGATCCGCGAACTTCCATGTTCCCTGCGCGTACTCGTCGATGTTGTAGACGTTGTCCTGTTCGTCGCGCCGCAGCGCGCCCGCGACCCCGAGCGTCGTGCCTACGAAATTGTCGTAGCCGTTGCGGTGCTGGGCCTCGTCGTCGTACGCCACGCCCGCGGAGAAGTTCAGCGGCCGCCCGGCGAGGTCGCCGGACCACATCCAGCGCAGGTCGGTGCCCTGGTAGATCGTATGCAGGTCGACGACCCCGCCCGAGCTCAGGGGGCTCTTCTGCGCTGCCGGCGGGATCGAGAGGAATTGCCGGACGCCACGCTGGCCGTAGTACACCAGCGCACGCACGCTCTGGTGCGCGTCAAGCTGCTGGGTGAACACCGCACCGCCCTGCCACTGGTGCACGCTCTTGCGGGTGTTGTAGGCGAGGGAGGCGGGCGCAGCCTGGCGCGGATCGGCCCTGTACTGGGCCCAGGTGAGGCCTTGCGGGTCCTGCGTCTGCGGCAGCGAAACCGTGTTGAGCAGCACCGTCAGCTTCCCGCCCGCGCCAATTTTCCAGTCGAGCTTGGCGTTGCCGTTGGTGCGCTGGGCCCGGCTGTGGCGACGGAAGCCGTTGGTGTGGAAATCGGACAGATCGAGGTTGTAGCCGAACCCGCCCCGCGTGCCGCGCGCGCCCACATCGGCGCGCCAGGCACCATCGCTGCCGAGGCCGAAGTTGCCAAGCAGTTCGGACGGCTGGCTGCCGTCCGCGGTGAAGAGTTGGACGACGCCGCCGGAGGAGTTGCCGTACAACGCCGAGAACGGGCCGCGCAGCACTTCGATCCGGTCCGCCCCGCCGAAGTCGAAATTCGACACCTGGCCCTGGCCGTCCGGCATCGTCGCCGGGATGCCGTCGGTGTACAGGCGCACGCCACGCACGCCGAAGGTCGAGCGCGAGCCGAAGCCGCGGATGGAGATCTGCTCGTCCTGTGCGTAGTTCTGGCGGTCGCGCGCCAGCACGCCGGGCACTTGGCGCAGGTATTCGGAGGCATTGATGCCGGGCGTGGCATCGTCGATGTGGCCGATCCCCACCGCGCTGATCGAGGCCGGGATGTCGAAGGCCGGCTCGGGCATGCGGGTGGCGGTCACCACGATCACGGGAAGCTGCTTCGGGGTGGCCTTCTTCGGGGGCGGCGATTGCGCGAACGCCGACGGCACGGCCGCGACGACCAACGCCAGTGCCAGCGCAGTCCGGCGCAGCGTCTGGGCATGCGGCGCGGCAGCACCGTCGGAGAGCCGGAGGAACACGAAGACGGACATCAGCTTTTTTCCTTTCCAAAGTCGTAACGCAAACCGACGAACCAGCCACGGGGTGCACCCGGCACCACGAACAGGGTGGAGGTGCCCGGCCCGGTAGTGTCGATCAGCCGGTTCGGCGAATCGAAGACGTTGTCGCTCAACTGGCCGCTGATGAAGTAGCGGTGGTCGAACACGTTGTCGACCTCCACGAACAAGGTGAGCGATCGCGAAGCGCGGTAATGCAGGTCCAGGTTGACGACCGCATGGCCGGGTACCGGGCCATGGCGGTCCTGGTTGTTGTCGTCGCCGGTCGCATACTGGCTGGACAGCGCACGCAGGTTGCCGCCGAGCGACCACTGAGCGGTCAGGCGGTATTCGACGGAGAGGGTGAACACGTTGCGCGGCACGCCGGGCAGTCGATCGCCCGGCACCACATGGATGGCGCCATCGCGGTCGGCACTGGAATTGTCCGCGGCCAGCTCGACGAAGGGCGTGCCGTAGGTCGCGTCGATGACGCTGTAGTTGGCTTGCCACTCCAACCCGCCGAGCCCGCCACCGATGCCGAGGTCCACGCCCTTGCGCAGCGTTCGCGGCACGTTGGCGAAATAGCCCTGCAGACTGCCGCCGGTGAAGATCGTGAGGATGTCGTTGTCGACGCGGGTGTAGTACGGCGAAACGTTCCAGTGCACGTGGCCGTCGGCAAAGCTGCCGCGCAGTCCGCCGCTCAGGGTCCGCGCGACCTTGCCACCAGCGCGGCGTGGGCGCCGAATCTGACCGACGACCGTCCGGATTACGCGGGCAAGCTGGCGACGCTGGCCATCCGCATCGACCAGACCATGCGCGAGCAGGCGCCGACTGGTCGCCGTGCAGCCCAGCCGGCCGAGGTACGGTGGGATTGCCATTGAATTGCGGGGCTTCTTCTACGCCCGTGGTTGTGCCGGCAGCATGCTGGCTTCGCCAGTTTCTTGAGGAAAGTGGCGACGGGGTGCTGCAACGCGTGTGCAGAAGCCCTGAATCCTTTTGTCTCCCCGCCGCCTCTATAGGGGGCAGGGGCCATCCAGGTCCCATCCACGGAGATGCTTCATGAACAGCAGTCGACTTCTCAAGACCACCCTTGCCTGTGCCATCACGCTGGGTTTCGCTTCGCTCGCGTCCACCGCCATGGCCCAGGAGGCGGGCCACATGCAGATGACGCCCGCGATGATGAAGATGCAGCAGCAAAAGACCATGACGATGATGAAGAAGGACAAGTTCGCTCCCTGCTATGGCGTCAATGCAGCGTACAAGAATGACTGCCAGTCGCCGGGGCATTCCTGCGCCGGGCAGGACAGCAAGGCGAGTGATCCCAGCGCCTTCGTGGCGATGCCGGCCGGGCTGTGCACCAAGATCGCCGGTGGCAGCCTGACCAAGGCGTGAGGGCGTAGGCCGTGACGAATCCCGTCGCCACGGGTGCGGGTCCGATGCCGGTTGCGGCCGGCATCGGGCTGCGTGCGCCGCACATCATGCGGGTGCTCGCCGAGCACCCAAGTGTGGCCTGGCTGGAAACCCACAGCGAGAACGTGTTCGCCGCGGGCGGGCCGTTTCACGATGCGCTGGGCCTGATCCGCCGCGACTATCCGCTCAGCCTGCACGGGGTCGGGTTGTCGCTGGGCTCGGCCGATGGCCTGGATGCCGCGCACCTCAATCGCCTGCGCGAGGTAGTCCATCGCTACCAGCCGGATCTCGTGTCCGAACATCTGTGCTGGGGTGCGGTGGGTGGGTGGCACAGCAACGACCTGCTGCCGCTGCCGTTTACCGAAGAAGCGCTGCGGCTCGTCGTGGCGCGGATCGGGCGGGTCCAGGACGCGCTGGGCCGGCAAATCCTGGTCGAGAACGTGTCGACCTACCTGCGTTTCGAGGGCGGCGATTACACCGAATGGGAGTTCGTCGCCGAAGCGGTGAGGCGCAGCGGTTGCGGGCTGCTGTGCGACGTCAACAACATCTATGTCAACAGTGTCAACCACGGGTTCGACCCGCAGGTGTATCTGCGGGCGATGCCGCGCAGCGCGATCCAGGAAATCCACCTCGCCGGGTTCACCCGCAAAGACAACCTTGCGGTGCCGCTCCTGATCGATTCGCACAGCCGGCGGGTCGCTCCGGACGTGTGGGATCTGTACGCCGACGCGATCGCGCTGTTTGGCCCGGTACCGACCCTGATCGAATGGGACCAGGACATCCCCGAGCTCGAAGTGTTGCTGGACGAAGCGGCGCATGCCGAAGGAGTGCTCGATGCCCACCGCGCCCTCCCTGCTTGAATGCCAGCGTCGCTTCATGGCCGCGCTGTACTCGCCGGACGCGTGCGGGCCGGTCGAGGCGATTGCCGGGAACGGGCTGGAGCCGGCGGCGCGGCTGCGCATCTATCGCCACAGTTGCGAGGGCAATCAGATCAGCGCGCTGCGGACTTCGTATCCGGCCGTGCTGGCCCTGGTCGGTAGCGCCTTTTTCGACCAGTGCGCGCGCGGTTACCGGCGCGAGCACGCCTCGCACTCGGGCAACCTGCAGGTCTTTGGCGGCCGTTTCGGCGACTATCTCGCGACCGTGCCGCAGGCGCGGGAGCTGCCCTACCTGCCCGACGTCGCGCGGCTGGAATGGTTGCGCCAGCGGGCGGTGTTGGCGGCCGACGCCGAGGCGTTGCCAAGCGCCGCCTTCGAACGGGCGCTGGCGGTGCAGGACCGCACGCTGACGCTGCACCCGAGCGTGCAGTGCCTTGCCAGCGCGTATGCGGTACTGACGATTTTTCGGTACGCGATGGCGCCCGGCGAGGAGGGCCTCCAGTTGCCCGACACCGGCGAGAACGTGCTGCTGTGGCGCGAAGACGGCGAGGTCGCGATGGCGGCGCTGGACGCCGCGAGTTTCGCCTGCATCGAAGCACTGGCACGCGGCGCGACGCTGGTGCGCAGCAACACGGCGGCACGCGCCATCGATCCCGCCTTCGACCAACCGGCCTGCCTGGGCACCTTGGCCCAACGGGGGCTGATCGTCGGTTCAGTTCCGAACGACAACTTGAGGGAGTCGGTATCGTGCCGATGATCCCGTGCGTGGAAACCGGCTACCGGCGCACCGCCGACGAGCTGCAGGCCTGGCTCGGGCCACCGACGCTGCTGCTCATGCGGATCTGGGTGGCGCTGGCGTTCTGGCACGCCGGCGTGGTCAAGTTCGAGGATCCGACGGGAACGCAGTTCCTGTTCGAAAGCATGTACCACGTGCCGCTGCTGCCGTCCGATGTCGCGGCAGTGCTTGGCACCTGGGTTGAGTTGATCGTGCCGTGGTTCCTCGCGTTCGGCCTGCTCGGCCGACCGTTTGCACTGTTCCTGTTCATCTACAACATCATCGCGTTCTCGTCATTCCCCGACCTGTGGCCGCACGGTTTCTGGCACGGACTCTTTGACACGGCCGAGTTCGCCGACCACAAGGTCTGGGGCCTGATGCTGATGGCGGTGATCGCGTTCGGGCCGGGCAAACTTTCGCTGGACGCGCTGCTCGATGCCGTGTGGCGGCGCTGGCGGCATCTTCATCGGAGGAACGGGAGCCCCGCGTGATCGGTGTCGGCTTCGATCCAGTGAAATCCGGGACTCCGCACATGCGGGCGTGCTGCGCACGGAGTCAATCGACATCGCGCCGCTGCCTTTGACGTGCGAGAAGGCCCGCGTTGGACACCACGAATGGCGTCAGGTAATTCAGCGCCAGCTTGACCGCGAGGGGTGCATTCATCGCGCCGTGGAGCAACGCATCCGCGTGGTTGAACAGGTTCAACCAACTGCCGACCACGAAGGCGATCAACAGCGTGCGTTTCAAGTGGGTCGGGTCCAGCACGACATGGGCGCAATCCATCACGGTGGCCGACGTCGTACGCAGAGGGGGTGAGAGGTGCATGACCGGCAGCGAGGCGTCGCCTCATCGAGAGGCGTCAATGCCATCCTCTCACGCCGGCCGCTCGGGACGATGGCGTTGCCGCTTGCGCGCCTCCGGTCGCCGTGGTCGCTGTGAAGCAGGCCAGGTTCGACGATCTGGAAGCAAGACGAAACATCGACGTTGCACGGGACGAACCGGCGGCGGGGCGGGGCTCACGCAGGCCGTCGCAGCCATTCGGATTCGATTCGAGCATGGCAGGCAGTGTGCATGACCGGACTCGCGAAGGCGCTACCGCCTGAGGAGGAAAACGGCCGGATTGGGGCGCACGGATGCTGGACGCGAATTTCATTGGTGACGGACAAGGATGAATCCTTTGTGCCGGTTGCCGCCTCTATGAGTCGAGGGGCGACGCTGCTGCGTGGCAGGTCATGGTGTGCCATGTGGCCGGCACGAGCCGCAGCATGGTGAGACCATGCGTTTGGCTGGCGTGGTGTGCCAACGATCTGCCGGTTGCCCGTCCATCCACCATTCCGGGGCCCGTACCGTCATGTCCAACGATCCCGCTTTGATCGAAGCCGCCCGCCAGGGCGACGAGGCCGCCTTGCGTTTGCTGCTGCAGGACAGCCAGCCCAACCTGCGGCGGATCGCCGAGGCCCAGTGTGCCTCCCACGCCGATGCCGAGGATGCCGTGCAGGAAACGCTGCTGACGGTGTATCGCCGGATCGGCGCGCTGCGCACCATCACCTCCTACACGGCGTGGCTGTTCTCGATCGTCCGGCACGAGTGCCAACGGCTGATGCGGGTGATGCAGGGCCACGTCGAGTTGCCCAGCGCGGATCATCCGGTCTTTGCGTACTACACCACGCCCGGCCTGCACCTCGATCTGGCCGCCGCGATCCAGTCGCTGCCAGACAAGTACCGCGAGGCGATCGTGCTGCGCGATTTCGAGGAATGCTCGATTGCCGAGATGGCCAATGACCTGCGCCTGTCGCGCGAAGCAGTGAAGAGCCGGATTCACCGCGGTCGCATCCTGATCCGCGAGTACTTGAAGGATTGACGCCGCGCGCCCCGGCCCGGAGCGATACCTGCTTGTTCCCTGGGCGGGGTGTTGCTGGCTGCACGGGTCGCCGCGGTGCCGGTGTCGTCCGGCGCGATGCCGGGGTCGCGATAGCAATGCTGGCCAGCCGGCCCCTGTTCCGCGACACGTTGCGAGCGCGTCTGAGTGTGCGTTTTGCCGGCGTCGAACAGCACCTGCAGAGCGACGGCGCGTACCGCCTTTTCAGCCTGCGATTGATCCCGGTGGCGGGTTATTTCCTGCTCAACGTGCCGGCCGGCCTTGCGCCGATCCGGGTCGGCACCCACGGGTGGGGGCAGCCAGCGCGGCATGCTGCCAGCCACCCCGGTGTACGCGGATACCGGTACCCGACCGGGTGAGGTCGGCCCGATGCCTTGCCCAGGCACCTGCCGATCCCGGGTGACAACCAGGCCCGGATGTCTCGAGAATCGCCCCGGGGCGGCCGTTGAGGCCCCACCGCTGAGAGCGGCCCTTGCCAGACGATGAGGTTTTACGGTTTCAGCTGCGCGGTTCGGACACTGGCAAGCGCCGTATCCAGATTCGGACATTCGTTCAGTCCCGCCCACGTGTACTCGGGTGCGCCGTGCGCCCGGTTGATCCAGAACGTGTGCCAACCGAACGATGAGGCGCCGGCCGCATCCCAGGCGTTGGACGAATGAAAGACGACGGCCTCCGGCTCTGCGCCAATCACCTTGCTGGCGTAGGCATAAACGTCCGGGTCCGGCTTGTAGCGTTTCAACACGTGCGTCGAACAGGTCACGTCGACGAGCGAAGCGAGCTGTGCGGATTCCAGCGCATCGTGCAGCATGGCCGGCGTGGCATTGGAGAACACGGCAACGCGTACGCCGAGCTCTCGATACCCCATCAGGGTGCTACGGACGTCCCGGTACGGGTCGAGCTTGCGGTAGGCCTCGAGCAGGTCGCCCCGCAATGCCGCGTCATCCAGCGCGCAAGCGGCCAACGCATGGTCGAGTGCCTCTTCGGTAACTTGCCAGAAATCCGCATAGCGGCCGATCAGGCTGCGGGTCCACGAGTACTCGAGCTGCTTTTGTCGCCAAAGGGCGGAAACACGCTCGGCGCGGATGCCGAGTGCGCCCGCCACCCGGCGCACCGCCGAATGCACGTCGAACAGCGTTCCATAGGCATCGAACACGGCAACGGACGGAATCGGCATGGAACTTTCCTTGATCGAAGCGACGTGAAGCGGAAGCTGCGCGTGCGAACGGTGCACGCCTTGAGCGCGCCGCTGGGCATTTGATGGCATGTCGGGGGCAGAGGGGTCGCCCGCTTGTGTAGGCGGCCCCTGCGGTCACATTACGCTGCCCGCTTCCAGGTCTCTGTGGCAAATTCGGAGTTGGTCACCGTTCCGGTCAAATGGTTGACATAGTTGCTCAGGGTCTTCATCGATACCCCGAGCACCACTTCGATGACCTGCCGACGGGTGAAGCCGGACGCGAGGAAGGCATCCAGAGCGGCCGACGCGACGAAACCGCGCTCGCGGACCACCGCACGCGCAAACGTGGCCAGCGCGTCGAGATGGGCGTCCGGCAGGGGCGTGAATGCGCGCAAGGCATCCACCACGGGGCTCGGAACCTTCACCATCTGTCGCGCAATGACCGAATGGGCGGCCACGCAGAACTCGCAGTTGTTCTCGGTGCTAATCGCGAGCAGCACGACTTGGCGCTCCACCGGTGTGAACGAGGTCTTGTCGAAATGCGCGGACAAATCGAAGTACGCCTGCAGCGCCGCTGGTGCTTCGGCGAGGTTGCCGTACAGGTTGGGAATGAATCCGAGTTTGGACTTCGCTGCCTCGAGCAGCGGACGTGCTGCGGCGGGCGCGGATTCAAGCGTGTGGGTGGTGAACTTGGTCATGGGTCTGCTCCGTGTGTGAGGGGTGGCTGTGTTCAATGGCACGTGCTCAGTGTCGTGCGCGCCACCACCGGCGGCCATGTTCGCCGCGCGCGTATGCTTGTCCGAACGTCTCACCGGAGCGTCATGTGGACGATCTCAGCCTGTTGATGCGCCATCTGCACCTGGAGACCCGGGTCTTTCACCGCAGCACCCACTGCGGAACCTGGGTGCTCGATGCCGAGTACGAACGCAAGGCGATGTTTCACCTCGTGGCTGCCGGCGAGTGCGTGATGCAGATCGGCGGGGCCGGGCGGGAGATTGCCCTCACTGCTGGCGATACCGTGATATTCGCCCGCCCGGCGGACCACCGGGCGATTTCCGTGCGGGATGCGCAGGACGACGCGACCACGTTGCTGCTTTGCGGTTACTTTGAATTCGGGTCACCGCTCGCCGACGTGCTGCTTGCCTCGTTGCCGGCACAGGTCGTGCTGCGCGGCAAGGAGAATGGCGGTGATACAGCTTCGCTGCTGACGCTGATCATGCAGGAGGCGGCCAGCGATGCGCCGGGTGCATCCGCCATGCTGGACAAACTCTCGGATGCGTTATTCATCCGCGTGCTTCGCCACTGTCTCCTGCAGGGCGAAGTGCGGCGCGGCATGCTGCAGGCGCTGACCGATCCAAAGGTTGCGCAGGCGCTGCTGGCGATACACGGGAATCTCGCCGCGGATTGGAACATGGACAAGCTGGCGCAACGTGCGCACATGTCACGCGCCGCGTTTGCGCGGCATTTCACTGGTGCCGTGGGCGTCCCGCCTATGACCTATCTCACCCGGCTTCGCATGCAAACCGCGCATGAGGCCTTGCTCAGCAGGCAAGTCACCGTCGCACAGGTGGCCGAAATCGCCGGCTATGCCACGGAAGCTGCATTCAGCCGTGCCTTCAAACGCGTTTACGGCCTGCCGCCAGGTACGCTGCGTGACGAACGCACTCCCGGTAACCCGAGGCGAACGGGATAGGACTCGCGCCCGCGCACGACGTCGAACGGATCCACGCCCCCTCCCTGTCGATCGGCGAACGGATGCAGGAACTTGCGGTGGATAGGGTTCCGCCGAGGTGGAACCGACGCGCTGCGGCCGGGTGCTGGAGCCCGGTTCAGGGAGACGCCCGCTGGCGCCGGGCAGTGCGGGGGGCTTTTGCCGCGCGTGCCGGACGCGCGGATTTCAGTTCCAGAATCGGACACTGCTCGGCACTGGCGCACAGGTTCAGCAGCAGGCGCAGTTCGTCGCGCAGGTGGCGCAGTGTGCGCAGCCGCTCGGTCACTTCCGCCAGCTTGTCGTGCGCGAGTCTGCGCGCCTCTTCGCGCGCACTGGGCGGGTGGTCGCGCAACTCCAGCAGTTGCCGGATTTCCGCGAGCTTGAAATCCATCGCCTGCGCACGCTTGATGAAGCGCAGGCGTTCCAGTTCGGCATCGGTATAGGCGCGCCGGCCACCGCTGTCGCGCAGCGCCCGGCGCATCAACCCGATGCGTTCGTAGTAGCGCAGCGTGTCGGTGCTCATGCCGGCGCGCTGCGCCGCTTCGCCGATCCGGTGATGGCTCATCGCGCGTCGACTCCCTTGATTGCCCATGCGCGCAAGCGCTCCAGTGCGCGCGGCCCCTGGGCCACCAGTTTCCCATCCACCACCAACGCCGGCAGGCAGGTGATGCGCAGGCTCGCTGCGGTTTCAAGGTGTCGGGTCGCGTCGATCCAGCGCGCCGCGGAGTATCCCGCCTTCACCTCGTTGCCACCGCCGCAGGCCGTGCACCAAGGGTTGTAGTAGAGCTCGACCGACATTTGAAAATGCGCTTGCATGAGGGTGCTTGACTTGGAGCTTACTCCAAGCAGGAGACTGTGCCTCGACGGTTTTTCCACAGCGTCGACGTGATGCCCGATGGAGGTTTTGTGATGATCGATTCCGTAACGGCCGCTCCGCTTCCGTGGAGCGAAGAAGCCACTCGTGATCCGCATCGCCGACGCGTGCGCGCGCACATCGGCGGGCTGCACTGTTCGCTGTGCACCGGCACGATCGAGAAGGCACTCGGCCGGCTGCCGGGCGTGCGCCAGGTCTCGGTCAGCCTGACCCACGAACAGGCGCTGGTCGAGTTCGACCCGGGCCAGACCCAGGCCGAGCGCGTGATGCGTACCCTCACCGACATCGGGTACACGCTGTCCGACCCGCGCAAGGTGGAACCGTTCGAGGTGCAGGAACGCGCCTTGGCGCGCGAGCGCAACCGGTTCCTGGTGGCGCTCGGCACCAGCCTCGCGGCGATCGGCCTGATCGCCAACCTGGGAAGCGTGTGGGCGTTGGGCTTGTCGGGTTTCGTGTTCGCCAGCCTGATCGCGTTTGCGTTCGCGGTATTGAAGAACCGTGGGTTGCTGCAGGCCAATGCGGGCGCCGTCGCCCTGGCTGCGCCGGGGATCGCGCTGTTCTGGCTGCGCTTCGGCGGCATGCCCGGCCACGCTGTGCCGTGGCTCACCGGCCTGCTGGCGCTGGCGCTCATCTTCGGGCTTGGCGCGCACATCCTGCGCATGGCGTTCCAGGCGCTGCGCCGCGGCATCCTCAATCAGCACGTGCTGGTCGAGATCGGCGCGCTCGGGGGCTTGAGCGGCGGCGTGATCGGTCTCGTGTTGCAGTTGCCGGGTTATCCGACCGCGCCGTTTTTCGCCGTTGCGGTGCTGGTCCTGACCTATCACATCTTTTCCGAATGGCTGTCGCTGATCGTCAAGACGCGCGGCTCGCAGGCCGTCAAGAAGTTGCTCGACCTGCAACCCGACACGGCGCGCGTGCTGCGCGACGGGCACGAGCAGGAGGTGCGGATCGAAGAGGTTCGCGTGGGGGATCGCGTGCGCATCCGGCCCGGCGAACGCATCCCGGTGGACGGCGACATCGTGGAAGGCCGTTCCGCGGTGGACGAATCGCTGATTACCGGCGAACCGCTGTCGGTGGAGAAACAAGTCGGGGGCAGCGTGGCCGGAGGTGCCATCAACGGCACTGGCACGCTGGTGGTGCGCGTCACGGCGATCGGCGCGGAGAGTTTTCTGCAGCAGGTGGTGAAGAGCGTCGAGGACGCGCGGGCGCTCAAGCCCGGCTTGTTGCACATCGTGGACCGGGTGCTGCGCGTCTATACGCCGATGGTGCTCGGCATTGCCGCATTTTCCTTCACCGGCTGGCTGGTCATACCGGTGCTGCTCGGTGATCCGCTTGACCTCCAGCGCGGGGTGTTCGCCGGGCTGTCCGCACTGGTGATGGGTTATCCCTGTGCCGTCGGCATCACGGCACCGCTGTCGATCGTGCGCGGCTCGGCGGACGCGGCCGAGCGCGGCATCCTGATGCGCACCGGCGAGGCTTTCGAGGGCCTGCGCCGGGTGACGACGGTCGTCTTCGACAAGACCGGTACCCTGACCGAGGGCCGACCCGCATTGCACGAAGTCGCGCCACACGGCGTGTCGGAAGAAGTGCTGGTTGCGATGGCCGCGGCGGTGGAATCCGCCTCTGAGCACCCGCTGGCGCAGGTGGTGGTGCAGGCGGCTTTCGCGCGCGGTCTCGAATTGCCGGAAGTCGAAGATTTCGAGGCGGTGGCCGGCAAGGGCGTGGTCGCCCGGCTCGCTGGCTCGTCGGCCGGCGAAACGGTGCTGTCCGGCAGCCTGGCCTTCCTCACGGAGCGCGGGGTCGATACCGCGCCCTTGCGCGCCCGCATTGAAGATCTGCAAGCCGCCGGTCGCACGGTGATCGGCGTCGCCCGCGGCGCTGCGTTGCTCGGCATCCTGGCGCTGGGCGACGCCTTGCGCGCGGATGCCCGTGATGCGGTCGCGCAGCTCAAGTCCGCCGGAGTGCGGGTCGCCTTGCTCACCGGCGACAACGAACGCGCGGCACGCCGTGTCGCGGCCCAGGCCGGCATCGAGGAGGTGTACGCCGGGGTGCTGCCGGAACACAAGGCGGAAACGATTCGCACCCTGCAGCGTGATGCACACGTGGCGATGTGTGGGTGATGGCATCAACGATGCACCGGCATTGATGCAGGCCGACGTCGGCATCGCGATGGGCAGCGGTACCGACATCGCGATCGATGCCGCGGACGTCATCATTCTCAACGCCCGGCTCCACGGCGTGCTCGACGCCTATGCCATCAGTCGCCGCAGCTACCGCAAGATGCTGCAGAACATCATGCTCGCGTTCCTGCTCAACGGCATCGGCGTGCCGGTTGCGGCCAGCGGGCTGATCTATCCGGTGTGGGCGATGATCGCGATGGCCGGCAGCGTGACCGCGATCTTCATCAACTCGCTGACGGGCCACGCCAACCTGTTCTTCGGAGCCGTTAGTGGCGTTGGCTCGGCGCCGCCGGATACGGCCGAGGCGGATGCCTGACGAGCCGGGTCGACGCATGCGACGAAGTCAACGTTTCGGCGCCGGCCCCCATGGCTGGGGCGGGAAAACCGGCGCAAACGCGAATGCACCAGAAGAGAGGAAATACCATGTTCAAATCGGTTTCGCTCAAAGTGGTCGGCGACCCGCAACTGCATTGCGAGAGCTGCGAGCAGCGCGTGGTCCGGGTATTGAAAACGCTTGCAGGGGTTCGGCAGGTCAGCGCCGATGCCTCCACGCAGCGCATCGAAGTGCTATTGGACCCGTCTCAGGTCAAGCCTGAAACGCTCGTCGAGCGGCTTGGTTTGCTGGGCTACACGACCGAGACTGCGGCACCGTTCACGCACCCCCAGATGCAACCAACGTCAGGCGCAAGGCGCTCCTGATGCCATCGGCCATGGCATCGAACGCGCGGGGCACCGGCTGGGTCCGGGCGGCCGGTGCCGCTGCGGTCCTCGTCTTGATGGGCGTCGCGGGATATTTTCTGTACTTGCACGCGGGGGCCCTGCTACAGCACGGCCGCACGTTGCCACCCGCGCTCCTGCTCGCCCTGGCGCTGGCGGGCGGCGCGGCGTCGTTCTTTTCGCCATGCAGCATCGCCATCACGCCGGCGTTCCTGGCCTACCTCACCGTGGGTGCGCCGCCCAAGGAGGGCGTCCGCAGCTTCTCGCGGCCCCTGGTTTTCGCGGCGCTGCTGGTCGCGCTCGGTATAGTGGTGTTCTATTCACTCGCCGGCGTCGTCATCGGCCTGGTCGGCAGCGTTGCGTACGACTATCTGGTCTATTTCATTCCGGTAGTCGGTGCGATTTTCCTGCTGCTTGGCATGCTGATCCTGCTCGACCGCACCGGGTTGCTGTCTTTCCTGGAGCGCTGAAATCCCGCCAACCGGCTGTATGCCCGACGCGAGACTGGCGCCGCAACGAACCGGATGACGAGGAGCCGCACGCTGTTTTCTTTCGGGTTCGCCTACGGCGCCGCCTCGCATACCTGCTCGCTGCCGATCTTCCTCGGCATCCTGCTGTTGCCGCTGGTGGCCGGCAATTATGTGCTGGCCGTGCTGTCCGTCCTGGTCTACGGCCTGGCGATCGCCGTCCTGGTCGTGGTGATGCTGCTGCTTGGGCAGCGGGTGTTCGCCGCCACGCGCCGAGCGGGCGCATGGCTGATGCGAATCGCGGCCGTGCTGTTCATCGGCACCGGTGCGTTCCTGTTCTATTACTTCGCGCAGAACTACGGGGCCTACCTCAACCCGGCGCCGGTCGCATCGGTGGCCGCTGCGACACCTGGTCACCGCTACCAGTTGACCGAGGGCGCCGGTTCGACCGGCTATCCCTACCAACCGCGCACCCTCGCCATCCCGGCCAGGCAGCCGATCCAGGTTGCTATCACCGACCACATCGGCGGGTGCCTGCTGAGCACCATCTTCGAAGGGCTTGGCCCCGGCGGGAACTCTGTCGAAGTCACGGTTCCGGTCGGGACGACGCGTGTCGTCCCGCTCTACGCGCCACACCCCGGTCACTACGCCTTCCACTGTGGTGGCGAGATGTACTCAGGCACCGTGGTGGCGCGATGAACGGTCCAAGGGGGTAGCAAACGCCTCGGCTTGAGATACGCCTAGCCACGTACGTGCTGGAAGAAGGATCGAGTCGCGGCGCGACGATGTCGGCGCGGTGCTAACGGTAGGCCCCGCAGCCGAAGCGGCGGGGCCCGGCGCAGGCGACGAGTAGATGCAGCCACCACTTGACACGACAATGCGAACCATTATCATTCGTGCCTTGTCGCCCATCCGGCTGCCTGGCGGTATCCATGAAATCCCTGTCGTTGACGCTGCTGTTGAGTGCCGCGCTGCCATGCGTGGCCGCGGCCGCCGTGCCCGAATACACGCTGGTCATCCGCAACCACGCCTACCAGCCCGCCACGTTGCAGGTACCGGCCAACACCAAGTTCAAGCTGCTGGTGCGCAACGAGGACGCCACGCCATCCGAGTTCGAGAGCAACGATTTCAACCGCGAGCAGATCGTGCTGCCGGGCACCACGGCCACTGTGTTCGTCGGCCCGTTGGACGAGGGGCGCTACACCTTCTTCGATGATTTCCACCGCGCCACCGGCAACGGCGCGCTGATCGCACGGTGAGACCCTGACATGCTTGGTATTGCGCTGCTGGTGTTTCGCGAGGTGCTCGAAGCGGCACTGATCATCACCATCGTGGCGGCCGCCACCCGCGGCGTGTCGCGCCGCTGGGCGTGGATCGCCGGCGGCACGGCGCTCGGCGTGGCCGGCGCGGTGATCGTTGCCGGCTTTGCCGGCGTCATCGAGGAAGCGTTGAACGGCACCGGGCAGGAACTGTTCAACGCCAGCGTGTTGCTGGCGGCGGTGCTGATGATCGGCTGGCACGTGGTGTGGATGTCCAGCCACGGCCGCGAGCTGGCGCAACAGATGCAGACCCTCGGGCACGCGGTAAAGGCAGGTTCCAGCGCGCTGACCATGCTGCTGGTGGTGGTGGCGCTGGCGGTGCTGCGCGAAGGCTCCGAGATCGTGCTGTTCCTGTACGGCATGGCCGCCGCCGGCGCCGGCATCGGCGATCTTCTGAGCGGGGTGCCGCTGGGTCTGGTCGGCGGGGTGGCGGTCGGCTGCGCGCTGTACTTCGGCCTGCTGCGCATTCCGCTGCGCCATTTCTTCAGCGCGACCAACGGCATGCTGGTGCTGCTGGCCGCGGGGCTGGCTTCCACTGCCACGCGTTTTCTGGTGCAGGCCGACTGGCTGCCGGCGCTGGGCACGCAGCTGTGGAACAGTTCGGCGCTGCTGAGCAACGGTTCGGTGCCGGGACAGGCGTTGCACATCCTGATTGGTTACGACGCCCGCCCGAGCGGCATCCAGATCGTGTTCTACCTGGTCACCGTGCTGCTGCTGGTGGCCGGAATGCGACTTGCGCCGCGTCTGGTGACGCGTCATGCGTCGCCGCCAGCAGTCGCCAGCGCGTCGTCCTGAGTTCCTGCTTCTTTTTCGTACCTGCCCTCCGGTGGCGGGTATGGCCCCTTGTGCCTCAAATCCCTGCGAGTCCACCGATGCCCCGCCTTGCCCATCCGTTTTCCGTGCTGTCTCCCCTGCGCCGCCGGCAATCTGCCGTGGCCGCCTGTCTCGCATTGGCGCTGGCGGTTGCCGCGCCCCATGCGCGAGCCGATGATTTCATCGTGTACTCGCCGCACGTGGTGGCGACCCAAAGCGAGATCGAGCTGCGCGGCTACCACTACGACGATCTGCGCGCTGACTACCGCGGCAGCAGCGCCGCCGAGCTCTCGCTCGCGCATACCTTCAACTCGTGGTGGAAGGCCGAGCTGTATGTTGCCCGGTATCTGAAGGCGCCCGGCGAGGGTGAACACCTGCTTGGCTACGAGCTCGAAAATACCTTCCAGCTCACGCCGGCCGGTGAGTACTGGGCCGACTTCGGCTTCCTCGCGGCCTACGAGCACAATACCCGCCCTGGCGAACCGGATGCGGCCGAGTTTGGCCCGCTGATCGAGAAGACCGCCGGCCGCTTCACTCACACGGTCAACCTGATCTGGGAGAAGCAAGTCGGCCCCGGTGCGGCGGGCAAGTACGAGTTCCGCTACAGCTACCAGGGCACCTACACCGTGTCTTCGGCGTTTCGCCCGGGCATTGAGGCCTATGGGCGCCCGGCCGACGATGCCTATCAGGCGGGTCCGATGGTGGCCGGCGACTGGCGCATCCCGAACACGACCAGCGAGATCGAATACCGCGTGGGCGTGGTGTTCGGCCTCAACGCCAGCGCACCCCGCCGCACCCTGCTCGCGCAGGTGGAATACGAGTTCTTCTGAGCGTCTGCGGGGTTTCGATACGGTACCGGGGCGTCGCTGCATCGTGATGTCGGCGGCGATGCAACGGATGCCGGTGGCATCGTCACCGCCCCCCCTGGACCGCCGTTTTTCGTGAGCCCCACGGCGTTGTCCGGGGCGGCGCCAATACCAGTTTGCAGGACCCTTGTGGTCGAAGCGCGGTCGCCTGATGTGCGCATCTGCTGCGGGACGGCTCCGGTGTCGAGCGTTCTGCGGGTGCACTTGACAAGCCGTCATGTAAACGTTTACATCTGGCGTCACCAAGGCATGTGGCTGCGAGTCCAGAGGGCGTGTGAAGGCGACCATCAAAGACGTGGCACATGAAGCGAAGGTCTCGGTGGCCTCGGTGTCGCGCGCGCTCAACGGCGTGGGCGGCGTCACGGCTGCGACCGAAAAGCGGGTGCGCGAGGCCGCGGCGCGGCTGCGGTACATGCCGCACGGCGCGGCGCGCAGCCTGATCACGCGGCGCACGAACACGATCGGTGCGTTGCTGCCCGACCTGCACGGCGAGTTTTTCTCGGAGCTGATCCGCGGCATCGACCAGCAGGCGCGTTTGCATGGTCTGCAGCTCCTGGTCTCAAGCTCGCACGACGGGCTGGACGATGCCGCGAGTGCCTTGCGCGCGATGCAGGGGCGCGTCGACGGCATCGTGATCCTGTCACCGCGACTGGATGCGCGGTTTCTCAAGGCCAACCTCCCCGAAGACCTGCCGGCCGTGCTGCTCAACAGTCCGGTCACGGGTGCGCAGCATGCCGTGCTCAACATCGACAACTTTGCCGGCACACATGCGATGGTGCGGCATCTGCTCGGCGTGGGGCATCGCCGCATCGCCTTCATTGCCGGCCCGCCCGACAACTATGACGCGCAGCAGCGCGAGGCCGGTTTCCGCGGGGCGATGGCCGAGCTCGGCCATGACGGATCGCCGGTGGTCGTTGCCGGTGATTTCAGCGAACGCGCCGGTTACGAGGCGGGCCGCAAACTGCTGAAGGCGAAGCTGCGGCCGCAGGCCATTTTTGCCGCCAACGACATGATGGCGGTGGGCTGCCTGCAAGCGCTCAAGGACGCCGGTCTCGACGTGCCGCAAGACATCGCGCTCGCGGGTTTCGACGACATCCCCATCTCGCGCTACGTCAGCCCGGCGCTGAGCACGGTGCGCGTGCGCATTGCCGAGCTTGGCCGCAGCGCCATGGGCCTGCTGTCGGAAATGATCGCGCGGCCAGGCACCGCGGTCGGCGCGGTGCACCTGCTTGGCTGCGACATCGTGGTGCGGGATTCATGCGGGGCGCATGCCATCGGCAGCGTGCATCGCTGAAACGGATTGCCGCGCCAAGCAACGTGGCAACCAACCTTGATCGGTAGCGACATCATTGGAGGGGAGAGAACATGAAGCATCACGAAAAATCCGCGACGCGGATATTGGCCAACGCCATCGCATGCGCGCTGTTCGGGTTGGTCGCCCTGCCGCTGGCGACCCAGGCGCAGACTGCCGATGCCACCTTGCGCGGCCATGCGCCGCCCGGAGCCACGGTAAGCGCCAAAAACGTCGCCACCGGCAGCGTGCGCACCACCAAGGCGGACGCCAAGGGCAGTTACGCGCTGGTGAGCCTGCGCCCCGGCACCTACACCGTGAGCGCCGGGCCCGGCATCGAGCGGACAGTGACCTTGTCGGTGGCTTCCACCGCCACCCTGGATCTTGCCGCCAGCGCCAAGACCACCGTTTCCGGCGCACCGGTCACGCTTGGCGGCGTGACCGTGTCGGCCGCCGCACTGCCGGACGTGACCACGTCCGAGGTGGGCAACCTCGTCTCCGTGCGCCAGATCAACGTGCTGCCGGAAGCCTCGCGCAACTTCCTCGAGTTCGCCGACACCGTGCCCGGCATGGTGTTCACGCGCGACGCCAACGGCAACACCAGCCTGCGCTCCGGCGCGCAGGCGAGCAGTGCGATCAATGTCTACATCGATGGCGTGGGCCAGAAAAACTACGTGTTGCCGGGCGGCATCACCGGCCAGAACGCAAGCCAGGGCAATCCGTTCCCGCAGCTCGCGATTGCCGAGTACAAGGTCATCACCTCCAACTACAAGGCGGAGTTCGACCAGATCTCCAGCGCGGCGATCACGGCGGAAACCAAGTCCGGCACCAACCAGTTTCACGGCGACGTGTTCGGCAGCTTCACCAACACGCGCATGCGCGCGATGACGCCGGCCGAGCAGGATGCGCACCACAAGACGCCATCGCACGAAAAGGATTACGGCTTCGACCTCGGCGGCCCGATCATCAAGGACGTGGCGCATTTCTACCTGGCCTATGAGGGCAAGGGTTTCGACAGCCCCACCACGGTGGTGCCGGGCAACTTGACCTTGTTCAACCAGTTGCCGGCCAGCGTGCAGGCGCAGGCCGGCCCGGCCAACCTGCCGTTCCGCGAAAACGACTGGTTTGCCAAGGTCGACTACGAGCCCACCGCACATGACCGCATCGAGGCCAGCGGCAAATACCGCACCGAAACCTCGATCGGCGGGCTGGGCGGCGTCACCACCGCATCGGCGGGCCTCAACACGCTGAACACCGACAAGCGCTTCGACATCCGCTGGGATCACAGCGCCTACAGCTGGTTCAACCGTTTGCAGCTCACCTACGAGGATGCGTTCTTTGCCCCGACGCCGCGCGTCCTGGGCGCGGGCAACAACTACACGCTGACCGGGCCACAGCTCTATCAGACGATCCTGCAAACCGGCAACTCGCCGCTGGCGCAGCAGAACAAGGGGCAGAAGGGCCCGGCCATCCAGGACGACCTCACCTTCAACGACCTGGAGTGGCACGGCGACCACGTCATCAAGATGGGGGTCAAGTACAAGGCGGTGAAGCTCACCGCGCAGGATGCCGGCGTGTCCAACGCGCTGTTCAACTATGGCGTGACGCCGACCGGTACCGAGTCGATCCCCTACCAGGTGCAGTTTGGCTCGCCCACGCCGGGCATGAACCCGGTGGCCAGGAGTTCCGACAAGCAGCTCGGCCTGTATATCCAGGACGACTGGGCGGTCAACGAACACCTGACCCTGAACCTCGGCGTGCGCTGGGATTACGAGAAGACGCCGTCCTACCTCAACTGGGTGACGCCGGCGAATGTGGTCGCGGCGTTCGCCATGCAGGACCCGCACCCCGGCGCGCCCGCCGGACAGACCTACGCTCAATCGCTGGCGCTGGGTGGGGTGAACGTCAACGACTACATCAGCACCGGCAACAATCGCAGCGCGATGAAGAGCAAATGGCAGCCGCGCCTGGGTTTTGCCTACGACATCAACGGTGACCAGGCGCACGTGATCTTTGGCGGCATCGGCCGCTCCTACGACCGCAACCTGTATGAATCGCTGCAGGTGGAACAAACCAAGTCGGCCTTGTCGCAGCCGACGATCATGTTCAACACACCGGCCGTACCCTGCACGGTCGGCGTGGGCAATTGCTACGCGTGGGATCCGTCCTTCCTCAACATCGCCACGCTGCAAGGTCTGGTCGCAAGCAGCAACCTCGGCAAGGAGGTGGACATGGTCAACAACCACCTCAAGGCGCCGTATTCGGACCAGTTCAGCATCGGCATGCGCAACCGGATCGGCGAGTGGAACACCAGCGTGGCAGTGGCGGAAATCCGCAGCCATGACGGCCTGGTGTACACGCTGGGCAACCGTTATCCGGATGGCTCGTTCTGGAAGAGCTGTGGCACCAATTGCATGAGCCAGCCGTGGGGCAACACCATCCCCGGTTTCGGCGGCATGATCATTGGCAACAACGGCCTGGAAACCAGGACCACGCAGTTGCTGGTGTCGCTGGACAAGCCCTATACGCACGAGTCGCACTGGGGCGCCTCGGTGGCCTACACCTGGTCGCGCGCCAAGCAGAACAACGACAACAACGACCCTACCGACCAGTACGCGTTCGACTTCGAGACGATCGGCCATTACCCGTTCACCCGCTCCGGGGTGGCGCGCAACCGGATCGTCGCCACCGGCACGCTGGACGGGCCGTGGGGCTTCGTGTTTGGTGCCAAGTTGACCTTGTCCACCGCGGTGCCGGACCTCAACCTGTCCTGCTACGGCGCGACCGGAACCGGCGTCGACCACGGCATCACCAACGGCGCAGGCTGCCAGTCGGCGGCAGTCGCGCCGCCGAACACCGGGCGGTTCCTGGTCGGCGGCAAGCTGTGGTCGTACCGCGACTTCGACCTGCAGGCGACCAAGAACTTCAAGGTCTACGACGGCGTCAGCGCGTACGTGCGCCTGGATGCGATCAACGTGTTCAACTGGAACAACTACGCCAGCTACATCGAGAACTGGGGCACGAACGGCATGGCCAACCCGCGGCCGGTGGTCTACAACCCGGTTGGCGCGATCACGGGTTACCCGCGCACGGTCAAGCTCACGATGGGCATGAGTTTCTGATGATCCACGGCAACCACGCGGCTCGGCATGCACTGCGGGCTGCGCGGTGGTTTTTTCCGGGCATCGCCCGAACCGCACCGGAGGGCTGATGAGTTGGTTTTTGCGGCGTGCGCGGCGTGCCTTGATGATGGGGGCATGGGTCTGCCTGGCGGGCTGGCAGGTGCCGCTGCGGGCGACACCGCCGGCACCGGCTGTGCCCGGCTACGCGGCGTTGCCGCCAGCGCAGCAGGCGTTCGTTGCCGAGCTGGAACGGCGCACCTTCGACTGGTTCTGGCAAAGCGCGGACCCGTACACCGGACTGGTGCCGGACTCGTGGCCGAACCACACGTTCGCCTCCATCGCCGCCATGGGGTTCGGCCTGACCGCCTACGGCATCGGCGCCGAGCGCGGCTACATCACACGGGCCCAAGCAGCGCAGCGCACCCTGGTCACGCTGCGCTACCTCGCTGCCACGCCGCAGGGTGCCAGCGAGGACGACGCTGCCGGCTACCACGGTTTCTTCTACCACTTCCTCGACATGCAGACCGGACTGCGCGAGGCGCGCTGGACCGAGCTGTCCAGCGTGGATACCTCGCTGCTGATGGCCGGCGTGCTGTTTGCGCAGAGCTACTACGATCGCGACACGCCGCCGGAGCGGGAAATCCGCCAGCTCGCCGACCGGCTCTACCGCGCGGTCGACTGGCCGTGGATGCAGGCGCGCGCGCCGCTCCTCAGCATGGGCTGGACGCCGGGCGGCGGGTTCATCCCCACCGACTGGAAAGGCTACGACGAGGGCAAGCTGGTCTATCTCCTGGCTCTGGGGTCGCCCACGCATCCGGTCGGTGCGGACGCCTGGGCGGCGTGGTGCGCAACGTACCCGAAGCAGTGGGGCACGTTCGAGGGCTACACCTTCCTCAACTTCGGGCCGCTGTTCGGCCACCAGTACACCGAGGCATGGGTGGACTTCCGCGGCATCCGCGACGCGTGGAGCCGGGCGCACGACCTGGATTATTTCGAGAACGGCCGGCGCGCCACGCTGGCGCAGCGCGCCTATGCGATCGCCAATCCCGGCCACTGGACCGGCTACGGCGCCGACGTGTGGGGCCTGACCGCCAGCGACGGCCCCGGTGATGTCACCGTGGACACGCCGCAGGGCGTACGCCGCTTCAGCGGCTACATGGCGCGCGGCGCGGGGCTGGAGCGCATCACCGACGACGGCACCATCGCACCCACCGCCGCGGGCGGCTCCATCGCGTTCGCGCCCGACGTCGTGGTGCCCGCGCTGATGGCGATGAAGCAGCGCTACGGCAAGTACATCTACGACCGCTACGGCTTCGTCGACGCCTTCAACCCCAGTTTCCACGCGGCCGCGGCCAGCATGCGCAGCGGTCACGTCTACCCCGGCTTCGGCTGGGCCGACAACCAGCAGCTGGGCGTCGACCAGGGGCCGATCCTTCTCATGATCGAGAACTGGCGCAGTGGACTGGTCTGGAACGTGATGCGGAAGAATCCGTACATCCGCCGCGGCCTGCAGCGCGCCGGCTTCACCGGCGGCTGGCTGGAGCCCCGCTGAGGGCGGCCCGATGGGCACGCTGGCGACGCACGGCGCGTGGCGATGGTGGGTACCCCTCCTGCTCGCGGCGTGCCTGGCCGGTTGCGGCCGGGAGCACGCCAACCGCCTGGTGTTCTGGACGTTCGGCCCCGAGGGCGAGGCCGTTGCCAAGCTGCTGCCGGACTTCGCGCGCGCCCACCCGGATATCCGGGTCGAGGTGCAGCAGTTGCCGCTGAGCGCGGCGCACCAGAAACTGCTTACCGCGATTGCCGGCGGCACCGCGCCGGACATGGCGCAACTGGGCAACACCTGGCTGCCGGAGATGGTGGCGCTGCATGCGCTGGCGCCGTTGCAGCGGCAGGTTGCGTCGTCGCCGGTCGTTGCCGCGCCGGACTATTTCGCCAGCCTGTGGGCCACCAACGTCGAGCACGGCGTGCTGTACGGCGTCCCGTGGTATGCCGACACGCGGCTCTTGTTCTACCGCACCGACCTCCTGCGCCGCGCCGGGTTCGACGCACCGCCGCGCGACTGGGCGCAGTGGCGGCGGATGCTGGCCGCGCTCAGCGATCCCGCGCACAAGACCTACGGCATCCTGCTGCCGACCAACGAGTACGAGCAGTTGCTTTCGCTGGCGCTGCAGCAGCCCGATCCGCTGCTGCGCGACGGCGATCGCTACGGCAATTTCGAAAGCCCCGGGTTCAAGCGCGCGCTGGCGTTCTATCTGGACACCTTCCGGCTAGGGCAGGCGCCACGGGTCACCAACATGGAGATCGGCAACCCGTGGGCGGAGTTCGGCCGCGGCACCTACGCGTTCTACCTTTCCGGGCCATGGAATATCGGCGAGTTCCGCAAACGCCTGCCGGCGGGCGAGCAGGGCGACTGGTCGACGGCGCCATTGCCCGGGCCGGACGGCCCCGGCGCGGGGCTGGCCGGCGGCGCTAGTCTGGTGGTGTTCCAAGCCTCGCGCCATCAACGCGCAGCCTGGGCGTTGATCGAATACTTGTCGCAGCCGTCGGTGCAGCAACGGTTCTATCAGTTGACCGGCGACCTGCCGCCGCGGCGCAGCAGTTGGGACAACCCGCGGTTGCGCGATGATGCCCAGGTGCAGGCCTTCCGCGACCAACTGGAACGGGTGAAGGGCACGCCCGCCGTGCCCGAGTGGGAGCGCATCGCGGAAATGATGCAGAAGGTCGCCGCGCGTGCGGTGAACGGCGAACTCACGGTGGGCCAGGCGACGGTCGAGATGGATCGCCGCGCGGACGCGATCCTGGCCAAGCGCCGCTGGCTGCTCAATCACGCCAAGGTGCGGCCGTGAAACCCGCACGCGCCGCCTGGCTGTTCCTCGCGCCGGCGCTGCTGGTGCTCGGCGTGTTTTTCCTGCTGCCGGTGCTGGGCGCGCTGGGACTGAGTTTCACCGACTACGACCTGTATGCGTTGGCCGACCTGCACCGCCTGCGCTTCGTGGCGCTGGGCAATTACTGGGCGCTGCTGCACCGGCCGGCGTTCTGGGCTGCGCTCGGGCACACGTTCTACTTCGTGGCGGTGGGCGTGCCGCTGTCGCTGGCCGCCTCGCTGGGCGCGGCGCTGCTGCTCGCCTCGCCGCTGGCGCGCTGCAGGGCGTTCTTCCGCACCGCGTTGTTCGCGCCGGTGGTGACGACCGCGGTGGCGATGGCGGTGGTGTGGCGCTATTTGTTCAACACGCAGTATGGCTGGGCCAACCACGTGCTGGGCGCGATCGGCATCCACCCGGTGGACTGGCTCGGCGACCCGCACTGGGCGATGCCCACCATCATCCTGTTCGCGGTGTGGAAGAACTTCGGCTACAACATGATCATCCTGCTTGCCGGCCTGCAGGCGATTCCGCGGGAGCTTTACGAGGCGGCGCGGCTGGATGGCGCCTCGGCGTGGCGCCAGTTCCGCCACATCAGCCTGCCGCTGCTCGGGCCGACGTTGCTGATGGTGACGATCCTCACCGTGTCGGGCTATTTCCAGCTGTTCGCCGAGCCCTACGTGATGACCGAGGGCGGGCCGCTGGAGAGCACCACCAGCGTGCTGTACCTGATGTACGAGGACGGCTTCAAATGGTGGAACCTCGGCACCGCCGCGGCGGAAGCCTTCCTGCTGTTCCTGGTGATGTTCGCGGCCACTCTCGCGCTGCTGCGCTGGCCGCGCCGGAGCGGCGCATGATGCCGCGGCTGGCCCGCGCGCTGGTCAACGGCCTGCTGCTGGGCGGCGCACTGGTGGCGCTGTTTCCATTGGCGTGGATGCTCGCGGTCTCGTGCATGCCGCCGGGCACCGCCAACACGCTGCCGCCGCCGCTGTGGCCGGCGCACCCCACGCTGGACAACTACCGGCAACTGTTCGCGCACGCCGGCATGTGGCGCTATCTCGGCAACAGCTTCTTGATTTCCGGCGCGATCACGCTGCTGTCGCTGACGTGCAATCTCCTCGCCGGCTACGCCTTCGCCAAGTTGCGCTTTGCCGGACGCGAGCGTCTGTTCCGCAGCCTGCTCGGCTTGCTGGTGGTGCCGGCGCAGGTGGCGATGCTGCCGCTGTTCCTGCTGTTCAAGTACACCGGCCTGGTGGACAGCTACGCCGGCGTGGTGCTGCCCGGCGCCGCCACCGTGCTCGGCATCTTCCTGGTGCGCCAGTACGCGCAGGGCCTGCCCGATGCGTTGCTGGAGGCCGCGCGCATCGACGGCGCCAGCGAGCTGCGCATTTTCACCACCATCGTGCTGCCGCTGCTGCGGCCGGTGATCGCGACGCTGGCGATCCTCACCTTCCTCGCCGCGTGGAACGACTTCATGTGGCCGCTGATCGAGCTGACCGGGCAGGACCACTACACCCTGCCGCTGGGGCTGGCCGCGATGGCGCGCGAACACACCGCCGGCACCGAGTCGTTGATGGCCGGCTCGGTGCTCACCGTGCTGCCGGTGTTGTTGCTGTTCCTGTCGATGCAGAAGTACTACCTCGAAGGCTTGCTGCTGGGCGGGGTGAAGGGGTGACCATGAACCGATCGCGTGTCGAGCTTCTCGGGAGCCTTGCCATGGCGGACGAACGCGGCGAACGACGCCGCGCAGGGTCGTGCCTTTCCCGCTTCAGACGGCTGATCATGGCGACAACGCTGGCCGCCGCCATGCTGATGCCCGCGTGGGGTGCCGACGCACCGGCACCGGTTGCCGGTGCCGGCGCGATGACGCCGCTGGTGCTGGCGCCCGATGCGGTGGTGGCCACCGGCAATGACTGGATCGCACTCCCGGAGATTCGCGCGGGCGATGGCGCGATCGTGAGCTTCAACGTGTTGTCGATGCACGACCGCGGGCTGCTGCAGGTGCAGGGCTCGCCGAAGGTCGAAACCGGGCCGGAAGCCGGGCGCGTCCCGGCGCTGGCGCCCTGGATTGCCGTCGGCTCGGCGCAACCCGGTCTGCACGTCGATGCCTGGCATCTGCTCGACGACTGGATCCCGGTGGCCACGACCACGACCGATAACGTGCGTGCGCGGCTCACCTATGTCGCGTCACGCCATGCGAGGGCGGCGTGGATCCGCATGCAACTGGTCAACCAGGGCACGTCGCCGCGCACGGTGCGCTTCGGCCTCACCGCGAACTGGGGCGGGCTGGTGCGCGTCATCTACGCGCCGTCCGTGATCCGCGGCCAGCGCGAGCAGGCGGCGGCGCCGGCGTGGATCAAGCGCACGCAGGTCTTCAGCTTCATCGAGAACGAAACGACGTTTGCGTGGGCGCTTGGTCATCCCGATTGCGGCGACGCGAGCCGATCCGGCGATGCGTTCACCGCCACCTGCCAGCGCGTGCTGGCGCCGGGGCAAGAGGTGGCGGCGAACTTCATCGTGGCGGTCGGGCTGGAGGAGTCCAGCGCGGAATACAGCGAACGCGTGCTGGCCGCGCACCTGGCGGAGTGGGGCGACCAGGCCGTGCTCGACGGCGAGCGCGCGTGGCTCGCGCAGCGGTTGCGCACGACCGGCGACCCGGCGCTCGACCAGCTCGTGAATCGCAATCTGCTGTTCTCGTCGTATTTCGCCTGGGGCCGGACGCTCGATACCGAACAGTTCGTCGGCTTCACCTCGCGCTCGCCGCGCTACTACGTCTCGGCGGCGTACTGGGATCGCGATGCCATGCTCTGGAGTTTTCCGGCGTTGCTGGAGACGGATGTCACGCGCGCCCGCGATGCGCTCGACGTCGCGCTCGGCATCCAGTTGCGCAACGCCGGAACCCACAGCCGGTATATCGACGGCGTGACCCTCGAGCCCGGCTACGAGCTCGACGAAAACGCGGCGCCGGTCATCGCGCTGGCCCGGTACTGGCGCAAGACGCACGATCTCGCCTATCTCAAACAGCATCGGCCTGCGCTCGATGCCTTGCTGGCCGGCATCGCCGGGCATCGCGGGCGCGCCGGGCTGTACCGCACCGAGCAGGACGCGCAGGACGAAAACCGCCGCGCGATCTACGAGACCTACGACAACGCGCTGGTGTGGCGGGCGTTCAAGGACGCAGCAACGTTGTACCGCACCCTCGGCGATACCACCGCGGCCAGCCGCTACGACGAGGAAGCGCGCCAGTTGCGGCGCGCGGTCATGCAGCACCTGGTGGCTACCGGCGCACCGGGCGCCGATGGCCCGATCTTCGCGTTCGGCTGGGATGGCGAGCGGCTCGAGTTCGACGACGTGCCGCCCGGCTCGCTGCTCAGGTTGCCGGCGCTGGGGTTCGTGGGCCAGCGCGATCCGGTGTTCGTGCGCACCTACGCCTGGCTGCATTCACCGCACTTTGCGCACTCGAACGCCGGCAAGCCGTACGGCCTGCCGGGCAGTTATCGCGTGCCGTACACCACGGTCTGGTCGATTGCCGATCACCTGCGCCTGGATGCCGGCCGGGCGCAGGCGCTGAAGATCCTGCGCGCCAGTGCGTGGGATGGCGGCATCGTCTCCGAACAGGTCGATCCGGTGACGGCTGCCAGCATTCCCGGTGGCGGCGCCTTTGCGACGGCGGCCGGGTATCTGGCGGCCACCGTGTGCGACCTGTATTGCCGACCCGCGCGGAAGACTCCGCCGAAAACGGCGACCGACGAAGGCGGCCGACCTTGAGTGCCGACTTACGCGATGCGCGTGCCGTGGGCCGGATCGAACCAGTGCCCATGCGCCGGGTCGATGCCGAAGCGCATCGTCGCGCCCGGCGCGGCCGCGGTGCCCGGCGGGGCGCGCGACACCAGCGGCGCGTTGCCGCAGCGCAGATGCAGGAATTCCTCGTTGCCGACCTGCTCGACGACTTCCAGCCGCGCTTCCAGCGCGGCATCGCCGGCGTCGCCGGCCAGCGGCAGCAGGTCTTCCGGGCGCACGCCGAGCACCACCTCGCGCCCGCGCCAGGCGTCGAGTGCGGGCATCGGCGGCGAGCTTCCCAAGCGGATCGTGCCGTGCGTGCTCACCAACGCAAGGCCGTCATCGGCGACCAGCGTGCCGCGCAAGAGATTCATCGCCGGGCTGCCGAGGAAAGCGGCGACGAACAGGTTTGCCGGCTGCCGGTACACGTTGATCGGGGTGTCAATCTGCTGGATCACGCCGCGGTCCAGCACCACGATGCGCTGGCCCAGCGTCATCGCTTCCACCTGGTCGTGGGTGACATAGATGGTGGTGGTGCCGAAGCGCTGGTGCAGCCGCGCGATCTCCACCCGCATCGCCAGGCGCAGCCGTGCGTCGAGGTTGGACAGCGGCTCGTCGAGCAGGAACACCGCCGGCTGGCGCACCATCGCGCGGCCCAGCGCCACCCGCTGGCGCTGACCGCCGGACAGCGCGGCGGGGCGGGCGTCCAGTTTGGTTTCCAGTTCCAGCAGGCGGGCCACCTCGGCCACGCGCTGCGCGATCTCGCGGCGCGGCGTGCCGCGCAGGCGCAGGCTGAAGCCGAGGTTTTCCGCCACCGTCATGTGCGGATACAAGGCGTAGTTCTGGAACACCATGGCGATGTCGCGGTCTTTCGGCGTCACCGCGTTCACCACCCGGTCGCCGATCCGCAAGGTGCCGGCGCCGATTTCTTCCAGCCCCGCGATCATGCGCAGCAGCGTGGTCTTGCCGCAGCCGGAAGGCCCGACCAGCACCAGCAGCTCGCCGTCGTCGACGTCGAAGCTGGCACCGGCCACGGCCACTTGGCCGTCCGGAAAAACCTTGCGCACGTTGTCGAGACTGACAGTGGCCATCGGTGCGCGTACTCCCGGGTGGGTGCCGTGGACGGGGCTGGTCGGCCCCCGATGCTGCAGCGTGCGTGCATCGGGGCCCGGCTCTCGGCTATTCTCGGCACGTAATCGTTTACATCAAGCCGCAGTGCGGCAACAGGGGCGTGCATACCCATGACTCGACGTTTCCGCTTTCCGGACGGCTTTCTCTGGGGCGCGGCCACCTCCGCCTACCAGATCGAAGGCTCGCCACTGGCGGATGGGGCAGGCCCCAGCATCTGGCAGCGGTTCGCCCACACGCCGGGAATGATGGCCAACGGCGACACCGGCGATGTCGCCTGCGACCACTACCGGCGCTACCGGGACGACGTGCAGTTGATGCGGGCGCTGGGCCTGCAGAGCTACCGGTTCAGCGTGAGCTGGTCGCGCGTGCTGCCGGAAGGCACGGGGCGGGTCAATCCCAAAGGTTTGGACTTCTATTCGCGGCTGGTCGACGAGCTCCTGGCAAACGGCATCGTGCCCAACGCCACGCTGTTCCACTGGGATCTGCCGGCGGCGCTGGACGACCGCGGCGGCTGGCTCAACCGCGACAGCGCCGACTGGTTCGCCGATTACGCGCAGATCCTGTTTCGCGCGCTGGACGACCGCGTGCCGATGTGGGCCACGCTCAACGAGCCGTGGGTGGTGGTGGATGGCGGCTACCTGCATGGGACGGTCGCGCCCGGCCATCGCAACCTGTACGAGGCGCCGCGCGTGACGCACAACCTGATGCGTGCCAGTGCGGCCGGCATCCAGGCCTATCGGGCGCTGGGCAAGCATGCAATCGGCGTGGTGTTCAACATCGAGCCCAAGTATCCGGCCTCGGACGCTCCGGCCGACATCGCGGCCACGCGCCGCGCCGATGCCTACATGAACCGCCAGTTCGCCGACCCGGCGTTGCTCGGCAGCTATCCACCCGAACTGCGCGAGGTGTACGGCGAGGCCTGGCCGGAGTTTGCCGACGCCGAGTGCCGGCCGCTCCGCCAGAAGGTCGACTTCGTCGGCCTCAACTACTACACGCGCGCGGTGGTGCGGCACAACGCGGCGGAGTGGCTGCTGCATGCCGCGGCCGTGCCGCAGGCGCAGCGGCCGCGCACGGAAACCGGATGGGAAGTCTACGAGCAGGGGTTGCTCGACCTGCTGACCGGCTTTCGCGCACGCTACGGCGACATCCCCCTCTACATCACCGAGAACGGCGCCGCGTTTGCCGACCCGCCGCACGTTGCCGGCGGGTTGCTGGAGGATCCGCTGCGCGTGGATTACCTGCGCCGGCATCTCAAGGCGGCGCATGCCGCGCTCGAGGCCGGCGTCGATCTGCGCGGCTACTACGCGTGGTCGCTGCTGGACAACCTCGAATGGTCGCTGGGCTACGCCAAGCGGTTCGGCCTGTACCACGTGGATTTCACTACGCAGAGACGCACCCCCAAGGCCAGCGCGAAGTTCTACGCGCAGGTGATCGCCAGCCACGGCGAGGCATTGGCCGAGCCATGAACCAACCGACCGGTTACCTGGAGGAGACGACATGACGATGACACAGCGTGCATGGCGACGGACAGCGTGGTGCGTGCTGGCAGCCGGGCTGCTGGCGCTGGGCACGACGCAGGCGGCGCCCGCAGTCGCCGACACCGTGCAGATCCGGGTGGACGCCAAGGCGGTGGGTACGCCGTTTCCGCATTTCTGGGAGCGGATGTTCGGCTCCGGCCGCGCCACGCTGTCGCTGCGCGACGACTACCGCAAGGATCTGGCCGAAGTGAAACGGGCCACCGGGTTCGAATACGTGCGCTTCCACGGCATCTTCGATCGTGACGTGGGACTGTTCCACTTGGGCAAGGTCGACCAGGCGTTCTACAACGCCGCCAGCAAGGCGGCCGCAAGCGACCAGCCGGTCTACAACTTCTCCTACGTCGACCAGATCTACGACGGCCTGCTCGCCCGCGGCGTGCGTCCGTTCGTGGAGTTGGGCTTCATGCCGTCGGACCTGTCGTCGGACCCCAAGGCGCTGCAGGACTTCTGGTACCACCCGAACGTCGCCCCGCCGAAGGATTACGCCCTGTGGGACGGCATGATCCGCGCCTTCGCGCAGCACCTCGTTGCGCGCTACGGCATCGACGAGGTGGCCCAGTGGTACTTCGAGGTGTGGAACGAGCCGAACATCGGCTTCTGGGCCGGCAACCCCAAGATGGCCACCTATTACACGCTGTACGACCACACCGCGCGCGCGCTGAAAGCGGTGAGCCCGCGCCTGCGCGTGGGCGGCCCCGCCACCGCGCAGGCGGCCGACGTGGCCGCCTTTCTCCGGCACGTGCATGACGCCGGGGTGCCGCTGGATTTCGTCAGCACCCACGTCTACGGCGACGACACCGCACCCAACGTGTTCCATACCGACGAGAAGATTCCGCGCAAGGACATGGTGTGCCGCGCGGTGGACAAGGTGCACAAGGAGATCCTCGCCTCGCCGTACCCGAAGATCCCGTTCTTCATGAGCGAGTACAACGCCTCCTACGCCAACCTGCCGAACGTCACCGACACCGTGTACATGGGCCCGTGGCTCGCCAACACCATCCGCGCCTGTGCCGGCAAGGTGGACATGATGAGCTACTGGACGTTCTCCGACGTGTTCGAGGAGCAGGGCGTGGTGCGCACGCCGTTCTACGGCGGCTTCGGGCTGATCGCCGAGCGCAACATCCCCAAGCCATCCTTCAACGCGTTCGCCATGCTGCACAAGCTGGGCGAAGTGCGGTTGCCGGTGGCCTCCGACTCCGCGCTGGCCACCCGCCGCGCTGACGGCACGCTGGTGGTGGCGTTGTGGAACTACGCGCCGCCAGTGGGCGTCACCGCGAGCTATACCGTGGGCAAGCCGAAAGGCGAGATGAAGCACTTCGAGCTCGACCTCTCATCGCTGCCGGCGAACGCCACGGCGCAGGTATGGCGCCTGGACGCGACGCACGGCAACGCGATCGCCGCGTACGACAAGATGGGGCGGCCGGCCTTCCCGTCGCGCGAGCAGATCGACGCATTGCGTGCGGCAGGCCGGATGGCCCTGCCGGAGCCAGTGGCGTTGCATGGCGGCAAGCTGAGCCTGGATATTCCCCCGCAAGGGCTGGTGGTGGTGAAGGTGGCGAGAGCGGTGCCGACGCGATAACCCCGCATCGGGGCTTCCCGATGGCATCGGGCTCGATGCCGGGTGGTATCCCGTCTGTCTGGGCGACAGTGCAACCTGTGGAGAGCGCCAGCCGAGCAGTTGCGTCGCCCCATGCCCAGAATGGTTGCCGGAGCGACGTGCCGCACCGTCTCGTAATGGGTGTCCAGGGATAAGGATGGATAGACGCCCAAACAACGTTTGCATCAGGCGGACGGTTCCGTAGCCAGCAGCGCCGTGCAGCGCGACACCTCAGCCGGGTCTATTGCGAAACCGCATCAATCTGCAGTGATGCACGCGGCTATGGCATTGGAGAAGCCAACCCCGCCCATGCTCGACAACGGGTCCCATGGTGGACAGCTCCCAGCACCCGCGGTTGGCGGGCCCCGCACTGCTCGTCGCTCGTCTCTGTCGGGAATGAGCGAACGCTGGTCGGCAACCCGTCTCGTTGGCGGGCCCGAGGGAAGTGCGGGCGGGAAGGTGCAGGACCTTGAGGCGATCAACTACTCGGGTGCATCCAGCAGTTCCTGGCTATCCGGCGCAGCACGACAGTTGCCGGACATCCTTGTGGAAGGTTTGCGCGGCGAGTTTCAGGCCTTCGACCATGGTGAGGTAGGGGAACAGCTGGTCAGCCAGATCCTCCACGGTCATGCCGGTGTGGATCGCCAGTGCCGCGGACTGGATCAATTCCCCTGCCTGTTCGGCCACCGCCTGCACACCGAGCAATCGGCCGGAGCGTGCTTCGGCGACCAGCTTGATGAAGCCCCGGGTGTCGAAGTTGGCGAGCGCGCGCGGCACGTTGTCGAGCGTGAGCGTACGGCTGTCGGTCTCGAAGCCGGCTTGGCGCGCTGCCTGCTCGCTGAGTCCCACGGTGGCGACCTGCGGGTCGGTGAAGACCACCGCGGGCATCGCGGTCAGATCGAGCGAGGCCTCGCCGCCGGTCATGTTGAGGGCGGCCCGGATCCCGGCGGCGGCCGCCACGTAGACGAATTGCGGCTGGTCGGTGCAGTCGCCGGCGGCGTAGAGGTGGGGCGCGCTGGTGTGCATGCCGGCATCGATCTCGATCACCCCGTGCCGGCTCGTTTTCACCCCGGCCGCCCCGAGGTTGAGGCTGCCGGTGTTGGGCGTGCGGCCGGTGGCCACCAGCAGCCGGTCGGCGCGTCGTTCGCCCTGCGGGGTGGTCAGCACGAATTCGCCGTCGCGGTACGCAACCTCGCTGGCCTGTGTGTGTTCCAGTACGTCGATCCCCTCGTCGCGGAAGATCGCGGTGAGCGCTTCACCGATCGCCGGGTCCTCGCGCGAGAACAGCGTGCTGCGCGCCAGGATCGTCACGTGGCTGCCCAGCCGGGCGAAGGCTTGCGCCAATTCCGCCGCGACGACCGAAGCGCCGATCACCACCAGCCGGGGCGGGATCGTGGCGCTCGCCAGGGCCTGGGTCGAAGTCCAGTACGGCGTGTCCTGCAGGCCGGGGATCGGCGGCACCGCGGCGCTGGCGCCGGTCGCGATCAGGCAGCGGTCGAAGGCCAGCACGCGCTCACCGCCGCCGTCGAGCCGTACCACCAGGGCGTTCATATCCTTGAACCGCGCCTTGCCATGCCAGACGGTGATGGCGGGATTCCCGGCCAGGATGGCCTCGTATTTCGTGTGGCGCAGTTCCTCTACCCGCTTTTGTTGCTGGGTGAGCAAGCGATCACGCAGGATGCGTGGCGCGGCCGCGGAGATGCCGGCGTCGAATGGACTCGACGTCCGCACGTGGGCCACCTGGGCGGCGCGGATCAGGATCTTGGACGGCACACAGCCGGTATTGACGCAGGTGCCGCCGATGGTGCCGCGCTCGATGAGGGTCACGCGTGCGCCTTGCTCGGTTGCCTTCAGCGCGGCGGCCATGGCCGCACCGCCGCTGCCGATCACGGCGATGTGCAGGGGACTGTCAGCGTGGCGGGTCCCGCTGTTGCCGACAATCTGCTCCCGCGTGCGCTCGGAGTGGTTGTGCGAGGTGGCGTCGGACGTTGCCAACGTGGTGTTGTCCTTGGCGCAGGACGCCTCCAATGCGCGCGAGTCGGGCAATTTCGTTGGCGCCTGCGTGGCGGGGGCCGCGCAGGATTCGCAGGTCGTCTCGGTGTTTTTCAATTCGGTCATGAGATGGTTCCTACCCACTCTGGATGTGGGTTCACGGCGTCAGTCGCGTTTCCCCGCGCCATCCACCGCGCAGCGCCGACTTGCCGGTGAGACCAGATCCCAGATGGCCGCCAGCAACATGACGACCAGGCCCGCGTACAGGACGCCGCGGGCGTCATCCGTGGGAAGCCAACCACCGACGAAGGCAAGCCAGCCGATCAAGGCCACCAGCGGGCCGATGCACCCCAACGCGCTGCGCCGCCACTGGCGATGGCTGAGCCAGCCCAATGCGTTGGCGAGCAGTGCCAGCAACACGAACGCCGGGATCAGCACGTGCACGAAAACCGATTCCCAGCGGGCCAGGAAACCCAGGCCGATGACGGCGCCGATGCTTGCCATCGCCGGAAAGCACATGGAGCAGGACATGGCGGATACCAGGGAACCCGCAACGCCGACTTTGTCGGCCATGACGCGTACGACAGTTTTCACAGTGAGTTCCTCTGCTGGATATTCAACGACGCCTTCGACTCAAGGCCGGCCATGCGTGCCGCCTTGCAATTCATCCCCGACACGGCAACGCTAGTTCCGTAGTCGACTACGGGGTCAAGCATCATGGATGCGGCAGCGGTGGACCTGACGATCGGCGCCTTCGCCAAGGCGGCCGACGTCAACGTGGAAACCATCCGGTTCTATCAGCGCAGGGGGCTGTTGCGGCAACCGGCCAAGCCCTACGGCGGCATCCGGCGCTACGACCAGGCCGATGTCGCCCGCCTGCGTTTCGTGAAATCGGCCCAATGCCTCGGATTCAGCCTGGACGAGATCGGCGAGCTGCTGCAGCTGGAGGACGGCACGCACTGCCGCGAAGCGAGCATGCTGGGGGAGGTCAAGCTGCGCAGCGTGCGCGAGAAGCTGGCCGGCCTGCGGCGGATGGAGACGGCGTTGTCCGGGCTCGTGAAGGCATGTCATGCCCGCAAGGGGAGCGTGTCGTGTCCGCTCATTGCATCGCTGTCCGGAGCGCGCACCGCAGCGCGCCGAGACCGCGGCGGATCGGACACGGACACGTGAAGCGTGCCCTGCAGACGTTGCGCAAGCTGCCGCGCATGGTGTGGATTCTCGGCGCGCTCAGCCTGGCCAACGACAGCGCCAGCGACATGATTTACCCGTTGATACCGCTGTACCTGAGCGCCGTATTGATGGCCGGACCGCGTGCATTGGGCCTGATCGAGGGAGTGGCTGAAGCCAGCAGCAGCGTGTTGAAGCTGGCCGCCGGGGTGCTGGCCGATCGTAGCCGGCGGATGCGCGGCTGGATCGGCAGTGGCTATGTGGTCAGTGGCCTGGCGCGACCGTTGATCGGGCTGTCCACGAGCTGGCTTGGCGTGCTCGGCTGTCGCCTTGCCGATCGCGCCGGCAAGGGGCTGCGAAGCGCGCCCCGCGACGCCTTGCTGAGTTTGAGCGTGACGCCGGAGCAGCGCGGATTGGCGTTCGGCCTGCATCGCGCCATGGACGATGCCGGCGCGGTCATCGGGCCGCTCGTGGCGGCGGCGCTGCTGGCCTGGGGTTTGTCGCTGCGCGCGATTTTCCTGTGGTCCGTGGTGCCGGCAGTGGCCGTGATCGTGCTGGCCTCGCGCATCCCGGAACCCGCCATTCGCGTCCCGGTGATACGCGCCGGGTTCGATTGGCGGGTCGGGCAACTTCCTCCCGCCTTCCGCCGCTATCTCGTGACGCTGGGTTTGTTCACGCTGGGCAACTCGTCGAACATGTTCCTGTTGCTGCGTGCCGAGCAAATAGGCGCGAGTGCCGAACGGGTCGTGCTGATGTGGGTGTTGTACTCGGCGGTTGCCATGCTGCTGTCCACGCCACTTTCGGCGTTGTCCGACCGCCTGGGGCGAATCCGCGTGCTGGGATCGGCATGGGCCGCATACGCGGTCGCGTATCTGGTCATCGGGCTGCTGCCGCAGGCGGATTGGGCCTTGTGGCTGGCGTTTGTCCTCTACGGCACCGTCACCGCAGCCCTGGAAGGAACCGAAAAAGCGCTGGTGGCCGATCTGGTCGAAGGCGAACGCAGTGGCACCGCCTATGGCTGGTACAACCTGGTGGCGGGCCTCATGTTGTTGCCGGCCTCGCTGATCTTCGGGGCGCTCTGGCAGTCCGTTTCCGCCGCCGTTGCCTTCGGCTTTGGCGCCTTGTGCGCGGTGGGCGCCACGGTGCTCCTGACGCGGTGGGTGGCGAGTCCCTCGTCCCCGGCATCCATGGGTGCCTGAAGATCAGCCGCAAGTATTCACCAAGGCACCCTCCCGCCGTACCAGGTTTCAGGGGGATACCAGCGCGGCAGCAGATAGCCAAGCACCGCCCGTTCACACCCGATCGATTCACCGGTGTTGCCGAGCAGGACGCCCGCCGTAGCTGACGTCGGGTGGTGGCATCGCGGCCGTGCGTGCCTCGCAAGCTTCGACCGGTCGGAAACGATGGCGATCGGGGAGACCAGACCCCTTACTGCAGTGCGACATGCCGGACCGGTGGGTTGACGCTAGTCTGTCCCGATTTGAAACGATCTAAATTTCATTGCAAGCTAGGCCTGCGGCTCAATGGCGAACCGTGGGGTGGGGAGGACGCGATGGTTGCTCGTCGGCAATTTCTGAAGGCCTCGGTGCTCGGCGCGGTGGCGGTGGCCACCGGCAAGGCTGCGGCCACCGCCACGCCCTTGGCGATCGCCGCACGTGGCGTTGGCGTGGTGCGCGTCGCTTCCACCTGGGACTTCGGTGTTGCCGCCAACCAGGCGGCGTGGGCGATCCTGGGGCACGGCGGCCATTCGCTCGATGCGGTGGAAGCCGGTGCGCGTGTGCCTGAAGCGGATCTCAAGAACCACAGCGTGGGCAAGGGCGGTTACCCGGACCGCGACGGCAAGGTGACGCTGGATGCCAGCATCATGGATGCCGATGGCCATTGCGGCGCGGTGGCGGCGCTGGAACACGTCACCCATGCGATCTCGGTGGCGCGGCGGGTGATGGAACGCACTCCGCATGTGCTGCTGGCCGGCGATGGCGCGTTGCAGTTCGCGTTGGAGCAGGGCTTCGAGCAGGAAAACCTGTTGACGCCGGAGGCGGAGAAGGCTTGGCACGAGTGGCTGAAGACCGCGCACTACCGACCGCAAATCAACAGTGAGGTGCGCAGCTATGGCGCCGACGCACCTGCCGGCCTGCCGGGCGGCAAGGACAACCACGACACCATCGGCATGCTGGCGCTGGATGTGCACGGCAAGCTCGCCGGCGCCTGCACCACCAGCGGCATGGCGTGGAAGCTGCACGGTTGCGTGGGCGATTCGCCGATCATCGGCGCCGGCCTGTACGTGGACGGCGAAGTGGGTGGCGCCACCTCCACCGGCGTGGGCGAGGAGGTGATCCGCAACGCCGGCAGCTTCCTCGTGGTGGAACTGATGCGCCAGGGCCGCACGCCCACCGAAGCCTGCCGCGAGGCCGTGCTGCGCGTCGTGCGCAAGCAGCCGAAGACGGCAAACGAGATCCAGGTGGCCTTCCTCGCCATGAACAAGGACGGCGAGGTGGGCGCCTGGGCGATCCAGCCCGGTTTTTCCTACGCGGTGTGCGATGCGAAGGATCAGCGCGCGCTGATCCCTGCGCGCAGCGTGTTCGCCACATGAGCGCGCGCCTGCTCGAAGTGGCCGCCAACTCGGTGGCCTCGGCGCTCGCCGCACAGGCTGGCGGGGCGGGGCGGGTGGAGCTGTGCGCGGCGCTGGAGCTGGGGGGACTTACGCCCTCGCCGGCGTGCATCGCGATGGCGCGCGAACGGCTGCGCATTCCGCTTTGCGTACTGATTCGCCCGCGCGCCGGTGACTTTCTCTACGACGATGCCGAGTGCGAGGCCATGCTGCGCGACATCGAGTACTGCGCCACGCAGGGCTGCGATGGCGTGGTGCTGGGCGTGCTCGACGCCGATGGCGGGGTGGACGTGCGGCGTTGCCGCAGCCTGTTTGGCGCGGCGGGCAACATGGACGTCACCTTCCATCGCGCCTTCGATCTTGCCAGCGACCCGTATCGCGCGCTCGAGGATGTGATCGGGTTGGGTTGTGCGCGCGTGCTCACCTCGGGTGGGCAGGCCAACGTGTCCGAAGGCGTACCCCTGATCCGCGAACTGGTGCGGCAGTCGGCGGGGCGCCTGGCTGTCATGCCCGGCGCCGGCGTGACTGCCGACAACCTGCCCGGGCTTGTGCGATCCACCGGGGCGAGCGAGTTTCATGCTTCCGCCAAGCGGCAGCTGGCCTCCGGCATGCGCCATCGCCCGCCGCAACTGGCCGAGATGCAAGGCGGCGAATGGCGTACCGATGTGGCGCAGGTGCGCATGCTTGTGCAGGCATTGGGGAGGGTCGAGCGTGGGGACGATGATCTTCAGCGCGAGGCTTGGCCACGGAGCAGGCACGAACCGACGTCGGGCGCGTCGATGAAGCACGGCACATGACGCGAAAGTTCACGCATGTCCCGGTCGGATATGTGTCGCGGTAGCTGGACTGACGATGTACGCGAGGTGCTGGCGTGTTCAACCCCCGATTTGAATCGTGTCAAATTACCGGCGTGCGGCGCGGCCTGATAGCCGTCTTGTGCGTGCTTGCGCTGCTGGGTGCGGGCGGCTGCCGCGCCGACGCACTTGCCACGCGATCACTGGATGCCGGCTGGCAGTTCCGGCTTGCGCCCGGCAACCGCCAAGCCGCGGAGCATCCGCAGGCTGCGCACTGGATGCCGGCGAGCGTGCCCGGCACGGTGCAGACCGACCTGCTGGCTGCGAAGCAGGTGCCCGATCCGTACCGGCGCGACAACGAGGCGAAGATCCAGTGGGTGGGCCTGGCCGACTGGCAGTACCGCACGCGCTTCACCGTGGATGCCGCCACGCTGGCGCGCAAGCACATCGAGCTGGTGTTCGACGGCCTGGACACCTTCGCCGACGTCTCGCTCAACGGCCACAGGCTGCTCGCCGCCGACAACATGTTCCGTCGCTGGCGGGGGGGCGCGAAGCCATGGCTGCATGCGGGCACGAACACGCTGGAAGTCACGCTGCATTCGCCGATCGCGCGGCTGCAGCCCTGGCTGCTGAAACAGCCCTATGCGCTGCCGGGCGAGTTCGACTCGGCCTTCGGCGACGAGCCCGAAGGCAAGCAGACGGCCAATTACGTGCGCAAGGCCGCCTACCAGTACGGCTGGGACTGGGGCCCGCGCATCGTCACCGAGGGCATTTGGCAGCCGGTGAAGCTGGAGAGCTGGGACACGCTGCGCCTCGCCGGTTTCCACATCGCGCAGCCGAAGGTGGATGCCGACGTGGCGCAATTGCAGGCGCAGTTGCGCATCGCCGCCGATGCGGCAGGCCAGGCAAAGGTGATGCTGCGCTGGCGCGCACCGGACGGTGGCACGCAAACCCTTGAGCGCGCGCTGACGCTGCAGGTTGGCGAGCACACATTGAGCATTCCGTTTGAGATCGCCCATCCCGTGCGCTGGTGGCCAGTGGGTTACGGCAAGCCGAACCTGTACGACTTCCATGTCGAGGTCGCGGTGGACGGCAGGAAAGTCGCCAGTGCGGATCGCGTCACCGGCCTGCGCAGCGTCGAGCTGCTGCGCCAGAAGGACCAATGGGGCAAGAGCTTCGCCTTCGTGGTGAACGGCGTGCCGATCTTCGCCAAGGGCGCGAACGTGATCCCGATGGACATGTTTCCAAACCGCGTCACGCCGGCGCGCATCGATGCGATGCTGCGGTCGGCGCGCGACGCGAACATGAACATGCTGCGCGTCTGGGGCGGCGGTTATTACCTCGAGGAAGCGTTCTACGCCGAAGCCGACAAGCTCGGCCTGATGGTGTGGCAGGACTTCATGTTCGGCGGCGCGATCCCGCCCTACGACCAGGCCTTCCGCAACAACACGCGCATCGAGGCAATCGAACAGGTGGATCGCCTGCGCGACCATCCGTCCATCGTCCTGTGGGCCGGCAACAACGAGGTGGAAACCGCGTGGGAGTCCTGGGGCACCAGCCTGGATTTCCAGAAGGCGCAGGGCAAGGCCGCGAGCGCACGCGTCGAGCAGGGCATGCGCGAGCTGTTCGACCACACGCTGCGCGACGTGGTCGCGTCGCAGTCGCCCGAGGTGCCGTACTGGCCGAGTACGCCCAGCAGCGACTACGACACCAAGGCCAATGTGCTGGACAACGGCGACTACCACTACTGGAACGTGTGGTCGGGCGCCGCGCTGCCGGCCAGCGCTTACCTTGATGTCACCCCGCGCTTCCAGTCCGAATACGGCCTGCAGTCCTTCCCGTCGATGGCGACGTTGCGCAGCGTGCTCGACCCGGGCGACCTCGCGATCGACTCGCCGGTGTTGCGCGCGCACCAGAAGTTCGACCAGGGCAAGGGCAACCAGCGTCTCTTGATGTACGTGGAGCGCGAGTACGGCAAGCCGAAGGACTTCACCTCATTGGTCTACCTCAGCCAAGTGATGCAGGCCGAGGGCATCCAGCTCGCCGCCGAGCATCTGCGCGCGTCGCGGCCGCAGAGCATGGGCTCGCTGTACTGGCAGCTCAACGACGTGTGGCCGGGCGTCACCTGGTCCAGCATTGACTACGACGGCCGCTGGAAAGCGCTGCAATACCACGCGAAGCGTTTCTATGCGCCGCTGCGGGGGGTGGCGATCCGCACGGGTGGCGTCACCCAGGTGTCGCTGGTGTCGGACGCCACGACGCTGATGAATACCGACTTGCGCATCCGCGTGCTCGGGATGGATGGCAAGCCGGTGTGGGAGCACACGCAGGCCGTGCGGGTGGCGGCGCTGGCCAGCACCGGTGCTGGCGACTACAACGATGCGCAACTGCTGCACGGCGCCGATCCGCGCCGCACGGTGGCAGTGTTCGAGTGGCTGGACCACGGCAAGGTGCTCAGCCGCGACCTCGTGTATTTCGGGCAGGCCAAGGATCTGCAACTGCCCGATCCCGGCATGAAGGCGCAGCTCGCCGCCGACGGCCACAGCCTCACGGTGAGCGCGCAGCGCTTTGCGCGCGAAGTGTGGATCGACTTCGGCGCGCTGGATGTGCGGCTTTCCGACAATGCCTTCGACCTGCTACCCGGCGAATCGGTGACGCTGCACCTCGACAGTACGGCTGATGCGGCCGCGCTGAAGCATGCGCTGACGGTGCGCAGCTTGTACGCCGCCACGGAGACCACGCCATGACCATGGGCAACCTTTCCCGCCGCGACCTGCTCAAGCTGATCGGTGGCGGCGCCGCGGCGCTGGCCTTGCCCGGCTTCGCCGCGCCGGCCACGGCATCGGCGCGATCCAGTCATCGCCCGCCGCCCGGCAAGCGCAAGTTCACCAGCCCCGCGGTGGAGGCGGAAATCGCCCGCGTGCAGGCGAAGATCGGCGACCCCGAGCTGCGCTGGATGTTCGGCAACTGCTACCCGAACACGCTGGACACCACGGTGCAGATGGACACCCTGCACGGCAAGCCGGACACCTTCGTCATCACCGGCGACATCGACGCGATGTGGCTGCGCGATTCCTCCGCACAGGTGTGGCCGTACCTGCCGCTGGCGGCGAAGGATGCGTCGCTGCGCCGGCTGTACCGCGGGCTGATCCATCGCCACGCGGCGTGCATCACCATCGACCCGTACGCCAACGCCTTCCTGCCCGATCCGCGCGGCAGGACCACGCTGGACTGGGCGCAGCACGACCTCACCGACATGCAGCCCGGCGTGGCCGAGCGCAAGTGGGAGATCGATTCGCTGTGCTGGACGATCCGCATCGCCCACGGCTACTGGAAAGCCACCGGCGACCGCGTGCCGTTCGACGACGACTGGCGCGGCGCGATGCACCTGGTGCTGGCGACGTTCCGCGCGCAGCAGCGCAAGCACGGGCCGGGCCCGTACCACTTCCAGCGCGCCTCGGCGGTGCCCACCGACACGGTGCCGCTGGGCGGCTACGGCAATCCGGCGCTGCCGGTGGGGATGATCTTCTCGATGTTCCGGCCGTCCGACGATGCCTGCATCTATCCGCTATTCGTGCCGGCCAACGCGTTCGCGGTGGTCTCGCTGCGCCAGCTCGCGGAGATGGCGCGCGCGCTGCACGGCGACGCGGCGTTCGCCGCCGACTGCGAGGCGCTGGCGGCCGAGGTGCAGGCGGCGCTGGAGCAGCACGCCGTGATGCACGAGGGTGGCGCGGACTTCTGGGCCTATGAGGTGGACGGTTACGGCAACCAGCTGTCCATGGACGACGCCAACGTGCCCAGCCTGCTGGCGCTGCCGTATCTCGGTTTCTGCGCGCGCGGCGACGCGCGCTACCAGCGCACCCGCGCCCGCGCCTGGGGCGCACGCAACCCGTATTTCTTCCGCGGCAAGGCGGCGGAAGGCATCGGCGGGCCGCACGAGGGCCTGCGCATGATCTGGCCGATGTCGCTGATGGTGCGCGCGCTCACCAGCGCGGATGCCGGCGAGATCCGCCAGTGCCTGCACTGGCTGAAGACCACCCATGCGGGCACCGGCTTCATGCACGAGGCCTTCGACCAGGACGATCCCGCCCATTTCACCCGGCCCTGGTTTGCCTGGGCCAACAGCCTGTTCGGCGAGCTGATCGCCGGACTGGCCCACCACCACCCCGAACTGCTGCGGTAATCACCGCACCCCACATTCCCAGAGGAGTCCACGACCATGGTGACCCGCAGACGATTCCTGCAAGGCGCGGCGGCATTGACGCTGCTCGGAGGCCTCGATCCGCGTGGCGCGCTTGCCGCACCGCGCGGCCAAGGCAGTGCCGCGGCGCTGACCGGCCTGGCGAAGAACGGCGTGTCGCGCTGGGTGGACGTGTTCGTCGGCACCGGTGGCCACGGCCACACCTATCCCGGTGCCTCGCTGCCGTGGGGCATGGTGCAGCTTTCGCCCGACACCAACGACTTCGGCTGGGACGCCTGCTCGGGCTACCACCAGGCCGACGGCTCGATCATGGGGTTCTCGCATACTCACCTCAGCGGTACCGGCGCCAGCGACATGCTCGACGTGCTGGTGATGCCGGCGCAGGGCGAGGTGCTGCTCGACCCGGGCGAACGCGGCCTGCCGCCGTACAACTACTACTCGAAGTTCGACGGCGCCGCGCGCGGGCCACACCTCACGCCGGACATGGTGGCGCACCCGGGCAAGGGCTATCGCTCGCGCTACGACCGGGCCTCCGAACAGGGTGTGCCCGGCTACTACCGCGTGCGCCTCACCGACCACGACATCCTTGCCGAGCTCACCGCCACGCTGCGCACGGGCCTGCACCGCTACACCTTCGCCAAGGGTGGCAAGGCGCACCTGCTGGTGGACTTCGCGCACGGCTTCCACGACGACCCCAAGGTGCCGTGCAAGGTGTCGGACGCCACACTGAAACTAGTGGGCAACGACACCCTGGTCGGCAGCCGCCGCGTGCATCAGTGGGCGAACGGGCGGCACATCTACTTCGCGATGAAGCTGTCGCGGCCGTTCGCGCAGGCCACGCTGTACAGCGAAAACCAGCCGCTGCCCAGCGGCACCGGCGAGGCCAAGGGCACGCACCTCAAGGCCGCGCTGCACCTGGACGACGCGAACAAGGCGCCGCTGCTGGTGAAGGTGGGCCTCTCCGGCGTGGACGTTGCCGGCGCGCTGCGCAACCTGGAATCGGAATTGCCCGGCTGGGATTTCGAGCAGGTGCGGCAGGCCGCGGCCAAGAACTGGGAAACCGAGCTGTCGCGCATCCACATCGACACGCCGTCGGTGCCGGTCAAGCGCACGTTCTACAGCGCGCTATACCACACCATGCTCGCACCCACGCTGTTCAGCGACGTCGATGGCCGCTACCGCGGCATGGACCTGAAGGTCCACGAGCTGCCCAAGGGCCAGCACAACTACAGCACCTACTCGCTGTGGGACACCTATCGCGCGCTGCACCCGCTGTACACGCTGTATCAGCCCGACAAGGTGCCTGACATCGTCAACGGCCTGGTGCGGATGACCGCGGAAAGCCCGGAAGGCCCGCCGGTGTGGCCGCTGCAGGGCGTAGAGACCGGCACCATGATCGGCTACCACTCCGCGGTGGTGATCGCCGAGGCGCATGCCAAGGGCTTCACCGGCATCGACTACGCCAAGGCTTGGCCGCTCTTTCGCAAGCGCGCCTTCGACGACGACTACCGCGGCCTGCCGTGGTACCGCAAGCTCGGCTACATTCCCAGCGACAAGGAGGGCGAGACGGTCAGCAAGACCCTGGAATACGCCTATGACGACTGGGCGCTGGCGGACCTGGCCGAGCGCGTCGGCGCGAAGGACGATGCGAAAAAGCTGCGCGAGCGCTCGCGCAACTACCGCCACGTGTTCGACCAGAAGCTCACCTTCATGCGCCCGCGCGGCAGTAACGGCCAGTGGCTGGAACCGTTCGACCCGCGCGAGATGGGGCACTTCGAGAAGTGGCGCGACTTCACCGAGTCCAACCCGTGGGTGGCCACCTTCCTCAACCAGCACGACCTGTACGGCTACATGGGCATGTTCGGCGGCGTGGCCGCGTTCGAGCGCAAGCTGGACGAACTGTTCACCACCCGCTCCAAACTGCCCGCCGACGCGCCGCCGGACATCGCCGGCATGATCGGCCAGTACGCGCACGGCAACGAGCCCAGCCACCATGTGGCCTACCTCTACGCCTACACCGGCAACCACTGGAAGACCCAGTCGCGCGTGCGCATGCTGCTGGAGACCATGTACCCGCCGCAGCCGGACGGCCTCGCCGGCAACGAGGACTGCGGCCAGATGAGCGCGTGGTACGTGCTGAGCGCGCTGGGCCTGTACCCGGTCGATCCGGTGAGCACGCACTATGTGTTCGGTGGCCCGCTGCTGGACCACGCCGAAGTGATGCTGGGCGCGGGCAAGAAGCTGGTCGTGGAGGCGCACGGCAACGGTCCGGGCAAGCCCTACATCCAGTCCGTCACCTGGAACGGCAAGCCGTGGACGAAGAGCTGGATCAGCCACGCCGAACTCGCCGCCGGCGGCACGCTGGCGTTCGCGATGGGCGACAAGCCGAACAAGCGCTTCGGCGCCGCGCCGGAAGACCGGCCGCCGTCGTTCGGCCGGATGGCCGGCAAGGGGGAGGCCTGAATGATGGCGCCGGTACGCAGTATCCGCGGATGGTGGATGGGCGCGAGCCTGGGTGTGCTCGCGGCAATGGGATGCGCCTCGATGGCAATGGCGGCATCGGCGCGGACGATCACATGGAGCGGCAAGGTGGCGCCGCTGGCGACGCCGTGGACGGCCGAGGTGTCGCCCACCAACGCCTGGCCCGACTATCCGCGTCCGCAGCTCGCGCGCCCGTCGTTGGCGCATCCGCAATGGATGAACCTCGACGGCCTGTGGCAGTACGCGCCCGGCGACGGCAAAGCCGCGCCACCGTTCGGCAAGACGCTGGCGGGCAAGGTGCTGGTGCCGTATCCGGTGGAGTCGGTGCTCTCGGGCGTGCAGCAGCATGCGGACCACATGGTCTACCGCCGGCTGGTCGAGATCCCGGCGGCGTTCACCGCGCGCGGCCAACACGTGCGGCTGAACTTCGGCGCGGTGGATCAGGCGGCCACGGTCTACATCAACGGCGTGGAAGTGGCGCACCACGTCGGCGGCTACACCGCGTTCAGCGCGGACATCACGCCGCAGCTGCGCACGGACGGGCCGCAGGAGATCGTGGTCGTCGTGCACGCGCCGGTGGATGGCGCCAACGTGATGGTCGGCAAGCAGCGGCTGAAGCCGGAGGGCATCTTCTACACGGCGGCCTCGGGCATCTGGCAGCCGGTGTGGCTGGAATCGGTACCGGCCACCAGCCTGGCGCAGCTCACCTTCACCCCGGCGCGCAGCCTGGATGCTTTCAGCGTCACCGCGCGGTTGCATGGCCCCAGTGCCGGTGCCGTGCTCCGCGTCACCGCCTATGCGGACGGCAAGGTCGTGGGCGCGACCAGCGGGCCGGCCGGCCAGCCGCTGCATTTGGCCGTCGCGCATCCGCACCTGTGGAGCCCGGACGATCCTTTCCTGTACACCTTCAAAGCTGTGCTCACGCGCGGCGGACAAAGCGACGAGGTGACCAGCTACGCCGGCCTGCGCACCATCGCCGTCGAGAAGGTGGGTGGCCGCAACCGCATCGTGCTGAACGGCAAGCCGACCTTCCTGCTGGCCACGCTGGACCAGGGCTATTGGCCGGATGGCATCTACACCGCGCCCACCGATGCGGCACTGAAGTTCGACATCCAGAAGACCAGGGATCTGGGCTTCAACACCATCCGCAAGCACATCAAGGTGGAGCCGGCGCGCTGGTACTACTGGGCCGACCGCCTCGGCGTGATGGTCTGGCAGGACATGCCGGCGTTGCCCACCGGCAGCAACGACAAACTCACCGCTGCGGACAAGGCCAACTTCCGCGCCCAGGTCACGGCGATCATCGAGCAGCTCAAGGGTGATACCGCGATCATCGGCTGGATTCCCTTCAACGAAGGCTGGGGGCAGTGGAGCATCCCGGCTGCGGCCGAGCTGGCGGCACAGATCAAGCAGCTCGATCCCTCGCGCCTGGTCGATGCGCGCAGCGGCGCCAATTGCTGCGACATGAGGGGTGATCCGCATGCCGGCGACGTCATCGACGTGCATGACTACCAAGGGCCCGGGCTGCCCAGCCCGGACGCCACGCGGGCCGCGATCGATGGCGAGCATGGCGGCCTGACTCTCGGCATCCCCAGCCACGTCTGGCCCAACACGCCGATCAACCCCTACGGCGCGGTAAAGGACCGTGCCGCGCTGACGACCGGCTACGTCGCCAACACGTCGGTGTTGCGCGATCAGGGCGTACCCACGGGCATGTCCGGCAGCGTCTACACCCAGATCACCGACGTCGAAGGCGAGCACAACGGCTTGCTCACCTACGACCGCGAGGTCGAGAAAGTGGACGAGGCCAAGGTGCGTGCGATCAATGCGGCGACGATACGTGCGGGCGCGCGACCGTGACCGCGTCCCGCCGCCGCGCGTCGGTGGACTTTGATGCCTGGCAAGGCATCTGCGTCGCCAGCGTGGACAGGTGTCGCCGCGCATGGCGTACGGGCTGGATCGATCTATCCATGGGAACGAAATAAGCAGTCCAGGTTCATGCCTGAGCCTTGGTCCGGGCAGTTCGATGACGCGGTACGGCGACGGGTCCCGAGGAGTGGCGAAGACACCACTTCCGCAGAAAACCGGTGCGTGAACGGCACGGAAAGGGTTTTCCGCACTGCAGCGTGACATGTGGCGTCTTTGGTGCGGTAATTTGGTCGTTGGGTTTAGATCGATCTAAATCCAAGCGCTCCGGTTTATGGGAAAGCTGTCCACGGAGATTGCCTGCGAGTGGTTGTTGCAAACCCCGGGCCGCTGGCGAACAGGGGGCGGCGGATCCGGCGCAGGTCGGGAAAACGAAAGTCGAGGCGGGTTGCAGGAACGGTTGCAGCGGGTGCGGGCCTGGTTCGGTTGCCGGTGTCAGACACGGGGTGACCAGTGGGAACACCCCGTCGCGCCGCGACCGCGAATTGAGATCCGAGTGCTGCATCAATGCTGGGAAAACGCACGCCGTCACATGGGGATAACGCAAATGGGGATCAAGAACATGACTGGTTTGTCGAACGTTGCTACCCGGAAACCGCTGTACGCCGCACTCGCCCTGGCGATCTGGTCATTTGGTGGCGGGGCGCCTGCTATTGCGTACGCAGCGCAACCGGCCACCACTTCCACCGCCACGCCTACTCCGCAGACCGCCGGCAGTACGGCGGACACGAACCAGACGGACCAGCGCAAGGCAACCAAGAAAAAGGCCACCGGGTCACCCGCGGCGCCCACCCAGCTGCAGGGTGTGGTCGTCACCGGCTACCGGCAGTCGATCGACCAGAACCTGCAGGACAAGCGCGATTCCAACGCGATCGTCGAGGTCATCAACGCGCAGAACATTGCGCAGTTCCCGGCAAAAAACATTGCCGATGCCCTGACGCACGTGCCCGGCGTGGTCATCACGCGGGAATCCGGCGAAGGTAAGACGGTCAGCATCCGCGGCCTCGCGCCCGAGCTGACGCTGACTGAATTGAACGGCAACTACGTGGCCTCGGCCGACACCTCGGCCAGCCTGACGCGCTCGTTCAACTACACGCTGATGCCGGCCAACATGTTCTCGGACATCAAGCTCTACAAGAGCCTGGAAGCGCGCCTGGACGAAGGCGGCATCGGCGGCAACGTGGATCTGCGCACGCGGCGTCCGCTGGAGATGGCGGCGAACGACGGCTTCGTGTCCCTCAATGGCGCGGGTTCCGACAACAGCGGCAAGATCACGCCCCAGGCTTCGGCACTGTGGTCGTGGAAGAACAAGGACGAGACCTTCGGCATCCTGCTTGCGGGCACCTACCAGAAACGCCGCGACGTCGACTACACCGCCAATGCGTCGAGCTGGCACTGGTGGTCGAACGATTGCACCGACCATGCGACCTGTACCGCGCCGGCCACGGATGTACGCGGCAATCCGTATGGCCCCGACGTGGCACCCAACATCGCCCTGTGGCCGGGTGGCGGCGTGGTCGACCAGTCCGGCAGGCAATATTCGGGCTACTGGATGCCGCAGCAGTTCTCCACCAGCCGCAACCGGCTGGACCTGAAGACCAAGGGCGTCCAGGCCACCGTGCAGTTCAAGCCCAGCGACCATTTTCTGCTGACCGGCAACTACTTCCGCTTCCAGCGGCAACAGAACCAGATCACCAACACCCTGGAAGTTCCCGAGTGGGGCCTGCCCAGCAACCACAATTTCAACGACCAGCAGGGCCGGCTGCTCGCGCCCAACGGCCTGACCTTCGATCCGTCGGGCACCGTCGTCACCGGGGCAAACTACGTGCTGCCGCCCGCGGGCCAGGGCTGCAACTCGACGACTAACCCCAGCACTGGCGCACAGCGGCAGCCAGTGGACGTCTGTTCCACGGAGATTCCGTGGCTCAACGGCAACTACTCGGTCGAGAAGGCCACCTCGCAGACCCTCAACCTTGAAGGCGAGTGGGACAACGGCGGCGACCTCAGTGGCACGTTCAACATCGGCCGCACCTGGGCAACCGGCGGCCCGTCGATCGAACTGGGCATGGCGGCCAAGCCGCGCAATTTCGTCAATGGCCAGTGGGTGGACGGCAGCAACGGCGCCGCGTGGACACTGAGCGGCACGCCGACCATCACCGCAGCGCCGAACGTGTTGCAGAACATGCTGGCGGGGAAGGGCCAGGTGGATCTCGGCTCGACCGGTTCCGGCATGGTCAACACCAGCACTTCGCAGAACTTTGCGCAGGCCGACTTCACCTGGGCGTTCGACAACGGCTGGCTGCAGTCGCTGCAGTTCGGCGTGAAGTACCGCGACAACCATGCCGAGCAACAAAGCAACGAACTGCGCTGGTACTGCAAGGGCACCACGCTGCAGTTCCAGACCTGCGACCCGAATGCCGGCCAGCTTCCGGCCGGTTTCCTGTTGCCCTCGATGCTCGACGGCCATAACGAGGCGTACAACGACAGCGTCTTTCCGGCGATCAATTTCCCGGCGTACTACAACCATCTCAACGCCACTTACGACCGCGTGCTCTACAACCACCCGGAGAACCGGTCCTCCGTCCAGGAAAAGATCTCGGCGGCCTATGTCGAGGCCAACTTCGACACCGGTACGCTGCGCGGCAATGTCGGCCTGCGTTTCGTCAGCACCCAGCAGGATCTTACCGTTGCCGACGAGATCACCACCAACAACGCGGTGTACTACCACGACGCGAACGGCAACATCCTGATCTGCCCGGCCAGCGGCGTGAATGCCGGTGGCGGCCCGTGCGCGCCGGGCGATTTCCAGTACCTGCCACGCGAGCAGTCGGTGGTGCAGACGTTCTCCAATGCCTCCACCTCCAAGCGCTACAACAAGCTGCTGCCAAGCTTCAACGTCGCGTGGACGATTGCCGACAACTTCGTGCTGCGCGCTGCCGGATCGCAGGCAATGGCGCGCGCCAACTACACGGATCTGGCGCAACTGGGCAGCCTCACCAACAACACACAGGCGTACTACAACGACCGCCGGCAGTTCGGTGCGCCGCCTCCGGGCTGGTACGGCAGCGGCGCCAACGCCGACCTCAAGCCGTTCACGGCCACCCAGTTCGACGTGGCGGGCGAGTGGTACTACGCGCCCGAATCGGTGGTCGGCCTGGACCTGTTCGAGAAGAAGGTGAAGAACTTCGTCGTGCCGGTCACCGTCAACAACATCACGGTCAACGTGGGCGGCACCCAGGAGAATTTCCTGGAGTACAGCACCAATGCTAACGGCCGCTCGGGTACTTCCAAGGGTGTGGAGCTCTACACCCAGCACACCTTCCAATCCGGTTTCGGCTACATCGCCAACTACACGCTCAACAAGACCAGCGAAACCGCGGTTTCGCTCGGTGACACGCAGGTGGGCAAGTCGGAGCTGATCGGCAGCGCCAAGTACGCGGCGAACGTGTCGTTGTTCTATGAAAAGAATGGGCTGCTGCTGCGCGCCACCAACAACTGGACGGGCCGCACCATGCAGGGCCTGGCATCGGGCTTGCCGGTCTACACCCGGCCGTATCACCAGGTCGACTTGAACGGCGATTACGAGTTCAACAAGCACCTGATGGTGACCGCGTCAGTCATCAACCTGACGCGCTCTATGCCGCGGTCGTACCTGGGCGGCGACACGACGGCGCGACTGAACCAGCTCGAGTACGCCGGGCGCCAGTACTACGTGGGGGTCACCTACAAGTTCGGCGCCGGCGACTGAGCGCGGTGTGCCGGCTGTTCGTGCCGGCCGGACCCTGCTCCCTCTTCCCCAACGGGGAGCGGGAGCAAACGCCGCCGGCATGACGGATGACACCTTTTCATTCACGTACACACCGGAAAGGACGATGCATCCATTCCCCGAGCGCTCCTGCCGTCAGGTTTCACCAATCCGCGGACACGTTGCGCTGGCCATTGCGCTGGCGGCCCTCGTGCTCGGGGGTATGGGCGATGTCCATGCCAAGGATGGCAGCGCACCGCAATCCGCATTGCAGGCGGTCGACGCCGCCAACCCGCTGGTTGGCACCGCGCCATTGGACCAGCAATCGCTGATCGGCAATGCGCCGCCACCGGGCGAGCCGCTGTATTCGGGCATGACCTCGCCGGGCGCAAGCCTGCCGCACAGCTCGACCGAGGCAACACCGGTCAACCTCAATGTCGACCTCAGCTACCCCGCGGGCGTCGGCATGTCGTACTACTACCCCAACCCGACGATGATCGGCTTCACCGGCGGCGGCTCGACCTACGGCGGCCAGGCATCGCCGATGATCATGCCGGTGGTGGGCGACTGGACCGTGCCGCCCGACTACGCGCAGTCGTATTACGACAAGGCAAGCGAGCAGGCGTCGCCGGGCTACTACACAGTTGACCTCGCCACGTTTCACACCAAGGTCGAGCTCACCGCGACGCAGCGCACCAGCCTGATGCGTTTCACCTTTCCGGCGAGCCGTCGGTCGAACGTGATCATCAACCTGCGCCGCGCCGGCGGCGACGTGGAGGTGGTCGACAGCCACACCATCCGCGGCGCCACCAAGGCCGGGCCGCAGCGCGACTCGGATGGCGCGTGGTTCGTCGCCGAGTTCTCGCGGCCGTTCGCCGTGTTCGGCACCTTCCGCGCGGACAATGACCACGAGGGCTACGGCATCGGCGACGCGGACGTGCAACCGAATCGCCGTGCGGTGTCCGGCAGTTACGCCGGCGCCTACGTCACCTTCGACACCAAGGCGGGCGAGCAGGTGCTGGTGAAGATCGCCCACGGCCACAGTGCCGCGGAAGCCGAACAGCGGCTGCGCGACGAACAACCGGGCTGGGATTTCGAGCGCGTGCACGCCAAGGCGCGTGAGGCGTGGGCGCAATTGCTCGACCGCGTCGAAGTCAGCGGCGGCACGCCCAAGCAGCGCATGCTGTTTTACTCGACGCTGTACCACTCCTTCGCCAGCCCGCGGCTGCTCGCGCACAAGGGCGAGCGCTTCACCGGCGCGGACGGCAAGGTCCGGGTCGCCAGTTACGATCGCTACAGCCCGGTGCCGTTCTGGGATACCGGCCGCAACCAGATCGTGCTGCTGATGCTGCTCGAACCGAAGGTCGTGCAGGACATCATGCGTTCCGAGCTGGACCGGGCGCGCGAGCGCGGCTACATGGACACCTCGTTCCACGGCGACCACGCCTCGCTGATGTACGACGGCGCGTGGCAGCGCGGCATCCCGTTCGACTACGCCGCCGCGTACACGTATCTGCGCAAGAACGCGACCGACCCCAAGGGGCCGCGCGGCTATCTCGCCGAATACCTGAAGAATGGCTGGATCGCCGACATCGTGCCGCCGGGCAATCCCAGCCCGCCGTACGCGGGCGGCAAGGCGGGCGTCGCCACCACACTGGAATACGCCTGGGACGACCACGCGCTGGCCGATATCGCGCGCCGGCTCGGCAAGACGGACGACGCGCAGATGTTCCTGCGCCGCGCCGCGAACTACCGCAACGTGTTCGACCCATCGACCGGTTTCATGCGTGGCAGGACCGCGGACGGCAAGTGGATCGCGCCGTTCGACCCGGGCGAGCCCTACTACAACTTCATGATGAAGGAGGCCTCGGGCTGGTCCACGCTGTGGCTGGTGCCGCACGACGTGCAGGGCCTGGTCGACCTGCTCGGCGGGCGCGCCGCGTTCAACGCCAAGCTCGACGCGTTCTTCTCCACGCCGTACACGGCCAAGGGCATCTGCCGCGACTGCACCGGCCTGGTCGGCGAGTACGTGCAAGGCAACCAGCCGGACCAGCAGGCGGCCTATCTGTACGCATGGAGCGGTCAGCCCTGGAAGACGCAGGCGCTGGTGCGGCGCATCCTTGCCGAGATGTACGGCAGCGACGCCAGCGGCTACGGTTTCCCCGGCATGGACGACCAGGGCTCGACCTCGTCGTGGTACGTGCTGAGCGCGATGGGTTTCTATCCCGTCGATCCGTCCAGCCCGGACTACATCCTCGGCAGCCCGATCTTCGACCGGGTGCGCCTGCACATGGGCAACGGCAAGATCTTCGAGATCGTCGCGCGCGACAACTCGGCAAAAAACCTCTACATCCAGTCCGCGACGCTCAACGGCAGGCCATGGAACAAGCCGTGGTTCAGCCGGGCGGACATCGCGAACGGTGCCACCCTGGTGCTCACCATGGGGCCGAAACCGAACCAGGCCTGGGGTGCCGACCCGGCAGCGGCGCCGCCATCGATGACATCATCCGGGCATGGCCAGCAGTGAACGGTCGAAGCACCAGTCATTCCGCCAGAGGAGTCGCTCGATGCGATGGTTGCCCCGCCTTTTCCTGATCCTTGTGCTTGCACTGGCTTGTGTCGTGGCCAGCGCGACCGGCACCCACGACCTTCGCGTCATGACTTTCAACGTGCGCTACGGCAAGGCGGACGACGGCATCAACGCCTGGCCGCATCGCCGCGACCTGATGGTCCAGGTCATCCGCAAGGAACACCCCGACATCCTCGGTACGCAGGAGCTGCTCTCGCCGCAGGGCGATTACCTGCAGCAGCACCTGCCCGGGTACACCTGGTTTGGCATGGGCCGCAACGGCAACGACGTCAACGGGAACGACAACGAGCACATGGGCGTCTTCTACGACACGGCACGTCTGGTGGTGCTCGAGTCCGGCGATTTCTGGCTTTCGGATACACCGGACAAGCCGGGCAGCAGGAGTTTTGGCCAGCCGCTGCCACGCATGGTGACCTGGGCGAAATTCCGGGATCGGCGCAGCGGCAGGCAGTTCTACTACTACAACACGCATTTCCCCTACCAGGATGGCGAGCAAGCCGAGGCGATCCGCGAGCGGTGTGCCGAGGAAATCAGGCAACGCCTGGCATCCCTGCCCACGTCGCTGCCGGTCATCCTGACGGGCGATTTCAACACCACGCCCGACAGCCGCACGCATGCCCTGCTCACCGCCAAGCTGCACGATGCGCGCGAGTCGGCCCCGCGACGAGAGGGGCCGGATGCCACCTTCCACGGCTTTACCGGCCATGCGGTCAACCGCATCGACTGGATCCTCTATCGCGGGGTGAAAGCCGACGAGGTGGGCACGATCACCACGCACGCTGGCAAGGTCTATCCTTCCGACCATTTCCCGGTGGTCGCCGATTTCAGCTGGCAGATGCCGTAACGACCACTGCCGGAAGCCGACCGATCCCTCTCAGGTCGTGCCTGTTCCCCCCAGCCCTGGCTTCGGTCGGGGCTTTTTTTGCGATGGGTTGGTCACCGCGAACAAGGAGACACCCGCCGCGGTGGGTTGGCGGGCGTTTGCCTCGGCGTGCAGCGGAGCGGGATGTCAGGCGCGGCGACGGTACAGCGCCAGCAGTTCGTGGCACGCGCCCATGGTGTGGTAGTCGACCTTGCCGGCGGGGCTTTTCTCGTCGCTGTACTTGCGGTTGTCGACGGTGAGGATGCGGTACCAGGCGCCGTATTCGTGGTCGACGAAGTGCCGCCAGGCGTAGGCCCACAGCTTGTCGTGCCAGCCGGCGTACACGGGATCGCCGGTGCGTGCGTGCAGCAGGGCGGCGGCGGTGAGCGATTCGGCCTGTACCCAGAAATACTTGTCGTCGTCGCACACTTGGCCATCGGGCGCGAAGCCGTAGCAGAGGCCGCCGTGCGCGTCGTCCCAGGCGTGCTTGACCGCGGTGTCGAACAGATGGCGCGCGGTGGGCAGCAGCCAGTCGGGCACCGCGCGGCTGGCGGCGTGCAGCTCGCGGTCGAGGATCATCAGGAGCTTCGCCCACTCGGTCTGGTGGCCGGGCTGGAAGCCCCATGGGCGGAACAGGTGTTTGGGGTTGTCCTTGTTGTAGTTCCAGTCGATCTGCCAGCGCGCGTCGTAGTGCTCCCACACCAGGCCGTCGGCGAGCGCGGCCTGGCGGCGCGTCATGTGGTCGGCGAGCGTGAGTGCGCGGTCGAGGTAGCGCGACTCGCCGCTCGCCTGCCAGGCAGCGATCATCGCCTCGCACATGTGCATGTTCGCGTTCTGGCCGCGGTAGTCGCTGAAGCGCCAGTACTCGTCCGCTTCGTCGCGGTACAGCCCGGCCTGCGCGTCCCAGTAATGCTGTTCCAGCAGCGCCCAGGTTTCGTCCATCCACGCCGGCGCTTCGGTCACGCCGAGGCGGCGGCCGCAGGCATAGGCCAGCAGCACGAAGGCGACGCCGTAGGCGTGATAAGTGGTGTCTTCGGGTGCACCATCGCGGATCGTCCACGCGTAGCCGCCGGTGTGCGGGTTGCGGTGCACTTCGCGCAGGTAGCGCAGGCCGTGCTGGGCAGCCTCGCGGTATTGCGCGGCCAGTGGCGCGTCGTCGGCAAACTCCAGTGCCGCCATCGCGTTGTTGAACACGAAGCGCGTGCTGCTCACCAGGTGGCGGTGGCTGCGCTCGTAGATCGCGCCGTCGTCCTTGAAGTACTGGAAGAAGCCGCCGGCGGGATCGATCGAGCGCGGGTGGTAGAACGCCATGGTGTCGGCGATGTGGCGGCGCAGGAAGGCGGGCGAGCGGAAATCCGGCACGGGTGTGGCGGGCAGGACGGGATTCATGCGTGGGCCTCCAGGAAGGCAAGGACTTCGGCGCTGTCGGGCAGGGCGGTGAACGAGCCCTTGCGCGTCACCGCCAGCGCACCCGCGGCGGCGGCGTGGTGCAGCACGCGGTGCAGGCGGGGCAGGTCTGCCACCAGGGCATCCAGGCCGGCCGGGTCGATCCGTTGCCCGGCCAGCTGCAGCAGCAGCGCTCCGACGAAGGCATCGCCGGCGGCGGTGCTGTCGACCGCGCGCACCCGGTAGACCGGCAGTTCGCCGGCGCCATCCGGGTGGAACCAGCGCAGCGCGCGTGCGCCGTCGGTCACCACCAGCAGGCGTGCGCGGCCCTGCCACAGGCGCGCGATGGCGCCCGCCTCGTCGCCGCCGGCAAGCCAGGCAAGCTCTTCCGAACTCAGTTTCACCACATCGGCCAGCGCGAGCGCCGGCCATACCTGCGCGTGCACGTCCGCCGCGTGCGGCCACAGCGCGGGGCGCAGGTTGAGATCGAAGCTGACCAGCGCGCCGGCAACGCGCGCACGGCGCATGCCTTCGCGCGTGGTCTCGGCAGCCGCCGGCTCGGTCATGCTGTTGGAACAGACGTGGAATATCGCCGTGTCGGCAAACGCATCGGCGCGGAAATGCTGCGGGCGGAACAGGAGGTCGGCCGCCGGCGGGCGGTAGAAGCTGAAACTGCGGTCGCCGTGCGCATCCAGCGTGACGAACGCCAGCGCGGTATTCGCCTCGCCGGTACGCGCCACGTCGCGGGTTTCGACGCCGGCGTGGCGCAGGCTGTCCAGCAGCAGGTCGCCGAACAAATCGGTACCCAACATGCCGGCAAAGCGCGCGCTGCCGCCGAGCCGCGCCACCGCCACCGCCACGTTGGCCGGCGCACCGCCGGCAAACGGCACGTAGGCGCGCGGGAAGCCGCGCTCGTCGCGGCCCTCCGCATGGAAATCGATCAGCGCTTCGCCGAAGCAGAGGATGGAACGCATGTCAGGCCGAAGCCTCCCCGGTCGCATTTGGCGTCGCTGGCGCAAGGCTGCGGATCCGCGATCCCGACAGGCCGTAGAACACGATGTAGGCGTAGCACGCCAGCGGCAGCGCAAAGGCGAGCTGCAGGCCGATGCCGTCGGCCAGCTTGCCGAACAGCCACGGGATCACTGCGCCGCCGACGATGGCCATGATCAGCAGGCTCGACGCCTTGCTGGTCATCGGTCCGAGGCGCTCGATGCCGAGCGCGAAGATGGTGGGGAACATGATCGAGTTGAACAGACCTACCGCGATCACGCTCACCATCGCCAGCGTGCCGTGGCTGGCCATGGTGGTGGCGACCAGCAGCATGTTGATGGCGGCGAAGGCGGCCAGCAGCTTGCGCGGCGAAAGGTGCGCGGTCAGCCACGAGCCAAAGAAACGTCCCACCATCGCGCCGCCCCAGTACAGCGAGGTGTAGTAGGCCGCTTGTTGTTCGCTGATATTGCCGATGTCCGGCAACGACAGGTAGTTGACCATGGCGCTGCCGATCGACACCTCGGCGCCCACGTAGAAAAAGATGCCGAATACGCCAAACAGCACGTGTGGATGGCGCAGCACATCGCGATAGCCGTGATGGACGGCATCGGCCCGGTCGGTCGCTTCGCGCAGCGCGGGCAGGCGAAACAGCGCCACGAAGACGGCCAGCAGAAACAGCACGATGGCGAGGCCGAGATACGGACCCTGCACCGCGTGTGCCTGCTGCGCCTGGTAGGCAAGCTGCTCCGGTGGCGGCAACGCCGCGATGGCGTCCGGCGCCTTGACCACGGCGGACAGGATGAGCTTGCCGCCGAACCACAGTGCCAGCGCCGTGCCCAGCGAGTTCAGCGCCTGCGCCAGCGTGAGCCGGCTGGGGCTGGTGCGTTCCGGCCCGAGCAGGGAAACGTAGGGATTGGCCGCCACCTGCAACACGGTGATGCCGGTGGCCAGCACGAACAGCGCGCCGAGGAAAGCGCCGTAGGAATGCATCTGCGCCGCCGGCAAAAAGCCGAGCGCGCCGAGGCCGGCGATCACCAGCCCGGCTACCACGCCATTCTTGTAGCCCAGTGCCGCCACCAGCTTGCCGCCCGGCAGCGACATCAGGAAATACGCGCCAAAGAACGTCGACTGCACCAGCATCACCTGCGCGTAATCGAGCTGGAACATCGATTTCAGGTGCGGGATCAGGATGTCGTTGAGCGCGGTCAGCAGGCCCCACATGAAGAACACGGTGGTGATGACGCCGAGCGCCATGGGGTAGTTGGTGTAGCGGTCGCTGCCGCCGGCGTCGGTGGCAGGGGTGGACGGGCTGAGAGGGGTCATGCAGTTTCCCGGTCGAAAGAGGGATTCAGGCGGCAGGTGGCGGGCAGCTGCTGGCGCGCAGCACCAGCTGTACCGGCGCCACGGTACGCCGCGCCGGCGCCTGCGGCTCGCGCAGACGCTGCAGCAGCATCTCGGCAGCCTGGCGTCCACGGGCGCGTGGCGTGGAAGCCAGGGTGGTGAGTGGCGGTGCACTCAAGGCCGCCTCGGCAATGTCATCGAAACCGGTCACCGCAAAATCGCGGCCCGGACGGATGCCGCGTTGATACAGGCCCAGCATCAGTCCCAGCGCAACGGCGTCGTTGTAGCAAACCGCCGCGGTGGGCGCGGGCTGCTCGAAGAACAAGGCGCCGCATTGCGCCGCGGCGTCCACCCGGTTGGGCGCCGACTCGATCCGCCACGATGGCACCACCGCCAGCCCCGCCGCCTGCATCGCCTCCAGGTAGCCGGCGTGGCGTTGCTGGCAGGAGCTGGAGCTGGCGTGGCCGCCGAAGAAAGCAATGCGTCGATGGCCCAGCGAGATCAGGTGCTCGGTGGCCAGGCGGGCGCCGCGCTGGTTGTCCAGCATCAGCCGATCCCATGGCGCGTCGGGATCGATGTCGCCCTCCAACTCGCGGTTGAACAGCAGCAGCGGCGTGCGCAGGCCGATGCTGCGCCGCACCTGGCCGGCCTCGCTGCCCTCGGCGGGCGAAAGGATGATGCCGGCCGGGCCGTGCTCCAGCAGCGAACCAAGCACGGCCTGTTCGCGGGACACGGACTCGCCGGTGCTGCCGAGCAGGGTGACGTAGCCCGCGCTGCCCAGCGCCTCGTCCACCCCCGCGGCAAACTCGGCGAAGAACGGGTTGCCGAGGTCGTTGAGCACCAGCGCGACGCTGGAAGAGGTGCGCCGGCGCAGGTTGGCGGCGGCACGGTTGTACACGTAGCCTTGCCGGTGCAGCTCCTCCTCAACCCGGGCGCGGGTGTGTTTGTTCACCAGCGGGCTGCCGCGCAACACCAGCGATACGGTGGCGCGCGAAACGTTGCAGCCGGCGGCGATGTCGGCCAGCGTGATCTTGCGGTTGGCGTGCGGCGTGCTGTCCGTGCTCATGGTCGGAACCGTGTGAATTAAAACGATCAAAATGTAACGGAAGCACGCCTCGCGTGTTTCTGCGATGCAACATGCGCGAATCCGTATAACATCGGGCATCGACTTTACCTGAAACGATCTAAATCGTCATTGGGGCGCACTTGCGATGAATCAGCGAAACGGCAAAAGGAAGCGGTGGCTGGCGGTTCTGCTCACCCTGGCGGGCGTGCTGCCGGTGGCGACCATGGCGGCGACCGGGCACGCAGGCGAGGTCGATCCGCGCATCGGCACTGGTGGCGACGGCCACACGTTTCCCGGCGCCACGGTGCCGTTCGGGATGATCCAGCTCTCGCCTGACACCGCGATGCCGGACTTCAAGCGTGCCTACCAGTGGGCTGCCGGCTACCAGTACGGCGACCCCACCATCATGGGCTTCTCGCACACCCACTTCTCCGGCTCGGGTCACTCCGACCTGGGCGACGTGCTGGTGATGCCGATCGCGGGCGAGGTGAGGCTCGACCCGGGCGATCCGGCCAAGCCGGGCAGCGGCTACCGCTCACGCTTCAGCCACGCCACCGAAGCGGTGCAGGCCGGTTACTACGCGGTGACGCTTGCCGACTACGGCGTGCGCGCCGAGCTCACCGCATCGCGGCGGATCGGCTGGCACCGCTACAGCTTCCCGAAGAACCGGCCCGCGCACCTGCTGCTCGACCTGCGCCCGAGCATCTACGACTACCCCGGCAAGGTGCTGTGGGCACGCCTGCGCGTGCGCAAGGACGGTACCGTCAGCGGCTGCCGCACCACGCGCGGCTGGGCGCCGGGGCGCGAGCTGTGCTTTGCGCTGCGTTTCAACCAGCCGATGGTCTCGCGCACGCTGTACGACCGCGAGACCGGCATCGTCTACAGGGGCTTCAAGGGGCCGGGCAACCAGCCCGAAGACCACGACTCCGAGAACGGCCGCGCGTTGGAAGGCGTGTTCGATTTCGGCGAGCTCACGCAGCCGCTGCTGGTGAAGGTGGCGATCTCGCCGGTGAGCGAGGCCAACGCGATCGCAAACCTCGACCAGGACGGCAAGGGCTGGGACTTCGACGCCCGCCACGCCGCCGCCACCGCAGCCTGGGACCAGGCGCTGTCGGTGATCGACGTGTCCGGCACGCCGAGCCAGCGCACCCAGTTCTACACCGCGCTCTACCACGCGATGCTCGCGCCCACCCTGAGCATGGACGTCAACGGCGAGTACCGTGGCCCCGACCATGAGGTGCACAAGGCGGATGGCTTCGATTTTTATTCGAGCTGGTCGCTGTGGGACGTGTACCGTGCCGAGGAGCCGCTGATGGTGCTGCTGCGCCCGGACCTGAGCACGCAATTCATCCGCTCGCTGCTTGCCGCGCAGCAGGCCAGCCCGTTCGGCATCCTGCCGGTGTGGGCGTACCAGGGTCTGGAGACGTGGTGCATGATCGGCTACCACGCGGTGCCGGTGATCGCCGACGCGTACATCAAGGGCGTGCGCGGCTTCGATGCGGAGGCGGCGCTGAAGGCGATGGTGGCGAGCGCCACCTACGGCCCCTACGGCGACCTCGCCGATTACATGAAGCTTGGCTATGTGCCGATCGACAAGGAGCCCGAAGCCGCTTCGAAGACGCTGGAATACGCCTACGACGACTGGTCACTGGCGCAGATGGCCAAGGCGATGGGCAAGACGAAGATCGCCGGCGAATTCGGCAAGCGCGCCGCGAACTGGCGCAACGCGTGGGACCCGAAGACCGGCTTCATGCGCGCGAAGCTCAGCAACGGCCAGTTCCGCACCCCGTTCGACCCCACCTTCGCCGGCTACGGCAGCGACTACACCGAAGGCAACGCGTGGCAGTACTCGTGGTACGTGCCGCAGGACGTCTCCGGCCTGATCGCGGCAATGGGTGGCGACGCGAAGTTCGTCGCCAAGCTCGACCAGGTGTTCGACGCCAAAGTCGATCCGGGCCACTTCAAGAACGTGGAGGACATCACCGGCCTGATCGGCTGGTACGCGCACGGCAACGAGCCCAGCCACCACATCGCCTACCTGTACGACTATGCCGGCGCGCCATGGAAGACCCAGCAGCGCCTGAAGCAGATCATGGACAGCCAGTACCACGACGGCCCCGACGGCCTGGCCGGCAACGACGACCTCGGCCAGATGTCGGCCTGGTACCTCTTCACCGCGCTGGGCTTTTATCCGGTCACGCCGGCCAGCGACGAGTACGCGATCGGCCGACCGTTCGTGCCCAAGGCGGTGCTGCATTTGCCGAACGGGCACACCTTCACCGTCGTGGCCGAGCACCTGGATGCCGCACACCCCTACGTCGGTGCGGTGACGCTCGACGGCAAGCCGCTGGATCGCGTGTACCTGCGTCACGCCGACATTCTCGCCGGCGGCGAATTGCGTTTCACCATGCAGGCCGCGCCGAACAAGACGTGGGGCACGAGGATTGCGGCGCGCCCGGCGGCGATGAGTGCGTACGGGCCTTGAGGCTGGCGGAGTCCTGCGAAGATGAAGGCGGCGGATCGTTGCCACTCGCCGGCGCCGTGCTGCTGTTTGCCGGCGGCATGGACCAGAGCACGGGGAGTGCCGGGATAGAGGGCATGTCGCCGACGGCGCAACGGTTCCGTGGCCATCGATATGCCCCGACCTCTTCGCTCGTGTCGGTATCATGAGCACCGATGTCGACGCGGCGCGTGAAGTGTGGCGGGCCGCTCATCGGTAGCCGCGCGACGGGCACGCTGCCAACGGTCGCTGCGCCTGGATCGAGACGGACGAGTGATGCACCGCCATGCGGATTCTGCTTGCCGAGGATGAAGCCAAGACACGGCGCTACGTCGCACAGGGGTTGCGTGAGCTCGGCTTCACCGTCGACGCGGTGGAAGATGGGCAGGTCGCCTTGGGCTTGTTGCGCGACCATGCGTTCGATGCGGCCGTGCTCGACATCATGCTGCCGGGCCTCGACGGCTGGACCCTGGTCAAGACCTTGCGCGGCGAGAAGAACCGCACCCCCATCCTGTTCCTCACGGCGCGCGATCAGGTGGAAGACCGCGTGCGTGGCTTCGAGCTCGGCGCGAATGACTACCTGGTGAAACCGTTTGCCTTTGCCGAACTGGTGGCGCGGGTGCGCAACATCGCGCGGCCGGCGGAGGCCGTGGCCGGCGACAGCACCCTGTGTGTCGGGGATCTCGTGTTCGATCTGCTCCGGCATCGCGTCGAGCGCGCCGGCCAGGTGTTGCAGTTGACGCCCAAGGAGTATGCATTGCTGCTCCTGCTGGCGCGCCACCGGGGGCGGGTCTTGTCGCGCACCCTGATTGCCGAGGGTGTGTGGGGCGTGTGCTTCGAGACGCAGACCAATGTCGTGGATGTCGTGATCCGCCGCTTGCGCGCCAAGGTCGATGCGCCGTATGCCTCGCCCATGCTGCAGACCGTGCGCGGCGTGGGTTACCTGCTCGATGCCGATGACGAGTAAGCACCCCCGTCGCCGGTCCTCGATCGGCGGGCGCCTCACGCTGCTCTACACCCTGGTGGTACTGGTCGCGATGGCGCTGCTTGCCGGCATGGTCATGTGGCAGTTGGCGGCCACGTTCGCTACCGAGCACCAACGTTTCCTGCAGACGAAGACGGCGGAAATGCAGACCGATCTTGACGATGGTCACGGCCTGCCGGGTAGCTTGCTGCGCGAGATCGCGAAGGAAACCGACGCCAGTGACGTGCGTCAGTACCAGGCCAGGGTGCTGTCCGGCGCCGGCCGGGTTCTGGGTGAAACGCAGGGCATGCACGCCGTGCTGCCACCGGATGCTTTTCCCTCGTCGTCCTCCGCGCCCGCGGTCGTGCGCATGCTGAAATCCGGTCGGCATGTGTATGCGCTGGCGACGACGGAGTTGCGCTCGTCGGATACGTCAGCGCCGCTGCACGTGCAGATCGCCCTGGACGTGACACGCGACGCCAGCCTGCTCGCCGAACTGCGGCATGCCATCTGGATGGCGTTTGCGCTGCTGACGCCACTGCTGGTGGCGGCCGGGTATTTCGTGGCCGAGCACGGGCTGGCGCCGCTCAAGCGCATCACCAACGCCGCGCGCGAAGTGACCCCGAAGCACCTGTCGGCGCGCATGCCGACCGATCCGCCGTGGCCGCGCGAACTGGAGGAACTGGTCAGCGTGTTCAACGCGATGCTGGCGCGCCTGGAGGAAGCGTTTGGACGTCTGTCGCGGTTCTCCTCCGACCTCGCGCACGAGCTGCGCACGCCGCTCAGCAACATGCGCAGCTCGCTGGATGTCTGCCTGCTGCGCGAGCGCAGCGGCGGCGAATACCGCGAGGCGCTGGAATCGAACCTGGAGGAATGCGGACGCCTGGGTGCCCTGATCGACAACCTGCTGTTCCTGGCGCGTGCCGAACGCGCCGAGGCCGCCCTGCATCTGGAATGGTTCGCCGGCGAAGAGGTCTGCCGCTGGGTCATCGCGCAGCAGCTCCCCGGCGCCCGGTCGCGCGGGCTGAGCATCCAACTGGAAGGAACCGCCCGGGTGCACGCCGACCCGGTGCTGTTCCGGCAGGCGCTGGCGAACGTGCTGGCCAATGCCGTGCAGCATTCGAAGGCGAGCGGCGACATCCGCATCGAATTGCGCACGGCGGCAGGCGGTGGCGCGGAAGTGCAGGTGGTGGATCACGGCATCGGCATCGACCCCGCCGACCAGCCGCACCTGTTCGACCGCTTCTACCAGGCCAACCGGTCGCGCGGGCACGCCGACGGCGAGGGCTCGGGCCTCGGGCTGGCCATCGTCAAGACCATCGTCGAAGCGCACGGCGGCACCGTCATCCTGGAAAGCCGGCCGGGTATCGGCACCACGGTTGCGCTCCGGTTTCCTTCGTCGCCGCAGATACCTCGCAGCGGCGGATGACAAAATGGCGGGGCTGCCGTTTGGCACGCCCGGAGGACGCCAGCAGAGGAGTGTGTCCCGCCCCGTGGTACAGCTTGCGGCGCGACGGCCCTCGGGCGGATTCGGGTGGCGTCGATCCACAAGCATGGCCAGTCGCTCCAGCCAGCAGTTCAGTCCTCGGCTACGCATCGATGGCTCCTGCGCCCGAACCCTTCGGACTGGCCGCCACCATGCCCTCGGGCCTGCGCACGACCCGAAACGTCACGACTCGATGCGAACAACCGGCCGACCGCGTCCACGCGCCATGGCAGGACAGCGCCAACGTCCGGCACGCGTGCGGTCCTTCCCCAGGCATCCAGGTGTTGCCTGCATTTCCGCCTCATGGGCAAGCCGCGGCGTGCGCATCACCGCGCCTGATTGCGTGCGATCCAGTTCCGGTACGTCCGGTAGTGGTGGATGACGAAACCGGCGAAGGATGGATCGTTGCGCAAGGCCCGCTCCACGGTATCCAGCGCCTGCTCGAACACCTTGGGCCCGACCTGGTCGAAGGTGACCTTCTCCGGGTCGTCCGGCGATACCTGCAGGCCGATCACCACCTTCTTGCCGACGCGATCGGCGTAGGCGATCTCGCTGGCGGCATGCGAGAGGATGCTGTCACTGCCTTCGGCCTTGTGCCGGTAATCCATCAGGGCGACGTAGTCGAACAGGCCGATGACGTGTTCGCTCGCCGGGCGCCTCGTGCCGTTCCAGTCCAGCTCGATACCGTCCAGCCAGAACGGGATGGCGGGGCCCACCGCCAGGGTGGCGTGGCATGCGCGCTTGATCTTCATCAGCGCTTCGCCCATGTCGAGGAAGTCGGTGAGCAGTCGCACGCGGGTGTTGTCGTTCCATTCGTCGAGGATGTGCGGCTCGATGTCCAGGTTGACGCCGTCGAAGCGCGCCGATGCCGGCGCGGCACCGTTGTACTGCACCACGCGACGGAACATGGCCTCGGCCTGCGCGCGGTAGGCCGGCAGCACGTAGTTCTCGGTATGCAGGTAGGCCGAGCCCAGCAGCGCATACACCTTCATGTGCTGCCGGTGCAGATGCCCGATGAAGGCGCGATACCGCTCTGGATGTTCGATGAGCAGGTCGTGGCCCCGATAGGCATCGGCATACAGGTATACGGTGTCGATGTGCTGCGATTGCAGGTAGATCGCCGCCTCGCGCGCCACCGCCGGGCTACCGACCATGGCGTAGGAGTCGGCCTCCCAGATCCAGACGGCACGGCTGGCCCGTGCCATCGCCGCCATCGGCAGCGCACCCAGCAGGAGCAACACGCACCAACGGACGCAGCGGTTCATCGCGCGCTCCTGGCGCCGGCGCCGACATCCACCGGCAGGTGATAGCGGCCCACGCCGACGGCCTTCCCGGTACGCGGATCGGACGGAACCACCGAGGCGTAGCAGCGGCTGCTGCAGGCGTCCGGCAGCGGCATGCTCAAGTGCACCTGCTGGAGCCCGTTGGCAACCAACTGCAAGGCGCTGCCGGAGACTTCCCGCAACTCGCGGCCATCCTCGGCGGTCAGCACGGCCAGCGGCACGAAGGTGCGACTGGTCTGCGCATCGCCGTTGGCGAAGGTCGCCGTCAACTGCACGCCGGCGGCGGATACGGTCGCCTCGGCCATGTCCGTCGACAGACCACGCATTGCCGGTGCCTCGACCACTGCCTGGGTGGACTCGCGATAAGGCACCGGCCTGGATACGCCGCCGTCGGGCGCCAGCGCGAGGCTTTGCATGAAGATCGCATTGGCCTGTTCGTAGCGTTGCAGGCGATGTGTTACCCAGGCCAGCGCCGTGGCATCGTCGGCAGGCGTGAGATGCATGCCGTCCTGCAATTCGAACAATTGTCCGTTGTGCAGCCACCAGCGGCCTGCGAGGTAATCCGGCGCGCTGGTCTTGGTCTGCTTGAGCGGCAACTGGTGGATGTTGCGGAAGTTCGTGTTCATGTCCAGCCCGGTGCCCAGCCACGGCGTTTGCGCCGGCCGTTCCAGGCCGTAGGTGTGGGCGAGCAGGGCGATCAGCGAGGGCGTGACGTCGAGCTGCGAAGACACCGCGCGGATGCGACTGGCCCGCTTGAGCAGCGGCGAATAGATGATGAGCGGCACGTGGTAGCGGTCGATGTGCTCGCCCATCGGGATTTCCGGCAAGCGATGATCGCCCGTGATGACGAAGATGGTGTCGGCGTACCACGGCTCCTTCGCCACCGTCTCGAAATACCGGCGCAACTGGTCGTCGGTGTAGAGGATGGCGCTGTAGATGTCGGCGTTGGCGCGGTAGGCAGCGAGCTGGTCGGCGGGAACGTGCAGCGCGCGCAGGCGCTGCTCGAAGCGCGCACGGTAGGCGTCCTGGCCCGGGAAACGGTAGTCCGTGTGCATGGAGATGGTCTGCATCGCCAGCACGAAGGGCGGCCGCAGCTGCCCGCTGTCGGCCAGCACGCGCGACACCAGCTCCTTGTCCGGGTAGCCCCAGGCGCTGTAGGGATCGAGCTGATAGCCGGGGCCGAAGCTCTGCTTGTCCACCAGATGCCGCACACCCTGCAACTGCATGAAGGCGCGTTCGTCGTCGAAGCGGGTGTCGGTACCGTTGTAGAAGGCGCTGTGGTAACCCTGCCGTTCCAGCACATTGAACAGGCCCGGCCCCGGCGGCATGCGGACGCCCAGCGAGGTGAAGCCCTCCCCGGCGAACGGCGCCGAGTTGAACAGGCTGGGCAACACGCCGAAGGTGCGCCCCTGATTGGCGAGGAAATTGTCGAAGTACAGGCTGCGCGCCGACAACTCGTCGAGGAAGGGCGTGAAGCTTCCCAGCGAGGCGTGCGGGCCGGAGAACGAGCGACCCAGCCCCTCGACCACGATCATCACCAGATTCGGCGGGCGGCCATCGGAGGTGTGGGAGAAGTACGGCCCCAGCGTGTCCGGCGTCTGCTCCGGGTGCAGGAACGGAAACTGCGGATCGAGTGGCGCTTCGCCAGCGGCGGCGCCCGTTGCCTTGCCCGCCGAGCGAGCCGTCGCCGCGTGGCTTCTCGACCAGCGCCAGACGTCGCCGCAGAACCAGGCGAGCTTGTTGCTGGCCAGATCGCGCGCCGCGTCGTTCTTCAGCGCCTGCGCACCCGTCGGCAGCGCGGGCAACCATGCCAGCAGGCCGGCGATCAGCAGCAGGCTGGTCCAGCGCATCGAACCGCCGGGCCAGCGCCGCGCGCAAACATGCAGGCCGCCCCAAAGCAGCAGCAGCGGCAAGGCAAAGGCGACCAGGCCGCGCGGGTCGAACGGCGTCGCACCGGACAGCGTGGTGCGGATTTCCGCGAGGCTGTAGCCAAACAGATCCGCCCCCAGCGGCACATGCGCCACCTGAAAATACTGGTCGAGCAGAGCCTGCGTGACGATGAACAGCGACCATGGCACCATCAGGGCGATCATGCGTGATCGCGCCCTGCCGATGGCCAGCACAGGCAGCGAGAACAGCAGCAGGATGGGCGTCGCACGCAGCAGCACCAGCAGCGCCTGGGCGAGCGCGAAACCGGCGACGGCCCATTCCTGCCCGCCGATGAGCGCCGTGTCGGCGACGCCGTTGGCCACCGCACCCGCCGCCAGCACGAGCTGCGCAGCCAGCAGTGCCGGAAATGCTGCGCAGAAGCGCGACCACGCATTGCCGCCGTGCGCAGCGGCCCTCGACGAGGCCCTCACCACAACGAATACAGCGTCAGCGAGACGATTTGCTCATTGACTCCGTTCCTGTCGCCGCCCTTGCCATAGCCGGCACCGAGCTTGAAACCCCATCGCGGCGACAGATAGTGGCTCCAGGCCACGCCAATCGCAGCGCTGTTGTTCATCACCCGCGTGCCAAAGCGGTTCTGGTCGGTGCTGCGCCCGCTGCTGAGGCTGAGTTCCAGATAGTCGAAGGCATCGCCGCGGTAGTAGTTGCGCAACAGGAAACGGTTGCTCCAGCTCCCGGAGCCGACACCCGGCACGTATTGCAGCTTGTAGCGTGCATACCAGTCGCCCCAGTAACGGCCAATGCCGATGCCATAGAACTGCGTGTTGCCGGAGAAGCGCAGGTGGTCGACGCTGGCCGACAGCTCCCAGCCGCGGCCCGCGCCCTGGAACACCTCCGCGCGCCATTCCTGCTGCGGCAGGACGCCGGAGCTCGGCCCTTGCTGGTAGCGCAGGTTGGCGTAGGCGCGTGGCCACAAGTCCACGTAGCCGTCGAGTGCCACGGCATGGTCGTTGGTGCCGAAGTGATCGGAACGCAGCAGCTCGACGGCAAGCGAGCCCCGGCTGAAGTAGCGCCGCAACGACAAGTCGAGGTCGTTCCAACCTTGCTGCCCCCCGGTGAACCCGGTGTGATCCCAGCCCAGCGAAGCCTTCCAGCGGTAGCCGCCGCTGTTGTCGACCCCGCTGGGCAACAGGCTGTGCTGCAGCTCGGCAATTTCGGCGGCGTTCGCCCCCTGTGCGGCGGCGCCGTCGAAATCGGCGCGGGCGGCGGCCGGCTGGCCCATGTCGCGCTCGGCCCGCCCGCGCGCGATCAGCGCCGCCGGATCGTGCGGCGCCAGCGCGACCCAATGCGCATACGCATCAAGCGCCTGTTGCGGGCGGCCGCTCCAGCGGTACATGTCGCCCAGCGCCGACCAGGCGTCAGCATAATCGGGGCTGTGTTGCACCACCGTGCGCAGGTCGCTTTCGGCCTTGGTGTATTGGCCGTCCCAGGCATAGGTGCGGCCGCGCGCCAGCAGCAGATCCCCGTTCCCCGGATGCGCGGCCAGCAAGGCCGTATAGCGCTGGATGGCCAGGGCCTTCTGTCCGCTGGTCGCAAGCTGGCGGATCTGCGCCATCTGCTCCGTCAGCGATGCGGACACCGCGGTCTGTGCCAGCAGACCAGGCGCAGCCGTCGCCAGCGTCAGCAGCAAGGGCCAACGGCCACCGATCCGGCGGAATGGACGTCCATGCATGACCATCTGTGGATTTCCGTGTTTCATGCGTGGCTGCTCCTCTCGGCCGCTTCTTCCGGGAGCACGGCCCCACCTGCCGCGCGGCCCTGGTGCCAGGAACCGTCGCGCTTGATGCGACCCCAGCGGGGGCGCTTGCGCAGCCCGAACAGCCACAGCAGCGTGCCGTAGAAGCGCCAGCAGGAATTCAGCTGCCGATAGCCGAAGTTCTCCAGCACCGCCACCAGGAACATGCGCAATTGCTGTACCGGCCTGGCATACAGGCCGAAGGACAGTTCCTCCAGCACCATCGCGTTGACCGAGAGCAGGATGCCCAGGCCAATCGCCGCGGCGAGGAAGATCAGGAAGCTGTACAACGGCACCAGGCCGGTGAGTGCCAGTACGATCATCGCGAAGTAGCCGACTACTTCGATGATCGGGCCGAAGAACTCGAAGACCAGCATGAACGGGAAGGCCACCCACCCCGCCACGCCGCCGCGCCGGTTGAACATCAACCCGAGGTTCGACCACAGGCTCTCGGCCAGCCCGCGCTGCCAGCGCACGCGCTGGTGGCGGAGCGATCGGAGGTCCGTCGGCACCTCGGTCCAGCACACCGGATCGGGCACGAACACGATGCGGGAGTCGCGCTTCTCCTCGCGCATCTGGCGGTGCAGCCGGATCACCAGATCCATGTCCTCGCCCACCGTGTCGTCGCGGTAGCCGCCAATGGCGATCACGCGCTCCTTGTAGAACACGCCAAAGGCGCCGGAAATGATGAGCAACGCGTTCATCGGCGACCAGCCCATGCGCCCGAACAGGAAGGCACGCAGGTACTCGACGACCTGGTAGCTCGGCAACCAGCGGTTCGGCAGCCCCACCTTGGTCAGCATGCCGGTTTCCACCTTGCAGCCGTTCAGCACGCGCAGCACACCGCCGCTGGCCACCACGCGCCGATCCTCCAGAAAGGGCCGAACCACGCGCGAAATGCTGTCCGGCTGCAGTATGCAGTCGGCATCCACCACGCAGAACAGCGGATAGCGCACGCAGTTGACGCCGGCGTTGATCGCGTCGGACTTGCCGCCCTGAACCTTGTCCACCATCCGCACCCGCGGACAGCGCGCCGAGGCGTAGACCGCCTCGACCGATTTGGTCTGCAAGCGTGCGCGATAGGCCTCCGGCACCTTCACCAGACCGAAGGCCTCGATCAGCGCCTCCCGCGTACCGTCGGTCGAGCCGTCGTTCACCACGACGATCTCGAACTCGGGGTACCTGGTCCGGAGCAGGGAGCGCACCGAGGCCACCACCGTTTTTTCCTCGTTGTGTGCCGGCAGCACGATGCTTACCGGCGGCTGGTACTCACGCAGGCCAGGTGGAAGATAGCTGGCGCGGTACTCGCGCATGTACCGCACGATCTGGATGGCGGAGATGTAGTTGAGGATCAGGTAGCCCAGGTTGATCGCGACGAAATAGATCATGAAGACCCATTGCATCGACGCCAGCACCTGCACCCAGGCGGCAGGCAACAGGCCGGCCACGACCGCGTGTGCAGCAGCGTTCATGCCGCGACTCCCATGGCATGCTCGGAGAGCACCTGATCGATGATGTCCCGACCGAAGGCGTCGCTTTGCCGCAACTGCAAGCCGCGCATCGCCTCCTCACCCATCCCCGGCAGGACCAACAGCGCCTGCGCCGTGCGGTAGCGCACCCACCACACCTTGTCCTTCAGCAGCGGCTCCAGCCGCTGGCTGTCCGCGGCATCGCCGATGCGGCCCAGCGCCGCCGCCGCATGCATGCGCACGTGCCAGCGGGGAGATTCGAGGAAGTCGGCCACCAGCGGGGCATCTTGCTTGTCGCTCACCAGCTGCAGGCAGACCGAGACGGCATGGTCGTCGATGGGGCTGACGAGCAATTGCCGTATCACCGCTGCCGCCCGTCCGGGATCGATGTCGGCGAGGAAGCGCACCAGCTTCACCATCGAGCTGGTGCTGGCGCGCAGCAGCGAATTATCGAGCTCCAGCGCTGCGCTGCCATCCGTATTCCTGGCCAGGATGCCGGCCACATTGCCCGGCATCCAGTCCTCGCGCTCGAGGATCATCGGCACGAACATGGCCATGGCCCGCGGCGGATCGACCTGGCCCAGCGCCTGCGCCGCGCACAGCGACACGATCGGGCTGCGGTCGTTAAGGAAGGGGGCCAGGTCGTCGAACACGCCGTGGTCGCGTTGATGCCCCATCGCGATGATGGCCATCGCGCAATCGTGGTAATTGCCGCGCAACATGCCACGCGCCGCATCCACCAGCCCCACGCTGCGGCCCAGCGGCTGCAGCCGCTTCGACTCATCCTCGGTCAGCGTGTCGTGCGTGGCGTTCCACGCCTCGATGAAGCCGCTTGCCTCGCCGCGGTCCAGTCGTCGGGTTTGCACTTCGTGGCCGGCCAACACCTCCCGCATCACCTGTAGCCAGTGCTGCCGCGCACGCTCGTCGCGCCGGTCACGACCCTGCGCGTGCACCCGCAGGATCACGATGATTGCCAGCACGCCAAACCCGAGCGCCAAGGTCAGTACCGCGACCCAATACGCCGCGACCAGCAGCATTGGCCCATTGACGGAAACGTCCATCACACATCCTCCTTGCATGGCTGTGCGGCACGTATCCGGGCCCCGCCCGGCACGCCCACAGCCCATCGCGGCAACGGCGGCTGGCTGGCAACGCCACCACCGCCCCGCCGCATCGCGACCAGCACGCGGCTGGCCCCGACCCGCTCCGACGGTTCGGTGCTTTTCGCAAAAGGCAGGGCGCGCGCCAGCGGCGTTGGTGCGGCCTCGGCGATGGCAGGCACGCGGCAACGACCGGGTCTCTCGACGCAAGCAAGCGCGCGAGACCCGACGCGACAGACCAACACGAACGTCCCCTGGAGCACGAACGCCCTTTCCATGGGGCACGGGAAGCATCGTCCATGCCAAATTATGTGAACTGCGTCACATTGTGGCGACACCCTCTTGCCTCTGGTGTCTGGCGTGCAGTCGCGACGACGTGCAAGGCGCTGCACTGCATGGCAGAACTTCGCAGGGAGTTGGTGCGGCCATGCCCCCGCGACCTGGATCAGCGCCGCCACCGGGCCGCAGCCGTAGCGTGGGAAATCCTTCCAGCCAGGATTCGTCGCGTGACCATCGGCGTCACCATCGAGCCGAACGTGCATCTTTTCGACGCGCGCGGCATTGCCCGTCGCTGCCGCCACTCGGCCAGCTGCGCGAACGCCCCGGCGAGCACATCACGGTGACCTGCCGCCAGCGGCTTGCCAATACAGCCCGCCGGCCTGTTCGGCCGCGTACTGCCCCCGCCAGCGGCGGACGGCGCTGTCCACCAGGTTCATGTCGCGGCAGACCTTGGTCACGGCATGCCTTGGCCTCGAATCATCCGCACCACTTGCAGCTTGAAGGCCGCATCAAAGCTGCGGCGAACGGATCGATTCATGTCGTTGATCCTCGTTGGCGGGAATGATCCCCTACCGAGGCGTCCGAAAGGATTGGGCCAGCACCGACTGGCCGACCCACTGCCGAGCCGTCCGCCATGACAATTTTGTCATCCGTTTGATCGCGGTTTGCCGGGCGGGTCTCCTTACGCTTGCCTCCTGTTGATGGCACGACAGGAGCGCAGAGGCATGTTCTGGTGGCGCGCGGGTTTGTTGATGGCGCTTGCCACGCCGGTGATGGCCACACCGGTGACCCTGCCTGCGCGGGCACTGAACTACCAGCCGCAGGCCCGCGCCTGGGCGCGCGTGGAAGCCACCGCGCCCCTGGTGCTGCACGCCGCGACGGCGGCACGTGTCGTCCGCCTGCCGGTGGTCCCCGGGCAAACGGTGGCCGCGGGGCAGGTGCTGGCCGTTCTGGGCGGACCACAGCTCGACGGCGAACTCGCCACGGCGCGGGCGCAGGCGCAGGCCGCGCAGCAAGTCCTGGCGGCGGCCACGCGCAGCATGGCTTCGGCGCAGCGCACCTATCCGCTGACCACCAACCGCCAGGCACTGGAGGCGGCGCGTACGGCGCTGGACACCGCGCAAGGCCACGCGGTCGCCGCGCGGGCGAACCTGGCGACACTGCAGGCGCAGGCGGCGTTGAGCAGCCCCACCGGCGCGACCGTCGCCAGCATCGCCGTCGCGTCCGGTACCGACGTGCAGGCCGGCGCGCCGGTGCTGACGCTGGTGCCGCGCGGCCGGTCGTGGCTGCGCGCCGAGTGGTTCGGCACCCCGCCGCCGGCCGGATCGGTCGGCCGCTTCACGCCATCGGATGACGGGGCATCGGTTCCGGTCAGGCTGGTGGCCGAGCTGCCCGCCCGCGCCGGGAATGGCGCACGCGTGCTGGATTTCGCGCCGGTCGACCCGGCGGCATGGCAAGCCGGGGAAACCGGCGAGGTGAGCTGGCGCGGCCGCGCCGAGCCCGCGGTGGCCGTGCCCGCGCAGGCGATCATCCTCGATGCCGGCAAGTGGTACGTGCTCACCGCCGTCGGCGGCAAGCTGGCGGCCCGGGCCGTCACGCCCGGCCCGGCGCAGGGCAGCGACGTCGTGGTCACCGCGGGATTGCAGCCCGGAGTGCCGGTGGTGGTGCGCGACGCGTACCTGCTCTACCACCGCGATTTCGCCGCCCAATACACGCCGCCAGACTGATGAAATGGCTCGCCCTGCTGCGTCGGCCGCTGCCGTGGGCGATGGTCTTTGGCCTGCTGCTCGCCTACAGCGCCTATGCGCTCTGGCGGATTCCGGCCGAGGTGCTGCCGCGGTTTGATTTTCCGCAGGTTGGCGTGGTGGTGCATGCGCCGGGCTACGCCACGCTGGAGATGGAATCGCTGGTCGCCCGCCCGATCGAAGGGCAACTGCTCGGGCTGCAGGGCGTCGCCAACCTGCGCACCACCATTGCCCAGGGCAGCGCGCAATTCACCGTGCGCTTTGCCGAAGGCAGCGATCCGCAGCTGGACCTGCAGGCGGTCTACAGCGCGATCGACCGCGCACGTTCCAGCCTGCCGCCGCAGGTTGCGCTGCATGCCGAGATCATGGGCAACGCGATGAACGAGGTGCTGGACGCCGGGGTACGCGTGCCAGCCGACGTGCCGCTGTGGCAGGCCGAAGACGCGATACGTACCCACGTTTTGCCGGCGCTGCGCGCGGTGCCTGGCGTGCAGCGCGTGGAACTGTTCGGCGCGGGGCCGCCCACGATCTGGATCCAGCCCGATCCCGCGGCGTTGATCCAGCACCATGTCGGCGTGGACGCCCTGGCTGCCGCGGTCGGCCATGCCGTCGTGCTCGCGCCGGCCGGGCGCACCACGCTCGGGCACCAGGATGTCCTGCTGGAGGTGCGGCACCTGCCGGTCGAGGTCGGCGACATCCTGACCATTCCCGTGCCCGCGCCCGGGGGAGCGGTGCCGCTGGGCGCGCTCGCCCAGGTGGTCAACGGGCCGCCCGATGTGCATTACGGCGTGCAGGTCGACGGTCAGTCGGGGCTCGGGCTGATCGTGTTCAAGCAGGCGGGGGCGTCGACGATACCGGTCGATACGGCGGTGATGCACACTCTGGCGTCGTTGCGGGGGCAGTTACCGCACGGTGTCACCTGGGTGCCGATCTATCGCCAGTCGTATCTGGTGGCGCTGATCGGGCACGACCTGATGCGCAACCTCCTGATCGGCGGCGCGCTCGCGATCCTGGTGTTGATCTGGATCCTGGGCCGCCACCACGGCGTGGGGGTGCTGGCCCTGAGCATTCCCGCCAGCGTGCTGCTCGCCATCGGCGGCCTGTATGCGCTGGGACAAAGCCTCAACCTGCTGACGCTGGGCGCCCTGACGCTGGCCGTGGGTTTGCTGGCGGACGACGGCATCATCGTGCTCGAAGCCATCCAGCACCGCTGGGAAAACGGCCGCGATGGATGGGACGGCGTGCAAGCCGGCGTCGCGGACATCGCGGTCGCCGACACCACCGGCACGCTCACCACGGTGGCGGCCTATCTGCCCCTGCTGGCGATATCGGGCCTGGCGGGATTGTTCATGCGGCCGTTCGCGCTGGCGATGAGCCTGGCGCTGTTGGCTTCGCTGTGTGTGTCGCTGACCCTGATCCCGGCGGCGTTGGGACATCACGGCGCACGCGCAGGCCGCGTGTACCCCAGTGGCCAGCGCTTCATGCGCGCGCTGGCGCGCCTCAACGGCAAGTTGCTGGATGTGACCTTGCGCCGGCCTGGCGCCAGCCTTGCCGCTGCCGCCGTCGCCTTCGTGATCTCCATCGGAGCGCTGGCCATCGTGCCGGTGAACTTCCTGCCGTTGCCCAACGAGGGCGTCCTGCTCGACAGCTTCACCTTCGCGCCCGGCACCTCGCTGGACGATGCCATCGCCGTATCGCGGCGCATGAGCGACGCCCTGCAGGCGGATCCCGCGGTGGCGCATGTGTTCGTGCGCAACGGCTCGCCGGAGGAATCCGCGTACACCGAGCACAGCTTCGCCGGCGAGATGCAGATCGTGCTCAAGCCGGGATTCGACGCCAACAGCCTCGACCGGATTGCCCGCCATTTCCGCGCCGTCGTCCAACAATCGGGCGTGGTGCAGAGCATCGGCACGCCGACTATCGAGCGCGTGGGCGAAAGCCTGTCGGGCTTGCCCCAGCCGTTCGAAGTGCTGCTTTACGGCGACCAGATCGACACCTTGCGCAGCCTGTCGGAGACCGTTGCCGCCAGGCTCCGCACGGTGGCGGCGTTGACCGACATCTTCAACAACGATGCCTATCCGGTGACCCAGTTGCAGATCGCGCCGCGCATGGATGCGCTGCGCAGCGCCGGTTTGGCGCCGGCCGAGCTCGGCGATCAGCTGGATCTGCTGCTGCACGGCCGTGTGCTGGCGACCCTGCCGTATGGCGCCAGCCAGCGCGAGCTGTTCATGCGCCAGGCCGACGCTCCGCATCTCGACCTTGCCGCGCTCGGGCGCGAACCGATTTTCAGCCCCAAGGGCTGGATGCCGTTGGCGCACGTGGCGCAGTTGACGCTCCAGGCACAGCCCAACCAGCTGGAACACCTCGATGGCGAACGCGCGCTCAGCATCATGGCCACGCCGACCGGCCCCTTGGGCAGCACCATCGCCGCCGCGAAGGCTGCGCTGTCGTCGGTGTCATGGCCGGCCGGATACCGCGTGGCCTTCGGCGGCATGTATCCGGAGCTGATCCACACGGTTGAAGCGCTGGGAGTGGCCGTGTTGCTGGCCCTGCTGCTCACCCTGGGCATCCTGGCCCTGCAGTTTGGCGGCTGGCGACTGCCACTGATCCTGCTGCTGCAGGCGCCGCTCGCGTTCACTGGCGCGGCGCTGGCGCTGGCCATTTCCGGCGTGGGACTCAACGCCACGGGCCTGATCGGCCTGCTGACCCTGGTTGGCGTCAGCCTCAACCACGGCATCGTGCTGCTGGCCTACGTGCGCGCCTACGAACGGCAGGGCATGCCGCGCGAGGACGCCGTGCGCCGCGCCACCCACGAGCGTCTGCGCCCGATCGTGCTGACCGTGCTCACCGCAGTGCTCGGCATGCTGCCGACGGCGCTGGGCCTGGGCACCGGCGCCGCACCGGAACAGGGCCTGGCGATCGTGGTGCTGGGGGGCGTGCTGTGGAGCGCGGTGCTGTCCACCAACCTGTTGCCCGCGCTCTATCTGCGCTGGGGTACGCGGCCGTGATGCGGCTCCTGGGGTGCGCTCTGTGCGCGGCGTTGGCCGGTTGCGCGACCTACCAGCCGCTGCCGCTGGCGCAGGATGCCCGCCTGCCAGACCACGTCGCGGACTTGAAAGTGGATGCGGCATCGATGCCGGTCCCGGCGCTGCGCAAGCATGTGTTCGATCCGTCCCACGGCCTGGACATGACCGACGTGGCGATGCTGGCCGTCGCCAGCAACCCCATGCTGCGGGTGGCCCGGGATCAGCGTGGCATCGGCCACGCGCAGGCCTTTGCCGCCGGGCTGCTGCCCGATCCGGTGCTGGATCTTTCGCGCGGCTATCCCACTGGCGGCGGTGGTGGGAGCACGGCCTACAGTGTGGGCCTGTCCTATGACCTCACGGCCTTGCTCACCCATGCCTTGGATGTGCGCGCCGCCCATGCGTCCGAGCGGCAGGTGGACCTGAATCTGCTTTGGCAGGAGTGGCAGGTGATCACCGCCTCCCGGCAGCTGTTCGTGCGCTGCGTCTACCAGGCCAGGATGCTGGCCGTGCTGCGCGACGAGGTCCGGGCACGCGAGCACCTGCATGCGCAACTGGCGCAGGTCCAGCAGCGCGGTGACGTGTCGCTGGCGGATCTCGCCCTCGATCAATCCGCGCTGCAGGCGGTGCAGTCGCGGCGGGACGACATGGCGCGGCAGCTGCTGGCGAGCCAGCAGGCCCTCAGCGCCATGCTTGGCCTGTCCCCGAAAGCGAAGTTGCCGTTGCGGGAATCGACTGCAGTGGCAGCGCCCAGCGAGACGGAGATCACCCGCAACCTCGCCACGCTTGCGCAACGCCGTCCCGACCTCGTGGCGTTGCAGGCCGGCTACGCGAGCGCGGACGCTCGCTATCGTCGCGCGATCTGGCGGCAGTTCCCCGCAATCGACATCGGGTTTTCCCGCGGCCGCGATACCGACGCCATCAGCTCGCGAAATTTCCAGGTCTCGCTGACCCTGCCGATCTTCAACCGCAACCGCGGCAACGTGGCGGTGGCGAAGGCCACGCGCCAGGCATTGCACGACGAATACACGCTCCGGCTCGTCCAGGCACAGTCCGACATCGCGCGACTGGTGAAGGACCGTGTGCTCCTGCAAACGCAGCAAGCCGAGCTGACCCGAAGCGTGGCGGTCCAGACGCGTGTTTCCGAAGCACTGGCCAAGTCCGCATCGCCCGGCGACCTGTCTGCGGCGCAGGACCTCGCACTTCAGCTGCGGCAGGATGACCAGCGCCTCGGCCAGCTTGGCGTCGAGCAGGCGATGGCCGAGCAGCAGGTTGCGCTTGAGGCCCTGGCAGGCAACCTCGGTGCCGAATGAAGGGCGGGGGTATCCGTCATGGCTGAAAGGTGGCGCGCCATCCCGTTCGTACTTTGGGCGGCGCAGGATCCGCCAACGACGGAAAACCGGAAGCCGGTCTGCCATGGCACCGATTGCAGGGCTGAAGGGGTTGCCCGCCACCACTGCGCGCGGCCAGTCGCGGCGGTTCGGTTCTCGCGGGTCTGCCGATCCGCGACGGTGATCTGGCTCGGTATGCGTTTGGGGCCGCGACAATCTGCCTCGTGTGCCACCTGGGGGGAAAGCTGACGGGGGTCAATCGCGGTGGTGGTCGGGTTCGGCACGATGCCGGGGTTCATGCCGCGTCCGTCGCTGCGCAACCGCGCTGGCCCGTTCTTGGAGGACCGCGCCGGGTGGCGACGGCAGCATGGTGGTTGCCAGGTGACCCATGTCCGCGATCCAGCTTGCCTACAGCACCTCCGGCCTTACCGGGCTGGATTTCACCCAGGCGGTTGCCGCGATCGACCGCGCCGGTTATGCCGGGGTGGAAGTCGCGTGCCATCGCCGGCAGTTCAACGTGTTCGAGCTGGACGACACCGAGCTTGCCGCGGTGTGCCGGCAGTTCGACCGGTTGCGCGTCCAGCCGGCGTGCGTTGCCACCGCTTCCCATTTCTTCGACCCGCAACGCCCGCATGAACCCTCGTTGCTGGCGGTCGAGCCGGCAGCGAGGAAACGGCGCATCGACCTGATCCGACGGGGCATCCGCGTGGCGCGTGTGCTGGGTGCGCCGCTGGTGACGTTTGGCAGCGGCTTTCGGCGGCGCGAGCACGTGGAGCACCCCGATTTCGATCCCGCCGCAGCGCTGGTCGAGTCCATCCACGCCTGCCTTGCCGAGCTGCGCGATGACGACGACATCACCCTGGTGATCGAACCCGAGCCAGGCATGCAGGTGGAAACCCTGGCCGAAGGACAGGCGCTGGTGGCCGCGGTAGGTTCGCCCCGCTTCGGCCTGCACATCGACCTGTGCCACGCCTATTGCTCCGAACGCGACTATGTTGCGGCGCTGGCCAGTGCGGCGGCGCAGGCCAAATACCTGCATGTCTCCGATGCGGCTGCCGGCTGCAACGTGCGCATCGTCAACGACTCTGCGGCGCTGGTCGTGCCGCGCACGGGGGCGACGCTGCTGGTTCACTTGCCGGATACCAGCAGTTTCCTGCTGCTTGACCGCGAGTATCCCGTCCTGTTCCGCGATGGCATCCTGGGGCGCACGCAGGCATCCCGCGTGGATGCGTTGCTGGCGGCAGCCGGGGCGACGGGCGCAGTCGAGATGGTGGATTACCTGAGCTTGCCGGTGCGGTCGTCGCCGCTCGACGAGGAAATATTCACCTGGCTGATTTCCCTGCCGGGGCTGAGCTACGACGTGCTCGAACGGGCGCGCCCGGTAGCGCGCTGGCTGCGCAGCCAACCGCGGGCCGGCCGGCTTGAACGCCGGCTCGCCAACACGCTGACCGGCATTGCCCACTATCACGACATACCGGGGCAGGGCACGCTGGATTTCGCGGCAAGCTTTTCCGCGCTGGCGCGCGGCGGATTTGCCGGCTATGCCGCGGTCGAGCTTTATCACCACGTGGACGATTGGCACCACGCGCTGACCGCGACCCTGGCGCAGCTGGGCCCGGTGGTCGATCGCGTCAATGTCGCGGCCGCCACGCCGAGCGAGGTGACCGATGGTTGACGTGGCGCACCTCGGCTGGCCGGTGGCCCTGGTCGGTGAGCTGGATCACCGCTTGCTCAAGGCGCCGCGGCTCAAGCTGCGCGCGGTGCACGTCAGCCCGGCGGGCAGCGCGGTCTATGCGGTGGATCTGCGCGTGCGCAAGCCCAACGCCGGGGCGGGTTTGTCCACCGCGGTGCTGCATTCGCTGGAGCACTTTCTGCTCGAAGGGTTCACCCGCCTGCTGCCGGCGCATTTCCTGAGCGTTGGCGTCATGGGGTGCCAGACCGGCTTCTACCTGGGGTTTGCCGACGAAGGCCGCGTCGCGGTGTTGGGCGATGCCCTTGCCACCTTGCTTGCCGGCGTGGCCACCGCCACCGCGGTGCCGTATGCGCGGGTCGACCAGTGCGGCAACTGGCAGAACCACGATCTGGCCGGCGCGCAGGCGGTGGCCGCAGAAATACTGGCAGCACGGCCGGTGTGGTTGGACGCGGCATGACCACGCGTTGGCAGGTGTGCGCCAGCCGCCCGGTGGACTATGCCGTCATCCAGGCGCCGCAGCTGTTTGCGCGTGACAACCCGCTGCTTGCCGAGTTTGGCCGCGGCGCCGGTTCGCGGCGTTTCGTGGTGGTCGACGACGCCGTGCAACGCCTGTATGGGCAGCGCATCCGCGCCTGGTTCCAAGCACACGGGATCGACGCGCGGCTGGTGCCGTTTGTCGGGGGCGAGGACAACAAGACGGTCTACGCCTGGCGGGCGCTTGCCCGGCAACTGGAAAATTTCCCGATCCATCGCCGCGATGAGCCGATCCTGGCGATCGGTGGCGGCGTGTTGACCGATGTGGTGGCGTTTCTCGCGGCGACGCATCGCCGCGGGGTACCGCATATCAAGATCCCGACCACGCTCATGGGCTACGTGGATGCGGCCATCGGCATCAAATGCGGCGTGAATTTCGAAGGGGCGAAAAACCGGCTCGGCGCGTTCGAGCCGCCGCTCGCGGTATTGCTCGATGCGGGTTTTCTGGCCAGTTTGCCGATGCGCCACTTGCGCAATGGCATGGGCGAGATCGTGAAGCTGGCGGTGATCCGCGATGCCGCGCTGTTCCGCGCGCTCGAAGTGGCGGGCGCCGACAGCCTGGCCACCCGCTTTGCCACGGCCGCCGGCCAGCACCTGCTCGATACCGCGGTGGAAGGCATGCTGCAGGAGCTGACACCCAACCTGTACGAAGACGAGCTCGCACGCAAGGTCGATTTTGGCCACACCTTCAGCTACGGGCTGGAAGCCCTGCATGCGGACCGCCTGCTGCATGGCGAAGCGGTATTGCTGGATGTGCTGGTTTCGGTGGCGGTGGCCAGTGGCCGCGGCCTGCTGCCGGCCGGCGCGGCCCATCGCGTGTTTGCGCTGGTGGACGCGCTGGGGCTGGCGCCGGACATCGGCCTGCTCAGCGGCGAAGCGATGTGGGCTGCCGTGCAGGATCGCATCCTGCATCGCAATGGCCGCCAGCGGATACCCATGCCCACCGCCATCGGCGAATGCACCTTTGTCGACGATATCCACCCGGCCGAGCTGGCGTCGGCCATCCCCTTTTTGCGCGCGCGGTTCCAGGAGCGACATGAACGCACCGTCGAATGTTGATCGCCTCGAGATCGAGAAATTCGAGCGGGTCGCCAACCTCTGGTGGGACCCGCACGGCAAGATGGGCATGCTGCATGTCATCAATCCGCTGCGGGTCGGATTCGTGGCCGAGCGGGTGCCGCTGCGCGGTGCCCGGTTGCTCGACGTCGGCTGCGGTGGCGGCATTTTTGCCGAGGCGCTGGCGGGGCTCGGTGCCCAGGTGATGGGTATCGACCAATCGCCGCTGACGCTGCAGGTGGCGCGCCAGCATGCCAGCGCCGCGGCGCTCGACATCGCCTATGCCGAGCAGACGATCGAGGTGCTGGCCCGACAGGAGGCGCGCGCGTTCGACGTCATCACGTGCATGGAGATGCTGGAGCACGTTCCCGACCCCGCCGGCGTGGTGGCTGCCTGCGCCTGGCTGTTGAAGCCGGGCGGCAAGGTGTTTTTCTCCACCATCAACCGAACCTGGAAAGCGTGGCTGTTCGCCATTTTCGGCGGCGAGTACGTGTTGCGTCTGCTGCCCCGCGGCACGCACCAATATGCCCGCCTGATTCGCCCCGACGAACTGCGCGCGTGGGCCGCGCAGAGCGGGCTGGTGCACGACGCTTCCGCCAGCCTCATGTACCAGCCGTTCACCCGCCGGTTTCGGGTGGCCCCTGGCCGCGAGGACGTCAACTACATGATGTGCTTCACCCGCCAGCCGTGAGTGCGCTCGAACCCTTGCTGGCCCTGTCGCGCTCCCGCCATAGCGTGATCGACGTGGCGATGCCCGGGTTTGCCGCGCTGCTGTGGTTGGGCCGGCTGCCGCCGTGGCCGGTGCTGATCGTGGCGATCGTGGTCGCGCTGGCCGGGTATACGGCGTTGTATGCGTTGAACGACCTGGTGGGCGTGGTGACCGACAAGGAGAAGTTTGCCGGCGCCGGCCCCAATCCGGGGTATGCGGTGGAAGCCTCGCCGCTGCGGCATCCGGTGGCCCAGGGGCGCCTCAGCATGCGGCGCGGCGTGGCTTGGTTCGCCGCGTGGTATCTGGTGGCGCTGGTCGGCGCGGCATGGCTCAACCCCTGGCTGATCGTGGTGGTGCTGGCTGCCCCGGTGCTGGAGATCGCCTATTGCCGGCTGCTGCGGGTGAGCGCCTGGCGGGTGCTGCTCAGCGGGCTGGTGAAGGCGCTGGGGCCGATTGCCGCGGTGCTCACCGTGGTGCCGCGCCCCGCGCTTGGCGGCATGGCGTTGATGGTGGCCTGGCTGATGGCGTGGGAGATCGGCGGCCAGAACATCCCCGCCGACTGGAACGATGTGGAAGAAGACCGCCGGGTCGGCGCGCGCACCATCCCGTTGGTGTTCGGCCCCGCGGTCGCGGGGTGGGCCGTATTGGCGCTGCTGGCGCTGACCGTCCTCCTCAGCCTGGCCTTGCCAGTGCTGTCGCCGCTGCCATTGGGGTGGGGCTACACGGCGGCGGTACTGGTTGCCGGCAGCGCCCTGCTCCTGGTTCCGGCGGTGCGGCTCGTCCGCGACAGGGCGGGGAGAAGGGCGGCACGCCTGTTCGATCTGACCAGCCTGTATCCGGTCGCCATGCTGGCCATCATTACCGGTAGCGTGCTGGCGGCCTGATGCGGCGAGCGGAGGAAGCGCCACGCCCTGTTATCGGGGCTTTCAGCTTGCCGAAGGTTCTCCGCCCGGCTTGGAGGACTTGAACCGATAGGCGAGTTTGGCCCGGCTGATGCCTAGCAGCTTCGCCGCGCGGGTCAGGTTTCCGCCCGAGCGATTCACGGCCATGTTGAGCAGGCCGTCTTCCAGCTCTTCCAAACCAATGCCGGATTCCAGCACGCGCTCGACCACCAGCTTGCCGTGGCCGGCATTATCGCTGCCGATGGCGCCCGACGCCTGCAAATGCTGTGCTGGTGTGGCGCCGGTACGCGGAAACAGGTGATGCTCGTCGATTTCGGCATTTTCCGGCGTCAGCAATACGCCGCGTTCAATCACGTTTTCCAGTTCGCGAATGTTGCCCGGCCACGGATAATCAACCAGTGTCTGCAATGCGCGATCACTCAGGCCGCGCGTATGTTTGCCCACGGGTTGTGAAAACCTCTCAATGAACCGCTCGGCAAGCAGGGGAATGTCCACTCGCCGTTCGCGCAGTGGCGGAATGGTAATTGGGAAGGTTGCCAGGCGGTAATACAGATCAGCCCGGAACCGCCCTTCCTGTACCGCCTTCAGGAGATCGACGTTGGTGGCGGCCACCACCCGGACGTCGATCACCGTGGTCTTTTCGCTGCCCAGCCGCTCGATCTCGCCGGACTGCAATGCGCGCAACAGTTTTACCTGCGCGCTTGGCGGCAGGTCGCCCACTTCGTCCAGAAACAGCGTGCCGCCGTCGGCGCGCTCAAAGCGTCCGGCGCGGGCACTTTGGGCGTCGGTGTAGGCGCCTTTCTCCACGCCGAACAGCTCCGCCTCGATCAGGTTGTCGGGGATGGCGCCGCAGTTGACGGCCACGAACGGTTTGCGCGAGCGCGTCCCGTTGTCGTGCAGCCAGTGCGCAAAAACTTCCTTGCCGACGCCGGTCTCGCCGAGCAGGAGGACGCTGATCTGGCTTGGCGCCGCGTTGTGCAGCAATGCCATGGCATCCAGGAAACCAATCGATGCGCCGATCAAGGGGCCGTCGTATTGCGGGCGCGCCAGGGACGAACGCAGATGCTCCACTTCCATTTTCAGATCGAGCAGTTCGTGCGCGATCGAATCGGGGCGAAAATATTCGAGATAATCCGGGTCATTCCATTCCTCCGCCGGTTTGCCGATGATGCGGCAGCACGAGTCGCCCTGCGCCGTGCATTCCACTTCCTTGAACGCGATGAACCGGTTCATGAATGCGCTGGTGTAGCCCGACGCGTAGCCGATCTGCGACCAGCACTCCGGCGAGTCCGAATACCCGGATTCGCGCACGTGTGACTCGCACTCCCACGAGTTCTGCCAGAGATATTCGCCGTAGAACCGACCGCGCTGGATGTCCAGATCCTGCTTGACCGTAACGACCTTCACCACGCCTTCCAGCGAGTGCAGGAGCGGGCCGGTGTTGAAGCTTTCATCCTGGTCTGCCACCTGCGGCAGCAGCTTGCGCGCCAGCTGGGCGTCGCGCTGACCGGAGGCAAAACCCATGCGCAACAGCAACCCACGGGCGTGCTCGTCGCCCAGGCTTTCGAAGAGCTCGTGACGCAGGGCGCCGAAGGCGCCGGTATGCAACAGCAGCATCCGGCTCTGGTCGAGCCAGATCAGCCCCTTCTCCGAGTCGAAACGGATCATGGACCGCAGCGAGGAGAGCAGATCGCTGCTTGATGGCATGGCGGCGGGCATCGGGGGCAGCTCCATGGGTGGAATACAGGGCGCGCGTTACGCCAGTCGTGCTCACGGAGCGTTCAGCGGACGTGTCGAACGCCTCTACTGCATCGCCGCATCATCAAATGGTCAAGCTGCGGTGCAGCAATTCACCATTTGCTCAACCTGCGGCAAGGCGAATTTGAGCCAAATCAAATGCAAAGCCTGTCGTGAAGCCATTCCTCATAGTTGGCACGGGCATTGCTGATAGCCCCTCGCAACACCTTTTCGATGACGCCAACGAGTACATCCGATGAATCCATCACGTCAGGTGGTATCCGGCCGGCAGGGGACGACGGTCCGGGTGCTGGGCGACATCGATCGACGGTTTGTGCGCTTCGAGTTCTCCATGGACGACCCGGATCTGACCGTGGAACTGGTGCTCAGTCCGGAGCAGTTTCGCGAGTTTTGCACGCGCCATCACAGCCGGTTCCTGTCGGAGCCGGAAGCCAACGCGGCGGACGCCGAACGGATGAAGTGGCGATACGGCGTGCCCGGCACGGTGCGCTGAGCAATTTTCTCCAACCCCGGCGGCAATCAACCACAGGAGCCTTGCAATGCAGGTCGACATCAAGACCAGCGGCATTCGACCGATTCGCCAGACCTTCTCGCACCTCGCGCGTCGGTTCGGCGGCGACGTGCCCGCCACGCGGTACCAGGAAGCGACGTTTGACCTGCAGCCGACGGTGAACTTCCACTACCGGCCGCTGTGGCAGCCCCAGTACGAGCTCTACGACGCGCGCCGCACCGCCATCGTGATGCAGGACTGGTACGCGTTCCGCGATCCGCGTCATTACTACTACGGCGTGTACGTGCAGACCCGGGCGCGCCAGCAGGACGTGCAGGAAAACAATTTCGAGTTCATCGACCGCCGCGGCATGTTGCGCAACGCCGGCGAAGAGGATCGTGCGCGCCTTGCCCGGTTCCTGGTGCCCATGCGTCACTACGAATGGGGCGCCAACATGAACAATTGCTTCTCGGTGGCCTATGGCTACGGCGCGGCGATTACCCAGGCCGCGCAGTACCAGACGATGGATCGCCTCGGCCTGGCGCAATACGTGACGCGCATCGGCCTGCTGCTCGACGGCAACGCCACCGGCGTGCTCGACCGGGCCCGCGAGGGCTGGCTCCACGACCCGTGCTGGCAAGGTATCCGCGAGTGCATGGAAGAGCTGTTCGTCACCGCCGACTGGTTCGAAGTGCTGCTTGCGCAGGATTTCCTGTTCGATGGCCTGGTCTACCCGACCGCCATGACCGGTCTGGATCAGACCCTGCTCCCGCAGGCCGCAAGCGGCTACGCGCTGGCCACCGAGTTTGCCCGCACCTGGTACGAGGAAAACGTGCGCTGGGTGGATGCGAGCCTGCGCATCGCGGTCGCCGAATCGGAGGCCAACGCGTCCCTGCTCAAGGGCTGGATCGAGCATTGGTTGCCCAAGCTGGTGACGGCCCTCCGCCCGTGGGCGGATGCCGCCTTCGGCGACCAGGCCGAGGAGGTCGTGGCCAATGCCGCCGCCGAACTCACCACCCGCGCCCAGCGCGCAGGCATCGCACTTGACCTGCCCGCGGCGGCCACCAGGCAAGAGGTGACGGCATGAGCGCCAACAACAATGTCTTCATTGCGCTGCAAGCCACCGACGAGGCGCGCTCCATCATCGACGCCATCCTTGCCGACAACCCGGCGGCCACGCGCATCGACTACCCGGCAATGGTGAAGATCGACGCCCCCGGGCGCCTGGTCGTGCGGCGCGAATCCGTCAGCGAGCGGCTGGGGCGCGATTGGGATCTGCGCGAGTTGCAACTCAGCCTGATCTCGCTTTCGGGAAACATCGACGAAAGCGACGACGAGTTCTGTCTGGTGCGCGGTTGATTCGCACTCCATCCGATATCCGCAGCGAAGTGAATGTCATGAACAAACCCGCTTTCGACGTCCAAGCCACGAATGCAGCCAGCCGCAAGGCGGCACCGCGCAAGTTGAGCCTGAAGGAACGCTACAACCTCATGACCGGCGACCTGGGGTGGGAAACCACTTACCAGCCGATGGACAAGGTGTTTCCTTATGACCAGTTCGAGGGAATCAAGATCCACAACTGGGAAGGCTGGCAGGACCCGTTCCGCCTGACCATGGATGCGTACTGGAAGTTTCAGGGCGAGAAGGAACGCAAGCTGTACGCCATTATCGACGCGTTCCAGCAAAACAACGCTCAGTTCAATGTGACCGACGCGCGCTACATCAATGCGTTGAAGCTGTTTTTCCAGGGTGTGTCGCCGCTTGAGTACGCGGCCAGTCGCGGTTATGCCTTGGCCGGCCGGAACCTGCGTGGCGTGGGTGCCCGCGTGGCTTGCCAGATGCAGGCGATCGACGAGCTGCGGCATGCGCAGACCCAGATCCACACGATCAGCCACTACAACAAGTTCTTCTCCGGTCTGCACGAAAACTCGTACATGTTCGACCGGCTGTGGTACCTGTCGGTGCCCAAGTCGTTCTTCGAAGATGCGATGTCGGCTGGCCCATTCGAATTCGTCACCGCCATTTCCTTCGGTTTCGAATACGTGCTGACCAATCTGCTGTTCATGCCGTTCATGTCCGGCGCCGCGTTCAATGGCGACATGGCGACCGTGACGTTCGGCTTCTCCGCGCAGTCGGATGAGTCGCGGCACATGACGCTGGGCCTGGAGATCGTCAAGTTCCTGCTCGAGCAGGACCCGGACAACCTGCCGATCGTGCAGCACTGGATCGACAAGTGGTTCTGGCGCGGTTATCGCCTGCTGGCGCTGGTGGCGATGATGATGGATTACATGCTGCCGAAACGCGTGATGTCCTGGTCGGAGGCGTGGGAAATCTACTTCGAAAAGAACGGCGGTGCGCTGTTTGAAGACCTTGCCCGCTACGGCATCCGCCTGCCGAAGTACCACGAAGTGGCGAGCAAGGAAAAAGGCCATCTGTCGCACCAGACCTGGGCGACGTTCTACAACTACACGCATGCCACCGCGATGCATACGTGGATCCCGGAGCCGCACGAAATGGATTGGCTGTCCGCCAAGTATCCGGACACCTTCGACAAGTATTACCGCCCGCGGTTCGAGTATTGGGATTCGCTGGCCAAGCAGGACAAGCGCTGGTTCAACCCGGGCCTGCCGATGCTGTGCCAGACCTGCCAGATTCCCATGCTGTTTACCGATGTGGGCAGCGATCCGACCCGTGTCGTGTCCCGTGAAAGCGTGTATCGCGGTACGAAGTACCACTTCTGCTCGGACGGCTGCAAGGACGTGTTCGACTACGAGCCGGAAAAGTATGTGCAGGCTTATTTGCCAGTGAATCAGATCTTCCAGGGGAACTGCGGCGGCAGCAGCCTTTCCGATGTGGTCAATTGGTGTCACGTCGAACCGGCCGACAGCGGCGACTTTGCCCAGTCCGAGGATCGCGCCAATTGGAACCGCTGGACGCATGCCGATGCCGGTAGCGAAGCGTAACGCCGCGACCAGTGATTCAGCCTAAGACCGGAGAAATCTGAAATGACCATTCGTGCGCTTTCGCCCGATTACGAGGGTACGCCGCGGGATGCCGAGGAAAACTTCCACGGCAATCGCCTGCTGTTCGTGTACTGGCAGAACCACGCGATGTTTTGTTCGCCGATCTGCATTCCGGTGCCGCCAACCATGCCGTTCGCTGCGTTGCGCGACGAGGTATTGCCCGGCCTGTATGGCTCGCACCCCGATTTCGCAAAGATCAAGTGGAACAAGGTGCACTGGTTCCATGAACAGGAAGACTGGAAGCCCAATCCGTCCAAGACCCTCGCCGAGAACGGTCTGGTGCACAAGTCGCTGGTGCAGTTCAGCACCCCCGGGTTGACCGGTATTGGCGGCAGTGGGACGTGAGGAGACAGGGCAATGGGGTACCGGCTGACAATTGAACCGTTGGGGCAAGCGGTCGAGGTGGAAGAAGGACAGACCATGCTCGACGCCTGCCTGCGCCGTGGCGTCTGGCTCCCGCATGCGTGTTGCCACGGGTTGTGCGGCACCTGCAAGGTGCAGGTCGCCCAGGGTGAAGTCGAGCATGGCAATGCGAGCCCGTTCGCATTGATGGATTTCGAGCGCGCCGAGGGCTATGCGCTTGCCTGTGTGGCCACCCTGCACGACGACGCGGTGATCGAGGCCGACGTTGACGAGGACCCGGACGCGCTCTACCTGCCGCTGGAAGATCGCCAGGGCGAGGTGGTGCGGCTGGAGGATCTGACGCCGACGATCAAGGGCATCTGGCTGCGTCCCGACCGCCCGGTGGAGTTCCAGGCCGGCCAGTACCTCAACCTGTATCTGCCGGGCATCGAGGGGCCGCGCGCGTTCTCCATGGCCAATGGGCCGGATGACGAGTTGCTGGAGCTGCATGTGCGCCGCGTGCGCGACGGCGTCGCCACGGGTTGGCTGCACGAGCACCTGAAGGTGGGCGACCGGTTGCACATGACGACCCCGATGGGGCGGTTCTTTGTGCGCAAGTCGGCCCAGCGGCCGGTGATCCTGCTGGCTGGCGGCTCGGGCCTTTCGAGCCCCAAATCCATGCTGGCCGACCTGCTTGCCGAAGACTACCCGCACGAGATCTGGCTGTTCCAGGGCGCGCGGGACCGGACCGAGTTGTACTTCGCCAGCCATTTCGAGGAGCTCGCGCAGCAGCACCCACAATTCCATTACATCCCGGTGCTGTCGAACCTCACCGCTGACGATCCGTGGACCGGCGCGCGCGGGTTCGTGCACGAGGAGCTCAAGCGCCGCTTCAGCCACGACAACGGGGCGACGGCGGATTTCCGCGGCAATCAAGCCTACCTGTGCGGCCCGCCGCCGATGATCGAGGCGTGCATTGCGACGCTGATGCAGGGGCGGCTGTTCGAGCACGACATCTTTACCGAAAAGTTCCTGTCTGCCGCCGACGCCACGGCGGCGGCGCGGCGCAGCCCGCTGTTCCGGACCTTGTAGGAAGCAGCCATGCACGCTCACGACACGGTTCAAAACCCAGCGCCGGCAAGCCTGCCCATGGCGGGGCAGGCGATCGCGATGCCGGCAACGTCCAGCGTCACGTTGGCCTGCACGGGCGAGCAGTACCCGTGCCGGCATGACGAGAGCTTGCTGCACGGCATGTTGCGGCTTGGCCGCAAGGGCATCCCGGCCGGCTGCACCAACGGTGGTTGTGGGGTGTGCAAGGTGCATGTGACCTGTGGCCAGGTGCACCGGATCGGCGTGATCAGCCGTGCCCATGTAAGCGTGGAAGAGGAGGCGGCCGGCTACACCCTGGCTTGCCGTACTGCACCCGACACCGACGTGACCTTGGATGTCGTCGGCCGTGTGCGTCGCAACGTAATGCGTAGCGTCGTTGGTGGCGGGAACGCCACAACGTCCGAATCAGCTCGATGATGAGGAGAGCGAAATGGCAGTAATGAGGATTGGTCACATCAGCGTCCGCGTCATGGACATGGAAGCGGCGCTCAAGCACTACACCAATGTGCTCGGCATGCGCGTTACCCACACGGATGCCGATGGCAATCAGTACCTGAAGTGCTGGGATGAGTGGGACAAGTATTCCGTGGTTTTGACGCCGTCCGATCGCGCCGGCATGAACCATGTCGCCTACAAGGTCGAAAAGGACGCCGAACTCGACGTCCTCAAGCAGAAGATCAAGGACTACGGTTTCGCCGTGGCCGAGTTGCCGGCCGGCACCCTGCCGGCGTGCGGTCGCATGCTGCAGTTCACCCTGCCGAGCGGGCACGAAATGCGCCTGTTTGCCGAGAAGGAGTGTGTTGGCACCGATGTCGGCTCGATCGATCCCGATCCGTGGCCCGACAGCATCAAGGGCGCCGGTGCGCACTGGCTCGACCACTGCCTCCTGATGTGCCGCTTCGATCCGGAAAAGGGTGTCAACACCGTGGTCGACAACACCAAGTTCCTGAAGGAAGTCCTGAACTTCTTCCAGACCGAGCAGGTGATGGTCGGGCCGAATGGGTCCATCCAGCTGGCCTCGTTCCTCTCGTTGTCGAGCAAGCCGCACGACCTCGCGCTGGTCGGCGCGCCCACGTCCGGGCTGCATCACCTGTCGTTCTTCCTCGACTCCTGGCACGACATCCTCAAGGCCGGCGACATCATGGCCAAGAACCGGGTACGGATCGACGTGGCGCCGACGCGGCATGGCCTCACCCGCGGCGAGACGATTTATTTCTTCGACCCCTCGGGCAACCGCAACGAAACCTTTGCCGGGCTGGGTTATCAGGCCCAGCGTGATCGTCCGGTTACCACTTGGACCGAAGAAAACCTCGGGCGCAGCATTTTCTATCACACCCGCGAACTGACCGAGTCGTTCATCAACGTTTACACATGATCGGGTGCCGGGAATGAACGCCATACACCACCACGCCAGTGTCACCGTCGAAGCCGCGCAAGCGGCAACGGCGGCCGCGTTGGAGCATGCCAAAAACCTTGGCATCCGCGTCAACGCGGCCGTCACGGACGAGGCCGGGGTGTTGGTGGCATTCCTGCGCATGCCAGGTGCGTTCCTGCATTCCATCGATATCGCGATCGACAAGGCCTACACCGCCGCCGGTTTTGGTTTTCCCACCGAACGCTGGCCCGCGCTGCTCAATGCCGATCCAGCGCTGCGTACCGGCATGCCGCAGCGTCCGCGCCTGGTGACGTTCGGTGGTGGCGTGCCGATGTATGCCGGCCTGGAGCGCGTCGGCGGCATCGGGGTTTCCGGCGGGTCCGCGGAGCAGGACGCCGAGTGCGCGCGGGCGGGGATCGCCGCGGCGGGATTGTCTGACGCGGCGGAGTGAGTTCGATTTTGTCCGATACACGGCAAACGCAGAGTTTATCCATGAAAAAGTTCCTGCATTTCATCAATGGCGAATTCGTGGCATCCGCGAGCGGCAAGACGTTCGAGGATCGCAACCCGGTGGACGGCTCGCTGATCGGCACGGTCTGCGAAGGCGGCCGGCCCGAGGTGGATGCGGCCGTGGCCGCGGCGCGCGCGGCCATGAAGGGGCCGTGGGGGCAGATGCCGATCACGCAGCGCGTCGAGCTCTTGTACAAGGTGGCGGACGAGATCAACCGCCGGTTCGACGATTTCCTCGCCGCCGAAGTGGCGGATACCGGCAAGCCGGTGTCGCTGGCCTCGCACATCGACATCCCGCGCGGCGCCGCCAACTTCAAGATCTTCGCCGACGTGATCAAGAACGTCCCCACGGAGACGTTCCAGATGAGCACGCCGGATGGCGGCGCGGTGCTGAACTATGCGCTGCGCAAGCCGCGCGGCGTGGTGGCGGTCGTCTGCCCGTGGAACCTGCCGCTGCTGCTGATGACCTGGAAGGTCGGCCCGGCGCTGGCCTGCGGCAATGCCGTGGTGGTGAAGCCCTCCGAGGAGACGCCGGCCACTGCGACGCTGCTGGGCGAAGTGATGAATGCGGTCGGCATCCCCAAGGGCGTCTACAACGTCGTGCACGGCCTCGGCCCGGACTCCGCCGGCGAGTTCCTCACCGCGCACCCCGACATCGACGCGATCACCTTCACCGGCGAGACCCGCACCGGCGAGGCGATCATGGGCGCCGCTTCGCGCGGACTGCGCCCGGTGTCGTTCGAGCTGGGCGGCAAGAACGCCGGCATCGTGTTTGCCGATGCGGATTTCGACGCGGCGGTGGAGGGCATCTCGCGCGCCGCGTTCGCCAACTGCGGACAGGTATGCCTGGGCACGGAGCGCGTCTACGTCGAGCGCCCGATCTTCGACCGCTTCGTGGCGGCGCTGAAGGACAAGGCCGAGGCCCTGAAGCCGGGGCTGCCCGGCGAGAAGGCGACCGGCATCGGTCCGCTGATCTCGCAGGAGCATCGGCGCAAGGTGCTCGGCTACTACGCCAAGGCCAAGGACGAGGGCGCCACCGTCGTCACCGGCGGCGGCGTGCCCGAGATGCCGCACGCGCTGCAGGCCGGCTCGTGGGTCCAACCGACGATCTGGACCGGGCTGCCGGAAACCTCGCCGGTCATCCGCGAGGAAATCTTCGGGCCGTGCTGCCACATCGCGCCGTTCGACCGCGAGGAAGAGGCGGTGGCGCTCGCCAACGACACGCCGTACGGCCTGTGCACGACGGTGTGGACCGGCAACCTCGGGCGCGCGCATCGCGTCGCCGCCGGCATCGACGTGGGCATTGCCTGGATCAACAGCTGGTTCCTGCGCGACCTGCGCACCCCGTTTGGCGGCAGCAAGCAGAGCGGCATTGGCCGCGAGGGTGGCGTGCATTCGCTCGAGTTCTATACCGAGCTGCGCAACGTCTGCATCAAGTACGCCTGAGCCGTCATCGCAAGGACATTGAACATGAGCACGCAAGACAACCCCGAGATCGGCAAGAACATTGTCGCCGCGGGCATTCGCACGAACTACCACGACCTAAACAGCAGTGCCTCGGGCATTCCGCTGTTCCTGATCCACGGTTCCGGTCCGGGCGTGAGCGCGTTCGCCAATTGGCGGCCGGTGATGCCGACGTTCGCGAAAAAGCGGCGGGTCATTGCGCCGGACATGGTCGGCTTCGGTTTCACCGACCGCCCGGCCGGCTACCACTACACGATGGACAACTGGGTCACCCACGCGCTGGGCGTGATGGATGCGCTGAAGTTGTCCAAGGTGGATCTGATCGGCAATTCCTTCGGCGGCGCGTTGTCGCTCGCGCTGGCCGTGCGCCACCCCGAGCGCGTGCGCCGGCTGGTGCTGATGGGCGCGGCCGGCGTGCCGTTCAAGCTCACGCCGGGGCTGGACCAGGTCTGGGGTTATGAGCCCTCGTTCCAGAACATGCGCAAGATGATGGATCTGTTCGCCTACGACCGCACGCTGGTCACCGACGAGCTGGCCGAGCTGCGCTATCGCGCCAGCATCCAGCCGGGTTTCCAGGAGTCGTTCTCGGTGATGTTTCCGGCGCCGCGCCAGAACGGCGTGGATGCCCTGTGCACGCCGGAAGCGGACATCCGCGCGCTGCCGCACGAAACGCTGGTGATCCACGGTCGCGAGGACCAGGTATTGCCAGTGGCGACGTCGCTGACCCTGGCCAACTGGATCCCGAATGCCCAGCTCCACGTGTTCGGCAAGTGCGGGCACTGGACCCAGATCGAGCACGCGGCGCGGTTTGCACGGCTGGTGACCGATTTCCTCGACGAGGCGGCCTGAGACCATGACCCTGGAAGCAGGCGATATCCGCCGTTATGGCGATGAATTGTTCGATGCGCTGGTGGCGCGCCGCGCCGTGGCGCCGCTGACCGAGCGCGTCGCCGACATCACCATCGAGGATGCGTACGCCATCCAGTTGCGCATGAACCAGCGGCGGATCGGCGCGGGTGATCGGGTCGTCGGCAAGAAGATCGGCGTCACCTCGAAAGCCGTGCAGAACATGCTGAAGGTGTACCAGCCCGATTTCGGCCAACTGCTTTCCAGCATGGTGTGCAGCGAAGGCGAAGCGATCGACACGGACAGGCTGATCGCGCCGCGTGCTGAAGCCGAAGTGGCGTTCATCCTGAAGCGCGATCTGAATGGGCCGGGCATCACCGCGGCCGACGTGCTGCGCGCGACGGATTACGTCCTGCCGTGTTTCGAGATTGTCGATTCGCGCATCCAGGACTGGAAAATCAAGATCCAGGACACGGTCGCCGACAACGCCTCCTGCGGCGTGTTCGTGCTCGGCGGCACGCCGCGCTCGCTGCGCGGCCTGGATCTCGCGGTCGCCGGCATGGTGGTCGAGAAGAACGGCGAGATCGTTTCCACCGCCGCCGGCGCCGCGGTGCAGGGCTCGCCGGTCAATTCCGTGGTGTGGCTGGCGAACACGCTCGGCGCGCTTGGCATCCCGTTCAAGGCGGGCGAAGTGATCCTGTCCGGATCGCAATCGCCGCTGATGCCGGTGACGGCAGGCGACTCCTTCCACTGCAGCGTCGGCGGTCTCGGCAGCTGCTCCGTGCGCTTTGCCTGAGGGTCGCCACCATGACGCTTGACGAAAAGACCATTCAACAATTGGCGGCGCATCTGGAAGACGCCGAGCGCGAGGCGCGCGCGGTGGCGAAGATCACCGATGCCCACCCGCACCTGGATTGGGATGACGCCTACGCCATCCAGGCGTCCATCCGTGCGCGCAAGGAAGCCCGCGGTTCGCGCGTCGTCGGGCTCAAGGCCGGGCTGACCTCGCGCGCCAAGATGAAGCAGATGGGCGTGGAGACACCGTGTTTCGGCCTGCTGTTCGACTACATGAGCGCGGCCAACGGCAGCGAGATCCGCATGGCCGAACTCATTCACCCGAAGGTGGAAGCGGAAATCGCCTTCGTGCTGAAGCAGCCGCTGCGCGGCCCCGGCTGCCACGTCGGCGCGGTGCTCGCCGCCACCGACTTCGTGGTGGCGGCGGTCGAGATCATCGACTCGCGTTACGAGAATTTCCGCTTCGACCTCGCCAGCGTGATCGCCGACAACACTTCGGCCAGCCGCTTCGTCGTCGGCGATGTCGCGGCCGACGTCGAAGGCCTCGACCTGCGCACGCTCGGCCTGGTGATGGAGAAGAACGGCGAGATCGTCGCGATGGCGGCAGGCGCTGCGGTGCTTGGTCATCCGGCCACCGCGGTCGCGGAGCTGGCCAATCACCTTGCCCGGCGCGGCCAGGAGATTCCGGCCGGCACCTACGTCATGAGCGGCGGCGCGACGGAAGCGATTCCGGTTGCGGCGGGAGATGCGATCCACGTGCGCTTCCAGAACCTTGGCAGCACGTCGATGCGTTTTGTCTGAGACCAGTACAGGAACCCGAGAATGAACAAGATCAAGTGCGCCATCATCGGCCCCGGCAACATCGGCACCGACCTGTTGTACAAACTGCGCCGCTCCAAGGTGCTGGAGCCGGTGTGGATGGTGGGTGTGGTGGCCGCTTCGGAGGGCCTTGCGCGGGCGCGCGAGTTCGGCCTGAAGACCACCGCCGACGGCGTCGACGGCATGCTGCCGCACGTCATCGAGGACGGCGTGCAGATCGCGTTCGATGCCACCAGCGCCGCCGCGCACAAGGCCAATTCGGACAAGCTCACCGCGCTCGGCGTGATGATGATCGACCTCACGCCGGCGGCGATCGGCCCGTACTGCGTGCCGCCGATCAACCTGCAGCAGCACACCAGCCAGCAGGAAATGAACGTCAACATGGTCACCTGCGGCGGCCAGGCGACGGTGCCGGTGGTGGCGGCGATCTCGCGCGTGCAGAAGGTGGCCTACGGCGAAATCGTGGCAACCGTCTCCTCGCGCTCGGCCGGCCCCGGCACGCGCCTCAACATCGACGAGTTCACGGTCACCACCGCCCGCGCGGTGGAACGCGTCGGCGGCGCGCAGAAGGGCAAGGCCATCATCATTCTGAACCCGGCGAAGCCGCCGCTGATGATGCGCGACACGGTGTATTGCCTGACCGCGGAAGCGCCTGACCAGAAGGCGATTACCGAGTCGATCCAGAAGATGGTGGCCGAGGTGCAGCAGTACGTGCCCGGCTACCGCATCGTCCAGGGCCCGATCTTCGATGGCAATCGCGTCTCGGTCTACATCGAGGTCGAAGGCCTTGGCGATTTCCTGCCGAAGTATTCCGGCAACCTCGACATCATGACTTCGGCGGCCACTCGCACGGCGGAAAACTTCGCCGAACGCATTCTCGATGGCACGTTGAAGCTGAAAGTCGCATAGGGCCAAGCACATGAGCACTGAGAAGAAGCACATCGTTGTGCACGACGTCACCCTGCGTGACGGCATGCATCCCCTGCGCCACCAGATGACGCTGGAGCAGATGACCTCCGTTGCCACCGGGCTGGATCGCGCCGGCATTCCGCTGTTGCAGGTGACCCACGGCGAAGGCCTAGGCGGCGGCTCGGTCAACTACGGCTTCGGCCGGCATACCGACGAGGAGTACCTCTCGGCGGTGCTGCCGCTGATGAAGCACGCCAAGGTGTCGGCCCTGCTGCTGCCCGGCATCGGCACGGTCGATCACCTGAAGATGGCCTACGACGTGGGCGTGCGCAGCATCTACATCGCCACCCATTGCACCGAAGCAGACGTGGCGCAGGAACACATCACCGAAGCGCGCAAGCTCGGCATGGATACCGTCGGTTTCCTGATGATGAGCCACATGAATTCCGTCGAGGGTCTAGTTTCCCAGGCCAAGCTGATGGAAGGCTACGGCGCCAACTGCATCTACATGACCGACTCCGCCGGCCACATGCTGCCGGCCCAGGTGACCGAAAAGATCCACGCGCTGCGCGCTGCGCTGCGTCCGGAAACCGAGCTTGGTTTCCACGGCCACAACAATCTGTCGATGGGCGTGGCCAACAGCGTCGCGGCGGTGGAGGCGGGGGTCAATCGCGTCGATACCTCGTGCGCCGGGCTGGGCGCGGGTGCCGGCAATACCCAGACCGAGGTGTTCGTGACGGTCTGCGCCTTGATGGGGATCGAGACCGGGGTCGACATGTTTGCGATCCAGGACGTGGCCGAGGATCTGGTGCGGCCGATGAAGAAGACACCGCAGAAGATCGGGCGTGACGCGCTGACGCTGGGCTATGCCGGCGTGTACGGCTCGTTCCTCGGCTTTGCGTGGCGGGCCTCGGAGAAGTACGGCGTGCCGGCGCGCGAGATCCTGTTGGAAATGGGGCGGCGCGGCATGGTTGGCGGTCAGGAAGACATGATCGAAGGCACCGCCTACCGGCTCGCCAAAGAGCGCGGTGTCCTGAAAACCGGTACCGACGCGTGAGCTGACGGGTGAGGCAGCGCGGTGCTGCTTCACCCGGCCGCCACATCGAAGCAACAACTGACGCTGCCATGCGCGCATGGCGGAGCGAGGGGATCATGCAACTTGTCGACAGGCGATACGCATACGGGCTACTCATGGGCGCGGCGCTTGCAGCGGCCGTGAGCGGGTGTGCCGCCGATCAGGGAACCACCGGGGCCGCGGCGGCCGTCGCGCCCGATGGCGCACGCCGGACCGATCGCTTCGATGCGGTGGCGGCCACCAGCGAAGAACTGGTGGCGGGCACGCTTGGCGGCGTCATGCTGAGCAGCCGCGACGGCGGGCGCAACTGGACCCGCGCAACCCTCGCACCACCGGCTTCCATAATCGGCGCCACCGCCTGCCCGGGCGACGTGCCGGTGGCCCTCGATTTCTACCGCAAGGTCTGGGTCCAGGTCGATGGCCAATGGGCGGCCCGCCCCATCCCGGGAAAGATCACCCCGGTTGCCATGACCTGCGACGGTGCCGGGCGGTTGTGGGTGGTCGGCAGCCACACCGACATCGCGATGAGCGGGGATCACGGCAAGACCTGGGTGTCGACGACCTTGGGCGAGGACGCGATCCTGAGCACGGTGCATTTCTTCGACCCTGAGCACGGGATTATCGGCGGGGAATTCGGCACCGTGCTGAACACCGTTGATGGCGGCAAGACCTGGACCAAGGCCAGCCCGCTACCGGCTGATTTTTATCCCTATGCCATGTACTTCTCGAACCGGGACCGTGGCTGGGTGAGCGGAGTGGCAGGGGCGATGTTTACCACCACGGATGGCGGCCGGACGTGGGTGGCAAGTGACAACCCGGTAAAGGCCAGCATTTACGCGTTTGGCGGCCATGCCGAAAAGGCCTATGGAGTTGGCGCCGACGGTAAATCCATCACCCTGGTCGGAGACAACTGGGCAGCGCGCCAGGTCAATAACGCGAGTGCCGGTGAATTGAGCGCGGTTGCGGTCATTCCATCCGGTGGTGCCATGGTCGCAGGTGGCTCGCAATTGATTCAGTTCGGCACCCGCCGAAACGCTGATTGAAGGTTGACATCATGCATAAGCTACGCAATGTCATTACCGGTGCCCTGGTGCGCGGTGAACAGTGGTTGTTTGCCAATCCCAAAACCGTACTGGGCATCATTTTTCTCATCACCGTCGTGTTTGCCGCTTTCTTGCCGAAGCTGCGCATGTACACGGATTTCAATGATCTGTTGCCGCAGGACAGTGCCTATATCCAGACCTACAACCGGATCAAGGACAATTTCGGTGGCGCCAATCAAATGGTCGTGGAGATCCATGCCGAGCGCGACACGATCTTCAACGCCAAGGCGCTGGACCTGATCTACCGGGCAACGCAGGGCGTGGACAGTCTGCCGTTTGTCGACCACAACCAGGTGTCCAGCCTTGCCCACCGCACGGTACGTTCCACCCACCTTGCTTCCGACGGCAGCATCGTCTCCACGCCGTATTTCGACCCGCACAATCCGCCCACCAGCAAGGCTGCCCTGCAGCAGTTGGAGGCCGCGATAGTCGAGAACCCGCAGGTGTACGGCATGCTGGTATCGCCGGACTTCAAGTCGGCGCTGATCCGTGCCCGGCTGACCGAGGGCCAGGTCGACTACCGCACGTTCATCGATGCGCTGATCAAGTTGCGTACCGACCTGGCCACGCCCGGCTATGCCATCCACGCCACCGGCAACCCGGTGCTGACCGGCTACGTCTACACCTATCTGAACCAGATCATCGCGATCCTGTTCGGCACCGTGGCGCTTTTGGCCGCCCTCCTGATCCTGTATTTCCGCCGCTTTTACGGCGTGCTTCTGCCGCTGATCGGCATCAGCCTGTCGTCGATCTGGGGCCTGGGCTTCATGGCGATGTTCGGCTTCAACCTCGAACCGCTGGCCATGCCGATCCCGTTCCTCATTGCGGCGCGCGCCATGTCGCATGGCGTGCAGTTGGTGGCGCGTTATTACGAGGAATTCGAAGTCGTCCACGACGGCAAGCGGGCGGCGCGCAACGCGCTGGAGGCCCTGTTCCGGCCCGGCTCGCTCGCGATCATCGTCGACTCGCTGGGCATTGCGGCCCTGGTATTGGCCACGGTGCCGTTCGACCAGAAGCTGGGCATGTCGGCCGGGTTCTGGGCGTTTTCCGTCATCTTCACCGTCCACTTCATGGTGCCGTTGGCGTTGACAGTTCTGCCGGCGCCACGCAAGACGCAAAACAAGAACCACGGCATTCGCGCCGCCCTCGGCAAGTTCATGGCGCGCACCGGGGGCAACCGCCCGGGCGCCCAGACGATACTGGTGCTGGTCCTGGTGTTGTTTGGCGCGGGTACCTATTACGCCTCCCATGTCCAGATTGGCGACTCGGAACCCGGCTCGCCCTTGCTGCAGCGGACCCACGACTACAACCTGTCCACCACCGCCATCAACACCGCGTTCCCCGGCTCCGAGGAGCTGCATGTGCTGGTGCGCACTGACCAGCCCGGCGGCATCAAGGATCCCAAGGTCCTGCACGCCATCGAGCGCCTGCAGAACGACATGATGCTCGACCCGGATACCGGCGGCACCACTGCGCTGCCGATGGTCGTGCGCCAGGTCAACCGGTTGACCCACTACAACGATCCGCGCTGGGCGCAGATACCGAGCGACGCGCGCGAGGCCGGCGGGTTGATGTTTGCCTACATGGCATCGAGCCCGATCCCGGGGGCGCTCAAGCAGTACGCCAACCCGGCAAGCGATGAAGCCGACGTGGTGTTCTATTACAAGGACCACCGCGCGGTCACCGTGGACCGCGCGATGAAGCAGGCGCGCGACAGCATCGCCCGGATCGCGCCGAGCGTGCCGGGCATGTCGATGGAATTGGCCGGTGGGCTGATCGGCGTGACCGCGGCGACCAACCGCGCGATCGACCGCGACAACGTGGTGATCGTGCCGCTGGTGATGCTGATCGCCTTCCTGCTGGTCATGGGGTATTACCGCTCGGTCCACGCCGGCGTGCTGATGGTCGTCCCGATGCTGTTCTCGACGGTCATGACGTATGCGTACATGGGCTGGCGTGACATCGGCATCGACGTCAACGTGGTGCCGGTGATCGCGGTGGGTGTTGGGGTGGGCATCGACTACGCGGTGTACTTCATGGACCGCATCCGCGAAGAGATGGCCCGCGTGCCGGATCTCAAACGTGCGGTGATCGAGGCATTCAGCACCACTGGATATGCCGTGAGCTTTACCGCCGTCACGCTCGTGGCCGGCGTTGCCCTGTGGATCTTCATGTCGGATCTGCGTTTTCAGTCCGACGCCGCCCTGCTGCTTTCGTTCATGCTCATTTTGAATGCGGTCGCAGCCATGTTCATCGTGCCGGCCTGGTGCCTGATTCTGAAGCCGCACTTTGTTACCCATGCCCACGCCAGCAGCTGGGAGGCTCCAGCCGACGATGAATATTGCGAGCCCGCGATGTTTGCCGCCGGTCAACAAGACGCTGTAGGCAAGTCCGAAATCGCTTGAGCTGCAACAAACCAACACGCCTGGAGGGGAGACCAATGAGCAAAAAATCCACCGTCGCGAAACGCGGCGCATGGCTGCTACTGGCCGGTACGCCGCTGCTGATAATGGCGCCGAACGTACTGGCACAAAATACGCAATCGGGATGGGACGTCCACGGATATTACGAAAACGATACCCAGTACCGTGGCGAGGACTACACCGGACACACCGCCGGTTTGTCGAAAATGCGCAATACGTTCCAATTGTCGCTGGGCAAGCAGGTTTCGGATCACTGGAAGTTTCACGCCACCCTGCGCGGCACGTTTGATGGCGTGTACCGCATGAATGCCAGCGAATACGGCAATGAGGCTGGTGGCCCGATCCAATTGCAGAACTCGGCGTACCAGGCTTTTGTCGGCAGTCCGTTCACCAATCTCGCGCAGCCGTTTGTGCCGCACGGTGGTGGCTTGAACCACGACGAGGCCACGATGCTGGGTTTGCCGCCGAGCAATGCGTTCGGCATCAACTCCACCAACCCCGGCGCACCCAATTACAACCCCAACCAGGGGATGATCGTGCTGGGGCAGCGCTGGCATTCGGTCAACCGCGGCGGGGTGGAATTTGGCGTGCCGGTGCGGCCATGCAATGTCGACCCGCGTGGTTGCGTGAATTTCGGCGGCTACGGCAACCTCAGCCGTCACGACCTGGAGTTCCCGGAGTTCAACAACCGGTTTGATTTCCTGCGCGAGGTGTATGTCAGTGGTGACGTGCCGCTGTCGCCGACCAAGTCGCTGTTCATCAAGGTGGGGCGCCAGCAGGTGATCTGGGGGCGTACCGACCTGTTCCGCGTGCTCGACGTCATCAACCCGGTGGATTTCTCGCGCAACAACATCTACGACGAGCTCGAAGACACCCGCATTCCGATGTTCATCACCACGGTTGAATACCGCATGGGGGCGTCGAAGTGGTTCCAGGATTCCAACCTGCAATTGGTCTGGAACATGGAAAAATTCCGCCCCAGCAACCTGGGCCAGTGCGGAACCCCGAACTCGATCCTGGACGCGGGCTGTTTCTTCCGCGGCATGAAGAACCTGTGGGACAACGGTGGCACGGTAGCCAACTTTGCGGCGATCCCGCCGGGTACGCCGCCAAACGCCGGTGGTGCCGGGTTCGCGGCCACCGACTTCGGCCCCCACCAGATCGGCATTCGCAACGTGGTTCTACCAAAGTGGACGCTGAACAACTCGCCGGTCGGGTTGAAGTTCGAAGGCGTCTCGGCGGGCGGTGCGCTGTCGTTCTCGCTGAATGCACTGACCTACCGTTCGCAGTTGCCGAGCCTGCACGGCATCAACACCGCGGCCATCAACTCCTTCACCGGGGTGCCTGGCAATGCGGGTTCGCCGCCGCCGTTCAATCAGATTCCGGTGGAGCATCTGATCGCGTTTGACATGCATTTTCCGCGTGTCAACCTGTTCGGTGGTTCGATGGACTACCAATGGGATTGGGCAAAGTCGACCATCCGCTTCGAGGGCGCGTACACCCGCGGCGAAGAGTTTGCCAACACGCTGCAGCCGCAGCTGTATTCCAAGAACCCGGTGTTCCGCTCGGTCATCGGCATCGACCGCCTGAGCTTCATCCCGTTCATCAGCGGCGCACAAGCCACGTTGGTGTCGGCGCAGGTGTTCTTCCAGCACATCTACGACTACCAGAGCAAGCACGGCCCTCTGGGCCCGGAAGGCATCCCCGACTGGAAGAACAACCTGACGTTCACCCTGTTGGTGAAGCCGACCTACATGAACGGCCGCCTGAGCCCGCAGTTGCTCATTGCGCATGACTGGAAGGCCCACGCCGGCACCGTTTCACCTTCCATCAACTGGCTGGTGAACAACCACGTCAACCTGACGGCCGGCGCGCTGTTCCACTACAACGACCTGAGCCGTTACGGGTTTGACGATTGCCGTTCGTGCAATCCGTGGGCGCCGTTCACGACCTACACCAACGCCAACCCGATGCAGGCGTTCACCGATGGGTCGTATGGCCTGGGTGGCATCGAGCCGCTTGGCCGCTTCCGGGCAGGTCCGCTTGGTACCGCGGGCAAGGAGAACCAGTTGTTCGTCAAGTTGCGGGTCAGCTTCTGATGCTGCCGAACCGTTTTGCAGACCATCATTTCTGGAGGTAGATCATGAAAAAGAAACCGCTTGCCACGGCATTGGCGGCATTGCTGACAGTGCCCTCCGCTGCAGCCATCGCAGCCGGGCAGTCCACCGGATTTGTCGAGAACAACAGCCCGACCGGCGATGCCGTGGTCGATGCTTCGTTCAATCCGTACGCGAAAGGCATGCCGACGTCCCCGGGCTATACGCCCGGCGTGACGATCAACAAGGAGAATGTCGAGAAGTACAAGGACATTCTCGACCCCGGCATGTATCTGGTCATCAAGAATGGCTGGTACCAGGTGCAAACCAAGCCGACGTTCTCGGAAATGTTGCCGAAAAGCTATCGCGACGCGACCAAGGCCGACTACAAGAACGTGAAGGTCGACGCCAAGACCGGCCAGCTGGATGGCTACGTGGCGGGGCGGCCGTTCCCGGAGGAGCCTTCGCTGAAGGACCCGGCGGCGGGCCTGAAGCTTGCGTGGAACTTCCAGCGCGGCCTCAACTGGGGCGACAACGGCACGATCAACCCGTTCATTTTCCAATACAAGGATATGAAGTCCGGGAAGGTGGAGCGTGTGATCAACATCGAGTACCACACGCTCAACTACAAGCACCGGTTTGAAAATACGCCGATTCCGGACATTACCCCGAATCCGTCGAACGTCTTCCGCAGCATCTACCTCAAGGTCAACAGCCCCGACGACGTGCGCAATACGCAGTTGCTGATCCAGCGTTACGACGACGATCGCAAGCTGGATGACACGTACCTGTATCTGGGCTTCCAGCGTCGGGTGCGGCGTCTGCCTTCGGCGCAGACCACGGACTCGTTCCTCGGTTCGGATTTGATGATCCAGGATTTCGAGGGCTACAACGATCGCGTGGCGGCGATGAAGTGGACCTACAAGGGCACCAAGAACGTGCTCATTCCGCTCTATCGGCACAACGAGCTCAAGCTGTCGAGTGAGTTTCCGCAGTCGAACGGATACAAGTTCGTCGCCTTTGGCGGCCAGGGCGGGTGCTTCCCGGAGATCACCTGGCAGCTGCGCAAGGTGTATGAACTGGAGGCAGTGCCGGTCGATTCCGGTTCGCCGATCAGCAAGCGCATCTTCTTTGTCGATGCACAGACCGGTGCGCTGGCGCGGACGTTGATCTACGACCGCAAGGGCTCGCTGTGGAAGAACTGGATCATCGGCAAGACCGACCCGGATTATCAGCTTGCGGGCAACAAGGGCTCGGGCATCCCGATCGACGACTCGTTCTCGATGGTCGATCTGGAGTCGCAGCACTGCACCACCGGGCAATTCGAGGGACAGATCAATCCCAAGCTCAGCCCGGAGCGGATGTTCCAGGTGCAGTACATGCGGGATTCGGGTGGCGGCAACTGAGTGATTGCCATCCTGGTGGCCAGGGACGGCCACCGGCGGATAGTGGTGGTCGGCGTACCGCCGATCGTGCGTAGCCATCGATTGAGGTGGGTTTGATGGAAAGTGTCCAGCTGGAAATCTTCTTCAATTTTCGCAGCCCGTATTGCTACCTGGCTTCCAAGCGCATGTTCAACCTGCTGGACGACTTTCGCGTCGAGCTGGCGTGGCGTCCGCTGGGCGGGTGGAATGGACGCTCGCCGCCGGAGCGGGCGAAGTTCAAGGTGCCGTTGGCCCGGCAGGATGTCGGACGGTTCGCGCGGCGGATGGGCATACCGTATGTGCCGCCGCCGAAGACCACCGAGCCGACCAGCGCGGGAGCGGTTTCGCTGCTGGCGCAGGAGCGCGGCGTGTTGCGCGAGTATGTGATCGAGGTGATGCGCACCGAGTGGGCGGACGGTCGGGACATCGGCGATCTCGACGTGCTGGGTGCGGTCGCCGAACGGGTCGGCCTGGAGCGTGCGGCGACGCTGGCCGCGGCCAAGGACCCCGCGCGGTTGGCCGTCCTGACGGCCAATTGGGCACGGGCGCAGGAACGCAATATCTTTGGCGTCCCCACGTTCGTCGTGGGCGACGAGATCTTCTGGGGCCAGGACCGGCTGGATTTCGTGCGCGAACATTTGACCGAGCTGCGTCTCGCGCGGCTCTGACGGCACATAGGCCCCTGGCCGCGTTCGTAGAGGCGCAAACACCGTGCAATCGACATCTTCCGGCGCACGTTTCCGGGCGGCGGTGGCGGCCGAGCGGCCGTTGCAGGTGGTGGGGGCGATCACCGCGTACGCCGGGCTGATGGCGAAGCGCGTCGGCTACCGGGCGCTGTATCTCTCCGGCGGCGGGGTGGCGGCCAACTCGCTGGGCATGCCGGATCTGGGCATTTCCACCATGGAGGACGTGCTCACCGACGCCCGGCGCGTGGTCGAAGCCACCGGCCTGCCGCTCTTGGTCGACATCGATACCGGTTGGGGCGGCGCGTTCAACATTGCGCGCACCATCCGGAATTTCGAGCGCATCGGTGTCGCCGCGGTGCACATCGAGGACCAGGTGGGCCAGAAGCGCTGCGGCCATCGCCCCGGCAAGGAG